>NZ_MBKP01000028.1 GCF_002243045.1 Methanolobus psychrotolerans
GATAAACAGTACGCCCAAGGTATTCCTTGGGGCAGTCAACCTTTGCACCGTTCCCGAATTTGCTTACCTTACGAATTAGAAAGCCTTCAACGTTGTCAATTTCAAGATGGTTTTGAGGTTGCAGTTCTACTTTTTTCATAGTATATAATATGTATATACTAAAAGGATATAATAATATGGGTTAAATGCAGACATACTCTAAAATATAGGGCAGTGATTCGGAGATACTGTGTCGTGAGAAAAACATATATTTTCCTTTGACCAGGGTTATAGCATGCTTAATACCGTGGAAGTTCTATTAATTGCTATTATTGGTACTGATAATGTTACTGAAACGTGATAAATAGTTGCAATCCAGATAATTGGCAAAATTTGAGGACATCTGCGGAATATAAGCTGGCAGAAAAGTTTGAGCTATAAATTACTGATCAAAGATATGTAATTACTAAGATTTCTAAAACCAAAAAAGAAATGCGGAAAACAGGAGATTAAGTTTTCAGCAACCGGTTCGTCAGGTCCGCATCGATAATATAATCAAAATCAATGGATTCCGTCCATTTCATTTTCTGGAAGACGGACTGGAAACAAACACCGATTATAAGCTTATTCTCAGATCCATCAAGTATTCTGTCAGCCATTTCCTTCATTGCTGCAACTTCTGTTCCTGTTTTTGGCATTGCAAGTCCGCCAAGCAGTACAATAGTATCAGCATGCGGGTCTGCAGATTCACCAAGCTGCATACCATGAGGCGTTGAAATGATGGACCTTGCTTTCTCAAAACTCAGGTCCGGCATGAATGCCATCTGTTTATCCATCTTCCTGAGGACGAATGCCATCAGCTCCGCAAAGGGAGTGCAGAAACCGACAGTACCGATAAAAGTAATCCTTTTTGAATCGTTCACAAGTTTTCTGAATTCTGTAAGCTGGCCACCGATACCTTTTGAAGTGCTTATGATCTCCATTAGACTGTCTCCAAAAGAAAAAGTAATACAACCTTTAAGGTTGTATCGGTATTATTTAAGCCTGTTAGAAACTCAGACTTCTTTTATGCCAAAGGAGTAGAATTATGGAATCCTTCTTATAATAAAGACACATTACACAGGAATGACGGATATGACAATATATAAACAGAAAGTAGATAATATATTGCAAGACAGCAGATTATTACCAGATCAATTAAAATCCATGAAATTATATAAAAATGATGCGGTGCATAATAGAAATCTATCATATCGTACTGTATGGAATAAACTGTGGAATGTTCAGAGATTAGCATTGGTAATCAAAAAACCTTTTGAATTAATGGATGAATCTGATTTACAGGAATACTTCTATGAAGAACATGAAATCGATGGCAAACTGATTAATTATGTCGAACTGGAAACATCATCAACAAATGAATATAAAAGAAATTTAAAAGTATTTTTTCAATTCCTCAAGCACAATGAACCCATTAATTGGTTTCAATTCCCACGAGTTAAAAAAACTAAGACATCAGATGAAATGCTTGAGATGGAGGAAATTGAAGCAATGATTGATAAATGTAGAAATGTGAGAAACAAGGCAATCATTGCAGTGTTCTATGATTCAGGTTGCAGGGTCGGAGAAATGCATAATCTCAACTACGGGAATGTGAATCAAGAATCAAAATTAGGAGTTTTTATTAAATTAAGAGGAAAAACAGGTGAAAGGGAAATCCCCTTAAACACATCAGTGAAATACCTATTAGAATATTTGAATGCTCATCCAACCAAACAAACATCAAGTCCTCTATGGATGGCATTAGAGGACGAAAGTAGGTTATCAATCAAGCAATTTGACAATATTATCAAAGATTTAGCATATAAAACAGGTTTGATGGAAAAAGATGGAAACGAACATAAAAAAGTTGTGTATCCACATCTATTTCGACATACAAGATTAACCCATCTAGCATCCATGCCAGGGATAAATGAAAGTGTGTTACGTCAATTTGCAGGATGGTCAGCATCGAGTAAAATGCCAGAAGTATATATTCACATGTCGCAAAAACAAGTACATATGGCTATCCTATCAGCACAAGGTATTGATATTCCTGATGAAGAAGTTGTTGAGTATAAATTGCAAGGTTGGACATGTGCATTGGGTCATGAAAATGGAATCAGTAGTGTATTCTGTTGGGGATGTGGTCAGCAGAAAGATAGACCTGTCGTGATAGATAGGACAGATGAACAAAGACTTGAAAGAATTGTTGAAAAGGTGCTTTCAGGTAATGTACATGCAGCTAATTATATGGTATATCGCAACAAAAAAATTAAAGAAATTGAGAAACAATATGTACAAGAAGGATTAACAGTGGAAGAAATAAATGCATTATATGAATCAAGAGATGTATCCAAACCTTCTAAAAAGGATGTCGAAGAAGCAATGGAAGAGTATGATGAAGAAGCATGGAATTAGAACCTTCAGATTTCGAACAGAATTGACTTTGAATGTATCTCATATACAAATACATGCATTCCTTCTTTTTTCAGCTCTTCTGACTCGATCAGTACCCACTTTTTGTCGATCCCGCCATATGAAGAGGTAGTTCCATAATGAGAATAGCGTTCATCACTACCGTTTTCATTACAACATCTGCATGAAGAAAGTCTTTTACTTCATTAAGAGTTACAGGTACTCTTGTTATCCAAAGAGCATGGATGCCTAACTTGGTGATGTTATCATCGCTATAGATAGCACTGTCTGCAATGTGATACACTTTATCATTGAGTTCAAGCTTTTCCTGTATCTTTGCTATCGTTTCAACTAATGTTGTTTTATCAGAAGCGCTTCCGTAAATAGTGGTATCACTTCCTGATTGCAGACCATGCTCAATACAAAACGTTTCAGGTCCCAACGCATGTCCTTAGGATATCCATAAGTTATTTCGATAGTTTCGTATTCAGAGTCATTGTTCTCATATTTGCCATGTAAACTGAAACTGTTTGTGTCGGTATGAAGGATATGAGATCCAAACTGAACTTTTTTCATTGCCTGAAGCACTATCTGATTGAATAGTTCAGTACAACCGTATTCATAGATATTGTCAAGTGTCCTTCCAAGCGCGTCATCATTGAGGTGTTCCGGGAGAACACATTCTACCAGTAACCTTTATGTTGGAAGGTTCTCAAAGTAGGATGAGTAAAGGTACAAGCGACTTTCATTGAATCCCAGTTCATTCAGGCACATGGCCAGAAGAGCAGTTGAATGCGGCAGATTATGGTCCCGGGTCTTTGGCAGACAAGTATCGATTACTTCTCCGATGCCAAGTTCTTTGAATGTCCCGGTTACAAGTCCCAGATGGGCAAGTGATCTTGTGGTTATTTTCATGTGGTTGATTCATCCCCTCAGATGATCATGAGGATGAAATGAACCGGTGAGATTAAAAATGTTTAGATTTTAAGTTGACGTGCGGAATGTGAGTTGTGTACTCTGTGGTTGCATTTGACCACATCGGGATTGTAGCATGAGGATTTCGACAGAGCCGAAAAATTTGGGTTGAAATAGAAGACGAGACTTTTTATAAAGTAGTTAAAACTGTGAAAGTTGGGAATAAAATCGGGAATCAGTTTTCTACTGAGCCGAAATCAACTCGGGTTGAATCAGGATTTGTCTTCCTTCAACACAAATTCAATCATATAATTGTACCCGAGATTCACAAGACCAATCTTTTCAAAACCTGATGTGCAAACGTACCCTTCAATCTCATCAGGGGAAATACGCATGCTTAATGGGGGTCCGAACTGCGTATCTTCTTTTTTGCATTCTATAATAAATAACCGGCCTTCATATTTCAAAACGCGTCCTATCTCTGAAAAAATCTTCTCTCCCGTAGCTTCAAGATCCAATGAATGGAGGACCGTAGAGATCAAGCACAAATCTATGGATCTGTCCTCAAAGGGAAGCTGCTCACAGATGTCGTTTACAATAGCCCTTACATTTTTCAAGCCTGCCTCCTCAGCCTTATTGGTTAGACCATCGATCAATTCTCTTTTAATATCTGTGGCGTACACAAGACCTGTTTCACCCACTTTCTCTGCAGCATGAATCGAATAATCTCCGGTCCCACATCCAACATCAAGAAAAACATCACCCACTTTAAGATCAAGTTCATTAAAAAGAAGCTCAGAATCATGCATCCAGAAACTACTTCCTCTTCCTCTGTGGGGAGAATTTTTTATGTCTGAAGAACACTGCTTTCTGCTCATAACCATCAAAAATCCCTCTACTTAATATCTATTTTCCAGAAAACCTTTAATGATCGTTTCCATCCAATCCGGAATAAGAACATCTTCCTTTGGGAACAAATCGGGAACATATGGTTTGATATCCAGCACGGGGCTATTATCTATAGCATCAAGTCCGCAAACGAGCAATCTGTTCCGGTCTCTTTTGATAAGCCTTACAACCGTCATCAGGATAGGGTTTGGCCTTGCAGGGCTACAGGTGGAGTAAATTCCTTTTAGGGGATTATCCTCACGACCAGCAGGATGGACTTTTGTCAGTTTCCTGGCGACTTCCGTGATCTGATGTCCCCAGTAGATTACAACGATATGAGAATAATCTTCAATTCCATCTAGAAGATCGTCCAGTTCATCTGCCAGTATTATTTCAGATATTCTTTCATAGGTTTCACTCATTTCAGTAATTGCAGACTCATAAGCACCATTGAGTTTTAACCCTTCCTTCCCTGCAATGAGAGGTGGAACCTTTAGATTGTTTTTTATCACTCCCACAGGTTCAATTGAAATTCCTACTCTGGATATAGTTTCAGCTTCTATTTTTCCACACATATTACCTGACTCTCTACAAAGTTACAACTAATTTCCTTTTTGAGTTCATGTTCAAACTTGTTTTATTTTTTTAAAAGTAGCCTTAAGAATCTCTATTGCTTTTTCTTTTTTCTCTTTGGGGAGATCTTCGACATAGAACCTCATTTCCGTCAAGAGGCTGACAAGAGACATGTTTTCTTTGCCAAATATCTCAAAGTGTAAGTTTTTAAAAAAATTTACACGATCTGTAGATTCATTCTTCATGTTCTTGATATTTGTGATGGTTTCTTGGCCTGTATCTGTTAACTCATATATTTTTTTAGACCTTTTGCCGGTTTCTTTTACCCGGATAAGCCCTTCCTCGTCAAGGGATTTTAATAAAGGATACAATGTCCCTTTGTTGGGAGTCCAGGAACCGTTTGTCTTCTCGTCTATTTCTTTTAGCAGATCGTAACCCGATTTTGGCTTAATCTCAAGTAAATGGAGAACAAGAGTTGTAAGCAGTCCTCTTTCCTTCCCACTTTCTGGTGTGAATTTCCATATGTTACTCATGCTGAACACTTAATTATTGAATGTTATAATGTTATGGTATATACCAAACGGTTGATTATTAACTATGACATACAACAGTTAAAACTGGATATAAACATTGTGATACTACGAAATGTAAAAAACCGTTCAAGTGATCTAAAACCAAGTCAAAAATGAAACTTAAAATTGTTAGCAGAGAACAAAAACCCTGATCTGGCTTGCAGACGGATGATCTGGATTCTCATTCTATGCAATGTCCGGGATTTCAGATTCATGCTTGAGACTGGTTTTTTACAGAACAATCTTTACAGGTAATACAGAAATGACTCAATTCTTGCTTCATCATTTTCATTGCCATCAAATGTCAAATTGAGCACAGGCTTATTGTTTCCATTCACAAAACCTTTGTGAAGTGTGTTGAGTATGATTCCCGTATTCTCGTACATGGAAGCAACTGTAATAATACCGTCAATACCTTTAAGTTCTCCAAGGACTTTTGAGCCTCGGTATCTTCCAAAGGCACCTGCATAATAACCTGTTGTATTGTCTGCTCTTACAATCAGACTATCAAGATCATTTTCAAAAGGACTGTATTCGGATAATGATTTATTGATTTCTGAAATAAATTCTTTGAATACATCAAGCTTCGCCTGCAATATTGTTCTGTCATCGTTTTTTGTCTGATCTGCAAAGTCTTTCCAGAAATGCCACATGTACTCACTGAAAGGAGCGTATACTATGCGATGACCCATGGACTCAATGTCCCTAAAGATGTAGCTGTTCAGGAAATCGTTATAGAGTATCATAGGTTCCCCTATTGCAAAAACACTCTTTTCGCAATTCCTGGTTCTGCATTCAACTGAGATATCTTTCAACAATGCTTCCAGTGATCCAATACATAACTGGTTGTTTCTGATCATCTCCAGGGCTCTTTCCAGATAGGCATCTCTTGAAGCAGAAGGTACAGTTCTAATTATATCTCCCGCAATAAAGGTAAGGAACACATTGTTGAGAATTTCTTCATCCTTATAGAGCAGGTCCTCCATAAAAGGAGCGACGATGCCCACATCTCTGATCCTTTCTTTGTCCAGAACAGTTCGCAGCAAACGGTTGTATTGTCCATCCACTTCGGCTCCCTCTGATTGTGGGATAAGCAAGTATTTCTGTTTTTCATCACGATCACGAATTCCGGGAATCGCAAGTACATCTCCGATCAGTGCAGCCATTGAGAAATATTCATTTGTAACCGTGTGTTTTCTTCCTTCATCTATCGATCTGTCATTTGTTCTTGGCAGTGTTTTCATATCTGTTCCATGTGTTCTCAGCAACTCACAGAAAAGCTGAGAGTAAGGGTATATATCAGGGACATAGAACTGTGCATTCTCCGGAAGGTCAGCCAAGTTCGTTTTTATGCGTGCGTCGGCATGGGGTAAATCAGATAGATAGGCCCCCATATCCTTTGCAGTTTCGGCAGGAAGATTGTGTAAACTGTTTACAAAAGCTTCAAGTCTTGTTATAACCCCTACATCTGAGGAGTGTTCATCAACCTCTATGTTCAGATAGGGTTTATCGCCCATAATTTCCTTGAAATAGTGTGAGAAAACAGTATCCGGTCCGCATCCATGATGAGTGAGCAATATTGCATAGATATTTGGATGGCTCCTGACCACTTGCGCTGCCTCAAGGATATGCTGGCCGAAAGGCCAATACATGTTGGGATGTTCTTTTGCGATATTGCCTTCCGGAAGGTTAAAGAATGCAAGTGTCTTGTAGCCCATCTCCTTTAGCTTTTCAGGAATGGACAGGTTCAATACCGGATCGGCAACCCCATAGCTCTTAGATATGAGCACAAAGGCCTTCTCATCAGGTTTAAGGCCTTTGACGATTTCCTTTCCCTTCTCCTCTATCCTCTTCTCGAAATCACGGAAAGCCTTCATCCCTTTATGAAGAGCTGCTATTGTATCTTCAGGGCTCTTTCCAAGCTGATTACCAAGAACTATGAAACTGTTTCTCATGAATTCTTCCCCAAGGCTGAATCCTATGGTGGGAGAAAGCAGTTCTATACCTCTTTTATCAAGTTCCATTGCCCTGTTAACAATTTTGAATGCAAGCTGCATATAAGGACAGCCAAAATCCAGGCGAGTGTGTGATCCCGGATGCACAACAGTATAAAGGTCCGGGAAAAAGATGTAGTCAACATTCTTATTTACCAGTTCTGCAACATGTCCATTGATCAGTTTGACGGGATAGCAGGTTTCGTCCAGTGAGTATTCCTGGCCCAGCAGTATTGTTTCTTCACTGGTAGGATCAGACATGATAACGTTATACCCCAATTCCCTGAAGAATGCATTGAACATCGGATACATCCCATAGGTAAACAGGGTTCTTGGAAGGCCAATGGTCTGCTTACTATGATCGACCGATCCATCATAATCCTCAAACATCAGTTTATTTATCATCTCACTGAACTCTGATCTGTCCTCAAGTTCAACGCTTTGCTCTTCAGCTTTTATTGCCTGGAAGGAACTTTCTTCTATAGTGAATCCTTTGAAGGTGGTTTTTGCCTGTTGGATTCCTTCTTTTGTCAAAACGGCCGCTCCATAGGCGCCTGTCACACTAAAGAAAGGCGGTACAACAATATCCTTACAAGTAAGCACCCGGAATGCATTGATCACTCCCTGATTATGCGCAATACCTCCCTGGAGAAATATCCTGTTCCCTATTTTTTTATGGCCTACAACCCTGTTAAGGTAATTCTTGGCTATAGAATAGCAAAGACCTGATGTAATATCCTCCATCAGGGTCCCACCGGCTAAGTGCGCTGCAATGCTGGTTTCTATAAAAACAGTGCATCTTTCCCCGAGATAAACGGGTTTATTGCCTTTTAAAGCGATCTTCCCGAAATCATCTATATCGATGTCGAACCTGTTTGCCTGTTCTTCAATGAAAGAGCCTGTTCCTGCAGCACATATTTTATTCATCTGGAAGTCTGTGACCATGCCCCCATTCAGACTGATATACTTGGAATCCTGGCCACCTATCTCAAATACCGTATCAACCGAACTATCAATCGAAACTGCCGCCTTTGCCTGGGCAGTAATCTCGTCTTTTATAAGGTCAGCTCCGATAAGCTTTGCGATCATATGCCTTCCGGAACCGGTGACACCTACCCCTATTACATTCACCCTGTCTCCATGTTCCTTTCCGAGATCCTTCAGACCTTCAACTACAGCTTTTATCGGATCACCAAGTGTTTTGAGATATATGTAAGCGATCATATTGCTCTTTTCATCGATCAGTACAAGATTTGTGCTGGTCGATCCGACATCAACACCAAGATAGCAGTTTATTGTATCACAGCTATCAGGGAATTTGCATATGTGCTTATTCTCGCCGTCACCTGATCCGAACTGACCCAGCGCAGGCAAATCAACGGTTTGGCCTTTTGCAGAAGAAGAATTATCCATATTCTCCAGGATGTTCAGTATTTTAGAGAAATCTGTTTTCAAACCCTTTTCTTTAGCGGCCACTGCCACGCCTATTGAGGCAACATTTCCACATTCTTCCGGTATGAAAAGATCATCATCATCCAGTCCCAGGATATCCTTTAATGCATTGGCAATCGCCCTGTTGAATGCTACTCCTCCTGCAAGAATTAATGGCTTTTCCAGGGGGAGTCTTTTGATAACGGCCCCTTTATAGTTTCGCACCACTGCGTAAGCTAACCCTTGAAGAATATCCTCTACAGGGACACCTTCCTGCTGATGGTGAATTACATCGGTTTTTGCAAAAACGCTGCACCTGCCTGCAATCCTTGGAACGGACTTGCTCCTTGCAGCATAGGAAGAATATTTCTCTATACCCAGACCGAGCCTGGATATCTGCTCTTCAAGGAAAGAGCCTGTTCCTGCAGAACAGTTGGAGTTCATTGAGATCTCTATCTCTGATCTGTCATTTTTGCCAAAACCGGTAATGTACCTGGAAGTTTCCCCTCCTATTTCAATTATGGAGCAAACATTGCCATTCATGAGGGTACTACCCTCGATCAAGGCAGAAACGTCGTTTATGTGACTTACATCCCCATTAATTGATAAGAACTTACTTTCGCTACCGGTTACAGCGCAGGTTACTATCGATCCAGTTTCATACTTTCCCGGCAGATCAATGAGGATCTTTCTGAGCGTCTCCTTGATCTTTCCTTTATGCAGCACATAATCCGTATGAACAATTTCATTATGTTCATCGATGAGCGCAATCTTCACAGATGAATAACCAATATCGATCCCAAGGCTATATTTGGGATTTGAATCCTGCATCTGATCTAACTCTGCAGAACTACTTGTGTTTGTTCCATTATTCAAGATAGGACTTGTCATTTTATGCCTCTTTGTTAACTCTTGGTACCTTTGATACTCAACAGATGTCTACGTGCAAGTTGTCATCACTGTAATCACATTCAAAACAGGGAAGTAAGACCATGCCCACCTAAAAATAGTGATGTTTTTATGCACCGTGGTCTTGATGAATTTACACATGAATTGATTCTCTCCATTTGATCTTAAGGTGATGGATGCTCTCTTCTCCCTTTTTTATAGTTGATTTCCATAATTACCGTTCAATGTATCGACATACCAGTTCTGGACAGTATGTAATGCAACGGTTGTAAACTAACTATTAGTTTCATAAAGAATTATATGATAATAAATCTTGTGGTTTATGCTAACGTCTTAAATCTTATTAAGAAAAATATATTTGTATCTCAATCAGCATCTACAAAAAAGAAAGCTAAAATCATTTTTCTGTTGAACAACATAATCCCATTAAGATGTGATCTTTTGTTCTCCAAATAGTCGCATCTTCATGTTTTCGCTTCTCGCTGCAGCGAGCAGTGAGCGCGTATATTCATGGCGATATTCAGCGATTATCTGTTTCCTTGTCCCGTACTCCACTATCTTTCCAGCTTTCATCACTGCGATATTGTCACATATATATGAGGCAGCAGCTATATCGTGAGTAATGAACAGGAAGGTAACCCCTATCTTCTCATTCATATCAAGGATAAGATTAAGGATGTCCACTCCAATGGAAGCATCAAGCATAGATATGGGTTCATCGGCTATTATCAGGTCAGGTTCAGTAACAATAGCCCTGGCGATCGCCACCCTCTGGCGTTGCCCACCACTTAGGGTATGAGGGTATTTATTCAGAAATTCATCTGCCGGTGTAAGGCCCACGGATTCAAGGGCCTTGCGCACTTTAACCTTATCATATGCTTTCCCATACTTTATGATACAAGGCTCTGCCACAATCTCTCCAATGGTCATCAAATGGCTAAAGGAATCATACGGGTCCTGGAAAATAACCTGCACAGCAGGTTTTCGAATTCCATGATCTCCATTCTTGATATCCGCAAATGTTATTTTTCCGGACCCGGGCTTTAACAGACCCAGGATCAGTTTGCCCAGAGTGGTCTTGCCGCAACCGCTCTCCCCTATTATGCCAAGGATCTCTCCCTTTTTTATCGAAAGGGAAATTCCGTCAAGGGCTACGACATCCACCCCTTCCCGCAAGAAAAGGTTCTTTTTGAACACCTTGGTGACTTTATCAATTGTTAGAAGGTCTTCTTCGTTCATGTCCCTTCCCCGAGATGGCATGCCACTCTTACATTGTCTATACATTCAGGAGGTCTTTTTGTTTTACATATGACGGAAGCCCTGTCACACCTTTCCAGAAACTCACATCTGCTATACTCCATCAGTGTGGATGGTGGTTTTCCGGATATGCCTTTTACTTTCACATGTTCAGACATCAGAGGTAACCTTGAAGCCAGAAGCTTTTGAGTATAGGGGTGTTCAGAATGGTGCATTATTTGTTCCGTACTGCCGGTCTCCACGATCCTCCCTGCATACATGATATATATCCTGTCACAAATTCTGGAAATGGTATGCAAGTCATGTGATATTACCAGCATCGAAGTATGTTTCTGCTCCACCACTTCTTTTAGTAGGTCAATGATCTTTGACTGTACCGTTGCATCAAGAGCCGTCGTAGGCTCGTCCGCGATGATGAGTTTGGGAGAAAGAAGCATGGAAAGTGCTATCATGATCCTCTGGCGCTGACCGCCACTAAACTCATAGGGGAATGAGTTTACCCTTGAAGGATCAATTGCTACCATTTCAAGCGTTTTTTCCGTCAGCTCAAGCATTTGCTGAGCAGGCATGTTAATGTGATCTTTGATTGTTTCGGTGAACTGTTTACTGACCCTGACCAAAGGGTTAAGTGCGTTCATAGAGGATTGGGGTACGAACCCTATGTGCCTGCCACGCAGTTCACGCATTCTTTGGGTACCGGCATTAATGAGTTCTTCATTCATGAAACGGATACTTCCAGACCTCTTCCTGTTGCGGGAATTGATATCAAGGACCGTCATTGCAAGCGTTGATTTGCCCGACCCTGATTCACCGATAAGGCCCACTATCTCACCTTTGTTGACATTGAGATCTACGTTCTTCAGCACGTAGTGAATTCCTTCCGTTGTTGAAAAATCAACCGTTAGTCCTTGTATGTCAAGTACTGGCATCATTTATCGCCTTCCATAGCCTGTCCGACAAACACAAAACCCAGAACAAGCATTGTTATACATATTCCAGCAGGAAGCAGCCACCACATCCAGGCGTTACTGAAGAACACCAACGGGTATGAGATAGCATATTTGATCATGGTTCCCCAGCTTGGATACGAAGGATCTCCAAGGCCCAGGAATGCAAGCCCCGATTCGGAGAGTATGGCCCGGATCGATTGCATAACTATAGTTGTGGTCATGATCGGATAAAGGTCCGGGATAATATGCCTTTTGATAACGCACCAGTTACTGGCTCCGGAAACCCTGGCAAAATTCACATGTCCGGATACTCTCAGTGTCCGGGTCTGTGCCCTTGTTATCCTGGCTCCGACAGGCCAGCCCATGACAGTGAGGATGAATATGATGTTCCATATGCTGGGGCGTAAGTAGGCCGCAAGGATAAGGATGAGTGGCAGGTCAGGTATCATGAGAAATATATCAACTCCCCGCATCATCACCCTGTCGATTTTGCCGCCAATGTATCCTGAAAATACCCCTGCAAGAGTACCAATGACCAAAACCCCGAGAGACACTACAAGAGCAACAGTCAACGAGGTCCTTGAACCATAGATCAGATTGCTGAATATGTCCCTGCCTACATCATCGGTACCCAATGGATGATCCCTGTCCGGAGCAAGTAATGGGCTACTTGATACGTCTGAAGGGTAATAGGGTGCAAGCACAGGAGCTGCAAAGGCTATCGTAGTGAAGAAAGACAGTATGATAAGCCCGGCAGTTCCCTTAGGACTTCTCATCCTCTGTAAAAGGGCCCTTTCTTTCATTTTCACTCCTGTCCCGCTCTTCCGTCAATGTAGGAACATGCGATATCAGCAGCATAGTTACAGGCCAGCACACAGAGCGACATGAATATGAAGGCTCCCTGGAGCACGGGATAGTCCCTCTCAATAAAGGAATTATAGACAAGCATACCCATACCGGGATATGAGAACACGGTTTCGATGAACACGGCACCTCCCACCAGAAACCCCAGCATGGCAGCTATCTGGTTCACCACGGGTACTGTGGAATTGATAAGCACATGTTTTTTGATATTCCTTTCCTTCAGTCCCCTGGCAGTGGCCATGAGCACATAAGGTTTTTCCATTTGCTGGACGCAGACGTTCCTCACAAGCAGATATGTCCCTGGCATTTCAAAGGCCGCAAGGCAAAGCATGGGTAATGCCAGATGTGAGAATATATCTCTTACCTGATCCGCCATCCCTGTATAGTCTATGTATGGGGTGAGAGCTCCAGACAACGGAAACCATCCCATCCTGTAACTGAATACAAATATCATAAGGGCACCAAGGAAAAATGGAGGTATGGACCTGAGAACAGGCATTATCATAAGCAACGCATGATCGAGTTTTCTCCCGCGGTTCCATCCGGATTCAATTCCAAGCGCTATGCCGAAAAACGTAGAGAAAACCAATGCCGATCCCATAAGGAGGATGGTCCAGGGCAGTCTTCCGAGGATGATATCCAGTACCGGGATATTGTGGGTAATGGAATATCCGAAATCAAGCTGTGCAGCATCTGCCATATATTGCATGAATTGAATGTGAAGAGGATCATTGAGATGATAGTACTCCATCAGTTCGTACTTTGTCTCTTCGTCCAGAACCACCGGCAGGTCGGCATTCTGACTTCCTGTGATGCTTAGCAGCGGGCCACCGGGCATTGTTCGGGGAATAAAGAAATTGATTATGAGAATCAAGAAAAAGGTTATGGAATATTCCAGCCCTCTGGAGAATATATGCCACAACCTTTTCCGATCCATTGTTTTGCAACTCCTTATTTAACCATTCTACGGTCTTCTGCTGCTTCTTCTTATAAAGATGAAAGCACTTACAAAGATCGCTAGCGAAACAAGGATCCCTATACTATTTGCTGTAACGCGGTTGCCACCTTCTGTTGTTCTCAGAGTTTCACCATTCCAGCTACCGTAGATGTACACCAGCTTATTGTGCTCCATGTATGAGCCTCCGCCTATGCCGTCAGGAGTATAGAAATACCCATCAAATTTATCCTGATTAAAGGCACAGTAGAGATTCTTATACATAATGGGGATCGTAGGTACATTATCGGCTATAAGCACCTGCATCCTGTTCACAAGTTCCTTGCGCTCATCCTCATCTGTCGTTACAATCTGTTCTTTTGCAAGGGATATGAATTCAGTATTATTCCATCCTGTTATTGCAGGCAATGGATTAAGCATCCTTCCAGGATAGTTGGTTGTGCCGTGCATGTATATTGCAAGATCGAAGTTACCTTCTCCTACCAGACCGTCAACTGTCTGCATATCCGCAGATTTCAGGACTGTGCTGATCCCAATGTTCTTCAGGTAGATCTGGATAAGCTCTGCAAGTCTCTGGCTTTTCTGGTCTGAGCAATACAATAACTGGAATTCCAGACGGTTGCCTTCAGGATCAAGCCTGACACCATCTTTATCCCTTTGCTGATATCCTGCTTTATCGAGCATCATATCAGCTTTTTCGGGATCATACTCATACTGTGTAACATTGGGGTTATACCATTTCGAGTAAGGTGGCACATATCCGGAATTACCTGCGATCCCACCGCCATGGAGCACCCGGTTCACTATATCTTTGCAATCGAGGGAATGATAGATAGCTTTTCGTACCTCGGTGTTATTGAGTATATCATTTGAAGGAATGTTGAACCGAAGGCGATAAACACTATAACTTGGTCCGCTTATGACTTTTAGATAATCGGAGCCGTTCAAAGCCTGGATCTGATCGAATGCAAGATTGGATTCATCAATTTCTCCGGTCTTCAGTGAGAGAACGGCATCAGATGTCTGGATATGAATCAGAGTATCGATGACAGGTCTTCCAAGGAAGTAGTCCTCATTTGCAGAGAACTTGTAGGATTTGTGGTTCATATCATAGTCTTCAAGGATAAAAGGTCCTGTACCAATGGCAGCATCCATGTTCGAGTATTTGGCAGGATCTTGTACATCTTTCCAGACGTGTTCTGGCATAATGGGAATAACACCTGCAACCAGCGGTATGAATGGAGCATAGGGTTGAGTGAGTGTTATCACGACGGTAGAATCATCAGGGGCTTCCACGCGTTCCATTATTGCCGTATTGTACCAACTGGCATCAACTGCAGTAACCAAAGGTTTATTTTTTATATAATCGAGGGTAAAAACCACATCATTGGATGTAAACGGTTCTCCGTCATGCCACTTTACTCCTTCGCGAAGATGGAAGGTCCACACAAGTCCGTCGTCCGAGCTTTCCCAGGAATCCGCAAGTAAACCTATAAAATTACCTGTTTCATCAGGCCATACAAGCGTGTCAAAGCAGTAGCTTGTCATTACATAGCCACCTCCCCTTGGATTCAATGTGAGCGGTGAGGGAAATCCACCATCCAGAGTGGTAAATGTGCTCATGCTTATCGTTAGTACTTTTTCCTGCTGTCCATCCCCCGTATCAGATCCGGCTGCAGTTGAAAAAAGCATGGAACTGATGATTATAAGGGATATCAGGAAGGAGATACTTTTTTCTTTCAATTTCATTTGATCACCACTATTCATGCCTTCTTTTTAAATCTCAACGCTGCAATAATCCCCAGTGCACCGAGCAAAGATTCAAAACCCGGTGTCTTCACAGAACTTTCTACAGTGTAATTGTCTTCACTTTCAACGTTTGTGGAGTAGACCGTCTCTTTCGGGGCAAATGATAATGATTTAGTTTCTTCTTCCGCCATATCTATGACAACCACATCCTTGGCCTCATCTTCAATGGCATCCTCTTTAACGGCATTTTCCCCGACAACCTTATCTGGAACGGTAATGGTGCAGGTTTTCTGAAGAGTCATCTTTAAGCAAGAGCCTTTTGTATCCTCTGTCTTGAGGTATATACTGTCGCAAAGATCGATGGTCTCATCTGGATTCAGGATTATATCATCGTTGCTTGACATGACCAATGCGTCATCACCTGTTTTAAGAACAGTTCCACTGCCACTTCCGGCATAGTTCGTAGCGTTCATTACAGCAGGAACCTCAAAACCCGTAACATCGAATACTCCATACGTATCACCATTTTCGATAGTGTTGATATCATCCATGAGGAAGGCATACTTAAAGACCACGAAATCAGAAGTGGTTCCCCTGAATATTGAATCTACATAGCAGTAGAACACTGGATAGTCATCATTATCCTTGTAGAGGTATGTCCTTTGAGGCCTCGTGAGATCCTCTGCCGTTGAAATAACATCAGAATCGATTGCTTCCCCATTCTTTTTAAGCTCCACCCAGACCTTGTTGCCCTCCACGTCTATCTGTTGTGCTACAAGGGACCAACCGCCGGCAAGTTCCCATTCCTCTCCCGAGAACATCTGTTTTTTGTCATCACTTTTCTGCTCCATCAATAATTTTGCGATCTTATCAGGCTGGCAGCCTGCAGAAACAGTGGCAGGATCTTCAGGCATTGCAAGATACTGTGAGCCAAACAGACCCATCAGATAATACTTTTCCAGGTCAACGCCGTCGACAATATAAGTTGCAGCAGCATCCGAGCCTCCTATCTTTCTTGTTTTTACCTGGGGCTTGCTCACATAATAGAGATCACCTTCAACAACTTTATCACCAAGCTGAAAAGTCGATGAAGAATTTACGTTATTATGAAAATAAAGGACCTCACTCGAAAGACCGGGACTTATTTGGTACCAGAATCCTGGAAAGCTGTTTGCATCCCAATAGAAGTTCCCTGTTGTTGTGGAGGGGTCTGTATTGTCATAAACATTGCTTCTTAACTGATATGTTGCATCCGATGCACTTGCAGGTATCAGCACAAGAATTGAGACTGATACTATTATTAATACTGTTAGTATTTTTTTCATCTAGCATTCACCACCAACCGATATTCGATCTCTGTTCAGTGGATGAAAAACGATGATGGCAAAAATCGCCTTTGTTTTCAGAGTCCTGAGGTGAGTTTCATCTATTTTCATCACTGATACTTCGGAGATCATATTGTATTGATTACCAGGGTTGTCCTCCAACGGTTAGTAAGTAACCGTTGAAATTAGAATATACTTTTTACCTAATAAATATTTTGGTAATTGATAACGTACGATAGTTAAAATGATAGCATAAATGGTTAGTAAAAGAACATATGATATGCAATCCGCAAAACTAACTGCTCATGGTTTTGAAGGCCGGTGAAATCAAGATAAAACGACCAGCAAAAAGGTCTATGGGGAAATCAAAAGAAGCATGCATTAGTTCTATTAAAAGAAACGTAACTATTCAGGCATCCTTCCATCAAAAAAGTAAAAATCAATATATTATGACGTCATTCTAAGGTTCAGAGAAAAGATTCTATTGATAGAGGGGATTAAAATAGAACGAGAAGAAATACTTGCCGTTTATTAAGCTGGTCCGGAAGCAGTAGTAGAACTTTAGCCCGATTACTTGGAGTTCTCCTTTCAAGTTGCATCCGGGTCTTTTTTGTTTAATATTGCAAACACTTCATGGATAAGTGATATACCTTCATCAACTGATATTTCCAATGCTTCAACAATCCTCTTCTTTTGAATCTCTCCTTTTTGGTAACCAGTTTCTTCATCATACATTTCATCGTTTGTTATGAGATGTCATATTATGGTTACGATCTTTCTGGCCAAAGCAATAAGTGCCTTCTGAAATCCTATTTTCTTAACCTTTCGACTGAAAAACATCTTCAGTTCACTGTTTCTTGTTTTTGCAGCAGCTTGAGCAACCTGAGTAAGTATCCATCTAGCCAATCTGGAACCTCTCTTAGTGATTCTTCCATTGTAGTATTTATCTGCAGACTGGTACACATTTGATACAATTCCTAACCAGGAAGCAAGTTTGTTTCCGGAAGAAAAATCATGGAAATCATCTATTTCAGCGATTAGTGTTGCTGCACTTAACTCGCCGATACCAGGACAAGACATAAGGATATCCATTTCACGCTTATGATGCTTGTTAGCATAACGAAATATCTCATTTTCAAGAACATTTATTTGTGCATCAATACTTTCAATTATTTTCAGACATGATTTAAGTCTTATCAAAGTATACTGAGGAACCTCACTCTTGAAAATCTCTTTTATCTTATCTGCTTTTTTACGAACATTGCAAGTAAGTTTATTTACGACATGGTCAATATTCTGACCATTACATATCCCTGATAGGATCTGCCATTCTTACCAAAAATATCTGTCAGAACATTGCTGAGATGCAACATCTGAGGTGAAAGAATGGAACTTACCTCATATTTTATATCCGTTCTCTTTTGCACAAGCTTGAAACGAAGACGAACCATTGACCTGAATTGACGATGTTCCAAAGAGAAAATTCTTGATTGCCTTATCATATCATTTAAGGCTAACTGGGCAATGAACTCAGAGTCTATATTATCTATTTTCTTATGAGTGAATGCCTTCATATCGCGTGCGTTTCCAACGATCACAGGTACATAATTGATCAACGTGTCATAGATCGGAACCCAAAAATCACTTGTAGATTTACAAGCAACAACATTGCATTGTTCGTCTATTACCCTCGATTTAAGGGACATGATTCCTTCTTCATCCCTCTAAAAACGCTTTTGTTTCTTTTCATCTGATGTACTAAGGGTTGTAGCTATTATAAAACATATATGAATGTCTAAATCGCAAGTCTTGTTAATTATTAGTGACATGATAAAATCACCTTGTTTTTAAGGGGCAGGGGACTTGCCTCGAAGGCAATTTACCATTCGTGATCAAAGTCACATTTAAGTATTCGATGGCAATTCTCTGGTTAGTTTATTCACGGATTTAAAGAGCCGAAATAAGTACAACCTATCCTGCCCCAAACAATGCAATTGGATTTGATATAACAAAAGTTATCTAAAGGGCACTTTCATTGTTTGTGCCTGATATTGAAAAATATCATGTGTGTTTACTAAACAAAAGTGATTTTCCGGGCAGATAGTTCCGCCAGGCACTATTCTAACATATTTTAGCAGTGCTATTTTTATTCTAATAAAGTAGCATAAATAAGACTAAATATCATAATAAGTAACAACTATACTCGTAAATATATTACCGGATGTAGATTATAGTGATTACTTATGATACGTTGATAGTTTGATGAAAACATCAGCTTTATTCATATAGTAAATAAAAGATCCCCCGGTAAAAACATGAGCGGTATCCCACCCCTGCCGCCAAGCTGAGAAATGGGATACCTGCACATTATCGAAGTGATAACATGCAATACAAAAAAACCAGTTTCTTAATCTTAAGTGCATTGGTCCTCATACTATGCACACCTGTTAGTTTAGCAGAAACCAACGACAATATAACTCTGAACGTCACAGCTATATTCTCTGGAAGCACCGCGCAGCAACTTTCAATGGAAGCGATGAAGGATAATCCTAACATTAATTACACCGCATACCTGACAACGAAAATCCCGTCAAACCTAGATCTAAGTAAACAGGATATGATATTACTGGATCTATACATAGAAGGACATATACCTACTATAGAACAAGCGGTCAACAATGCAAAAGATGGCAACAATGCCACTGTTGTAATATTATCGCCACTGACCGAAGCAGGACTGGCACTTGGGAATGTAAATCATACAGAACACCCTTACATCACTCAGTACTTTGACAATAGCGGGCTTGAGAACCATAAGCGCCTGTTTACATATCTCTTGGTCAACTTCTTTGGGGCGGATGGCACGGTCCTTGAACCTATAGTGATTCCCAAACAAGGTATTTATCACCCGGACTCGAGCATACCTTTTGCAAATGTCTCAGAATACCTGACCTGGTATGAAGAAAATGATGGGAATCGCCATGTGTATGATCCTGAGAAGCCTACCGTTGTGATCCTGTTCCATACCGATTCCTATGTGAAGAACACACCTGAAATAACAGACAGCCTGATAAGAGAATTTGAAGCAAATGACATCAATTGCGTTGCAGAATACGGCAATCTGGGTGATGCACTTACCCTTGTGATGAATACTACTACCATTACCCCTTACCTGCCGTTTGATGCCATAATCAACACCCATAGTTACAGAATAAGGTCCTATTCAACTACAGATTCTATAGAGCAGGGAGTTGATTATCTGGAAGCTCTTAATGTACCATTGATTACCGCGGTCACAGGGATGTATCAGACCACCCCTGAACAGTGGAAAGAGAGCAACGAGGGCATTCCAACTTCTCTCCTTGGGACCAGAGTTGCCTTGCCAGAACTGGACGGAGCCATCGAATTTATCGTCGTTTCCGGGGAAGTGAAGGATTCGGTCACAGAAGTATACCACAAGGCTCCCATTGATGAGCAAGTGGAATGGCTGGTGAACAGAACTTTGGCCTGGACAAAACTGAGACACTGCAGCAACGCTGACAAGAAAGTAGCTCTTATCTATTATCATCATGCCTCCGGGAAGGATGAGGTTGGTGTAATGGACGAAGGCGGACTTGATACCCATGCAAGTCTGGTAAATGTCCTGAAGGAACTGAAAGAGGAAGGTTACGACACCGGGCATTATCTGCCTGATGTTGATAGTCTGGTAGACCTGATGCAATCTCAGGGGAAGAACATAGGTGTATGGGCACCGGGTGAACTGGAAAATATGGTGAAAAACGGAAACGTAACTCTTATTCCAGAAAGTGTCTACCTGGAATGGTTCAATGAACTTTCCGAAGATAAAAGAAATGAAGTTACTGAAAGATGGGGAGAGGCTCCCGGAGAGATAATGGTCTATGAGAACGAGACCGGGAAGTACATTGTCATCCCGAACATACAGTTTGGAAACATATTGCTTGCTCCTCAGCCGATGAGAGGTAAGGGACAGAATGAATCCGTAATGTTCTATGACGAAGCAGTGGTGCCCCATCACCAGTACATAGCTTTCTATCTGTGGCTCAACAAACAGTACGAGGCTGATGCGCTTGTGCACTTTGGAACCTATGGGAGCTTTGAGTACCTTCCAGGAAAACAGACTGGACTGGACGTCACAAGCTGCTGGCCTGCCATTCTTATCCAGGACATGCCTCATCTATACCTTTACACAATGGATGGGACAGCCGGTGCCACCCAAGCAAAAAGAAGAAGCAATGCCGTGATCATCGACTATATGACCCCTCCGCTAGTTGCTGCCGGCCTTTACGGAAATCTAACAATTCTGGAAAATGAACTGCTGATGTACGACCTCTCGGGTGAGGAACTTGTGAAGCAGCAATACAGAGAAAGCATCGTCAGGCAATGTGAAGAACTTAACCTTGATTATGACCTGAATGTAAATCTTACAACGATGGCTGCAAACATTACGGAGTTCGACTTGTTCAAAGAGGATCTAAGCAACTACCTCTACACCCTGAAAAACCAGTATATGCCCTACGGCCTGCACACTCTTGGTGAGCCACCAGAAGGTAATAGTTTGGTATCGATGGTCATATCCATGCTTGGAAGTGATTTTAAGCAATATGTCAAAGACAACAGTATCTCAGATAACGGCACCAGGCTATTGATCTCCGAAGTAATTATCAACGGAACTTCACCGGAAGATGCACAGAATATGGTCCTTGGCACTCTGTCAGATAATATGACAGAATTCCTGAATACGTCTCTTCTATATTCAGCTAACATGGATGACTCAAGAGTTGAGGTTGCCAGATTGATTGCTGGGCTTAATGGCGAATTTATTCCACCCGGATCTGGAGGGGATCCTGTGAGAACGCCTGATGCACTTCCAACAGGAAGGAATCTTTATTCATTCAGGTCTGATGAGATACCTACCAAAGCAGCATGGAACGTCGGAGTCGAGATGGCTGACCAGTTGCTTGAACAGTACCTTGCAGATAACAGTACTTACCCACAGAAGGTAGCAGTATTCCTATGGGCTACCGAGACCATGAAACACCAGGGCGTAATGGAATCCGAGATAATGTATCTCATGGGAGTAAAACCCGCGTGGAATGCCTATGGAAGACCGGCAACGGTCCAGCTGATACCTGCAGCAGAACTTGGCAGACCCAGAATAGATGTTGTTATTGTGCCATCAGGAGTATACAGGGATACTTTTCCGGATAAACTGACACTTCTTGACAAAGCCATCAAACTGGCCTCTGCGGCACAGGACACGGAGCTCTATCCGAACTATGTGAACCAGAGCTCCACGGTAACCTACGAGTGGCTTATCGAGAACGGGTACAATGAATCCGTTGCATCACAGTACTCCACGATAAGAATTTTCTCCGCATCCGAGGGTTCATACGGTCCGTCAATATCAGTCCCCATCGGAGCAAGTGGCAGCTGGGAGGATGACAGTGTTATAGGGAATTATTTCATTGATGGATGGGGATATGCCTATGGAGAGAAACTGTGGGGAGAACAGCTTCAGGATCTTTTCAGGCAGAATCTGGACGGAGTTGAAGTGATCACACACAGTGTCAGCTCGAACAACTACGGGGTTCTTTATGGTGATGGTTACTTCTCGGATCTCGGCGGACTGTCGCTGGCAATCAGGACAGTTTCCGGAGAAACACCTGATATATATCTGAGCAACCTGCGCGATCCTAGCAATCCTGTGGTTGAAACCCTCAGCCAGTTCCTTGTCAAGGAGTTGCGTACGAGGAACCTGAATCCTGAATGGATAAAGGGTATGATGGAATACGAATATTATGGTTCCTCTATCATGAGTTCCGGGCTTGAGAACCTGTGGGGGTGGGAAGTGACGACACCGGACCTGATAACAGATGATATGTGGGACGAAATGTATGAGGTATACATCCAGGATAAATATGACCTGGGAATGGAAGAGTTCTTCAATGAGAACAATCCCTGGGCTCGCCAATCCATGCTTGCAAGGATGCTTGAGGCTTCACGCAAAGATTACTGGGATGCATCTAATGAGGTAATACAAGCACTTACTGCAGAATATGCAGAATCCGTAGCTGAGAATGGTGTCACCTGCTGTCACCATACATGTGGCAACCCCACACTTGATGAGTATGTGAACGGCATAATGTCAGTTCCAGGTGTGGTCAGCGAAGAAACAGCAGCCGAGTATAACAACCAGATGTACGAGGCAACCTACAGGACAAGGCAAACGACTACCGAAGTGACTGAAGACACTGAGAAGAAAAGCAGTTCAGGCGGTGGAACAGGAGAGGCAAAGATAGTTGAATCCGGTTCCAGTAACCAGACCATTGAATCAATTGCAGGATATGGTATGGACCTTACAGAAGAGCCTGGGTTGAAATCCACTCAGCAGGACAACTATGTGGAAGGATATGAAATGACCTCGGAAACCATTGAACCTGAAACAAGTTCTGCTACATTCTCGGCAGTTGACGTGATGGGTATAGTGATCGTCTTCGCTCTGCTGGGAATAATTGGCTACGGATGGAGAAAGAAATCCTAACTTTCTCCACCTTTTTTAACTGAGGTTTTACCATTAACCTCATTAATCCTTTTGATGATAAGGGAAGCACAAAAGAAAAAGAAAAAAAGAATCGATGATTATGAACCTGATACATCATCTTTTTCTGATGTAGATATACCCAAGCCAACAAAAGATGATGTATTGGAAGTGATGGATGAATAGCTTTGAAACATCTACCTATTCAGCCTGGCTTCTTTCCACAAGCCTTTTTCCTCATTCACAATCAATTCTACAATAAAGGGATAACTGAATTTGCATTGAATTTGCATTATTTGAGGGGGCTAAAAGATACAGTAAATCTCAGGATTATAAAGACGGTATGAAGATGAGGGTACACATAGAATCAAAATAAGGTGAGATGAAAATATATCATGGACTCAAAAAAGCAAAGTTCTGGAGAATAGAGAAACTAAACGTTCAGGCAATGTTAACTGGAATTGTGGTAAACCTCAAAATGTTTGTAAAAATGAGTAACGATAGCTATCGTAACATGTGTTGAAAATGAAGAAGCTATGATTGGGTTCATGAAATATTAAGAACGATGAGGTCTATTGGACAAAAAATATCAATCAAATAACGAAATCTGTCTAAAATAAAATAGTATCGCAAAAATTTGCGCTTATTATGGGTGAATGGGATTTTGACCTTGTATTTTCCGACAGTCTCATTAAGACAGCGAATTATTTAAAGGAGAGATTTTTAAGAGGGTTTGGCCGGATTTGAAGGGAGATTAGAAAATAATAAAAAGTCTCAATAAAGAAGGATTTGAGTAACTTTAGTGAAAATATTTACGTCACCTATAAACCTTAACATCCATCCCTTTGTTCTTTAAATCGTCAAATATTTGAGTTACTTTATTGTTGTCCAGTTTTATAAAAGTTTTAAGCCAACTTTGTTGCTTACTTATTTCAACACCTTCTTCGGGAAAGTCAAACCACTCTACATCCCATATATCGGAATAACGCGCTTCATCCATTCCAGACAGAAAATGATCTTTTGAATCAAATGATATTTTGTTAATATCGGAGTAACAATTGTTGCCAATGATTGTACCAATACCAAGTATCTTTTTTTGACCTTTTCTTACTAAAATTCTGTCACCTTTATCTACTTCGTTGTAATAATTCCATATTTGGTAACATTTTTGACCTGCTTCACGCTTATTTCCATATCCTTCTTTCACGTATCTATATTTCAATTCTTCAAGAGTATTAATGTTGTCCATATCAAACAAACCACTCCATCCAGCTGAAATACAGCCTTTTTCTCTACATTCGTCCCAAAAGAAAGAATTGTTTCCCAAAGAAATTGTCCAATAATTTTTCACTATAATAGCCCCTATGTTCTTAATATTCATAATAAGTGCATCTAATGTTTAATTATCGCCTAATAAGGAATGTATATGGCTCTAAAGGTAGAAGCCCCCATTAGTTTATTAAAATAAAGTCTCAATAAACGAAGACATATTAGTAATAATTATCATTGTATATATTTATTACTATTTTTACAGTATCTCTGAATGATATACGGCTTTTTGATAGTTCCACCTAAAGCAAATAAAAAAAGTGTTTTTGTTTCCGTATTTTGCAGGGTTACTATCAATGACTCCATGTTGATCCATTGACCTGCACCTCCACGTAACTGATTCAATGGAGGTGGCTGCTTATTCACATATTTTTATACTTTTTCAGACATGCTTCACACATATCTATCATAAATACTTTGAAGCTCTCCTCGTTCTTGTAAAGAATGATCCATATCAGTTGCAACACTTGCTCATATGCAAAATAGAAAAATCGAATATTCACATCAGTAGACTTGGATTTGATACATGCTTCATCCTGAATCCTAAAACCTGTCTCAATTCTCCACCTTCTTTTGTATGATGCAATAATGTGGTCAAGATCAATTTCAGCCTGGTTTGTAGCGAAT
>NZ_MBKP01000029.1 GCF_002243045.1 Methanolobus psychrotolerans
ATCTCTTCCAGATGCTTGACACGTTCTTCCAGTTTTTCTATTATCAAAAATAGCTGAGTAACAAGTTCGACGACTGCCTCAGGACCAGCATCATAAACTGCAAGTATTTCTTCCCGTTCTATACAAATCCCCTCTGATCAATAAAATCTTTTTTCTGAACGTTAAAATGAGGTCATAGTATATTGATTTTTACTTTAGTGCTGGAAGGATGGCTGAATAGTTACATTTTTCTTACAATAGCACGTAGGGATTTGATAGTTAATTGTGGGATTCGAGGAACCCCGTAGTAAACAGTATGCATGGGGTTGACAACCAGCAGCCACCTGTCGTGTACAGTAAGAACACTAGACCAATAACTACTCCCCAACCATTTTTCCCCAAAACCATAACTACAACTCAATTTGAAGTTTAGACAATTATTTAATAAGTTAACTTACATTACCATACAATAGCTGACAGACTAGCAGCAATCATAAACTTGAACAGATTAACAATTATGGAGAACTTTATGAAACGAATTATACTAGTATTCCTTCTGGCACTCGTCATTCTCAGTGCGGGATGTACAGAAGAACAAAATAATACACCGGAGATATCCGATGACGCTGTCATCACCCTTTTGACATACGGAGCATACTCTCCAGCTGAGATGGCGGTGAGTGAACTTGTTATTAACTCCACCACGGTTAATCTGAGCTACTACAACTATGAGCATGAACTGACAGCCAGATACATCAAACCAATTGACGAGGAAACTCGCAACAACTTGCTTGACCTACTCAGAAATAATGGTTTTACCGGGATGCAAGAACTCTACGAACCACAGAAAGGCCAGCCACTTGTAGTTGACACCGGAACTGCAGAGATCACAGTGACTCAGGACGGAATGACTAAGACCGTAAAGATCGATCCGTACTTCGATGATTACATGCCTGCCAATCTGCGGGAAATAAATGATGCATTGACCTATCTGAGGAGCTATGCCATGTCAATATCTGAGGACGAAGCAAAAGTGATTGCTGAGGAGTGGATCATGAATGCTCCCACGTACAGTTTTGATGGCTCGGACCTGACATTTGTAGACTACCATTCCGACACCGAATATCCTTCACAACATACCCTCACCTACACGTTCACCAGCAGCCACGGAGGTTACGGTGACAGGACAGACCAAATGGTCACCCAGGTCGTAACCAACCACACAATAGAGATGACATTATACAACAGTAATGTTGTGTTCGCGATCATCGATGGCATATGGGATGAAAGGGAACAGAACATGCTGGAGTCAGTGAAAGTATAAACAGTCTGAGAATACATATAAATTTCTACCTGTACCTCACATTCCGCATGTCAACTTAAAATCTAAACACTTTTAATGTAACCGGTTCATTTCATCCTCATGATCATCTGAGGGGATGAATCAACCGCATGAAAATAACTACAAGATCACTTGCCCATCTGGTCATGGTACTATGCTTATTCCTTTATTCAATTGCGCAATGGAAATTGAGGACAAAACTAAAGAAGACAGGATATTTTGTCAAAAACCAGGTAGAAAAACCGGTGCAAAATCCTACGATGAGATGGATTTTCTTCCTTTTCAGGGGAGGTGCTGAAGTTGAGATTGTGATTGAGGCAGCAGTTGAAACAAAGGTGGCAAATATGAAAGATGAATTATGGCAGATATTGGATCTGATGGGAGAGGAATGTAGAAAGTATTATATTTGAGGTGAGACCTGCGGAATGTGAGATTCATCAAATTGATAATCCCCACAAAGCCATATAGTGACCTATTTTTATAAACGAAATCCATTCTTGTATCAAAATAGAAGCACATAGCATGAAAATAATGGCATTTAAGGGAAGTCCCTTGAAAAATGAGAATAATGCAACACTTCGGGAGTACGCGCTTAAAGGAGCAGAGACAGAACTGATCCACCTTGTTGATTATACCCTGACTTCCGCCTTTTTAGGCGCATACGCGTCTCTTGATGTGGAAATATGTGCTTATATTTTACAACATTATTCCGTTTGGCAAGAAGTAAAAATCAAATTCTAGTGGCGTTTTCTATTTACATCTCCTGCTGATATGCGCTTAAAACTTGGGAACTCAGGTTATACCGTTATCGAGTAAGCTTGATATAAAGTGCAAAATTCACATCTATACTATTAAAAAATCAAAACCTATCAGATATAGACGACAACGATTAAAATACAGATTCATATCTTTGAAAGCGCTTCTGTTTTAGCATCCGTGGCTTCAGGGAAATTTGGTCTTGCTTCAATGGCTTCATCGAAGGAATCAACAGCTTCTTTGTATCTTCCTAACATAGAAAGCACAACACCCTTAAAATAGCACGCCTGTGAAACGTCCGGTTTTAAGGTCGAACTGCCGGTCAGTGAGATCCATGTAAAACGAGGGAAATTGAAATAAGCTATATCTGCATGATCCTTGGCTTTATTGAAAAGATCAAGGGATTCACCATACCTTCCAAGATGAGCCAGACAACTACCCTTGGAACATAATGCCTCAGTAAATTCCGGATCAATTCCAAGTGCCCTGTCAAAAGATTCCATAGCTTCTTCGTATCTTCCAAGGTAAAAAAGAGCCATACCCCTGTTGGACCAGTTACGGATATTATCCGGGTATATATCCAAAAATGGATCAATGCATCTGAGAGCATCTTCATAGCTTCCAAGTCTGAAATACACTAATCCTTTACCAGACATTGCCTCGTATAATCTCCTGTGTGCATCCTGTGCCCTATCGTCAAAATTCCGTTTTGAAAAAAAGTCGCCGATTTTCTCCCACATGTCAGCTGACCTATCATACAAAATGATAGCTTCATCATATCTTTCCATCTCTACAAGCACATTGGCCTTGCTATTCAATTCAGAAGCTTCTTTTGCACATTGCTTTACTTTATCCTCTGTAGAGCTCTTACCAAGGACTTTACTAAAAATACCCATGCACAAACTATGCTCACATAGAAACATATACCTTTTGCAGGACAACATAGCAAATATCTACATAATATATAATGATCATTTGCTTAATAATCATTCTAAAGAAGGTAACAGATAAAAAAACAAACTCCGGCTTTATATTTAGAATTAAGAGCCTCGAGCGGGATTTGAACCCGCGACCTCGTCCTTACCAAGGACGCGCTATACCCCTAAGCCATCGAGGCGCAGAATCAGTTATGGGGGTGCTTTCCCTTAATACACAGAATCAATTAATAAGTTTTCGGTTGGAAGACCGGTGATTTATAAGCACCAACGATCATCCACCGGGAATTTTTCGTTAATCCACATAAGGACACCATTATGATGGACAATGCGGTAGCTTCGGGAAAGGACTTTTTGTGCTCCAAATAATGGAAAGTCTTCGATGATATCAATGCCTTCAAAGTCCCTGCGGGTTTCGATATCGTGATCACGCAGTATCCTGCCAATTGGGATGTCGGCTTTCATCATGTCACAGCGCACGCCCTCAGGCATCTTTTCAATGGCGGACAGGGACCTTGCATACACGTATGAGACCTCACCTGCAGTGAGAGTGACCACACGCTCATTTATGTCTGCGCCCGGACTGACACTAAAGATCTCTGACATCTGCTCATCAGCCGGAATGATATGCTGATACTCCGTCACAACAGCAGTAGGATGTTTGGTCATGATCTCCAGCAGGAAAGTAACCGAACCATCAGTTCCTGCACACACCCTCAGACACGTAGGAATATCAAAGCTCTTCAGTTTTTCAAGAAAATCCATGCTAAACGTTCCAGATATTTATTAAATATGAATGGTTTAATAACTTAAAAAGGAACAAAGGAAATTTACTCGGAAACTTCCTTCTTTGCCTGTTTCAGGCGTTCCTTGGCAGTGTATCCGGTAGCTGCTAAAAGGAAATCCCTGAAACGTTTGTTAGAGTCAAGAATCAGAGCATCGTCCTTTACAGAAGTATCAGATACCGTATCAACAGCAAGCTTCTTATTTTCAATCCACACAGTCAGACTGGAAAGAATCCCGTAAGAAACAATGAGCTTGTCACCGTCCTTCTTGATCTCACCTGGGAAAATCTCTTTCAGGCATTCGCATATCCTATCCATATCAGGTGTAAAACCACGCTTTAACTTATATTCCTGCATTTGTATCGTCCCCTGTTATAAGGCTCAAACTGAATAAGAATTCCAGTATGTACCATGCATCACACTGTTTTTAACCCTATTGGTTATCAGGCAGCAGTATTTGAATGCAAAAACCTAACAATACATTCAGACACATTGCAACACCATCATTGCTGCAACAATATCTGCCCCCTCTCACCGACTATCCTCACAAGAGGAACAGTTTTTGCCACCATTTCCCCAAGCTCTTTCATCTCTGTCCATGAAGGTGTTGGCTTATTGTGACCCATGAAAGGATCATCAAACTCAGGGTTACTCATGAACTGGTACAACATGACCTCAGAAGCACATTCAATTTCAGGCAGTATACGCGGCATCGTTACAGCATTCACATACTCAGGTATTACTCTTATCCAGACCCTCAGCCACTTTCTTTTTGCAATGGACAGTGACTCCTTCAAAAGACTCACATACTTCATGCTGCGCTCCTCTGACATACCCGTAAGCTCCATTATGCCATTGATATCGTCATTTGCAGTCTTGATCTCAAGCACAAAGCCATTTACCAGCGGAAATGCACTCTCAAGCACATCAGGCTTCATACCATTTGACTTTAGTATCACATGCTTGCCCATCCTGTGTAGTTCCTCGATCAGAGGCAAGAGGTCCTTCTGAAGCGTTGGCTCAGCCCCTCCAAGATATACGTTCTCTGTAGTGGACTTACTGGCGTATTTCACCACTTCAGCAACCTCCCACTCCTTCACAGGCTGATGTATGTGAACGCAATACGGACATTTCATGTTGCACCCGCCAAATTCAATTCTGATTTGTCCCTTCGCCTCTGATAAATCGATTAGTCTCATTTATTCCCTCCGCATATACAATGATTTAAAACATATCCTAACTACATACATTTTTACAACTAACACTATTAATAGCTAAACCCTTTAAAATACAGCGATTACTTTTTATGTGTATTACACCATCAAACCAGAAAGACGGTGATCACATTGGCAAAAAAACTGCAATTTGAGGATCTTGAAAGATCAAAAAGCAAAAAAGAAGCAACGAATGCCGGAGAAGATCTGGATGATCTCTATGACCTTATAATCCCTCCCGGAACCCCATCATACATTATCTATGATCTTGTGGAAGAATTTGAACTTGAAGCTGTTGGAAGAAAAATAGGAGTTAATATCGTGGAGTGCGATGAAAGAGAATTAATAGCACTCAGGGGAACTCTGGATCAAGTTCAAGCTGCTGAAAAGTACCTTCATGAAGAACTGCAGGCCTGGATAGAAAGCGATTAAATATTGTATATGAGGACAGGCTCAATAGCCAGTCCTTAAATTCCCGTTATATCATCATTTTTTAAGTCAAAGACAATGGCTCTGCCACTATCATCATAAATATCAATGATCTGGCTAATATTGATCTCGCCAATTACAGCAGCCATTAGTCCGGCATTCTCAAAGACCTCAGCACACTGTGCAGCATTCTCTGCTTTTGCAGTAACTACGTAACCTGTTGCAGGATATATCTTCAACCACTGCTCAAAATCAACATTATCAGGCCGGGGTATCTTTCGAAGATCAACAGAAGCACCCACCCTGCTAACTTCACAGAGCATGCCAAGGGTACCTATCGTGCCAGGGTTGCTTATGTCTTTCCCGGCAGTTACCAGTTTCTTTTCCCCGATCTCCTGCATGACCATGAAACGCTCACGCACAACAGCAGCTTCCTTAAATGAAGTTGTATCCCAGCTGTATGGGGAATTCTGGCCCACCCTGCCATCCATGTCATAGGCAACTATCACCACGTCTCCGGGTCTTGCACTGTCACTTCTGATAACACAGTCCTTTTTTGCAATACCGATGATTGCAACAGCAAGTGAAGTATAGGGAGTGTCAGGATGCATGTGGCCTCCAACCATGGGCACACCGAACTTCTTGATCCCATCCCTGATACCCCTCATGAGCTCTTCAGTAGACTCCGGATCACTTGAAGACATGACATTGACCATCGCAAGTGGACGACCACCCATAGCAGATATATCGTTTACATTGACAACGACGGAAGTATAACCTGTCCACCAGGGACTTTTATTTACTATCTTTCCCCATATAGCATCAGCGGCAAAAAGTATGACATCATCAGTCCCAATATCAATAACAGCGGCATCATCCCCGAAATCATCGATCACCTCGCCGTACTCAGAACGAACCGTTTCGAATATCTTCACAATATCTGCGATTGGCTTCTTCCGGGTAACTCCTTCAAAATTCCTTAAATTTGCTGCAAGTTCTCCTATATTCAAAAAAACACCTGCACTATAATGATAAAATTTATAAATACAATTGACAAATACCTGATAAATATAGAATGTTACTACTATAAAGTAATATAAATTACAGATGAAAGGACTAGGCCTTTTCATCCGGATGCATCTTCTTTTCCATGTCAAGTTTAATGACATTCCTGCGCTCTTCACTCATCTGTGAGAGATCCTGTCCAATTAGACCGAATGCATCAGACCTGCACTGACGGCAATGCCTCATCTGCTGGACATAAGGCTCGCACTCATTTTGTACAGCCTTGCACTCTGAAGGCGATGGCGGTTCCCTGTCTGCGAATTTTGCCTGACAGATAAGTGGCATCACATTCATGATAAAAACACCAAGCTCATTGATCTTCTTGGCGACCTCTATAATATGCTTATCGTTGATACCTGGAACAAGCACAGTATTGACCTTAACAACAAGACCTGCCTCTACAGCAAGTCTGATGCCCTCCAGTTGATTCTTCACCATTATCTCTGCAGCCTCAATGCCCCTGTATATCTTCCCATGATAGGAAATGTGACCTATGAGCTGTGCTTCTATTTCAGGATCAATGGCATTCAATGTAACTGTCAGTGTAGTAACCCCTATCCTCAAAAGGTCAGGCAGTTTCTCAGGCAATGCAAGTCCGTTGGTACTCAGGCAGAGTGTCACATCCGGGAACTCATTCTTGATTAGCTCCAGTGTCTCAAAGGTCGCGTCATTGGCAAGAGGGTCACCCGGACCTGCAATACCAACAACCTTGATGAAAGGATAATCCTTCAGCACCTGTCTGGTCTTTTCAAGAGCCTCCTGCGGAGCCAGTACTTCACTGGTAACACCAGGTCTGCTTTCATTCACGCAGTCAAACTTACGATCACAATAGTTACATTGAATATTGCATTTCGGAGCTACTGCAAGGTGGATTCTTCCAAACTTGTGCTGGGCTTCTTTAGAATAACAAGGATGTTGTGCAATCACTCTCTTAATGTCATCATCCCTGGAAATTTCTATTTCGCAAATATTTGTTTCTTCAGTTTCCATAAATATAGCTCCTTTGCAGCTCCAATAAACACGGCTCAATTTAAGATAAACTCATAGATATAGTTTTGTATAAACATCCAATCATCGTGCTTTACTTACAGGTACTTACTTCACACCACTTGCCTTCGCCTTCCCACATTTTTACAGAAAGCGGGAAATGAAGTCGGGATGAAAGTTTTGCATGAACATGTTCACACAGATTCTCAACACTGGGGAATTCCAGTATGTTATTCAGAAGGACATGATCATATTCCTTAAGAACTTCCTTTATGATCTTCTTGATCTCATAGAAGTCCATAACCATGCCTGTTTCCTTTTTCTCACCTTCGATCACAACCTCCGTCTTGTAAGTGTGTCCGTGAACTATGCCGCATGTTTCATGCCCCGGAAGATAATGGGCGCTGTCAATATGATCGATTATTCCAAGTCTCATTTTCATTTTATAAACACCCCCACATTTTATGGGTCTGTGGTATTATTCTTGTATCAACATCATTCAGTAAGGACTCCTGCAAACCCAGCAGGAAGCCAGGTTCAGGCTGCATGTCCTTCTGCGTCACCGGCTGCAGTATCAGGCTGGATATACAGCCCGATATGGCGCCGACAACACCTTCAATATCATCAAACGGTGTATCTTTTGTTACAACTATCTTACAGAAACAATCCCTGTCCTTTGTAACTCTCAAGGTCCTGAAGCACTCAATAGTACTGTCAAGATGGAGCTCCGGATCCTCAAGCAATGAATGAGGAAGGAGCTTTACGTCACCGGAAACGTAGGATAAACAGTTCTTTATCTTTTTAGCCATATGAGGCAATGTCATATTGGATTCCAGGTATAGAGGAATATCCACTTGCAATGAGGATATAAACTCTGCATTAAGCAATGGCTCACCACCGGTTAGTGAAACTGAATGCAGTCCGGAGAATGATTTTACCATCCCACAGATATCAGCCGGAGAAATAGGATTTTTAACATCCTTAAAAACATTTGCTCCTGCAACATCCTCAAACCTGCAAAACTTCGTAGCTTCAGCAGGAGTATCACAGTAATTACACTTCAGGTTGCATCCGGTAAAACGAACGAATGCCTGCCTGTATCCCACATAAGGACCTTCACCCTGTACTGAGCAGAATACCTCACTGACAGGTACAAACATCAGATCACATCCAATGGTCTGGATTTTCGAAGATCCAGCTCAATATCAATAAACTCATTATAGTAGCTTTTTGCAATCTTTTCCATCAGCTTTAACACGTCATCATTGCAAATCCCGATGTCTTCAAGACTGCCATAGTAGTCGTGCATGACATTTATCCCGAAATGGATCTTCTGGGACACTGCAGATGTACTTGCAATAGACACTGTCAGCTTTTTACCATCCACGAAAAGATCATCGCCCTTTCTGATAAGATCGTTGCGGTATTCAGAAAGCACCTCTGCAACTATGGCCGTGAATAGCCTCTGTCTTGCATATACCAGTTTCAGGTCAGTTGAATCAAAATGCTCTATGATAAAGTGGACCATGTCTGTGGAAAATATCATATCGCCCTGTTTTTTGTCCTCAAGATCGATCATATGCTCTATCTTAACATCACATCCACCCCTGAAAGCAATGATGGAGTCCGCCTGGACATCTGCAAGATTATAGGCCCAGAGAGAGGATATCTGGCTGCCGTCATATTCCAGCGTTTTATCGAGAATTATACATTTCATATTAGTACACCAATAAAAACATTAAGTCTCCTGTTAAATTCCAAGCCTGGCAAGCAAAGGATCCTGAACACCTACCATCTCAAAAGCCCTTCTTCTACGGATACAGCTTTCACACTCACCGCATGGAACATCTGCGCCATGATAGCAACTCCAGCTAAATTCCAATGGTGCCTTTAGTTCAACAGCCTTAGCAACGATCTCTTTTTTGTCCATGCCTATAAGCGGTGCAAGCACCTTAACACCATTTTGTGTTGAATATGAAAGAGAATCATCAATAGCAGTGATGAAATCTGCGGAATTATCAGGGAATGTAACAGCTTCTTCTTTGTTAAAACCTACAACTACATACTCACAGCCCATACTTTCAGCAAATGCTGCTGCAATGTTTATGAGAATACCATTTCGGTTTGGAACCCAGACAGCTTTAGCAGACTGGATAGTTATTAAAGGGTCTGCTTTGTCGGATATTTCTTCGATCTTAAGTGAGGGAACTTTCACGTCAGTATTGACAAGGGACGTATTGGTAATCTCCTTCATCCACCTTATGTCAAGAATACTATATTCTATTCCATAGTGTTCACAAACCTTTACAGAATTCTCAATTTCACGCTCCACTGAGCGCTGCCCGTAGTTGAATATGAGAGCCTTTTTAACTCCGATCTTTCCCTGAACTGCTGCAATAGCAGTAACAGAATCAAGACCGCTACTTAACAAAGCAATTGAACTGATAGATAATCCTCCATGAGATGAATAATACTTGAGTAATACTGGAAGATTACTAAAGAAGGACACAATATAAAAGACCATCGTTGAGATTTCAAAACGAATAAATATAGAGCATGTAAATATAAATATAATAAATACATATATAAATAAAGAGGAATAATTTTGCCAATGATCACCGATAAAATAACTCTTGAAAAGTTACTCCAGAGAATGTACTGGATAGAGACTGAAATGGAACAACTGGGCACATGGGAAGCACGTATCGAAATGATGGAAGATAATGTAGCAGCCCTTGAAGTGCTTTCTCACGACTCCGATAAACACGGAAACATTGTACAAAAATGGTTAATAATAGGAGACATAACTGTTCCAGAAACGGCCCCCTCCGGACTCCCAAAGCACATCTTCGATTTTGAAGGGATGACAAGTAATGAGATGTTCGAAAGAATACTGAAGTATGAAATACTCGCAAAGAACGCTTACGAGGATATAAAAAATGCAAACCTAGATGTTATCACTGAATTATTCCCGAATGAAAATGACCAGACTGAATTTATGCAGGATATAGAACAACTAATAAAAGACGAAGAGAAACACGCAAATATCTGCAAAAGCAAAATTGGCGGCTTTGCAAAAATAATGTTGTAAAAACCGCTTTTCAGCGGTTTTCATATTTCTTATTTTACTGTTTTCTGCCAAAGAAGAATGCCATCCCTATGATTGCTACCATTGGAATCGCAATAGTCGGGAATTCAGGAACTTCCTGTGTTGCAGGAGAATCGTTTATTGAGTCATCATCAGGTTCGTCTTTTTCCTGCTCTTCCTGTTCTTCCTGCTCTTCCTCTACAAGTTTAGCTGAAGATGCAGGTATCCCACTTCCACCACCACCAAAATACATCATTGTAGCGACTGGTTCAGGAGCTTCATCGCTTGATTGGTTAGAAGAGACTTCTTTAGTAGGAGTTGAAGCTGCTTTCTGGGAGACCGTTACAGGATCTTCTAGAATCGGTCCAGAGTTATCAGAGTCGGAAGATTCCTGTGCAGAACCCATCTGGAAATTAACCATTCCACTTACTAGCAGAACTGATGCAAACATAATGATAACTGGCAAAATTAATCGTCTATCCATATTGTACCACCTTTAGTTTTTAGCCATGATTCGAAACAATGTTACCTAAATTTACTATAAGATGATGATAGCTATATAAACATTTGCGTACTTCCGAAAATCATACTCATTATGAAATATGAGATTTGAGAAGTTGACACCGGACAAAAAGCATAGCATATGAAATCATTTAAAAAGGAAGAACATTTCAAACTAAAGAGACTATACATAAAGAATGAACAAATGGTAAAATGGGAGTGACAGATTGAATTTCGAAAAAAAGAATGTTTCAGACAAAAAGAACAAGTTGATTGAAGAGAAAAGTCCTTATCTGCAGCAACATGCCCATAATCCTGTTGACTGGTACCCATGGGGAGATGAAGCTTTTAAAAAAGCAAACGAAGAGAAGAAACCAATATTCCTTTCAATAGGCTATTCTACCTGCCACTGGTGCCATGTGATGGAAAAAGAATCCTTTGAAAACAACACTGTAGCGCAACTTTTGAACGATTCATTCGTTTCTATAAAAGTAGACCGTGAAGAAAGACCTGATATTGACAGTATATATATGTCAGTTTGCCAGGCAATCACAGGCAGCGGTGGGTGGCCCCTAACCATCCTGATGACACCGGACAAAAAACCATTCTATGCAGCTACCTACATACCCAGGGAAAGCAGATATGGAATTCCCGGAATGATTGATATAATCCCTGCCATAAAGGAACTATGGATCAACAAAAAAGAAGAACTTGTTAACAGTGCCGATGCCATTACATCTGCAGTATCCACTTCCGGGAAAAATGAACAGCAAGTAAGTATTGATGAAAATATACTAAAAAAGTCATTCGAACAATTATCCGGTTCTTTTGACGACGTGAACGCCGGTTTTGGTAGGGCGCCAAAATTCCCGATACCACACCACCTTACATTTCTACTGAGATACTGGAAAAGAACAGGCAATTCAAAGGCACTGGAGATGGTAGAAAGAACCTTAAATGCAATGAGAATGGGAGGTATCTATGACCAGATAGGTTTTGGATTCCACCGGTATTCAACAGATAGACAATGGCTTGTACCTCATTTTGAAAAAATGTTGTATGACCAGGCATTGATGGTTATTGCCTTGTCCGAAACATACCAGGCAACCGGAAATACGGAGCACAGGAGTACTGCAAAAGAGATATTGACATACCTTAAAAGAGATATGCTATCAAAAGAAGGAGGATTCTACTCCGCCGAAGATGCAGACAGTGAGGGAGAGGAAGGCAAATTCTACATATGGACAACAGAACAAATTGACGAAATACTTGGAAATGAAGATGCAGCTCTTTTCAAAGACATATTTAATATAAATAACGACGGCAACTTCACTGATGAACACGCAAAAGTTCTCAATGGAAAAAATATTCCTCACTTAACAGAGAGCATGAATGAAATTATTTCCCGAAAAACGAATCATGTTGAAGCTATCACAGTGTCCCTTGAACGCTCAAGCAGAAAGCTGTTCAATGCCCGAGAGAAACGCATTCGCCCTTCCAAAGATGATAAGATACTCACAGACTGGAACGGACTTGCAATCGTTGCACTCTGTAAAGCTGCACAGGCCTTCGATGAAGAAGAATATGCAAAAATGGCCAGAGATGCAGCAGATTTTTTTATTAAGAAAATGACAGATAATGATGGAAAGATGAAACACCGATACCGGGAAGGAGAAGCAGCTATCGATGCTTTTCTGGAGGATTATGCCTTTTTCATATGGGGACTTATAGAACTTTACCAGACTAATTTTGAAACAAAGTATATTGAGCACGCATTGAAACTCAACAATTATCTTTTGAACCACTTCTACGACAACGAAGATGGAGGATTCTTTCATACATCAGATGAAGCTGAAGAACTTATATTCCGCAGCAAGGAAGTATATGACGGTGCTATCCCCTCCGGGAACTCTGTGTGTATCATGAATCTCCTGAAACTTGCAAAGATTACAGCAGACTCCGAATTTGAGAGTGTTGCCCACAGGACAATAGAGGCCTTTGCAGGGAAGGTAAATGCCGCCCCCATTGGATATACCCAATTCATGTCCGCCATATCTTTTGCCATGAGAGAGTCAATAGAAATAGTTATTGCCGGCAATCTGGAAGATGCTGAGACCAGAGACATTATCACATTTATAAATGAGAGATTCATGCCCGAAAAAGTATTACTTTTCAAACATGAAGGAATGGAAGATAAAATTAAAAATATTGCAGTTTACACAAAGGATATGGAAACGATGGATGGAAAGACAACGGTCCACATATGCCACAACCACAACTGCAAACTTCCTTCCAATGATATGGATAATGTAAAGGAACATATAGAAAACCTGTCACACATTTAGATAGCAGGCTGATGAATATGACAAACGGAACATTCTATAACCCTGAAATTGAAACCATGGATAGAAGCGAGCTTGATGCACTGGTGGATGAGAGGATCAGGTACACGGTCAACTATGCTGCAGATAATTCGTTGTTCTATAAAAAATGGTTCCATGAGAACAGTATTAAACCTTCTGACATCAGGTCACATGAGGATCTCCTGGAACTCCCCATCATCTCAGGAAAGACAATTCGTGAAAACCAGCCCCCGATTGAAAATGAGTTTGGATTTAAGACTATTGACTGGAAAGATGTGTTCACTGTACACGAAACAAGTGGGACAAGCGGAACACCAAAATCTTTTTTCCTCACATGGGAAGACTGGGAAAGATACGCAGAAAAATATGCACGCAGTTTCCGTTCCCAGGGGTTTGGGTCAAACGACCGGGTTATTGTCTGTGCATCCTATGGCATGAACGTAGGTGCAAACACAATGACACTTGCAGCCAGGAACATTGGTATGACAATGATCCCTGAAGGAAAATGTACATTCCCTGTGAGAGTAATGGAAGCATACAAACCAACTTCAATTGTAGGAAGCATCTTCAAGCTAATTCACCTTGCTAAAAGAATGAAGGAGCAGGGAATGGACCCTGCAAGATCCAGCATTGAACGTCTTGTAATTGGAGGAGAAAGCTTTGCAGAAGAATCAAGGAACTATGTTTCGGAACTATGGGATTGTGAAGTATACAATACATATGGAAGCACAGAGGGAACCATGTGTGGAGAATGCACTGAAATAAATGGTTTACATGTTCCTGAGGACCTTGTACATCTGGACGTATATGATCCGCATATGGATAAATTTGTGAAGGATGGAGAGTGCGGCAGGCTTATACTCACTACTTTACTGCCGGTTGGGGGAAAGAGCGGAAATGTACTTCTCAACTATGATACCGAAGACACTACAGTAGTAGTCGGCCGGGGAAAATGTGCCTGTGGGCGAACTCATATGAAAATAATGACTCCTCAAAGAGAAGCAGAAACATTCTGGGTATCCGATACCCCCTTTAACCGGGTTGATGTTGAAAAAGGTGTGTTCCAGAGAGAGAACATGGAATATCTGACCGGCGAGTATGAAGCTTTTCTTTATGGAGGAGAGGATGAAGGAGAAACAACCCTGAGAGTAAGCATGGAATGCAATGATCCTCAGAAATGCGATGAAGAACTTATTAAGGAAAATTTCCTCAGATCTTTCTTTTCCTATAAGAAAAACCTGGAGAACTCATACATTGATGGGAGTCTTAACATCCTGTTCAACTATACAAAACCAAGTGAAATGGAATTCTATCGTGTCAAAGGAAGACCAAAGCGCATTGTCGACAGAAGGTAGTCACAGAAGTGAAATACCCTCCCAGAGAGAGAGATAGAGACTTAAACCCCCCATGAAAACAACAATCCATAATGCAAGGGTGATCTTCATGAGGTTGAAGGGATTTACAATTGGCTTAATCCTGCCATCAACGGCAAGTTTGATGTATAGAGAGAAAATAATTATGAATATGCCTGCAAGATGATGAAGGTACATCTGGGTCTTCAGTGAAGAACCTACCCCGATCTCAGTAAGTGTTGACATTGATGGGAACATGAATGCAAGGATGGAAAACAATTGCATAAATACAGCAATGCTCACAAGCCTGCAGTGTTTCCCTGCAGGGTCTTTTGATACCTGCGATATGGCAACAGCCAGTATGAGGACCGATAAAATTTGTAATAATAGATTGACAAACGCATGATTAAACTCTGAGAACATATCCTGCGTACCTCCAATTGGTGACTGCGATATGTTTAGTCTGGAATATATAAAAATATTCGCATTTCGGTTTTAGAAATTACCTTTGTATATCTTCAAACCAGTATCCGAAACTGCAAGGATCCAGGGCTCCATACTATGGGAAGAAGCACGCATTTTCCGTACTCTCATATATCTGTTTGCAACATTACCTTTAAGATGCAGACCCAGTTCAATAATTCCGTCAGCAAGGTAACCTTCCATACCAGTTGAAGAATCTGCCATATCAGATAGTTTTTCTTCTTCGAGAATGAGAAACGTTGTGAATTCCTCACGCCTCAGGGTTTCAAGCATTTTATACATATTTTTTCTTAAATCACGAGGCTCTACGCTCAGAAGAGAATATAATGCACCAAGAGAATCTATTGCAACGCAGGTACATTTTTCTCCAACATTTTTTTTAAATTGAAGTATGTTTTCTTCAAGGATGCCAAGAAGGTCATCTGAAAAGTCATCATACTGTACCCTATAATCACTAAAATCCGAAATATGTAACTTATTGGATAGACTGATACCCATACTACCCATATTCTGCAGATGATTCTCTTTACTTTGTTCAAGAGTGACGTATAAGCCGTACTCATCCTGCTGTTCCAGATAATTGGAAAGAACCTGAAAAGTAAAACCTGACTTTAAAGTACCTGCTGCACCGGTTATAAGCACAACACTGTTTTTGGGTATATCGGTCTTAAAGACCTCATTCAAACCATCTATAGTATCCACAAATCGCATTATACCCCTCTTTCTTTACGCTACAAAAAAGAAGTAACAATAATAGAGTCTGAATAATATATATCTTTAATGGCAAAAATGATGAAATATCAAGAGGATAGTAGGTCAATCCCACGTTAACAGATAGAATCTCCAGATACAGACCTCATCCACCTTTTAAGCAGATGGAACTCTTTCTTTTCAAGTACATTAGAATCCATCTGCAGAATCATCCTTGAACTGGATGCCATAATAGTGTCATTGGTCTGTTCTATCAGTTTGACCACTGAGAGAAAATCATTGTCAAGTATCAGGTACTCCAGACCATCCATCAAAACGACACCATCGTCTATCTTATTTAAAAAATCAGCGATTGTAGGATATATTCGGAAAAGTTCTGTTGAATCGATGACTTGCTGACCGTTCATTTTATTCTTTGTAAGCCAGACAATTGGTGTTTTAGTGATTCCATACATATTGCGGATCTTATCCGGATTCCTCCTTGTAATACAAAGACCGGGCTTCCCACTCCTGACAAGTTCAGAAAATAACCGATAACTTTGTTCAGAATCCTCACATTCTGAAACATATATATAGCCACCTTCCAGCTCAACCTTAATGTCCCTTACATCCCCATCCACATCTTCGGTTAGGGGAGTGATGAATATTCCCCTTAAACGGGAACGATCCTGTAATGTGATAATGAGTCCCTGCTTTCCACCTTCGTCCACCAGAAGAGAAGTTGAGACGTTCATCTGGATTTTTTCACCATGTTTTGTGAAAAATATCATTTCAAAGTCTGTTTTATCAGCAAACTCCAACATATCCATGTTTTCTGCGAATTCCCTTATGGGCCTTGCAATAAGCTCACCCACATCAAAACCAAGAAGGTCTGCTGCATTTTTGTTGGCTGTAACTATTTTTCTTTTACTGTCAAGAGATATAATGGCAATCGGTGAGGCTTTTAAAAGATTGTCAAGATATTCATTTGCCCTTTTGATTTTAGATTCCGCTTCAAGCCTTTCTGTAATGTCCTCACCTGAAACAAGCAAACCATTTATATTCCCCTCGGAATCTTTCAGTCCAATGTTGGTCCAGCTCATTATTCTCTTTTGCTGATTACTGGTGAGAAATGGTATTTCAAAATACCCATTCCTGGAACTTTCACCGGATAACAGGCTGTTAAATCTATTTATGGCATTTTCCCGGAAAATATCAGGTACATAGTTGTCAAACCAGTCATTTCCAATAATCTCATCCTCACTGTAACCGAGAATCTCACAGCCTTTTTTGTTAATTAGCCTGACAATGCCTTTTTCGTCAAGAACAAGCAGCATTACTCCTGCAAGGTCCAGATAATTCTGCGCCTGGTCCCTTTCCGCTATGAGTTCATCGTGCAGTTTCTTTATCCGGAGAAGAGAGCTAACTCTTGTTTTAATTTCAAGCCTGTCAAGAGGTTTTGTTAGAAAATCATCAGCACCTGCATTGATACCTTTTATACGATCTTCAAGGCTTGAGAGTGCTGTGACCATTACAATCGGGATTAAGCGTGTTTTTTCAGAACCTTTCAGTATTTTACAGACTTCATAACCAGTAATGTCCGGCATCATAAGATCAAGAAGGATTATGTCAGGATTATGTGACTGCACTTTATCCAGTGCCTCAATTCCACCGGATGCAGAGATAATCTCATAATCATGTGTCAGATAAGCATCAAGCAGCCTGATATTCATTGATTCATCATCAACTATCAGCACTTTTCTTTTTTTCTGTTCATCCATTCCGGTCACTCATAAAAAGCTCTGTCAACACTTAGTGCCTTATTCTAAGACATGTCTCAAAACTAAAAGACATTATAATATTTAAGCTATATAAATAAAACCCGAATACAATGAATGAGATCTTATAGCACATTCAACCAAAATTACTGAAGAACACAACCATTATGCACATGTTTAGGTTTCTATCCTCTTCATCCCGACATATATAATGCTTCCAGATTACAGAATTACAGATTGATACTTGATGAGCGGGAGAAACTGCATGATAACAAAAATACTGCAGAAACAGATGGATGAAGCTGCAAAGGATATTCGCTATCTTCTTGAAAGAGGATATCAGAGAGATAGTTCCATCAGGTTTACAGGCGACCATTACTGTCTTGGCAAAAATGAAAGATATATACTTGCACGTACTGTGTTTTCGACAGGAACATCCGCAGAACGCAAAAAAAAGAAACTTAAATGCGAGGAACTAAAAAGCAGGACACTTCTGATAGATGGGTATAATGTTCTTATCACACTGGAAAGTCTGCTCAAAGGAGAAAAAATGTGGCTGGCAGATGATTCTTTTGTGAGGGATATAAGGGGAGTGTTCAGGAACCACTCAAATGATCATGTCACTTTCGAAGCTGTCGAGGAAATGTTATGTTTTCTTTTAAATTCCAGAATAAAAAATGCTGATGTACTATTGGACACCCAGATGAAGAACAGCGGAGAACTGGCCGCATTCATCAGAACAAAAATGGAAGAACATTCACTAACCGGTGATGTCAGGACATCAAAACATGTTGACTATGACCTGAAGAACTGCAATCCATCATATGTGGTAGCGACAGCTGATGGGATAGTGATTGATGCTGTTAAAAACGTTGTTGATATTCCTGGGTGCATATTAAGAACGTGGAATAATGAGAAAAAGTGTATATCTAAATGTGACCAACAAATCTAATTATACAGAATACTTTAGGAAGTATCATGAAAAAACTGGGAATAGTGGTTACAGATCCAACGGACTGGACTGCAGACGCATTGATACAGGAAGCCAGGAAAAGAGATTTTGAAACCTTTTGCCCGGACCTTGGAAAAATGGAAACTTCCATTCAAAAAAACATTGAACATATGACCAGTGAGATCAACCTTTTAGAATTAGATGCAATCATTATAAGAGATATAGGGCCGGTGAAGAATGATTCTCATGTTTACCGTTTCAATGTGCTTCAACAACTTGAGGAAAGCGGAGTGACTATAATAAATTCCCCGGCTGCCATACAGAATGCGGCAAACAAGTTCAATGCAAGCTGCCTTATTTCAAAAGCTGGCATTCCCACACCTGAAACCTTTGTCACACAGGAAACAGAAAAGGCCATGAAAATAACCGAAACTCTGGAAGATGTTGTCATCAAACCAGTTTTCGGGTATAAGGGAATAGGAATCAAACGTATAAAAAAGAATGAAGTTATAGGTCCGGACGGGATTCCGGAGAAAACAACAGCTTATGACTTTGTTTGTGGTCATATCGAAGAAAAAGGAATGGTTTATATACAGGAATTCATAGAGAACCCCGGACGGGACATTCGCGCATTTGTTGTTGATGGGAAGGTTATCGGTGCCATATACAGGAACGCACCTGAAGGCTGGTGGCTTAACAATCTGAGCCAGGGTGGCACTCCGCAGGAATGCAGGCTTACAGAGGAACAGGAAAATATGTGCATTGGTGCTGCCGGAGCAATTGGGGCAGTATTTGCCGGAGTTGACATAATTGAAAGTAAGGAAGGATGTTTTGTCCTGGAAGTAAATGCAACTCCTTCGGGAGCAGGTATTTATAAATCCCTGAATATCAATGTTGCAGAATACATAATAGACTCCATAGAAAACAGGCTTTAAGAATGCCTGAAAAAAGGAAGAATAATGACTGAATATAAACAATGCATCGTTATCAGAGACGACCTCAAATTGTCAAAAGGAAAACTTGCTGTGCAGGTTGCACATGCAGCAGTATCTGCTTCAGAATGGGCAGACCGCACAACCCATGATAAATGGAAAGAAGGGGGACAGAAGAAAGTTGTACTGAGAGTTGCCACATTGAAAGATATGTTCGAATTAAAGGAAGTAGCTCGGAGACAGGGACTTCCAACGGCACTTATACAGGATGCAGGACTTACCGAAATTGCACCGGGAACTGTCACTGTGCTTGGCATCGGGCCTGCAAAAGCAGATGAAATTGATAAGATCACTGGTAACCTAAAACTCCTGTGAGTATCAGGCAATATTCTGCAGAGGGTTAGTATGAAAAAAGAGGATAAAACGAATCTGGCACTATATGCCATGCTATATGCAGCATTAATAATAGCAACCCTGTCTTCAGGATGCCTTTCCGAACCAATGGGCAAAGTAGGAGATATTTTCAACCCATCGTCTATCAATCTGTTCCAGAATGAAGACTATTACCAAATAGATACGAATGAGCTTACGACCCCGATTATTCTGACCCAGCCAATATCCATGTATGAGGACAGACCGAGGGACCTTACAGATAGTTTACCGGGTTTTGAAGTTTCAAGTTACTATTACTACACGCAATTTTATGAAGGAAGCGAGAGTGTAATCAAAGTATACGTGAAAAATATGGGTGATACGCCGGTTTACGTATACCAGTTCGGATTTTTACTGACCCCTGAAAAAGAACGATCACTGCAGGAAACTGGTACAATTATACTTGCTGGCGACGAAAAAAATGTAGGAACAGTATCAATCAATGTTCCGGATGATCTGGACGAGCTTAAACTCCAGCCCCAAATATCATTGTTTTCGCAAACTAAATCCGGAAAATGGCATGACTACAAGGAGCAATATTTTGAAGAAATAACGATAGATGTTTCAGAAATAGCAATTATGCAGAAACAAAAATACATTTCAAACCCTGAGAATATTTTTAATCAGGTTAATAGTAAAATAGAACCATTTGATGTGGGTGTCCGGACTATGGCTGCAGCTTCTGCGAAGAAATATCCCGGACAATATAACATATACCAGATATGTGCATTGTTCGATGACACAAAAGAGAAAATAATATACATCAGTGACCCCAGGGGAAAAGACCTCTGGTCCACACCCAGTGACACAATAACCATTGGTGCAGGAGATTGTGATGACTATGCCATTCTTCTGGCATCATTAATAGAGTCTATCGGAGGAACCTCACGAATCTACCTGACTGATACACATGCCTTTACAGCAGTATACATAGGTAACAACACAAACGAAATAGGAACTGCAATCGGGAAATACTATGGCTCCGTACCAATATATTATACAACAGATGAATACGGATCATGGTTAATGCTGGATCCGACATCCAGCATGTATGCAGGGGGACTCCCTGGAGGAACAGCTCCAACTCGTGAAGGATGGACTTTCCTTAATACTACGACAGTCAATGTTATTGATATTGCACCTCAGAACTAGGATGATTATAAATGATACCACCAATTGAAATAAAGATGGGAATAGAACTTTACGTTACACATGCCGATGGAATTGGAGGTGTGCTTAGACAGGAACCAGAAGATTTTGTTGTCAGAGAAATAACAAATCGTGAAGAAGGTGACAGCGGGAAATACCTTGTCCTTGAGATGACAAAGACCAACTGGGATATGCACCACCTTATAAGAGACATTTCACGCAAACTTGGCATCAGTCAGAAAAGGATCGGATTTGCAGGTACAAAGGATAAAAGGGCAAAGACCACACAAAAGATCAGCATATATGATGTTTCAGAAAAAGAGATCGAAGACTTCTACCTCAAAGATGTGCAACTGAAGGTAATAGGACGGTCCAGCAGATCCCTTGGACTTGGTGACCTGTACGGCAATGAATTTGCCATTACAATAAGAGATATTGATCTTAAACCTATTGAACTTGAAAAAGCCCTTCGTGAAATAACTAAAGAAATAGTTGCACTTGGAGGAGTTCCTAACTTTTTTGGGATCCAGAGGTTTGGTGCTATCAGGCCTGTTACCCACATGGTTGGAGAACAGCTTCTAAAAGGTGATTTTGAGAAAGCTGCACTTGTATATATTGCACAGTCGTTCCCTGATGAACCAGACGATGTAAGAGAGGCCAGGGATTATGTTTGGGAAACCAGGGATTTTGCTGAAGGACTAAAAATATATCCGCTGCGCCTTAGATATGAGAGAGCAATGATGCATTACCTTGTAGAGAATCCGGGGGATTTTTCAGGTTCTTTTAGCGTACTTTCAGAAAATATCAGCAAGATGTTCATACATGCTTACCAGTCATACATCTTCAACCGTATCATCTGCAAAAGAATAGAAAGCAGACTCCCCCTAGATAAAGCCCAGAAAGGAGACATCATATGCTTCAAGAACAAGGAAGGTCTGCCTGATGTCACAAAAATGCAGAAGGCTTCTGAAGAGAATATCGATGGAATGAATAATCTACTGAGAAGAAGAAGGGCATTTATAACTGCACCCCTTGTTGGATATAGTACCGAGTTTGCATCAGATGTACCGGGAAACCTTGAAAAAGAAATATTCAATGAGACCGGAATGCCACAGGAAAACTTCCAAATGACACAACTACCGATGCTTGCATCAAAAGGACTTCGCAGGGAAATGTTGCTCTACTGCGAACCAAAATATGAAACCGGAGAGGACGACCAGAACCCTGGAAAAAGTAAGACAACACTTACCTTTTCCTTGCCAAAGGGAAGTTATGCAACAACAGTTCTCAGGGAATACATGAAAACAGAGCCATTAAAAATGAGCTAAGCCCACAGAAGTGGGCTTTATTTTCTGATATCTAATTTTGCTTTTCCACCATTGCCTGAACAAAAACCCTGAAAGGTGGTGACGGGTTGCCAGGACGGGACTTGAATTCCGGATGGAACTGTGATCCAAAGAAGAACTTTTTACCGGGAATCTCAGCAATTTCCATTCTATTTCTGTTCTTACCGGAAAATACCATTCCGTGGGCTTCGATCTTGTCCACATAATTCGGATTGACCTCATACCTGTGCCTGTGACGTTCTACTATCCTGGACTGGCCATATATCTTTTCTGCAAGTGAACCAGGCTTCAGGTCTGCTTCATAATCACCAAGGCGCATTGTTGCACCCATATCAACCACATTTTCCTGTTCAGGAAGCAGATCAATAACAGGATAAGGAGTATCTTCATCAAACTCCGTACTGTTGGCATTTTCAAGACCTGCCACGTGCCGGGCAAACTCGATGACAGACAACTGCATTCCAAGACAAAGACCAAGATATGGGATATCATTTTCCCTGGCAAATTGTATAGCCTTTATCTTGCCCTCAGTACCTCTTTCCCCAAAACCTCCGGGAACAAGTATACCATCATATTCTGTGAGAGATGAGATTGTTTCAGGGTGCTCTTCAAAGGATTCTGCATTTATCCAGCAGACTTCATAATTTACACCGCACTCGATAGCTGCATGTTTAATAGAAGCGCTTATACTCAGGTATGAATCTTCAAGATAAGTATATTTTCCTACAATGCCGATCTTTACTCCACCGCTGAGATTATGCATCCTATCTACCATCTTTGCCCAAGAGTCATCTGTTTTTGAGGCGCTGAGGTCAAGATGTTTCATAAGGTAATCAGTAAGTCCTTCGTTCTCCATCATCAAAGGCACTTCATAAATATCGTCTGCATCATGAGCACTTATAACTGCTTCTTCAGGAACATCACAGAAAAGTGATATCTTGGAAACAGTGCTTTCAAGCAACGGTTCCTTACATCTTGTCACTATGATATTGGGTTTAAGACCAAGCTCCCTTAACTCTTTTACAGAATGTTGTGTAGGCTTTGTTTTCTGGTCACCCTGGGGGTCCATGGGCACAAGTGTCACATGTACAAAAGCAATATTTTCCCCTGGCTCCTCCCTATACATCTGCCTTACAGCTTCCAGAAAAGGCATGCTCTCAATGTCACCAACTGTGCCCCCGACCTCTATCAGACAAATATCAGCCCCGCTCTTGGCAGCAACTTTGCGTATTCTGTCTTTTATTTCATTAGTAATGTGCGGAATAATTTGCACAGTCTTCCCAAGATATTCACCCCTGCGTTCCTTGGAAATCACAGATTCATATATTTTTCCGGTTGTAAGGTTGTGTTCTCTTGTAAGTTCCGTATCAAGGAAACGTTCATAATTTCCAAGATCAAGGTCTACTTCTCCTCCATCTTTGAGAACAAAAACCTCACCATGCTGAAAAGGACTCATAGTACCTGCATCAATGTTAATATAAGGATCAATCTTGATGGCTGTGACTTTGTGCCCCCTGTTCTTCAGGTTACGCCCGATAGAAGCAGTGGTAATTCCTTTTCCAAGCCCACTCATTACGCCGCCGGTTACTATGATATATTTCATATTATTCACCTTGATTATCGTTTAGATTTAGGAAGTCTTAATAATAGGTAAGCCATAAAAAATGTCAGTAAAATTGAATAGAATACAGATTGGTAAAAACCAAAGAGTTGCTCCAGATCAATAGATAACACTACAAGAGCAAGAACAGACACTAGTAACAATAACAGAATAGCCCTGAAAATACTTGACGAATGTGAAGCAGTCAGGCCCAGCACAGATTTAACCATTTCAACAGATATGGAGGGGAGCTGAGCACTCCAATGTTCTCCTTCATATATACCAGAAGAAGACTTGGAGGGTTTTGATGATTGGGACGGTTTTGGCTTATAAAAAGCCTCGTCAACGTCCACAGAAAAACTTTGTTCATTTGGACCCGGATGACCCAGATTAAGGTTAAAGCCCTGTCTTTTGGAACCATATCCAACAGTAATAAAAACCTGCCCTTTCGTATAGAGCCTCCCATCATATGGAATCCTTGCTATCAAAGGTATATATTCCTCATGCTTAACATAAGGATTGTCTTCCAGAACTGTGATATTTTCCCGAAGGGCATCACTGACAGATAAATTGACATGGGTCGGTGCGCCATAGTTGATGAGTACAATTTCAAAACTGCGTTCCTCACCAGGAGATATAGGCAACTCAACAGTATCCGTATCGAATTCCAGCGAATTTACTCCAAGCCTGTTGATATGCACCTGTTGCAATTGAATTTCCCCACATTTCATTCCCTAAGATCAGGAGGAAGCATATTTGGTATACCCCCCTCTATGGGATAATATTCATTGCAGACAGAACAATACAGAGTGCCCGATATAACCTCACTTGCATCTTCCTTTTCTATATTAAGGACAAGATCTCCTTTACATATGGGACATGCAAGAATATCCATAAGGTTCTTTTTCAACTCGATCACCACCTTTCAATACGTTACAATCAATATAAGGTTTTTCTATCATGGAACCTATATTGATTGTACTAGTAATGAGAATTCCTGCACAGTATTCTAAAATGAAGAGATAGTTTAATTTACCTTCTTACCAGTACAATATTCCATGTTATCCATTTTCCTTATGGTACTGGACTTTGCTGTTCCTATATTGATAATGATATTCTTAGGACTTTTCGGAACAGGCATCCTTATAGAACTTGGATTCATGCAGAAATTCTCAGGACTTGTCAGTCCACTTTTCAAATACACAAACCTTCCTGATACTTGTGCATCGGCTTTCATGGTCTCGCTTGGCTCTACGGTAGCTGCAAACGGAATGGTGGTTAATTTCAGAGATAGCGGATGCATCAACGAAAAAGAGACCATGCTTTGCGCATTGCTTAATAGTACACCTGCATATGTAAGAGAAATAATCACATATCAGATACCAATTGTACTCCCAGCACTCGGACCTGTTGTGGGGGGGTTCTATGTAATGGTATTCATATTGACTGCAATCGTTAAGGTCAGTGCAGTGATATTACTTAGCAGAATATTCCTCAAAAAGAACAGATGCGTGTATGCTGAAAATACATCATCAAAGAAGGTTACCCTTAAAGATGCAATTAAAAGATCCCTGAAACGCAATCGCAAACTGTTCACAAAGATATCAATGATATATATTTCGATGACGACAGTTGTTTTTGTACTCAGAGAACGGGGAGCCTTTGAACTATTTAATGTATTGCCGCTTGCAGAACTTTTCGGAATACCTCCGGAAAGTATTGTACCCCTCACCAGCTATGTTGCAAGCCCCATCCTTGGAATATCGCTATTGGGACCAATGATAAGCAACAACGGAATATCATACATCCAGGCAATGATAGTACTTATGCTTGGAAGTATGTTTATGCTTCCCATATTCAGTATCAGGACACTTCTGCCACGATACATATCAATATTCGGTTCACGCATAGGGATAAGGATTGTAGTGTTCTCAACAGGGATCAGTATATTTGTCCGGTTTTGTATCCTTATTATACTTCTTTCAATAGCCCGCTAATAGAGAAGTCATATATCTTTTTTTTGAAGATGAACGAAGTCTGCCATTTAAACTACTTGTAGGTATTCAAATTAGAATTGGGATTTTAGGATGATATAATATATCTTTCTAATTTAAAGATATTAAAAGTATAGTTTTGTATTTATGAAATATCTGATCTACAAATAGAGAGTCTAAATAGTACAAACAATTGGTTTGATTTGCAAAAAATAGTGAAATAATAATCACTCCCAAATTGAGACACAAAAGTAGAATCAACAATAAATTAATATATTATATTATCCTCTATATAATAACGTGGAGATACAATCCATATTATACCGATATGTCGTGCAATTTTTGCACAGGTTATGCAATACCTAAAATGGGAGATATGAATAAAATGGTAAAAATAATGATTGTGGACGATGCTGCATTTATGCGTATGGTCATAAAGGATATATTAACAAAAAATGGTCATGAAGTAGTTGGCGAATGTGTTGATGGCCTTGATGCTGTACAAAAATATCCACAGATAAAACCAGAACTGGTTTTTATGGATATCGTTATGCCAAATATGGAAGGAATTGATGCTCTCAAAAAAATAATGGAAATGGATCCTGCCGCAAAAGTAGTGATGTGTTCATCCATTGGACAGCAATCAGTTGTAACTGACGCACTCAAAACCGGAGCACTTGATTTCATAGTTAAGCCGTTTGATGCAGCAAAAGTCCTAGAAGTAATTGGAAAAGTAGTCTAACATGACCATCAATGTACTTGTAGTCGATGACTCCGCGCTCATGCGTAAAGTTGTCTCTGACATCCTGAAAGAAGATCCTGAAATTAACGTAATAGCTACTGCCAGGAATGGTCTTGAAGCAGTAGAAAAAGTTGAGAAATTCAGGCCGGATGTAGTAACTCTGGACGTTGAGATGCCGGTACTTGATGGATTACACGCTCTTGGATACATAATGAGCGAATGTCCTACACCAGTTGTCATGTTGACAGCAATCGACTCCAGGTCCGCAGAGAGCACACTGAATGCATTTGAGTATGGTGCAGTTGATTTCATACAAAAACCATCTGGAAATATTAGTTTAAACATTGTGGATATTGCTATAGAGATCCGCACAAAGGTTAAAATCGCCTCCAAAGTGGACCTGAAAAAACTCGGGTTCATGGAAGAACACGTGAAAAAATCACGTGAAAATGAAGGAAAAACTTTGCATACTACACAACAGAAGCAGGTAACTCAGAAAAACAAATACTATGCAAGAGGTAAAATCGTTGCTATTGCGTCCTCAACAGGCGGACCGCGTGCACTAGAACAAGTTATTCCCAAATTACCAGGTGACCTGAAAGTTCCTGTTGTTATAGTCCAGCATATGCCCGCAGGATTTACAGCATCGCTTGCACAAAGACTTGATGCTCAGTCCCAATTGACAGTTACTGAGGCAAAGAACGGGGATGTGCTTCATGCCGGACATGCATACCTTGCACCTGGAAACTATCACATGGAGATAGTAGCAATGGAAAAAGGTGGCATTTACCATGAAGCTGTTTCACTTAACCAGAATCCTCGTGAACATGGTGTCAGACCCTGTGCAAACATACTTTTCAAATCACTGGTGCCTATCTACGGATCAAACATCATAACTGCTGTTTTGACAGGTATGGGAGCTGATGGTGCTGATGGTGTTGAAGAAATCAAGAAAGCCGGAGGAAAAGCAATTGCAGAGGATGAAAGATCTTGTGTAGTCTATGGTATGCCAAAAGCGATCGTACAACGAGGTCTTGCCGACAGTATAGTTCCCCTGGAAAAAGTGTCAAGTGAAATTGTACGGATGCTGGATTCATCAGGTGATTGAAATGTTTTTGCAAAAGGAGAAGATCATTATGATCTTAGGGTTGGTGTGACCATGGATATGTCAGAATATAAAGAAATTTTTAAAGCAGAATCTGAAGAACATCTGCAACAACTTAATGATTCATTGCTGGGGCTTGAACAGAATCCCAACGATCTGGAATACATCAATACCATGTTCCGTTCAGCACACACGTTGAAAGGGATGTCAGCAACGATGGGATTTAACACCATAGCAGAGCTGACACATGAAATGGAAAATTTAATGGACATGGTCAGAAAGTCACAGGTGATAGTGAGCAACGGACTCATAGATGTCCTTTTTGAATGCCTGGATACTCTTGAAGCACTTGTTAACACAGTAGATAGCGGAGAAGAAATAGACATCACTTCCTTACAGGCCACCCTTTCAAAAGCAATGCAAGGGACACTGCCTATACATGAGATTGCATGTTCAATTGTCGAAAGTACAAGTACTCTTCAAAGCGAGATAGGTACAAATTTACAGATAGGAGCAATAATTAGTCCCAAATTAGGTATTGAACTATCTGAATATGAAAAGCAGGAAGTAGAATGCGCTGCAATGGAGGGGAACAGGGTTGTATCCTTAAAAATAGTTCTTGATGAATCATGCGTTCTTAAATCCGCAAGGTCTACACTTGTACTTATTAATGTCACAAAGATGGGGAAAATAATAAAGTGTAAACCAAGCGAAGAAGAACTTGAGGATGAAAAATTTGGTTTTGAATTCACAGTAATATTCACTACAAAAAATACGGATGATGAAATAATAGGAAACCTCAGGAAAATATCCGAAATTAAAGATGTAATTCCCACCACAATTTCGGAAACCTACCATACTGAAGAAAAGCATCTGGATAAAAAAGAAACTGGTGAGGAAAACCAGCAAACCAGTTCCAGTGTTAAAAGGTCGGATACAGTAAAGAGCATACAAAGTGTCAGAGTTAATATTGAACGTCTTGATAACCTGATGAACCTTGTTGGAGAACTTATTATTAACAAGATAAGGCTAAACCAGCTTGCTTCTGACCTTAATGCAAAACATCTGGATGAATCACTTGCCAATCTTGACCGTCTCACAAATGAGATACAAACAGAAGTTATGGAATCAAGAATGGTTCCTATAGACCAGATATTCAGTAGATTCCCAAGAATGATAAGGGATCTTGCAAAATCAGAAGGCAAACAGATAAATCTTATCATTGAGGGTCAAGAGATAGAACTTGACAGGACTGTACTCGATGAAATCGGTGACCCACTGGTACACCTGCTGCGTAATGCAGTAGACCATGGAATTGAACCTGAGGAAGAGCGCAAAAAACTTGGAAAACCTGTTGCAGGACTTGTCAGACTTGCAGCTTCACGTCAGAGAAACAGTGTCCTTATAGAAGTAGAAGATGACGGAAAAGGAATGGACCCTGCCAATCTGAAAGACATAGCCCTTAAAAAAGGAATACTGACCCGGGAAGAGGTTGACAAACTTTCGGACACAGATGCTATGAATCTCATTTTCATGCCCGGTTTTAGTGGGGCTAAAACCATCACCGATGTTTCTGGAAGAGGAGTCGGTATGGATGCTGTCAAAACAAAGATAGAATCCCTTGGTGGAAGCGTAAAGATCAGTTCTGTGGCTGGCCAGGGAAGCATTATGAAACTACAGCTACCACTGACAGTAGCCATTATCCAGTCACTCATGGTTACCGTAGCCGATGAAACATATGCTATACCGTTAAGCAATGTTGTCCGTGACGTCGGAATAAAGTCCAGTGACATAAAAACCATAGAAGGAAAAGAAGTAATCCTTCTTAGAGGAGAAGTTCTTCCATTGCTGAGATTGCATGATGTACTTGAATGTACAAAGGAAGAAGAAGATAAAAAGAATCTCATCGTCGTTGTTGTTGAAAAGATGGGAAGCAACATCGGATTTGTAGTTGATAATCTTCTTGGACAGCAGGAAGTAATTATTAAAACGCTTGACAATAAACTTTTGAAAAATATGAGGGGATTTGCAGGTGCAACCATCCTGGGAGATGGAAGTGTTGCGCTTATCCTGGATATTGCATCATTGATCTAAATACGAGGGAATAATATGGCAGAATTGGACGAAATGGCAAAAGGAGCATTTCAAGAAGCAGGAAACATTGGAATGGGCCATCTGGCTACTTCACTTTCAAAAATGGTGAATCGGGAAGTAAAGATAGATATCCCTGTTGTTGAAATGCTTACTCTGGATGAAATAATTGCAAAGAGTAATGAAGAAGGAAAAAATAAAAGTGTCATAGGTATACACTTGCATATGTCCGGAGATGTGGACGGTGGAACTCTTATACTACTCCCAAAATTCTCAGCATTATCATTTTCGGACTTACTTATGAAAAAATCCATTGGAACAACAACAAAAATAGAAGAACCGCAGATCAGGAAACTGCGTGAAATGGGAATAAATCTCTGTAGTTCCTACATGCGGGTTGTCAATGAATTCCTGGGCATCAATCTCATTATAGGAGATCCAAGTATTGATGTAAATATGGAAGGAGTAGGGGATTTCATAAAGAAGGAAATCGGAAACCTTGCTGACAAGTTTATTGTTGTGAAAGGTGAATGTTTGATACCATCCACAAATTCAAAGAACGAATTTAACATGCTTTTCGAGCCTGGAGCTACAGATATAATAATGGCAGCTATCATGAAAAAGATGATGGGATAAGATGAACAGTGCCCATTTTGCTCTGGATATTGGAACAAGGACTGTTGTCGGGCTCATTACAGACGATGAGCATCTCAATATCAAGGCTGCATGCATATATGAACATAATGAACGGAGCATGCAAGATGGACAGATCCATGACGTTGAAAAGGTTGCAAAAGTTGTGGATGCAGTCAAAACCGATCTGGAAAAGCAAATCGGGCACAAATTATCGGAAGTATCAGTTGCTGTTGCCGGTAGAGCCCTGAAGACATCTAAAGTAAAACGTTCAGTGGAAATACCCTATAGAGAGATTACAAGAGTGGATATTTCTGAGCTGGAATTTGAAGCTATCGCAAAGGCAGGCAATGAACTTGAAACTGATGAAGGATTTAATTGTGTAGGATATTCTGTTGTCAGCTATGAACTGGACGGACAGAGAATATCCAATATCGTAGGCCAGAAAGGAAATCATATTTCTGTGGAAGTACTTGCAACATTCCTTCCTGAAGCTGTTATCAATAGTATGTTTTCTGTCCTTGACAAATGTTCCCTTAAGGCATCCAGCATTACACTGGAACCTATCGCTGCATTGAATGTTGCTATACCTACCGATATGCGCAAGCTCAACATCGCACTGGTGGATATCGGGGCAGGCACATCTGATATCGCAATCACTGATAATGGAACTGTCATCGGATATGGGATGGTACCTGAAGCAGGAGATGAGATAACTGATTTCATATGTGACTATTATCTTGTAGATTTCAAAAAAGGTGAAATGATAAAACAGTCACTGACAAACAATGAAAATATAGAACTGGAAGATATTTTCGGCGTAACATCAGAAATCCCTGTAAGCCAGATTATTTCAGACATAGAAAATGAAGTGGACAAACTTGCAATGCATATTGCAGAAGAGATCAAATCCCTCAACAATAAAATACCACGAGCTGTTGTCCTTGTTGGTGGAGGATCGCAGACTGCAGGACTTAAAGAACATCTTTCAAAACATCTGGAGCTTCCAGTACAAAGAATAGGCTTCCGCCTTCCAAAACAGATAGAAGATTTCACAGATAGTACCGGAAAGGTTACTGGAGCTGATATGATAACGCCTCTTGGAATTGCCAGGATGGCCATCCAAAAGAATGGCATCGAGTTTTTAGATGTTTCAGTTAACGGTTCAGAAATACATCTGATGGATGTTAATGGACTGTCTGTAATGGACGCTCTTGTTTCCGCAAAAGTTAAACGGCTCTACCCACGTCCAGGAATGGCTGTTAGTTTGAATGTTAATTCTAAATTCCATACCATTGAGGGAGAAGTAGGAGAACATGCAAAGATATTGCTTGATGGAAAGGAAGCAAATCTTGCAGACCCCATCCACAAAGGTGCAGTTATTGATTTTACAGCTCCTGCAGATGGAAGAGATGCACATGTGAAGGTAAAAGACCTGCTGGTCAAATTTAAAATACCACCCATTGTGAGAATAAAGGTTAATGGTAACGATAAAGAACAAATCCCTTTTGTCAGTATAAATGGTAATCCGGCATTAGCTAATGATAATGTTCCCGACAGAGCACAGATAATTATCAGACCTCACAGCCTGAAAGATGTCCTGGAACAGGAATACAATACAGAGGACATTGGGATGATCACTGTCACTGTAAATAACCAGATACGATATTTTGACAAAATGAAGTATATTGTCAAACTCAATGATAATATTATAGATTCATCGGACCTTTCCACCCATATCGTTGAAGATGGTGACGTTATAAACATAGAAAAAACCGGATTTGAATATAAACTGGAAAATATCCTGAGCAAACCAGAAGAAGGCAGGAAGATTAGTGTTTTCCTTAACGGTGAAGAGGTAGTATTCAACGGATCTCAGGCACAAATCACCGTGAATGGGAAAAAAGCAACCCTTTCTGACATAATACATTACGGTGACACTATTAATATTAAAAACGGGAAAGAAGCAGACCCTATTCTTTCAGACTTATTTGAGTTTATGGATATAAGAAAGGAGGAACTTGTAGGCAAGAGCATGAGGCTTCTTGTAAACAGTGTTCCAGCCCGGTTCACAACCCCACTGAGAGACGGTAACAATGTGACTATAGAATTTATAGAGGGATAAAAATGCTTGAAACCATTCAGAAAAAAGATGAGGATTATGAGTTGCTCAAAGTACTGATACAGAAGAAACTTGGTTTTAACTGTGAACAATATAAAGACTCACATTTTAAAAGAAGGATTGATGTCAGACTACGTGCAACTAATTCCAAAACATACAAAGATTATGTGAAAGTTCTCCAGACTGACGGCGACGAATATCCAGAACTTATGGAAACACTGACAGTCAATGTTACTAACTTCTTCAGGAACACAGAAGTGTACGATATTGTTGAGAAAGAAGTGTTACCTGCAATTATCAAAGCAAAGAGCAGTGGACTTCGTTCCATACGCATATGGAGCGCAGGATGCTCCATCGGAGTTGAAGCATACTCTATTGCAATGTTGCTACACCACATACTGGGTGATGATTTCAAGAAATATAATATTAAAATAACCGGCACAGACATCGATAAAGAAAGTCTCTTAAAAGCCCAGAAAGGCATTTACTCAAATGCTGAAATGAAAGATGTAAGGCCTGCATTTCTGAACAAGTATTTCACCAGAAGCGGCAACGACTACATGATATCTGATGAACTGAAAAAAATTGCACAGTTCAGAAAGCAAGATCTTATTTCCGGTCCAAAAATGAGCGGTTTTGATGCTGTGTTCTGCAGGAATGTCACCATATATTTCCAGAAAGATCTACAGGAACAGCTCTACATGGATTTCTATAATGCACTTTCAAAGGATGGATTCTTTGTAATGGGAAAAACTGAAACGCTCATCGGACCTTCAAAAGATATGTATAAAGCGTTCAATTCGAAAGAGAGAATATACCAGAAATGACACTTCATACTTTGTAAGGGATAATATCTAAAATGCGATTCTGGAGCTAAACATGAAATATAAAATATCAAACCTGACTGAATTACAGATCAGTGCTTTAAGAGAAATCGTTAACATAGGTGTGGGTAATGCTGTCACTTCTCTTTCAAAAATGATCTCAAAAGAAGTCAAAATAGAAGTCCCCGGACTTAAAGTAGAATTGATAGAGAAAGTACCGGAGATTGCAGGTGGAGCTGACATCATTGTATCAGGAGTTATTATGCACCTGACAGGAGATGTTGAAGGATACATAATGATGATGCTTTCGGAGGAAACGACTGAAACAATATGTAATATAATTACTAATGAAGAAAATACCGATATCCTGGATCCATTGAATCAGTCTCTTATAGAAGAAGTTGGACACATACTTGCAGGGTCATATGTCAGCTCTCTTTCTGATTTCCTGGGACTGAACATTAAAATATCACCACCTATGCAGACATTTGACATGCTTGGTGCCATAATAGATCATATACTCATAGAGATGAGTACAAAGGCTCAGCATGCACTGCTTTTTGATACATTGTTCATGATCGAAGGAAATAGAATGAATGGATTGTTCCTGACCTTGTTCGATCCTGATTCAATGGATATTATACTTGAACGGATTGATAGAATGATCTGACAGGAGTGAAATAAATGAACATAGTACTTGACAAATTCTATTATGATGCATTGAATGAAGTGGGAAACATAGGGATGGGAAATGCAACAACTGCCCTGTCACAACTTGTTGATAAATCAATAAATGTAAGCAGTTCAGCCCTGACATTGCTTAGCGCACAGGATATCAGCAAGAATGCAAACAAAGACAGGATAGGAGCAATTGTAAGAGTTATGGGCGATATGAACGGAGGATTTATACTCATAATCAGAAAACACCATTCAGAAGCACTGGCTGAAATGCTTCTTAAAAATAATGCTTCTGAAGATGATGACTATATGAAAAAATCAGCTTTCATCGAAGTTGCTAACATCCTTGCAGGAAGTTATTATAATGCCCTTTCTAAATTCCTGAATCTGGCAATTGTTCCTTCTGTTCCCAAAATATCTGAAGGAACCGCTGATGAAATATTCACAAAAGCAAAACAACACATAAACGGGAAAATGGAACACGTATTTGGTCTGACAACACTTTTTGAAGTTGCCGGAGAAGATGAATACCATAGCCTCAGCGGTGACATGTACATGTTGCTGGATTCAGCTTCTCTGCAATCCATACTTGGAAGGATAGAAGAAATGCGTACGAGATAACTATGATAATAGTGGGAATGGCCGATAGTGCTGTGGCAAGGAAGCCTGTAAAACTTACGACCCTTGGACTTGGGTCATGCGTAGGCATTTCGCTGTATGATAAGAGCACAGGCGTTGGCGGGATGGTGCATATTATGCTCCCGAGCATAGAACAGGCACGGTCAAAGGATAACCGTGCAAAATTTGCAGACACGGGCATACCTGCTCTTCTTGATAGCATGGTTGAGGAGGGTGCTTACAAGCACCGCACTACTGCAAAAATAGCAGGTGGTGCAAGCATGTTCTCATTTAATTCCAATACACAGCTAAATATCGGAGAGCGAAATGTGACGGCTACAAAGCAGTCACTGAAAGAACTTAGAATTCCCATTATTGCAGAGGATATTGGACTAAATTATGGACGTACTATAATACTTGACACCGAAAACGGAGAACTTACTGTCAAGAGTGCGCTTAAAGGCATCAAAACATATTAATATATATGTTAACTGAATAATATATGTGCTAAGAATAGAATGTAGGTGGCAGCAGGATGTTAACTCCGGATATAATAATAATACATATCATTTTCATTTCCATAGCGATGGCATGTGGATCAGCAGCTATATATTTCTGGGTCAAGGTATACTTTGAAACAAAAAAAGGATCTATTGCCTGGTTGCTTCTTGCACTCACATCCATATTTCTTATCACATCAGCCATATTTCCTTCTATTGCAATCAGTCTTCAAGATACAGATATTACTGAAACGATATTCCTGTTCCTTGGATTCTGGAGTGCGGTTTACACAAGTATGTTTGCTGCTGCTGGCTTTTTAATGTTTCAGGCATTTAGGACTGTACCAAGAGAAAAACTTGGTAATTTTCTTATAGAGGGCATGGTATTCACAAAACCTTCTACATCTGAAGATAATGTCAACAACATTCCGGAAGTTGATCAGATATCCACATTGCTCAGCCGGTCTACATTAATAGAATACACACCCAGGACCAGATACGAAGACTCTGTTATAGAGATCTGCCTGCGCCTTTATGGTGAAATGGTAAACACTGTCCTTGTATCCACACAACCACGTACATCCATCTATAAAGAAAAAATAGGAGATCTGATGGATATAGGTGCGATGAAATTCATAGAAATATCATCTACAAGCAAACAGGTCGACAATGTTGAAGGAATAATCAAATTGCCAACTGATGAACTTGATAAGTTTTTTGAACTTACCAGCAAGTTACCTAAAGGTTGTGCGGTAGTCTTTGAACCCCTTAGTCAGCTAATTCTTACAGAGGGAGAAAAAAGGACCTATGAATTTATGTCAGAAATGGTTGAAAGATTTGCAGCAAATGAACTACTTCTTGTTGGGATGATCAATAAGACTGCACATGAAGAACAGATTATATCCAGATTTGAAGGTCTATTCTTAAACCTTGCAGAAGAAGAAGGAACAAAGATCCGCCTCATGAAAGGAGGAAAAGAGGAATACATCCGATTCTATGTCGGAGAAAAATTCTACATGGATCAAAATGTATACGTTGAACTTGAGTAATGTCAGGAATGAGTTAAATGGATAAACAACTGGACAACTTTTCAATTGATGCCTTAAAGGAGATTGGAAGCATAGGGATGGGGAATGCAACCACCTCCCTGTCTAAATTGATTGAAAAACGAGTCCAATTAAATCTGTCCGATGCCAGAATGTTTGAGCCATCAGCCATCATTGACATGATACCTGAATCAATAACTATGACAGGTATAATGATCCCCATCCATGGAGACATTAATGGTCTTGTGATGTTGCTGTTCGAATTTGGGAATGCTGTTTATCTTAGCAACCTATTGTTGCAGAATATTGAGCACGAGGACGACCCGAATCTATATGAATCTGCACTTCTTGAAACTGGAAATATAATTGCAGGATCATACCTTAGTTCACTGTCATCGTTCCTTAATCTTAAAATAATGCATTCTGTACCTGATATCAGTATCGGACCTATTATAGATATCCTGAATAGAGGAACATCCATGATAGAAAATAAAACTGAAAATATATTGAATATTGAAACTATGTTCATGGTATATTCCTCAGAAAAAGATGTCGGAGCCGGAACGATCTATGGTGATATGTTTCTTTTGCTTGACTCGCAATCACTTGAAAAGCTGCAAAATTCAATCCAAGGTATGTTGGGATAACTTCGGATTGTTGTATTTATTGATTTTTAATGGTTGACCCCTTATGAAAAATATCTGGACACAACATCTTGAACGATCAAACAAGAAAAATCGTGATAAAGGAACTACGTTCACCAGGATGTTGCATTCCCTTGTAAGAACAGGAACTGAGACAGATAACTCTATGATACCTACGTTGTTCCTTTCAGGAGACATAGCTTCAGGAGATCTATCTTGTTCTATTGAAGATGATAAAGACATTGTTTCAGTTATAGAAGACAATAAGGCTATGCTGAGCAATGGAGGTATTAATGCTTCATATGTAGCAGAAACTGAACACATTGTATGGACAGCAAAAAGCCAGAAAGGACATGAATTGGGATTTGATTCTTTAATTCCTGATTATGTAAGGCTTTTGATGACAGAAGACGGACGACTTGTTCTCAGATACGATGTTGCTGGGGAGAGCACTTTTGAAATGCCGGTACAGTCAGAGAATGAAGCAATCCAGATAATTTGGGAAGATAACAAAACAACTGAACAATTGTATCCTGACAATCCGGAATTGAAATGGATTAAAATAGATATAATTTAATATAATACAATGAATTCAATGGTAAAGAATAAAAACTATAACGGCAATTAATATATAAATAACGTATAATAACTGATCTAACTAAGTACGAAAAGGAGACCTGTAATTATGATGGACATTGCAATTTATTCACTTGTTGATGATATGGTCAGCAAAGCAGGGACGGAAGGTGTTGTAGAATATTGGCTTCGTGTAGGTGAAAGTTATGCGGAGAGAATGGGGAAGGAAGCATATGTAGGATGGCCCGCTTTTAATGTGGCAATGAAAGATGGGAGAACGTCCCTGACAGTTGAGGGAGATGTAAATGTCCAGACTGACCTTGCTATCACTGACAAAGACGGGGATGTCATTGGATATGTATATGCTTTAAAAGTATGTCCGATGGCACCTACTATGGGAAGATATATTTCCAGGATAGGACCAATTCCTGATTCTGACACTGATGTTGCAGACAGTTATAACAACCGCATTCGGGACTCTGCTGTTTCAAATTATTGCATAACCCACCAGAAATTCAGGGAAGTTGCAGCAAACAATATCACTGTTGCAAAACAGGCACTTGAATGCCTGCAGCTGGCAAATAAAGGAATGACTGGTGAAGTGAAGATGGTGCCTGATAATCTGTCAAGGATCAATGTTGATGAAAGGCACATTAAAAGTATACTGCGTAATGCATCCTGTGTTTTTGCTCTCATTGTCAAGGGCAAGAGTGCAGGTGAAGGAATGATTGATTAATGGTGTGATTAAATGGCTGAAAATATAGGTTCAAATCCTTTTGTTGATGTATCAGTGTATCTTTTCTTCGAGGACATTTCTGATAAACAGGGTGTAGAAGGCTTTACCAATTACATGGTCGGGCAGGCAGAGTCCCTTGCAAAATCTGTGCCTGAAGAAGAATACAAGACCTGGGATGATTTTACAAATGCTGTTGTGAATGGGGAATCTGTTCTTTCATCATTTGAAAGTATCGGGCAGATTAGCAAGTATGGTTTTGTAACTAAGGTTTGCCCATTTTCCAAGGCTATCAGAGAGTACATAAAGCGAATAGGCAATTTCAATCCGGTACATATGGAAGCAACCGACCATTATAATCACACCATACAGCCTTCTGCTGCACACAGTGCATGTATGATGCACCAGACATACCGCAAGGAAGTGGCAAAGAGGATAAAGATCGGTGGAAAACCTTTACAGTATGCACAGATAGCAGCAAAAGCATACACCGGAAAGATAGCACTACCTCCCGAATCCTGGAAGAAGGTATTACTGGAAAAGGCAGGTATTTCAGAGACGCAGGGATTCATGGAGATGAGAGAGAATAGCTGCCTTTACCTGCTTTACATTGAAGAGTGATCTTTGAATTGGTTTAGAGTGGGTAGAGCAAGGTTTATACCACTCTAAAACCGATTTTCTATTGATGCAAGCTATAATTGTTTTCTTTTTATCCCTTCTAATAATACTATATCTTACCGCAAGGTTGAGACTACATCCATTTTTAAGCCTCATTATCACATCTGTTATTGCAGGCCTGCTTGCAGGTGAGGCATCGACAACTATTGATGCAATAACCAGTGGAATGGGAAGGGTATTTTCCAATTTCGCAATAATAATCACTGCAGGAAGTATAATCGGACTCATACTCCACAGGACAGGCGGGGCAAAACTCATTGCATCCGATGTAATAAATATATCCAGAAAGCCATTGATGGGGCTGAATTTATTGGGATTCATCTTTGCAGTGCCGCTTATGTGCTGTATCCTGGCCTATGTAGTATTCATCCCGGTTGCCAGGGAAATAAGAATTAAGCAAGGCTATTCTAAAGTACTCACTGCATCAGCTCTGGTTTTTGGAACTCTGGCATCATACAATCTTGTGTACCCTTCCCCTGTTATCTATTCGGCAGCTTTTGAGCTTGGAATTCTTAAGAGCGACATATTGCTGCCGGGAATAATCATTGCATTCATTGTATCTATGGCAGGATATTTTTACGCCACGAGGTTTTGCAGATTTGGGGACTTGAATGACTTTTTACAGGATAGTGAAGATGAACAGGTTGCCATTAAAGCGTCAAGTACTGGAAGAGTTGCCGCCTATATGCCAATTGGGATTCCTGTCGCGCTCATACTTGCTGATGTGTTTACAGATATTCCCCTGTTTGACCTTCTGGGAGAGCCGGATCTTGCCCTGCTTATCGGAGTGGTTCTTTCCATGGTGTTTGCATACAGGCAATATAGTCTTGATATTGTCAGGGAATTGCTGGAGAAAGCTGTAAAAAGAAGTGGTGTGGTTATTCTTGATATGTGCGGAGGAGGTGCTCTTGGAGCAACCCTTGCCATGACAGGAGTCGGGAATGAGATGGGAAAACTACTGACTGGTCTGGATATGCCGGCAATACTTGTTCCTTTTCTTATTGCCGTTGCGATACAGAGTGTTCAGGGTTCCCGTGTTGTCACAATGCTGGTGGCACCTTCTATAGTGATACCACTTGTCCCTGTGCTTGGACTTCCACCGGTGATTGTTCTCTTTTCAATGGCTTCGGGAACCTTCCTTATATCACACTTCAACGACCCGTTCTTCTGGATCTATAAGGACCTGGCAGAACTGGAGACCTCCGAGGTTCTGAGAAGTTATACGCTGGGTGGGGTTGGGATGGGAGGGTGCAGTTTGGTGCTGACTGGTTTGGCGTATCTGTTGTTCTACTGATAAAAAATGAACTGGTATTTGAATGAATCAAGTTTTCAACTGCAGTAAAGAGAGCATGTAATTGATGCGGAACAACTATTTTGAGTATTACAATAGCATTAGATTCAAACATACATACTAATAATTAATCATAGTATTCGGTAGAAAATCTTTCTCTTCCAGTTATAAGACTATTTTCGAAAAGTTTAATCGCTTCATCTTCACTCAGTTCGATCAATTTAATCTGAGATGAATAAGTTACATTGATAAGTACATTAGTACCCAGAAACATTTTAGAACTTTCCTTTTCCTTTCATTGATCTCCTATAGCTCTTTAGCCTCATGAATTTGCCTAGAACTTTTTTCCTTTTGATTTTAGCTAATACTTTTGAAGTTTTTCATAAAAATGGTGATTGTTCACACTATTGGATTCAACAATGATCTTAATTCAATAGATTCAATCCTCTAAATCAATTATCTTAGGATTAAGTTCCGCAAAACCTGCAATGGCATTGCTAAAACTATGCCATAAAACTCGCAAATCAAAGTACTATGTAATGGACAAGGGATACGATTCGGAATATATATATATATTCGCTAACAAGAGAGCAACTAGATGCGATAGCTATGATTCCTTTGAGACAAAGAAAAAGAATCAAAGGTAAGTATCGTAGAAAAATGGTATGAGAATTTGATGAAGAATTATATCATAACAGAAATCTGGTTGAAACGATGTTCTCTGTTCTAAAACGAAAATATGGGGAAGAAATCAGAGCTAAAAAGTACTGGAATCAAGCAAAAGAGGTTAAATTCAAGTTATTAATCCATAACCTTGACAGATATGTCAAGGTTATATTTATTATTCAAATGAGGATTTCTACAGAGCCTGCATTTGAATATCATTGAGATTAAGTAAATAATATCCATCCTCCAATGAGTACCAATATTCCACCGCTTATAATTTTAACATATGTTCGATATTCACGAATCTGCTTTGATAAAGTATATCCGCCTACCAACCCAACACCAATAAATGGGGTAAGTATGCCGATTGAAAATGTAAATAATAACACGATGTTTCCAAATGTTCCCTGATCAACTGTATTATTAAATAATACCAATAACATTGGTAAAGTACATGGAACTTTTACAAAGGAAAACAATATTCCTAATAAAAATAGTCCTGATATAGTACGTACATATTTTTGAGCTATGTTTTGAAAATATACATCGAAATGAATAGGAGTTTTGATTATTCCGATAAAAGATAATCCAATCCCAATTACAATTATTCCGACAATAGATGAAAATATGGTTAAATCTGGAAGTGTTTGTTTAAATATAATCAACATTGTTCCAATTACCATATATGCTACAATCAATCCGCTTCCAAATATAAGGGCATTAAACATACCACTTCTTGATGATGTGCTTGTGCCTGCAGTAAAACTTAAGATAAATCCAAGTATTGCCATTAAGCATGGTGACAATCCTGCAAATAATCCAAATGTATAAGCCATGATAATATTCATAGGCTGATCATCATTTTCATGTATAATTGGCATATCGTTATTTTTGTAGATGGGCATTGAATCATTGTTGAGATGCATATCAATTGCAGATTGTAGCGACTCTTCGGTTATTTCGATACGTGAAATTATAGTATAATTGTTTACTACGATAGCAGGTACATCATAAAATGAATATTGCTTCCATTCTTCAAACCCAGATACAGTATTGACATTTATCTTTGTAATAGTGATATTATCATTTTGGATTTCAATTTGATTAATAATTGGTTCAGATAATTGACAATCAGAACATCCAGGTTGATAGAAGTATCGAATTTCAACAGGTTGAGCAGATACACTAAATGTCATTGAAAATAGTAAAATTATAGTAATTAACCCAAATAATTTCGCATTTAGCATGATATCAAATTCTCCATATACGATCGTAGTTTATTGTATTAAGAAAATGTAAATTAACCCACCAATTAAGTAAACAAGTGGGTACATTAATGCATTAATCGGGGTTTTGTTTATTTCTCCAAAAGTGTACCATATACCAACATATTTTTTTGGTTTATATTTCCGAAGATAGAATGGATATTGAGTTAGTAAAATCATTATAAATACGGACAATAGTAAAGAACCAAGCAACATATTATTTAAATCTCCAATGTTTAACCATGCGATTCACAAAAAATAATATTTACCAATGGGATTCCATTGGTAAATATAACATTGTTATATATTTAACAATACTGTGAACAGGCAATGTCGACAGTGTTATGTGTTCCATATATGCACAATACAATGAATACAGCTCCACATATTGGTCCACATGCAGGAAATGCAGGACCTGTAAATGCTGCACAACCAAGCGCGCAAGTAGCTATGCCAGTCAATCCACACCCAATACCATAGATATAGTCATACATACTTTTACAGATGTCACAATCCATACTCGTTGACTCCATGGTTGCATTCAGATTCTTTGAAACAGCCAATTCTCCATTCAGATATAGGTTACCATTCTTGTTCTCAACAATTGTTTTCTTTTCAACACCATTGATGAATTCAAAAATATCTGCTTTTCCATATCCATCTTTTATTTCAATAACCATGTTACCAACCATGGTTGTTTCTGTATTTGAAATAAATAGAACTTTGGCTGTGTTTTTAGTATCATCTGATATTGCAGGTATGGTTACAATTGTTGTTTTTGGCGCATCAATAGTCTTTGGTTCTATTGTTTGAACGACCATGTCGCTATATTGTACCTCAAATCCCTTGTCTTGGATATCTTTGATCACAGTTCTTGCGTCTTCATCAAGAGTCATATCCAATAACGCGCTTAATTCACCAAGGCTCCCCTCAGTCTCAATTGTAAAATTTTCTGCAATACCTGCTTCAAGTTCTGACATTGATTTTGGTACACATGCTGATGCTGGAATTGTCAGTGCAATCAATAACATCATGGTTACAAAAATGGTACCAACTTTAGATTTTATGTTCATTCTTTGTTTACCTCGTTTAACTATTCAAGAGGCAAGGTTACCCAAACTTTAAACTATATTAAAGCAAACGTAACTATTCAGCCTAGCTCCCTTCCACCAAGCTGATTTCTCTCTCTACGATCAATTCTGCAATATTGGAATAAGTGAACCCTCATAGAATATTGCATTAATTGAGTCTATAACAGACATGGAATTCTTGCTAACAGTAGAAACGTATCCTCTTATCCGGCAGAAATTTCTCGCACCTTGTTCACTACGGAAGGTACCGGATATCTTCTGTTGTACTTTCGTCATTCTGA
>NZ_MBKP01000030.1 GCF_002243045.1 Methanolobus psychrotolerans
CAACGATGTTCAGTACACTTAATTGCTATTGGTGGAATGTCAAAGACCTGTCTTCTTTCATAGTCAGAAGGAATGGAAGCTAACGATCTTCCACAATTGGTACATTTGTCAACATGGTGAACAACAACTTCATCAGGATCATCATTCATTCTTAAAGTAGTACCAGGATGACCATTTTGACCACCTGGGGATCTATCGCTCTTTTTTCTCTGACTTTTAACCTTTGGTTTGTTCCGTGAGTAAGAATCAGTAGACGGTGGTTTGCTACTATTGTGACTATTCTTTTCAAGCATCTCTTCCAGATGCTTGACACGTTCTTCAAGCTGTGCAATTTTGAGAGATTGTTGTTCGATGATAATATTTTGTTGTTCAATTATTCCAAGTAATCGAGTTACAAGTTCTACTACTGCTTCTGGACCGGCTTCATAAACTGCAAGTATTTCTTCTCGTTCTATACAAATCTCCTCAGATCTATAGAAGTTCTATAATGAATGTTAGAATGAAGTCCTAATATATTGATTTTTGCTTTTTGTTGGATTGGGGCTGAATAGATACGAAATAGTATTTATAATTTAGACATGGGTTCTATGACATAATTGTTACATTTGTTGCAGGTTCAGACACCAATTCTTCATCAAGGAGAATCACTGAAACTGTCGATTTTTCATTCTTATATGCCATAAAGGTAATTTTATCTCCTTTTTGGGACCATTGAGGAGATATATCAGTGGTGTCATTTGCAGTTAGGACTGTGAGATTTGAACCGTCAGAATTCATTATGGCAATATAAAATGGTGTCCCAACATCCATCCTTTGAAAAGCTATTTTTGTTCCGTCTGGAGACCACTGCGGTGAAGAATCCCAATTCCTATTTGAAAGTGTCAACTGTTTCTTATTAGTACCATCAGCGTCCATTGTCCAGATTGTCTGAGAATAATTTAAAGTAGTGGATTGATAAGTGGAATAGTTTGTTTTATCACGAACACTTTTTGATACGTATACAATTTTTTTCCCATCTGGGGACCAAGCCATTTCATCCTCATTATCGGGGGCAGATGTCAATTGAGTCTTTCCTGAACCGTCATAATTCATCAGCCAGAGGTCATAGTTATCAGATCCTTTTGAGGTATAGAGAATTTTGCTTCCTCCAGGCTGACATCGAAAGTGAGAATCGTTTTTATCGCCTGAAGCCAGTAGTTCTTTATCCGTTCCGTCAGGATCAAGAAGCCAGAGTCGATTAGATCTATCGACCATGAAGATCTTAGTCCCGTTTTGAACCCATTCAAAAGATTTCGCATTTGAAGTCCCTCTTAGTTTTTCCTTGCCTGTTCCGTCGGCGTTTATGATACAGAGATTTTGTTTTAACGGAATTGCGAAATCTCCAATTTTTAATCCTAAAACGGATGTGTAAAGAATCCTGTTCCCGTCTGATGACCAAGGATTTGCAGTACCAAATCCAGATAAAGAAAAAAACCATCCCAATGATTTACCGGATGTGAGCTGTGCTTTATTGCTTCCATCACTATTCATTACATTGATTTTCGTATTACCGATATCTTCCACATCGGTAATTGCAACAAATGCTATCTTTTCTCCGTCATGGGACCATTGAGGAAACCCATTGGATTCTGTTGCATCCGTCAGTTCCACTATCTCATTTGCGACAACAGGCGTTATTGTGACAAATAAAGCAAAAATAATCAAAGCAAAATTTACTTTTACCATATAATCACTAATCTCATCCTACATTAATTCTGCAACTCGCATATGCGTGGTCAGAAAGAGTTAGTCTAATTGGGATCGCATCAAAAAGCCATTTCCACATAGTACATTTAGTGTTCAAATAAACTACGATAGTAATATTGTCGTAAGGATAGGGCAAATCTAATGTGTTTGTACCTTCACCATTACAATAAGATACTTCTGTTTCAGTATCAACATATTGTTGTTCAGGGTCACCCGGATAAGTAAGGACTTGCCAGCTAATAATAATTTTTACTGACATCTCACATGAGGATACGATTGTTTCAGGATCTGCGACATATCCCATTCCTGCTATTCCTGACCAATTAACTTCTACATAATGTGTTCCATCAAACCTTCTATATAATGTAGCCTCATCGATCTCAATTTGCGCATTTTCTCTGACAGAATTACCATCTGGAGTCGAATTGCATGTGCCTAAGATTTCATCAACGTTCCAAGTCCATGATTTGGATACTAAAACGCCATTTTTCTCTGCCTCTACTTTTAGTTCGTGACTTCCAAATACGGCATCATAGTTGTAGGAAATCTCACTGTTTGCTGGCGGATTATTATTTCCTTGGACTAAGTAACCATCAAGTTTCCATCTTACAATAACGTTGCTTTGGTTAACACTTGCTTTGAATGTTCTTACTTCTCCGACATAGTTAGAAACAGGCGATTCTGGGCTTATCAAAGTAATTTGAAGTTCTGGGGTACTTCCACCTCCCATCATTACACCTCCAGATATCCCTCTTGAATCAGGTATTGTGGTAAAATCCAACCGTTGCAAAAGGTCAGATTATCTTCCTGACTGAGTATTTCTCTGGTCGGATGTTTCCGTGTATTCCACCATAGGTCGTAATTGGGAACCCAAAATCTATTGTTGAAGGTTTCATAGAGACAACCGTTTTCTCCCAGAGGAGTTCCAACGGTTTCTTCCTTTATTGTTACATATATGCTACGTAAATTACTCTTAACAGGTGGACGTTGACAATATTTGGCTGCAGTATCGATATAGCATGATGGCTGGTAACATATTACAGGAGTTTTTGCTGGTTGATACAACAATTTAATGCTTTCATCAAGACATGAGCCAATAATCGCAAGATCATATTGTTTATCTCTATAATCCTTCATAAATTTGAAGTATTCATAACCATACCATTTCAAATTTGGAAAGATGTCCCAAAATTCACCCGGAAAAGCACCAACAGCAATTACATTCTTGTCACTTTTTGGAAGTGACATTTTTGGGTCAATGGTATCAAATACAAATTCTTCTACGTGATGAAGAATGAAAGATGTGTCAACACAGGGGGAGTCAATCTTGGAAGGAACTTTCGTGATGATTTTCTGGATGTTCCTGTCGTTAAATTGATCCCAGAATGTCATCAAGGTTGGATGTGTCTCCTCTACAAAATTTTTCCAGCTATCCTTCAATTCATAGGAAATAACTTCATTAATACTTTCAAAAACGTCGATATATGCCGCACCAATCGGGCCATAGGGAATAGTTACTTCAAGGATGTATCTATCATATCCTTTTGGTATCCACTCTTCAAGCGCTTCTTTACTTTTAGTTGCTTCTATCGGGACAGTATAATGGTAACAATTGTTTTCCAGATAAGTTCCAACATCATATTGCCCCTTCATCGTTTGCATACAGGCCACTTTCATACCCATTGAATTGAAGTATTTCTCTAGCAATAGTGCCGTTGTAGTTTTTCCCTGATTATTCAGGGATGCAAGAACATAGATTTGTTTTTCAATTTCATCCATGAAATCACTCTTTATACTAAATTTTAGAATTTAAGTAAAAAAAGAAACGAATATATTTATAATTTGGGATTACACACATTAGTATTTAGGATAACGGAGGACTAACTAGAAATAAGTAACTATTTCCAATACACAAAAAACTTCGTAACTATTCAGCCTAGTTCCCTTCCACCACGCTGATTTCTTCATCTGCACTTAATTCTGCAATAAAGGAATAAGTGAATTCCAATAGAACCTTACTTCCCATTGAATTAGGCACATATTCCAAGTGCATTTAATATCCCCATTTGTTTTTTTGTCCTTTCCATAACAATTTGTTCTCCTTCTGCAAGAAGGAGAATTTTGTTCTTTTCAAGCTGCATGATCAAGTTTTCAACAGAGAACATTTTGTTAAGTTTTGTCTCTTTCATTTCCTTCATCAGCTTCATTCTAATGATCAAAGAAACAAAACAGATGAACAGATACCCTTTGAAAGTACTGTTTTTCTTGACATTGACCGGAGTAAATTCTATTTAATTTTTCAGTGAATAGAATCCTTTCTCAACGATATCCTTGCTTCTGTAAAGCGAAAGACACTCATCCCACTCCAGATTTCCCCTATACAGGAGGATGAATTTTCCCATCATGTTAATTCTTTGTGACACTGCATTCTTCTTTACTGTAATTTCAAACTTGTTATCCTTTATTTTCCTGTCAAATACGAAGCATATCTCTTTGCCACACTAATGAAAACTGTTTTAGGATCCCTCCAATGTCTTAATTCTACCTTCTCAAGCATTTCAAGCGTTGCATGAAGACCTTTGAAAAAACTATTTCTTTCCTGTTGCTCTCGCTTTTGATCGTAATAAGCATAACCTTTTATGTTCAGTTCTCCAATGTTGACGTCGATTTGCATCGTGAAAACAGGTTCGCCTTCGTAGACATTAAGATACCGCGGGTCATATATCGTTTTGTGTATCTCGGACATTTTTTCCTTCACACTTTTAATCGTTTGTGAAGGCGGAACTATGAATGAGAGATTGTTGGATACAAGTGATCATATGTTAACTGTTGAAAAGAATCCTTTGTACATGATCAAAGTATAATCATGAACCCCTTCCTCCTGAAGCTTTTTGATCGTGTTTTTCAAGGTAGTTACATCCGATATGCTTTCAGGATACAGGTCGTACATCACAGGAGTCCCTTTTTCCTTATTCCCAATCATCGAGAAGTTCACTTGTGGCAGTTCAAGATTGTCTCTGTTATAACCATACTCCAGGAGGCTGATCATCTGTGAATAAGTTGAAATGGAGGTGATGTCATAAATGAGAGTGTTGGAAGTGCATACCTCTTTTATCAAGGACCTCGTAAAATCAATATGTATCACACCATTTCCAATAGAGTCCAGAAGGTTTGAGATGGATTGGGAAGATAGAGGCAGTTGTGGATGATCCCTGAAGAGAATAGTACCTTCTCATACCATTCCTCAATATGATCATATGCTAACGGTTTTATTATGTGGTTCATCGCAAGGGTCAGGATCGACCACGCTTGTTTTTCGGTGAAGCTTCTGCTAAGCAGCTAATCAAGTTTAAGTTCCTCAACTATTTTTAAAAGGAGAAAGTACTCTCCATAGGAGAGTACCTTTTCAGGGATGGATATCAATGGTTTCTTTTGAGAGCGGACTTTTACTGGTTGATTATTCACAAGTTTCCCAAGATACTTGCTTTTCTGTCGGATTTTCTTTTGTACAGGATCGTAATAAGGCGTGATCTCATAGAGTATTCGATTCCCTTTATGACTTTGACTCTTGTAAATGGTTTCATTATACATAATAATTAGGCACAGAAGGTAATTACTTTTCGATAGGCTTGGAACTAAAAATGAAGTAAAAAGGAAGAGTTGTGCTTAACTTATTGGGAAGTCAGGATAGACGGTAGTTCCAATAGGGGACGTAATTCATCCACCTGTTCCAGTTCAGAGAACTGGAACTCCCATTAAATCTACTATTTAATGTGAGTTTGAAAACGGTGGTCTTCTTACTCCAAAGTGATAAAACCATTTTTAGTATTTAAGATAACATATGGCATCCCAATGTTAAGTTTTATTAGCTATAAGGATATTAATAGCTCTAAAGTTTGGAAAGAGGCTTAAAAGTGATCAGTCAAATTACAGACTATGGAGGTTATGGCTACGAAATACACAAAAATGGACTTTTTTGGGACACTTATATTTACAAAAAAGAACCCGAGTTCAACTATAAGCTTGTAAACATCATTAGATTCCTAGTCAAACCAAAAAGTGAAATGATTCATGCAACTATTGACCGAACGGTTGCTGATATTGGTGTAGATAATTCCTTATCAACACATCATGTAGCTTGCAAGTATTGAATATGGGCAGGTGAGACATTATGCCTATAATTACTGTATGTAACTTTTTGATCATATCTAAAATATCACTACTATTTGTATCGGTCTTGTTTAAAGCAGTAATATAAAGGAGAGATACTTTGCATTCATTGATTACTAAAAAAGCCATAGACCTGCTTCACGGTACAACAGGAGTTGAAAATGCCTTTCTTCTTGATGAACAGGACATCAAAGAAATAAGACAGCTCGAAGAAAAAGATGAGCAAATGAACTTTCGATATTTTGGAAAAAAGGACAATATCGGTGTCAAAAAAGTCCTTCTGGCAGAGGTGGTAATATCTTTTATTACAAATAAAGAATATGACTGGCCAACAGATAACCTGGAGATCACATACCAAGGAGAGGTCATTGGAAAAGATGTCAGTGATGTATCGGAAATAAACAGATACAAAAATTCAAAAGATCACTGTGTCTATGGAAACATAGTAATTGACTATAAAAAAATGAAGAGATTCAGAAATATAGGCGAACCACCCCTGATGACAATATATGCAAAACCCTGGATAGAAATTGAAAAGATGGACTTCATTTCTGAAGCTTTGATAGCTTCACCTTCAAGATTAACTGATAGTTATATTAAATCAAAGGTCACTTTCAAGAGCGAATTGCACAGTGGTACATTTCTTGCAGGACTTGACCTTAAAAAATAATCCAAGTTATGATTGTGTTTTTGGTAATAATGAAATGTGACAGTACGTTACATGGTAAATATGAGAACCATGATCCTGAATACGAAACTATCAAAATAACTCATGGATGTCCTAAAGACATGCGTTGGGACCCGAAACGTTTTGTATTGAGCATGGTCTGCAATCATGAGGGGAGACCTGCGGAATGTGAGATAAAACTAAGGTATAAGAAAACTATTGAAATCAATGATATAGACTATAAAATAATAGAAATAAAATGGAACCTTAAGGTTCCATTACAACATTAGTTACAAAAATGGTATTTTCCGTATTTACATCAACCAATGCAAATTCAAAAGTTTCGCCGACCATAACCACCTGATCTCCAAGCAGGTAACCTTTTTGGCTAGGAGTGGGTGAATTTTGCCATTCACCAAACTTGTATGTTGCCACTTGTCCAGACTGTAGTGATATTTTGTCCATAGCAGCACTCCGGATCTCCTGATCTGCAGGATAGAATGTGAGATTTTCTTTCGGGAGATATCCGGTCATTTTAGGCAGTCCATGTGATACCAATATTTTAATATCTTCTTTGTATATTACATCCCCCCCCATATGTTTGATAATTATCATTCCATCTGATGCAGAACACGAAACATCAAAAGATGCCTGCGTGGGATCATCCTTGGTTTTCATTCCATTTGCAAAAGAACTTACCGCAGCAGCCAGAATAACTGTTACAACTATCATCAACATTACACCGATGACAGGACTGACAGCAGTATCCGATAGCAATAATTTTCTATTAGCCTTCATGATGACACCACCACATCTTTTGTGAAAATCACCTGGTTAGTCGGAGTGTGAATTATTTTTATTGTAAAAACATCTCCTGGGTGCAAAGTGTCATCTGAAGGATTATCCGGTTCATCACCCCAATCTGCAAACATTGCCTGCATAGCGGTTATATGGCCATCTACATCTGTTATATATGTTCCATCATTTTCATCCCAAACAGCACCTACATAGTTAGCATATTCATCTGCGATTACAGTCATTCCTGGCTCTAACAAGTATTCTCCAAAAAACTGACCTGTTGTTGGGTAATTTCCTAAATTCCAGAAAGGAGATGCTCCGGTGAATGATTTGGTTTTTGTATTGTAAATATTCGGTAATATTTCCCTCGTTTTATACTCACCTTCGGCATTAGGATTGATTGTAACAATTTTCAAATCCTTTGAGGGTATCTTCTCACCTGTAACCATAGTAATGGCAATATAACTCATATTTCCATGAAAGGTAGAGATATCTTTTCTCATCTCTACATCAAAAGAAGCACTGGGAGCTACTTCTGTTCCTCTCAGCATTCCTGTACTGTATGCGCTGACAGCTGCTGCAAGGATGACAGTAACAACGACCATTAGCATCACACCAATCACAGGTGACGCACCGGATGAGTTTTTTGTAAATATATTTGGTCTTTTCATTGATCCACCTCATGGTAATAGTGTAATTTCCTTGTAATAGATGGTCTGTCCGGAATTTGTGTCTATTACAGTTATCCCGAAAGGTTCACCAAGCTCTACTTTTTGAGATATTTCAGACCCGCCAAAAGTAATGTAATCACCTGATGTGGAAGATGTGAAATTCACTTTTGCTTCATCACCGGGATTCAGGAAATTGATATGCGGAGAAAAAGTAACATTATCGGTGTCTACAGACCCCGAAGCAGATGGGTATCCTGATTCAATTTCTATCCTTATGTCTCTCTTGTCGATAGTATCACCACCCATGTGCTCAAGAAGCACATGACCATCCTGAATTGATGCTTTGGCTAGCAATGTTGCCTGAGGTGCCATATCCTGGGATTTCGTACTGTTTGCAAATGAACTGACAGCAGCTGCAAGGATTATTGTAACAACGATCATCAGCATCACTCCGATTACAGGTGAAACTGCTTCTTTATCCGAAAATAATCTACATCGTTCCTGCAATCATACCACCTCTACTTCAGATTCAAACACCGGTTTACTGCTTGGAGTATGAACCAGAGTGACAGTTATGAAATCACCTTTACTGACGTTTTCCCAGACGGAAATAACAGCTTCCAGCCCAGTGTCATGGCCAGATATGTCTGCTTCATCGGATTCAGCGATCATCACCACTCCGGGTTTCAGAACATAGTTCCCAAAATTAACCGCTTCATCTTTCCCGAATTCTCCTATCGCCGGATTGCTCCAGTAAGGGGAAACACAGACTTTACTGGGATTGCCACCATTAACCCAGTTTGTGTTTTCGGAATTAGGATAGACCTCTGTCATATAGAAATCGTTATTATCATCAATATATGAGGTTATGATCTTGAGATCACTTGTATCAATGGAATCTCCGGTAATCTCTTTGATCTTCATAAAAGAGATATTCTCTCCGCCTATATCCACACCTTTTTTTATCTGCACTTCAAACGTTGCAGAAGGTGCTGTCTTTGTGCCACCACCTACAAGTCCTCCGGCATATGAACTGACCGCAGCTGCGAGGATCACAGTGACCACCACCATCAGCATAACACCTATCACAGGTGATGCGGCTGTATTATTACGTAAAAACGTTTTTCGCTGTTTTATATGTCTCATACATACTTCACCTTCTAATATCTATAAAAATAGACAAAATAGTAATTTGTACAAGATGTGGTCTTTATTGCAAGTATTTAAAAGAGAACATTTAGATTAGAAGTGTTATCTAAATAAATAATAATCCGTTTTTTGATTACTCAACAAAAAGAGAGAGAGAAAATATCTCCCTCACTAACCAGTTTAACTTACTTCAGCCCAGAAAACAAGCTTACCTTCCATAGAACCAATGCCTATGAAATCATTTGGAACATGCAGGGATGCCTGCACATCTTCCGTAGTTTCCGATTCAACTACATTTGAATATCCGTCCCATGTTCCAGAATTCAGCATAAGTCCGTCTTCATAAAGGCCTTTTGCAACATCTGTAACCTGTGCTGTTACTTTCGCATCCGTAGCACCTTTGTTCTTAATATGAAGCGTGTGTTCATCACTGATCTCACCCGCTGACAGGGTACCGAAATTCAGTGCTCCCGGGGTTACTTCTATAGAAATGGCAGGAATAATTGTTGCACTGAGGGATACGGCAGTAGCTTCATAGGCATTATACGTATCGTCATCATCTTCTTCATCGCTGACAACAATGTAACCTGTCCTTGTCAAAGCATCACTGTCGCTGCCGTCAGATACAACCAGCTTTACCGTATACGTCCCATTTTCGGTGTAGGTATAAACAGGGTTCTGTTCAGTTGAATCAATTATACCATCATAATCGAAATCCCACTGCCATGAAGTGATGCTTCCCGTAGAAAGATCAGTGAATTTTACAGAAAGCGGCGCCTGACCTGAAGTATCATTCACTGTAAAATCTGCATCTAATGTCGAACCGCTGCCACTTGTAACAGATATGTAATCGCCTTTTGTTACAGAGTCACTGTTGCCGTTACCATAAGCTGTCAGTTTGACGGTGTAATCTCCTAAACTGGTATATGTATGAACCGGATTCTGCTCAGTGGAATCAACAGTTCCATCTCCGTCAAAATCCCATTCCCAGGATACTGCACCGCTGGTTGTATCTGTGAATTTGACAGTTAAGGGTGCATTTCCAGAAGTCGCATTTGCAGAAAAACCAGCATCCAATGAAACTGTAATATAATCTGTTTTAGTTTCAGTAACACTACTGTCTCCATCTGATGCTGTTAGTTTTACTGTGTATACACCAGCCTCTGCATAGGTATATTCCGGATTTTGTTCGGTCGAATCAATAACTCCATCTTCATCAAAATCCCATTGCCAGGATGTTGCAGCAATAGAAATATCTGTAAACTTTACTGCCAGAGGTGCATCACCTGATGTAACATTAGAAGTGAAATCAGCAACTACATCGACAACTGTGATCTGGGAATCACCTGTTGTGCTAATTTCGTCAATTTCAAATGCTGTTGCACTTCCCGATAAATTGTAAACACCTGCTTCAGTACCTTCAGGCACAGTAAGATCATATATCACCGTTTTTTGGTTACCCTGATTCATCTTACTTGACCATATCCATTCAGTTGTTTCTTCCTTATAGGTTCCACTATCAGATACTTCTGTCAATTCCCAGCCGGATGGAAGTTCCTCCTGAATTGCAGGAGCCTCCATATACTGATTAGCTGTCAATGCAAGCGTAACTCTTACCGTATCGCCTGCACATACCTCAGTATCTGATATCGTTCTGATAACCGTAAATTCTCCTGCAGCCATAGCAGGCATTGCAAGCATAGCTAGCAAAAAGAATGAAATCATAAGGACTGAAAAAATTCTTTTTGAGTTGTTGTAGTTCATATTTTCTCCTCAAACATTTCCATATCTACTTAGTTTTCTAACCATTCATGAATAACTTCTTGTAATCTGTCAGTTGTCAACATGTCTCCTGAGTCTGTTATTGGAACATCATTTAACCAACAGTGAATAGCATCCTGAAGTTCATCAGTAGTTATCTTAACCCCATCTTCTGAATCGGGGTCATCCCAGATGTTCCACTCATCATCGTTTTCTTCAGTAACTTCGATATAGGCATCTTTGACCTCTGTATCAGTTCCTTCATCGTTTGTTACTTTCAGAGAAACAGTATATTCCCCGGTAGATTCATACACATGAACCGGGTTTTGCTCAGTGGAATCTATAACGCCATCATTGTCGAAATCCCACTGCCATCCTGTAATATTGTCTGCTGACATATCTGTGAAAGATACGGTCAGAGGAACATTTCCTGAAGAAACATTACCTGTAAATTCAGCGTGCGGACCTGAGATGGATCCGTAAGCATACACTTTACCATCATTTCCAACAGTATACAGGATACCTTCGGAAATAGCAGGGCTGGCACCTCCGCCTGAAGAACTCCATAACTGGTTTCCAGTGTACGCATCAAAAGCATAAATTGCACTGTAGCTGTACATGGTGGAATCTATCTTTCCAACATAGCATTTATCATCAGCTACCACAGGAGAACAGGTCCAGGCACCTATTCCGCTGTAACTTGCGGTTATATTCCAGAGTTCATCACCTGTTACAGCATCAAAACAGTATGTCTGCAATTTACTATAGCCGGGACAACCACCGCAAACATAGACGTTCCCATATGCAACAGCAGGACATGAGTCTGTCCTTTGTATGGTCTTTCTCCAGAGAATCGTGCCATCATACTTGTCTACAGCATAGATATCCCCGGTACCAACCCAGTTATACGTTGTAAAATACAGAATGTCATTGTAAACACTTGCAGTTCCGGACGTATCGTGTCCTGAAGGAGTACTGATATGCCATATCTCGTCACCGGTTTCAGCGTCTACACAGTATACATCACCCGACAATTCAAATTTACAACTTGTAAGATAAACCATGCCATCGGAGTAGGCCGGGGTACCCATTGCAAGACCGTTTACGGTTTTTGTCCAGACAGATGTGCCGTTCTCTGCATATGTGCAATAATAACGGTAACCGTCATAATCTCCCACATATCTTTTGCCGTTAACAATAAGATCCCCGCCGTTAACGGAATCAGATCTTCCACAATAGACATTTCCGTCATAGTAACAGGGAGAAGTCCACGAACCCCAGGCTGTGCATCCGTTTCCGAATGTGCCGATAGTTTCTCCAGTATACATATCAAGGCCTGTTACAGAAGAACCATCATCTCCTGAAGATGACATGACGGAATCACCACAATTCACAAAAACTGTGCCTTCTGCAATTACCGGAGAAGAACTCCCTACTGCATTGATGTCATCACTAACCCATAGAAGAGTTGCATCATCAGGGCCATCACCTGGATAGTAGCCAGTATGTTGCTCATCTTTGTGGAACTGGAACCAATTCTCATCGACTTCAATAGTTTCAGAAGTAAGAGTTGCTGAGATTTCATTATTAGACTCAAGTGTTTCCACGACACTGCCTTCAATATCAACAACTGCGTTCAAAGTGATAGCTCCTGCCGGAGGCAGCAGTGTGAATGAAGCCTGAGCACTACTACCCGCTGCTAGGTATGGAATGACTTCTTCCCCAAGAGAATCGGTACCATGATAAAGGATTACTTTAAAGGCATCTGCATCCGTTTCGCCGATATTGGACACGTTTACTCTTATTCTGTTTGGCTGATCAGCTACCAATGAAACCGGATACAAAGAATCTACCTTCAGATCTGCAGATTCTGAGGACATGTCAATGTAAGTCTCAAAAGTACTTGCCAGAGGATATGAATCAGTACCTGCTCCATAGGAGACAGTATACGGACTCTCAAGAATGCCATCGCCATTTACATCTGAACCGCTGTCTTCACCCCAATAATTACCCAGATGGCTTAACCATGATCTATCATTGTAGGTATAAGCCACAAATTCTGGAGAGTTCCATTCAATGGAAGGAGGATTGGTAGCTATTATGTTTTCATCATTATCTATGAAGTCATTAAGATAGATCTGATTCCCGCGGCCTGCACTCCCGATGTATATGCCGTATTTGTTCTGCCGGAAAACATTGTTGCATACTACATTCTTATCACTGTTCGTATAAAGTGATAGACCGGCACAACTGTTGTTAATAAAAGTATTCCCACTGTAAGTACACTCATCACCCAGTCCATAAACTGCAAAATCGGTTCCTGTGCAATTTGAAACAACATTATCGGTGAAAACAGTATTATCTTCTTTGATGTAGATGCCCGTTCTGTACGTAAGCCCGTCAAATATGCATTTGCGTATCTCACAACCCGATGCCTTTACTTCAACACCTTTAGGACTGTTAATTATAGATACGCCTTTAAGAACACAATCTTTCGCGCTCATTTTTAAGTTTGAGCCTGAAAGATTAAATGTAACTTCATTAGCATTTTTTCCTATCAGAGACAAACCATTCTTGGTGAGAGACACCGCAACGGTATAATTACCAGGGTTGAGGTAAATGATGTCATTTTCATTAGCTTCCGATAGTGCTTCTGAGAGAGTGGAATCATTAATCGCTGACCAGATAGTTGCACCTGACGGAGTGATAAGTGCTAAAAAAATAAATATAGATGAAATTAGAAGTAATGTCCGCATTAACAAATCTCCATTGATAATCCATTTAATTACGATGATGCCTGGAATCCCCACCACATGATTTGAGGGAAGTTTTAGGTCATAAATTCAATTTATGTGACTATAGCTTCCTCTCTATTCTGTATTCTTTTATTTATACAGAAATCTGAATTATATTTAAACAAATACATTTAATCAATTCAGCATTAAGCTGCCTTTCATAATTTTAGTATAGTGTTTAATTTAGTGTTAGTGACTTTTTCAGATCAATAACTACCTGTGCAAACTGGGCATATATAAGTGTCAATTTATAAGTTACAGTTGGTATCTAAAAAGCTTATATCATTCAGCCAAATAGCGTAGCTTAATTTTAATGGAGTTTAGTATTAAAACGAATAAGTGTTAGTTAAATATAAACATTAATAAGCTAAAATAATATGTATAGTGAGTGAAATGTAATCCTGGATCATAGATTCTACCAGGATTACTTGTATAAGAGGTTAAACAAATGAAAACAGAAACAATCGTAAGTATATTTGTAGTTGCACTTCTAAGTGCAATGATGATTGGTACTGCAGCAGCAGAGCCAGCGGTAATCTTTGACGGAAGTATTGGATTATATGATGGTACATTTACTTTTGTGCCCGGTAACAACCCTTCAACTAGTTACAGTGTTGACATGATGACGGCCATGGGCGCTCTTGATGCAGCTTCAAATGGCATGGGTGAAGGATTTGAATATAATGCATCTGATGCATATTACGCGGCATATGGCTCTTTCTTGCTTGAAAGCATTAGCGGTATAGAAAATGAGTGGGATACACAAACCAACTCAGGAACATCATGGTTCATTTACGTGAATGATGAGATGACAAACTATGGCCTTGGTCTGAATGATATCGAAATTGGAGATAGGGTGACTTACCTTTACGCTCCGTATGAATACACAGAATCATGGGAAATGATTGTGGACAATGAAAATGCAAGCTACGTTGTCAACATACTTGTAGAAGATTCTGTAGCAATCTTTGACGGAAAACTTGCAGTAGAGGACGGTACATTCATTTTTGTGCCATGTAACAATCCTTCAGCCAGCTATGATGTTGACACAATGACAGCTATGGGTGTGCTTAACACAGCTGCAGAAGAAGAAGACTTCACCTATTGTGCCTCTGATCTATATTACGCAGCTTATGGCTCTTTCTTACTTGAAAGCATTGAAGGAGTCGAAAATCAGTGGGATACAGTCACCAATTCAGGAACATCGTGGTTCATTTACGTGAATGATGAGATGACAAACTATGGCCTCAGCCTGAATGATATCGAAGTTGGCGACCAGGTAACATACATTTATGCTCCATATGAATACACAGAATCATGGGAAATGATTGTGGACAATGAAAATACAACCTACATTCTTGACATGGATGTCAGATCAGCAGACCCTGTGGTAAATGTCGAAAACATGCAGGACTATATCGATGGAACGGATGCTCCTGCATGCACAAAGAATATCCTTACCACAAGACTTGACAGCGTAATTTACTCTCTGGACCACGACCACGACAGGATAGCTGTCATCAAGCTCCGGAGTTTCATGAACGCTGTCGACAGACATGAAGAATGGGGCAACCTGACTTCTGAAGAAGCAGATTACCTTAGGACAGAAGCTGATTTCGTCATCGAACAGATACAGGACTAAGAAGGATAATTATCCTTCTTTTTTTAAAGACTAATAAAGGGGCTCCATATGTCATCGGTTAAGAAGATAATTATCCATGTTATCTTAATTTCTTTAACAGTTTTCAAGAATTCGAACCAATTATATGCAGGAATATGGTGTTGATTTTATGAAAATTGACCATAATTTCCGCCAGACATTTGGTATAAAATCGATAGCAAACAGGCAAAAAATCTTCTTAACCAAAGACCAATGAAATGAGTCTGTAGAATTCCTGTTTATGTGAGTGAAAGAAACTTTCTGCAGATGTCTAGAGAAAAACGGATATTTTTCGTTAGCGTAGATTTACGCATACTTATATCAAATAAAAGTAGCATTAAGTGATACTTTTTAATTTAATTGTATTATAATTGAGTGATAAATAATTGCAATCCATATAATTGGCGAAATTCGAGGACATCTGCGGAATATAAGGTGAAAGAAACTTTGCTCTTTTTTATTTCCACAAAAACAACCTGCAAACTAAAAACAAAGTAAGCATCCGCCGAAGGCGGCACATTCTGATGCTGCTGTACAGAACAAAATCCCACAGATAATTGAATTCATAGTGAGAATTTTATAAAAGTCGGGAGGAAAAAGTACAAGGTATTATGCAGATTATTTTGTTTAGTCTTGTTGGAAAACGCCGGGCTTCGCCGGACCCGTCGGGATTACTCACGTTATTCATGACCTACGATAGATCCGTTATGCAAACAGATAATAACGCAACTATCCATCGCATATGGCACATTCATCCACTGCTGTACCAGAAGATTGTTACATCCATTTCAGTTTTCAGATACCGGACAAAACGGCCTACTTTCCTTAAAGTTTAATGGCAGGATTTCTACAGAGCCAAATATTGCCCTTTTGAATTAGAGATGTATTCTACACAGAATGTTAGCGATTTTGATAAGGAATTGCTAAATTTATCGTGCATATTCATGCCACTGTGTAGAAGCTTCAATTTTTCTATTGTATTAAAAAAGAAATGGCAGCAAAACTGTAGTAAAACTGTAGTATTACTGCCATACAGTTCAATCAAGTGTTCAGCCAGTTATGTATTAGTTCCTGCAGGCGGTCTGTGGATATGAGTGAACCGGTGACTGGTGCCGGTTCATCGTTAAGCCAGACGTGGATTGCCTCCTGCAACTCATCGGTGGTTATAGCTTCGCCACCGTCGGACACTGGGTCGTCCCAGTAATTCCATTCGGCCAGTCCGAATACATATCCTTTGTCATTGCCGTAGAACAGACGGCCGTCTTTAATGGAAACACCGTGGAGCGTATATTCATTTTTTTCTTCAGGTGGCTCATAAGTCCAGCTGACATCCGGTTCCGTATTACCAGTGAAATCTCTCAGACAGTAGACAGTTCCATTTTGCATATTGGTTGTGAAGTAAATATATATCTCCCCATCACCGTCATCATAGGCAGTGGAAATCGCAGGTGAAGCCTGAACACCACCATTGGGAGTGTAATACCATATTTCGGAAAGATCGGAAGCATCAAGGCAATAGAAGTTGCCTCCGGGACCGTACTTGCCGGTCCCTACGTAGACCCTGCCATTGTATACGGCAGGTGTACTGGTGCCTGAAGCCAGCTTTATTTTGTGCACATCTGAAGTATCGAATTTTCCGTTCTCATTGATCTTCAAAGATAAACAGTAACCGTCTTCTGTCAAAGTGTAAATCCGCCTGGTATCAGGATCGAAGGATATGCCGCATCGTATATCTGTACGTGATCCGGTAGCGATGTCAAAAACTTCCTTGTAATTGATCTCATCAACCACATAACCTTCATATTTGTTTACAGAGCGTATGTTGCCATCGTCTCCGGCATAGACAACATAGTTATTGATAATTGCTGCTGCTGCCCAGTAGTAACCAGTTCCTTCCTCAGCCGGAAGAGACCAGCGCTCCGTACCATCTTCATTGTAACAATAGTATTTACGGCTGGTTTCGCCAACCGCGTACCATTCACCAAAATAGATTCTTCCACCGTCATAGGTCAATGCTGTGTTCAGCTGTACCAAATCAGGATTTTCGGTACTGATGCTTACGTTCCAGATTTCCTCACCCGTGAGCGCATCGAAAGAATATAATTGTCCGAAAGCACCCACAAACAAGTTGCCGTTCCCATAGGCACATGTGCCAAGTGGAGCTGTTACTCCTTCGACGATGTCACTTGTCCAGTTAATATCACCTGTGTTCCTGTCAAGTGCAAAGACCTTACCCTGGGTAACCGCATAAGCCAGATCCCCTACAACCAGGACTTCGGAATCAATTCCATAGGCGCCGGCTACACCATTGGTATAGGTAGCCCAGGATTCCGTATCATCTGGTTGTTGCACGGGACCCCTGTCAGTTGTTATACCGCTATTATAGAGATCTTTCTGGAAAAGTGGCCAGTCAGTGGATGTGAATTTTGGTTCACCCAACACTTTGACATCCGTATCCCCTGAAACGCTGTACACATAATCCACTACCGGGAACACATCCCCGCTAGCGGCTATCAAACCCGAAATGAGATAATCGCCACCACCTTCGTCGGCAGGGACTGTTATATTGTATATTATGGTTTTTGTTTCCCCTGAATATATATAGTCAAGCCCGGCAAGCCATGAAATCTCATTTGAATTGAAAGACCAGCCATCGTTTTGTACCTTCTCGACAACCCAGCCACTCGGAACATCTTCGTCAAGAGCGCCAGATATCATGTCTTCATCACCGCATGTAATGACAACCGTGACCTGAAAAGTCTCTCCCGGTTCTACGGAATCTGCCGTTATTGTCCTGACAGCAGTAATCTTATCGGCCTGCGCTGCAGATGTCAGCATGATAAAAGTGAAGAGCATAATTACAAGTAATGTACATAATTTTCTGAGTTTCATAGGGTACCACCGGTTTTATCTGTTCAAAATCCAGGAATCAGGTGCATTTACAACCGGTTATTTTTCCTTGTATATAAACACATGAATCGACCTTACAGATATATACAAAAAAGATAACAATAATACAGAAACCAAATCTTCCATTTTACTCAAAACTTTGATCGAATTACCGTAGAAAAAAAAGAAGAATAAACACCCGCTGCCGGGCGTTTATTCAGAATGTTTTACTAAGTTCACATGGGCGCGCTGAACTTCCAGTATACTATCATATTCCGTATTTCTGAAAGAGAGACTACATGCCCTGTACCCGGACCTGGTGCACTGAACTTCCAGTAGACTATGGCGTTGCGAATCTCCGCAAGTGTGATGACCTGTCCGCCCGGGGAATTCATATCATTCCAGTCGTTCCAGTCACCACCGATGCAGTAAAGGTACCCTGCATCAGTCCCATAGTAGACATTTCCATCTGACAGTGCAACACCCTGCAGCACATATTGGTCATCGCCGGAAGGATTGTACTCCCAGATGAGCGATCCGGTTGTGTTGATACAGTACAGTGAACCGTTCACTGTCTGGGTCGTAAAGTAAAGAAGCGGATCGTCAGCATCAAATGTAGAGAGCACAGGTGAAGACTTCACACCACCATCCGTGACAAAAGACCATTCGATCTGCCCGTCTGCATCATTGACACAGACAAAAGCACCTTCGTCACCGTGCTCACCTGTACCAACATACACCTTACCATCATAGACCACTGGTGTGGAAGTACTGAAACCTATCATGCTGCTCCAGCCATTATCCGTGAAAGTGCCAGTGGAATTATCGTAACTGACCTTCCAGAGGTATCCCTCGTCATTACCCTTATCAGAAGTGCAGTAAACGTACCCATCCTGGTAGACCAGTGAAGAGCGCAGCCTGCCCGGGGCGGCAACGGCAAACTCAGGGTCAATACTCAGGTCCATCTCATCAGCCACGGTTCCGTTTGCCGTGTACAGACTTACAAGAATACCTTCCTGTACCGGATAGATGACATAGTCTCCCACCACTGCAGCACCGGCCCAGATGAAACCTGCGGAGTCGTTGTGAGCATGCCTCCATATCTCATTACCCATGTCATCAAAGCAGTACATATATTTCGTACCTTCCGACGGACCCAGCCCATCAGCCACGTAAATCCTGTGATCATGGTATGTCACGGGTGTTTCAAAACCTTCGTCAGTGACTTCACGCTTCCACACTTGTTCACCTGTATTTGCATTAAAAGCGTAGAGATCGCCTCCGTTGGTGGCTACGTAAATCTCTTCTGCCACTGTGCCCCTGTCATCAGGATAGTAAGCATAACCATATGCAGGAGTGGAAGTCTGCAGCGTACTCGTTTCTACTTCAACTGACCATATGTATGTACCGTTATACTTTTCATAACAACCCAGGATTCCACCGGAAGATAATGCATATGTACGATTTCCTGCAATGATAGGTACGACGTCAACCCCCCCGGTGAAGCTGCTTACGTCCCATATTAGTACCGGTTCATCATCACTGGGTCCGTAATTTGCTTTTGCCCCCACGTTCACACTGTTTTGATGGAACTGCTGCCAGTCTCCGATTTCAGGATCAGGAAGAGTTAACTCTTTACCACGCATCCAAATATCAGCTACGTTGTTTGACTCACCACCGGACACTCCCGTGACTTCAGGTGTATCATCGTCGATGTCGACTGTTACGTAAACATGGTGTATAACATCACTAATAGTGTATTCTTTAAAGTAGATGGTATAATTTTCACCAGGTTCTATCGCCGGGATCTCAATTACCTGTTCAGGAATGTTAATGGTCGCCACGTTTACAGAACACGGGTTAGAAGTCTTGTAGCCCTGGTTCTCTATGACTACTGGCACACCATACTCCTGCCCCTTATAGCAATACATATTATATGCCTGTGGCACAAGATCCGCATCTGCATCAATAACCGTTATCACCTGGGTTTTCTGGTTATTTGAAAGATCGATATCTGTTCCGGTGAATCCTGCAGTTATGGTAATGTCGTAGTCCTTTTCTTCAGTGGGCGTCCATGGGAACTCAACGCTTTCGTAATGTCCTCCGGCAACACTGACTGTAGTGCTGTCTGTCAGAGAACCGTCGATGAGCAGGGAAATCGTAACGTCACCTGCATAAGAGCTGCCATCGTTTGCTACAGTAGCAGTAATGGTATTTTCGTGATTGTAGTATGGTGTAGCACTGACAGCGGCCACGTTGAGGTCCACCGTATCAGTACCTCCACCGTAACAGTACACTTTACCGTCATCGTCTATGGTAAATACCTTACCGTCAGCAACAGCAGGTGAGGCACCTCCTTCTGATCCTTTCCAGAGAAGTTCACCCGTATAAGCATCCATAGCAAAGAGGTACTCAAATCCGAAACGCATACCTGTCCCGGATGCTACTTCCCTGCCTGCGAAAACCTTACCGTCAGCAACAGCAACCGAGTTAGTCCATGCCCCGATCTTTAAACCCGCTTCAGTTTCCCATACCAGGTCACCTGTGGCCCCGTCAAAACAGTACACCTGCCCGGCCTGGTACCCGCCGGCAACATAGACATTGCCATAGGCAGTACTTATTGTGCCGTCTGTGACTTTTATTGCATCATCCTTACCCCAGATGATAGCACCCGTCTCAGCGTTAAGGGCATATATGTCTCCGCCCTCCCCGTCATAGAAATCATAGGTTGCAACATAGACTATCCCGTCAGCAACAGCAGCACTGCCCCACAAACCATTTTCAAAATCGCATCTCCAGTACTCATGGCTCAGGTCGTCTGCATCTACACAGTACAGGTATCCTTCACGAAGTACATCGCTTTCATTGTAATACTGGTAGCTTACGCTCGTAAGGTAAAGTTTTCCGTCGTAATAAGCAGGAGTACCCTGTGCACGCGGACCCTGCGGACCACTTTTGAAAACCTCAAAACTTCCCAGCAATGCACCTGTTGTTTCATCGTATGAGTAATAGTGTGCACCCTGCCAGTCGTTGACAAAGACCTTACCGTCAGCAACAGTAGGACTTCCATCACATGAAGCCTGTGAGCTAGGCATTTTATCCCATAACACAGCATGGGTTGAGGCATCAAAGCAGGTGATGTTTGTTCCCATGGACACGAAGACCTTACCGTCATCGTACACAGGGGATGCCCATGAGCCCCATTGCTGGGCATCTACCTCTTCGCTCCATAAGACATTACCTGTATCTATATCAAGAGCCTTCAGGCTGGAAACCTCCCCATCGACACAGTTAACAAAAACCATATCCTCTGCTATCACCGGTGAAGATGAAGCAATGGCTGAGATAGCGGGACTGCTCCACAGGATGTTATTATTATCCGGTGCAGTGGATGATGTGTTTCCTGTGTTCGCTGCATCCCTGTGGAACTGATGCCAGGTACCGTCTGTGTTTTCTTCTGCCACAGCCGGTGAAATGATCATAAACAAGCTAAGGAAAAGAATCGGAATGATCCATTTTTCTTTCATTAATAACCTCCAATGAATTAAAATCCAGAATTAACATCCAACCACCAATTGGTGGAATGAAATTAGCAATTGGTTTGAAGGTCATGCATATAAACATCGAATATAAGATAACAATAGTTATCTTAAATGATAATATACTGAATTGCAGTGATGGCTTGGCATGCCAGCAAAATAATTATGTATGCGGTACAAAATTTAGGGATATTCAGGCTCTGTAGAAATCCTGCCATTAAACTCTAAGGAAGTTTGTAAACTGATTAATCGTAATCCATGGATAACTTGAGTTATCCCGAAGAGTCCGGCAAAGCCGGCGTTTTCCCACAAGAAAAAACAAAATAACTTTCATAATACCTAGAATACTTTCTTCGCAGGGCTTCTGTAGAATTCTCTGTATAAATGCAATGGTCTTTGCAATAATCTTCTATGCAGAAGTATAGGAATGTGCCGCCTTCGGCGGATGCTTACTTTGTTTTGATTCCAGCAGAAAAAAAGAAGAATAAACACCCGTTATCGGGCATTTATTCAGAATGTTTTACTAACTTGTTTATGCGTCTGCACCCTCAGGACACTCGGTGTTCTGGACCCAGTAGTGCACCAGAAGCTGGAGCCTGTTAGTTGTTACAGGTTCACCGGTTGTCGGAGTATTCAGATCATTGAGCCAGCAGTTGATGGCTGCCTGTAGTTCACTGGTTGTGATGTAAGC
>NZ_MBKP01000031.1 GCF_002243045.1 Methanolobus psychrotolerans
AACCATTTCAGAGCGATTTATATCCCCAGGATATATCATCGGATACTTCAAAAGATCTATGACCTGAGGACTTGTGTTGAAAGGAAAAATTCTAACGAGGTCGTTGGATACAATCGATCAAAAACACTAACCAGAGGTAATGAGTGGGCTAAGTTGTTTGTTTCAATAAGCAACATAACTGCACTACTTACGGCACTGGCAGCATTTAAGGTTGAAAGACTTGACCTGATTCGTGCTCCAAGTGCTTTTAGAAAGTTGAGGATTTGAGGGCATAAAAGGAAATTTTAGTCAAAAGAAGCAGTTGTAACTTATATTCCGCAGATGTCCTCAAATTTTGCCAATTATCTGGATTGCAATTATTTATCAATTAATAGTAACATAATTAAAGTAAGAAATAACACTTAGTGTCACTTCTATTTGATATAAGTATGCGTAAATCTATGCTAAAGAAAAATATCCGTTTTTCTCTAGACATCTGCAGAAAGTCGGTTGTAAGAGTTAATGGGCCATTTAAAGGGTTAATGGGATTAATGGTTAAGCCTCGAATATCTTAGCCAGAAAGTATCTTGTGTATTCGAAGCAGAGCCTGCAGTCGTTCGCCTGGACCACGATAAAGTAATCCTTGTAGGAGACTTGCATGGTGATCTGGAGGCACTGGAGTTCATATTGGAAAGGGCCGAGACACTTGATTGTGGCAGATTTGTTTTCCTTGGAGACTATGTTGACAGAGGGGAACATTCAATAGAAGTTCTTTGCCGGCTGTTCCAGCTGAAGATAGATCATCCCGAGAATATCGTCCTTCTCCGCGGGAACCATGAAACATCAGAGATCAATATTTGCTATGGTTTCTATCATGACCTTGACAGGGATGAAGAGTTATTTACTCTTGTGAACAGGACATTTGACAGGATGCCTGTTGCAGCTGTCGTAAACGGCTCTGTGTTCTGTGCGCATGGCGGTATAGGGGACCCTGTAAGTCTGGACCTTATCGAAAAAGAGGATTGTTTTGCGTACTTATGGAACGATCCATGCGATGATCCAGGCTTGGCAATATCTGCTCAGAGAGGAGGGACTGAAATGTTTGGTCCTGACGTCTGTGAGGAGTTTCTCAGGATCAACGGGCTTGAAAAGATAGTCAGGGCCCATTCGACACTTGAAACCGGGTACAAATGGTGGTTTGATGGGAAACTGCTGTCCATGTTCTCAATACCGGACTACTGTGGCATGAAGGGCAAGGGGGCATTTGCGCTCATGGAAAAGGGGAACATAGAGATATTTGCCTTCGGGCGAGACATCGAGGGTTCCTATTCATTGGTAAGTTCCGGGAACTGCTGAATATTCAAGATTGCATTTTTTAAGTGCCGTCCTGGATCAAAAACCAATAATTAAATATTAAATAAACAATTAAACATAATATTTAAGTACTAATCGTGCCTATAGTATGTTGCCTGTACAGGTGGGTGGTACAAAGTTACCCGCGCATGAGTGGTGGGTAGCGATTGGGGCCCGGGTCGAATTCCCGGGCCTTTCAATCCAATTGAACAGGAGATCGAAGAACAGGGGAAAATGGAAGATTCATATGGAAAACATTGCAGCCGATGTGAGCGAAGGCAAGAACGATCCCATCTACAATGCCCACTCATACCACACCAAGGTGCCTCACAAAGCCATCATGCGCTACATCCTCCACTATACAGAGCCAGGAGACATAGTCTTTGACGGTTTCTGTGGTACAGGCATGACCGGCGTGGCTGCACAGATGTGTGGTGACCGCAAGACAGTGGAATCCCTTGGCTATCAGGTAAAACCTGACGGCACCATCATGCAACAGGAGACTGGCGAGGATGAAAAGACTCGTTGGGTGCCTTTCTCAAAGCTAGGTGTGCGCAGAGCTGTTTTGAATGATCTCTCGCCAGCAGCAACTTTCATCGCCTACAACTACAACACCCCTGTGGATGTGAAAGCATTTGAAAAAGAGGCAAAACGCATCCTCAAGGAGGTCGAAGAGGAATGTGGCTGGATGTATGAGACCAAGCATACTGATGGTAGGATGGCGAAGATTAACTATACTGTCTGGTCAGATGTGTTTGTTTGTCCGGAATGCACAGGGGAAGTTGTTTTTTGGGAAGAGGCTGTTGACAAAGAAGTTGGTAAGGTACACGATTCTTTTCCATGCCCTCATTGCAACACATTGTTATCAAAGCAGACAATGGAGCGCGCATGGGTAAATGTCTTTGACTCTCCACTTAAAAAGTCTGTTGCACAAGCTAAACAGATTCCCGTTCAAATAAATTATTCTGTTCAAGGAATTAAGGGTCGATTTGAAAAAGAACCAGATACAGATGATTTAAATCTCATCGAAAAAGTTAACCAAGAACCCATACCATATTGGTTCCCTTCTGAGAAGGTTCCAGAAGGAGATAAAACCTCAGATCCTTTTAAAGTAGGTGCCACTCATGCGCATCATTTCTACTCTAAAAGAAATTTAAGAGTCTTGGCAACATTGCGACATTGTCTAAAAGCATCTTTTCTGGAAGGACAACTTTTATGTCTAGTTGGTGATCAGCTTCCAAGGGCAAGTAAAATGCATAAAATAGCCATCAGTAGACTCAATACAAGTTTATCAAAAACTGCAGGAGTATTGGCTGGCACTCTGTACATTCCATCCAACCAGATAGAATATAACATCAACTTAATGATAGGGTTTAGAATAAAAGATGTCATTTCATACCAGTCAAAAAGAGATAGAATTACAAAACAACTTGTATTTACATGTTCAAGTGAGTCAACAGGGATACCATATGAAAGTTTAGACTATTTATTCTTTGATCCGCCTTTTGGATCAAATCTAATGTATTCGGAGCTTAATTTTTTATGGGAAACATGGTTGAGCGTTCTTACTAATAAAATTCCAGAAGCCATTGAAAACAAATCTCAGAAAAAAGATCTTGATGATTACAGAAAATTAATGACTGAATGCTTTAAAGAAGCATATAGGTCTTTAAAGCCTGGTCGATGGATGACAGTTGAATTCTCAAATACCAAAGCTTCTGTATGGAATAATATTCAAACTTCTATAAATGAAGCCGGTTTTATAGTAGGCAATGTTTCAGCGTTAGATAAAAAGCAAGGAACTTTCAATGCAGTTACAAGCACAACTTCAGTCAAACAAGATTTCGTAATCTCCGCCTATAAACCCAATGGTGGCTTCGAAGAACGCTTCCAGAAAGAAGCCCAAACAGAAGCAGGTGTATGGGACTTCGTGAGAACTCACTTAGGTTACTTGCCTATTACCAAATATCAGGGTGCTTTGTTGCAACTAATACCAGAACGCGACCCTCGTATTCTTTTCGATCAGATGGTAGCCTATTACGTCCGTAAAGGATATCCTGTGCCAATCTCAAGCCAGGAGTTCCAGATTGGGCTTGGACAACGATTCATTGAAAGAGATGGTATGTACTTCCTGCCAGAGCAGGCTGCAGAGTACGACCGTAAGAAACTGACTTCAGGCCAGCTTATCCAAACCAAACTTTTCGTATCCGATGAAGCTTCTGCAATTCAGTGGTTACGCCAGCTTCTAAAGGCAAAACCGCAGACATTCCAGGATATCAATCCGCAGTTCATGCAGGAGCTTGGCGGATGGAGTAAGAATGAACAGCAACTGGACCTGAGGGAATTGCTAAACCAGAATTTCCTCAGCTACAATGGTATTGGTGATGTGCCAAGCCAGATACATGGTTATCTTTCTACCAACTGGCCGGAGATGCGTAACCTACAGAAAGATGATCCTGCATTGATGGCTAAGGCTAAGGACAGGTGGTATGTGCCAGATCCGAATAAGGCAGGGGACCTGGAGAAGCTGCGTGAGAAGTCGCTGTTGAAAGAGTTTGATGAGTACAGGCAGTCAACCAAGAAACTCAAAGTCTTCAGGATGGAGGCTGTCAGGGCTGGTTTTAAGAAAGCTTGGCAGGAGAGGGATTATTCTACTATTATTAAGGTGGCTGATCTGATACCGAATAGTGTGCTGGAAGAGGATCCGAAGTTGTTGATGTGGTATGATCAAGCTGTGACTAGGGTTGGAGGGGAATGAGATGTTGTTAACTTTTAGTAAAACATACCTCTCCAGCATTGGTGTAGTGTGGCTTTTTGTTGAAATGTATAATGGCCTTATGCCTGAGAGCATCAATTGTTCTTTTTGGTGCTTGATAATTGTCGCATTAATATTGGCAATAATTTGGTTTTTGATCAATGGATATTATATCGATGGTTTTCTAAAGCAAACAATTGTTCTGAGGAGCAATGCATTTGATACAAAGATAGTCATAATATTCGATGATCTTTTTAGGCAAGATGGATGGAAGGCTATTCCTGTGAACGAGTTTTTCGATAGTATTGTTGATGACAGGCATGTATCTCCCAAAAGCCTTCATGGGATGCTAATCAATAAGTATTGGAGTAGTGAAACTGAAGACTGGGATCAGCAAGTAAAAAACTCTTTATCTAACAGTAATTTGGCAGAGTATGTACCCAGAAGTTCGGGCAAAACAGAGAAATACTCTATAGGATCAACGGCAGTAGTTCAAAAAAAGGGTAATAATTTCTTTTGTGTTGCATTAACAAAAACAAATATAAGCACTCTGCAAGCATTAGCAACACCTTCTGAACTGTATCAATCGTTGATCGGCTTATTAATAAAAGCAAGAGAATGTTGTTCTGGTTCACCATTAAATATTCCTTTGTTTGGTTCGGGTTTGGCAAGGACTAACATAAAGCCGAGTATTGTCGTTAATCTTATTCTGCTGGCTATTTTTGAGGAAAGCAAAAAAGAGAAAATAACTGATGATATTAGAATCATCATTCCGAAAAGCAAAAAAAAAGATATTGATTTAAGCACCATATATAAAAATTGGAGGTAGCATGGCTTATCGTAATGGTACATATATAGCATTCGACGGGCTTGGGCAGGTAAATCCGACCTATTCTGATTTTAGGTATTATGGACTTATTGAAGCTTGGGCCAAAAATAAGAACATCCATTTTAAATATATTAACAGCCATGATAAAACATGTGCTGTAAGAGATAGTAGTTTACGATCAACACTCGAAGCTAGAATCAGAGAGCGCTTATCCAAATCTAAAAATATGGTCGTTATACTGAGCTCTGATACTCGTAAAACCGGAAGTATGCTGTCCTATGAAATAGAAAAGGCAGTTGATTATTATAAGATTCCATTGATAATTGCTTATGTTGACTATAAAATTGTCGCAGAGCCGTCTCAATTGTTTAATTATTGGCCTAATTCTCTTAGTGCAAGAATAGGAAATGGTACAGTCAAAGCTATACATGTCCCTTTCATTAGAGATGCAATTATTGATGCCATAAGTCAGTTTAGCGTTTCCAAATTACCAAAAAGTTCTTTGAGTTATTATAACAAGGAAGCACATCGTAACTTCGACATCTTGAACTCGACTGGTATGTTTAGAAATACGTGGAAATGATACATGCAGAAATAAACATGCAAAATTTAAATATCCCACCACTTAAAAAACCCAGCAACATTTAGAACACAAATATTTTGAGATACATTACAATAACTGAAGATGATTAAAATGGCCAAAATCGAAGGGTTTAGGATACGAAATTTCCGTGCATTGAAGGATGTAACAGTTGGGAAATTGTGGAATACACAAAAAACGGACTCATTAACACCTATGACAGCTGTTATTGGAAAAAACGGCGTAGGAAAGAGCACTCTTTTTGATGCTTTTGGCTTTCTTTCCGATTGTTTAAAAATTGGTGTTGAAGAGGCTTGCGATGCTCGTGGTCGTGGTGGATTTGAAAGAATTCGTTCCCAAGGACAAACTGGACCTATAGAGTTTGAGATATATTATAAAGAAGATGGAAATTCTCGTCCTATTACGTATGAAATGTCTATCGATCTAGATGAATCTGGAAGGCCCTATGTTCAAAAAGAACGCCTTCGTCAAAGACGTAAAGGAGCATCAAGAGGGCGTCCATTCTCTTTTTTATTTCTGGATGACGGTAAAGGCGTCGCTTGGAAAGGTGAAAAAGAGGGTCGCTTAATTGATGAGGGCAAAAAAGATTTTGATATCCATCAATTCATCGAGAACATAAAAAAAGGTAATAGTCGTGAGGAAAGCAGAGATACCGAAGTTGTTGAACTGGAAGATAAACGCAAGTTAGGCATAGCAACTTTAGGCTCTCTTAAGCAACATCCAAGAATTTCTGCATTTAGGAAATTCATAGAAGGGTGGTACCTTAGTTACTTCACACCGGATGCTGCACGTAGCTTACCCTTGGCAGGTCCTCAAAAACACCTTAATGTTCACGGTGACAATATAGGTAATGTTGTACAGTTCATGGAGCGAGAGCATCCAAAAACATTCCAGTCAATTCTTGATAAAATTGCAGAGAAAATCCCCGGAATCGACAAAATTGACACGGAAAAAACACCTGATGGAAGGCTTTTACTTCGCTTTAATGACAGAGGATTTCATGATCCATTCTATGCCCAGCAGATGTCCGATGGGACACTAAAAGTATTTGCCTATCTGCTCCTGCTTGAAGATCCAACTCCACCACCTTTCCTTTGTATCGAAGAGCCGGAAAACGGACTTTACCATAAACTATTGGAATCACTTGCCAGAGAATTCAGGGAACATGCCACCGGTCGCAAAGGTGGTTCCCAGGTATTCATTACCACCCATCAGCCATACTTTGTCGATGCTCTTGAACCGGAAGAAGTATGGATTCTGGAAAAGGGAGAAGATGGCTTTTCCACAATAAAACGTGCAAGTGAAGACCCGCTTGTTAAGAATATGGTAGAACAGGGTCTTCCCTTAGGTGGATTATGGTACAGTGACTATCTGGATGCGAGGTAAACCTATGCATTTTGAGATACTCGTAGAGGATCAGTCTGGTAAAAAAATGCTGGATATCCTCATACCCACAGTCATAGGCAATGGACATACTTACAGGACCCATCCATACAAAGGAATAGGGCGTATCCCTAAAGGTCTGAAAGGAACTACTGACCCAAATAAGCGCATTCTTCTGGACCAGCTACCAAAGATACTTCATGGTTATGGCAAGACTTTTGAAGAATATCCACCAGAGTATCCTGCTGCTGTGATTGTAGTGTGTGATCTTGATGACAAATGTATGAAGGCCTTCAGGGAAGAACTTTTCAGGATTCTGGAAACATGCAATCCTCAGCCAGAAACCCGTTTTTGTATTGCGATTGAAGAAGGGGAAGCATGGTACCTTGGTGACATGCAAGCAATCAAAAAAGCATATCCAAGGGCAAAGGAAGCTGTTCTTAGATCATATATTAATGATTCGATCTGTGGTACTTGGGAAAAACTGGCAGATGCTGTTTACTCAGGTGGTTCCCAAAATCTATCGGCACAGGGATGGCAAAAGATAGGACATGAAAAATCAAAATGGGCTGAAGCTATCACACCATATATGGATATAGAGAACAATAATTCTCCAAGTTTCTGTTATTTCAGACAAAAACTTAGAGAGCTGGCGGGAATGGTTTAATGCAATCATCGTGGCAATACTCAACCATCCACAACTCACCCTGCAAAATAATAGAAGAACAGAACCTGTGGGGAAATGTAGTTTACCGTATCTGGCTTCCAAATCAGGATACCGTGGTCAGAGTTCCGCAGTCTGCATTGCGGCCATTGGGTGCAGAGATCCAGCCGGAGAACGAGGCAAATCGGATTGCTTATGTTGCTGCAGCGGCAAAGGTGGCTGAGGTGCTGGAGGGCGGTTCACATGATTTGGATGGGCCTGTGCTGCTGGCTCCGATGGAGTCTAATGTCATTCCACTTCCACATCAGATAAGAGTTCTTTCGAGGGTGATTTCCGGGGACATGGTAAGGTACCTGCTGGCTGATGGTGAAGATGCATTGATTGTCAGAGATAGAGATTGGTTCGATAAATACAGTCTATCTATCACAGACATTGCTGAAAAACTCAACAAAACACTTCCAAAAACCAGAGCATATATGTTTGAGCTCGATCTATGGGATGATCCAGAGATGTACGGTGAAAAAAGAATTAAGTCTCAAACTTATAAACGTTATACACAGAAAGCTTTGGATGCTTTTCGGTTTGCTGTCACTCAGTATTCGGAAGAGGAAATGTGGGAAAAACATAAAGGCAAAGTATCAGGTCGCATAAAGGGAAGTTAATATGTATTTGTTACATAAAACTCAAGACTGTTAAATCGTTATTTTGATGGGTGAAGAGAGATGTTCAAAAAATTAAAAATCGAAAATTTCAAAATTTGGCAAGACACCGGTAATATCCGGATGGCTCCAATAACCCTTTTTTTTGGTACAAACAGCTCAGGAAAATCAAGTATTGGTCAGTTTTTGATGATGCTAAAGCAAACTGTAGAGTCGCCCGATAGGAAAGCTGTCTTTTATCCAGGTGGGAAGAATTCCGCAGTCCAGCTCGGATCATATAAAGAAATGGTATTTCACCGTAATCCCGAATTAAAAATGTCTTTTGAATACCAATGGGAAGTCGTAGACACATTAAAAATCAAAGATTCCCTTTCCGGAACAAATTATTCAGGTGATGCTTTAACATTTAATTCGCAAATAGGATTAGATACGAAAGATCAACAATCATTGCTAGTAGACAATTTTAAATATATTATCACTGATAAAAATAATAATGTCAGTATGTCCATTGGAATGAAACGCCGCCCTGAAAGTAAATCTGAATATAAAGTAGAAAGCAGTAAATATGTACTGAAAAGAAAGCAAGGGCGTGGCTGGTCTCCCGGTGCGCCTGTAAGGTTCTATGGTTTTCCTGATGAAGTTGTTGCTTACCATCAAAATGCAGATTTTGTGCAGGAACTCAATCTCCTACATGAAAAACTGTTTCGCTCCCTCTTTTATCTTGGGCCGTTAAGAACAAGGGCTGAAAGACTGTACTCGTGGACAGGCATCGAACCTGAAAGTGTTGGATACTCAGGTGAAAACACAGTAGCAGCCATTCTTGCAGCTCGTAACCGCAGGATTAGTTTAGGCTACAAGCGACCTACAAAACCCTTTGAGGAAATTATTGCACTGAAGCTAAAAGACATGGAATTAATCGAAGATTTTAAAGTAAATCCGATATCAGAACAAAGACAGGAATATGAAGTGAAGATTCGCACCAAAGGTTCAAAAGACTGGGTTGACCTTCCTGATGTAGGAATTGGAGTGTCACAAGTTCTACCTGTCCTTGTTCAATGTTTTTATGCACCTGCAAATTCGATAATCATTATGGAACAACCGGAAATTCATCTTCATCCAAGTGCTCAGGCAGCACTGGCAGATGTAATGATTGATGTGATCAGTTCACGAGAGGACGGTAAAGATAGAAACATACAGTTGATAATTGAAACTCACTCTGAACATTTCCTAAGGCGTTTACAAAGGCGGATCGCTGAAAATAAAGTTCTTCAAGATAATGTATCTGCTTATTTTGCCAGTGTTTCTAAAGCCCCTGCAAAATTGGAATCACTTCAAATAGATGAGTATGGTAATATCTTTAATTGGCCGGAACACTTTTTCGGTGATGAGATGGGGGATATTACCGGGCAAGCCAAAGCTGCGATGGAAAAACGTATCCAAATGAGCAAAACAAAGGAGGACACTCTTAATGAGTAATCTACCAAACAAGTGTCTTGTGGATACTAATGTTCCAAAAACAGCCAATAAGGTACTTGACCCTGCCAGCATTCCAGATGATCTTACTCATTGTGTACTGGCTTGCATAGAAGCAGTTGAGCATGTAATTACAACAAGAAGCCTGGTAATGGATTCAGGCGACGAAATATACGATGAATACCGCAGGCACTTGTCTATGAGTGGACAGCCTGGAGTTGGAGATCGCTTTATGAAGTGGGTCCATGATCACCGTTGGACATTACCTGAAGAAGATCGAATAACCATCACTAAAAATGGTAATAGTTATGATGAATTTCCAATCCACGATGGTTTATCCAATTTTGATAAGTCGGACCGGAAATTTGTTGCTGTTGCTAATGCTCATCCCGCTAAACCAAAAATCTTACAAGCTACAGACTGTAAATGGTGGGGATGGAGCAGTGCCTTGGAAGACGTAGGCATTTCAGTACAATTCCTGTGTTCTGATTATGTCAAGGCAAAATATGAGGAGAAATTTGAAACTTGATTGAAGATTATTACAAATTCCCATCTACTTCCCATCTGACGATCCTTGGTGAGAATGTTGTAAGAGGGGACAAAGTCATGTCTCAAAAGGAACGCAATGACTTTCTAAGTCGTGAACTTGTGATTGAGGAAAAAGTAGATGGTGCAAACCTTGGTATATCGTTTGATAGCTCAGGGAATATTAGACTGCAGAATAGAGGATCATATCTTAATGCTCCATATCAAGGGCAATGGAAGAAATTATCTGAATGGTTGACTCCAAAAACTGATTTACTATTTGAAGTATTACAAGACAAATTAATCTTGTTTGGAGAATGGTGTTATGCACAGCATTCTGTTCACTATGAGCATTTACCAGACTGGTTCTTAGGATTTGATATATTCCACAAACAAGATTTAAAATTCTTTTCATGCCAAAGAAGAGATGAAATATTCAACAATGCTGGTATCTCTGGAGTACCATTGATTAAAAAAGGACATTTTTCCCTCGAAGACCTAACATCTTTACTATCAAAATCATGCTTCGGTAACGAATCCGCAGAAGGTATTTATCTAAGATTTGATGACGGTGACTGGCTTGGAAAACGTGCTAAATTGGTACGTCCTGAATTCATCCAGTCTATTGAAGAACATTGGTCTAAACGAAAAATAAAGCCAAACAGGCTCATTTTTGAGACGTTAAAATGAATGAATTAAATCTCAATAATATCCATTCTTGGCAATACTCAACCATCCACAACTCACCCTGCAAAATAATCGAAGAACAAAACCTGTGGGGAAACATAGTTTACCGTATCTGGCTTCCTAACCAGGATACTGTGGTCAGGGTTCCGCAGTCAGCACTGCGACCATTGACTGCAGAGATTCAGCCGGAGATCGAAGCAAACCGAATTACGTATGTCGCTGCAGCAGCAAAGGTAGCTGAAGTGCTGGAGGGCGGTTCACATGATTCGGATGGGCCTGTGCTGCTGGCTCCGATGGAGTCTAATGTAATTCCGCTTCCACATCAGATACGTGTTCTCTCAAGAGCTGTTTCAGGAGATAAGGTGCGGTACCTGCTGGCTGATGAAGTTGGTCTTGGAAAGACCATTGAAGCAGGGCTCATCATGCGTGAGCTTAAATTGAGAGGACTTGTTCGTCGTATACTGGTTGTTGCGCCGAAAGGTCTGGCTACACAGTGGGTCAGTGAGATGCATACGCACTTCAACGAGGATTTCCAGCTTGTTTTCGGCGAAGACCTTGCAACGATAAAAAGAATAATCAGTGGTAACCATTCTCGCTATTGGGCACAGGGTACTAAGCTCCGGTTCCTGGATGAACCTGATGAACTGCAGCATGCAAATCCATGGAGGATGTTCGATCAGGTGATAGTATCCCTTGACTCTGTCAAGCCCATGGATAAACGCAGGGGATGGAGTCAGGAACGTATTGATGAGTATAACCGCTCCAGATTTGAAGATCTGATCACTGCCGGGTGGGATCTGGTCGTTGTTGACGAATCGCACAGACTGGGAGGTAGCACGGATCAGGTTGCCAGATATAAGCTTGGAAGAGGACTGGCAGAGGCTGCACCGTATCTTCTATTGCTTTCAGCAACACCACATCAGGGAAAAAGTGATGCATTTCATCGTTTGATAAGTCTATTGGATGATAAGACATTCCCGGACATGGATAGTGTCACCCGTGAACGAGTAGCACCTTATGTTATCCGTACAGAGAAACGCAAAGCAGTTGATGGAGAAGGTAAGCCGCTGTTCAAACCTCGTGTTACAAAGATGGTACCGGTTACATGGGAAGTAAGACACAGTTCACAGCAGATGCTCTATGAGGCTGTAACAGAATACGTCCGTGAAGGGTATAACCAGGCACTAAGGGAGAAGAAGCAGCATATTGGCTTCCTGATGATACTGATGCAAAGGCTTGTGGTTTCAAGTACACGGGCTATTCGAACTACACTGGAGCGTCGGCTTGAGGTTCTGAAAGACATAGAACTTCGAACCTCTCAGCACCTGGAAGAAATAACAGGTTCCAGTGATGATATTGATGAACTTTATGACATGGATGGGCAGGAATTGCTCGATGAACTTCTCAAATCCCGTATTTCCTCCATGCAGAACGAAAGAGCCCAGGTAGAAACACTTCTTGATGCTGCCTGCAAATGTGAGCAGGAAGGACCTGATGCCAAGGCAGAAACACTGATAGAATGGATATATCAGCTTCAGGCTGATGAGAATGAAGCAGACCTCAAATTACTGATATTTACCGAATTCATCCCAACTCAGCAGATGCTTAAAGAATTCCTTGAAGCTCGAGGTATCTCTGTAGTAACACTCAACGGTTCCATGGATATGGAAGAAAGGAAAAAGGTCCAGGATGATTTCTGCAACAAAGTGCGTGTACTCATCTCCACCGATGCAGGTGGTGAAGGTCTCAACCTGCAGTTCTGTCATGTTATCATAAACTATGACATTCCCTGGAATCCAATGAGACTGGAACAACGTATAGGTCGTGTGGATCGTATAGGCCAGATGAAGATCGTAAGAGCGATAAACTTCCTTTTCCAGGATTCAATAGAATTTAGGGTAAGGGAAGTCCTGGAGCAGAAGCTCTCAGTCATCCTGGATGAATTTGGTATCGACAAAACCGGCGATGTGCTTGACTCCGCTCAGGCTGGAGAATTATTCGAAGGAATTTTTGCTTCTGCAATTCTTGATCCCGATAATGTTGAAGCTTCAGTTGATTATACAGTATCCAAGATTCGAGAAGAGATTCATGAGATTTGTGAATCATCACCGATCTATGGTATATCAGAAGAACCTGACTTGCAAACGGCAGAACGTCTTCGCTCTCATCCACTGCCTCATTGGGTCGAACGTATGACAGTAGGTTACCTAAACTCCCATGGTGGTGAGGCAATACGCAAAAGAGATTCATGGGAACTTAAGTGGCCTGACAGTAAAGTTTCTGTGAAGTGTACCTTTAGTTCAAGTGTAGCCGAACTCAATACTGGTGTTTCGTTACTTAATCTGGAAGATAATAAGATCAGAGGATTAGCTCTCAATCTACCATTGATTGCATCAGGACAACCGATACCATGTATTTCTATAGATGAATTATCACCCAGCATATCCGGTCTGTGGGGACTGTTCGAGATTCGCTTGCTTGCGGGCACACACAATAACAGTCATACCATGACAATTCCACAAATAAGAAGGCGATATCTAAGTGTCTTTGTTTCTGACGAAGGAAAGCTGTTCCTTCCAACTGCTCGTCATATCTGGGATCTCATGCAGACAACAGATCTAAATGTATTGTGTTCTCTTGACCACAAAGCATCAGCAGATGCATATGAGAAACTTGTCAATGCTGCCGAATCTGCCGGGAAGGAAGTATTTGATACACTCCAGCAGAACCATAATTCTGCCATCGAACATGAAGAAACAAGAGGCTATCACGCATTTACAGCAAGGAGAACAGCTATTGAGCGGATCGGTCTTCCCGAAGTTCGCCAATACCGTCTGGATAAATGCATTTCTGAAGAGAACGAATGGAAAGAAGAGCTTGAAATTGCAAGACAGACCGTACCTGAGATAAAACCACTATTGATGATGCAAATACAAAGGAGAGGCATATGAGTACAGGTAGTTGGAGAGACATTATACTCCGCGAGTTCATACCAAACGTAAGCAAACTTACCATAGTAAGTGACCCCGATGACCTGCTTACCGAAGAAAGACTCTCTGTTGAACTCAAAAACCGCAGTTTTGATCTAATTGATTTCAATGATCCTGTTGAATTCCGGTATGCCTATGAGTCAGGATACAGAAGCTTGTGGGATCAGGGAATACAAACCAAACAGGGAGTCATACTTCGGCTGCATAACTCCGAGCTAGATGATTTGCCTAATGATCTCCTTAAAGCCGGAAGAACATTATCCCTTAATCTCGGAGCCATTTTTCCCAATCTCAGCTATTCAGTTATCGAAAAACTGGATCGCAGCTTTTTAGATGAATTATATGATGCTCAAATAAAATATTCACCAAACAAGCTAGGTGATAATGCTACCAAAGACTTTATTCTCTTACATGTTTTTGAAATAGCAGCAAATCTTATCAACAACGATGTAGAACTACTCCGTACACTACTTAGGATTCACTACAATAAAGTCAAAATACCGCCGGTCTTGTGCAATCGACTAGTTCAGTTATTAAAAGATAACAATCATTTTCATGACTGGCCACTTGACACTATCGTCTCCGATGATGGAGCTTTTTTTGCATTTCTACAGGAACGTTGGCCTTTCTTCCTTGATATACTGGTTCATGGAAACCAGATTATTAAAGAAACGTCAGCTTACAATCTGAAATATACAGGACCAATAACATTACCATTTGATCATGAGGACATCCGTATTTATGTTGACAATCTATTTGTTGAAGGCAAACTCATTCCAGTTCAAAAAACTGACATTAGTATCGAAAGCAATCCCTGGATCATAAGTGGCATATCTAAAACGCATGACACTGATCCTAAGCTTCGTATTAACAGCCTTATTGATATTCTCGAAAAAACACTTCATGCTTCTGAGTTCCGTTACTCAGAATGGATCGACTTCGCTATGAAATGGGCAGAATTAAGAGCTCTGATTCATACAACGGACCAAAAGGAAAAACTTGAAAAATTCAATCAAATCAGTGATCTTGTAAATACCAACTTTACAAATTGGCTTATCAGCCATTATGCTAGCCTTATCAACCTTCCTCCTACAAATCCTGCTATGCTTCATCATGTTCCTCGTTGTATGGCAAGGGAACTGGAATCTGATGGAGACATTAAGTTAGCTCTTGTTGTTGTCGATGGCCTTTCCCTTGACCAATGGGTCACTGTTAAAAAAGTACTTCATGAAAAAGACCCCGATCTTGTCGTGAGAGAATCAGCGACTTTTGCTTGGATACCTACATTAACATCTGTATCAAGGCAAGCTGTTTTTTCGGGTAGACCGCCTATTTACTATCCAAAATCAATTAACACAACAAATAATGAAAGCAACCTATGGCGGCAGTTCTGGGAAGAAATAGGCATATCACGCTTGGAAATTGGTTACCGGCGCAGCTTGGGAGATGGCAATGTTAGTGAAATACTTGATGAAATCTTAAATATCGACCAAACTAAAATCATTGGTTTGGTTGTTGACAAGGTCGACAAGATTATGCATGGAATGCAGTTAGGTGCTCCAGGAATGCATAATCAGATCAGACAATGGTGCAAGGAAGGATTTCTTTCCTCTCTCATTGAATACCTTTTAGATCATGATTATCAGGTGTGGCTAACATCCGACCACGGTAATATAGAATGTAGTGGAAAAGGAAGTCCTTCTGAGGGAGCTATAGCTGAAACACGTGGTGAAAGGGTAAGAGTTTATCCGACTCCCGAACTGAGAGATTCGGTTGCCAAAACATTACCTTTTGCAGTTAAATGGAATCCAATAGGTCTACCTCCTGCTTATTTCCCGTTGGTAGCTCAAGGAAGCGATGCATTTGTAAAGGAAGGAGAAGTCATAGTTGGGCATGGTGGAATCTCCATAGAAGAAGTTATTGTACCACTTGTTACGTTTGAAAAGAGGACTCATTGATGGGTAAAAGACACAGTTCTATTGGTATCAAACAACTTATCCGATATGAGTGGATGGAAAAAACTGCAAGTATGCTTCTTGCTGGAATGGATGAAAAGTCCATACGTGAAGAGTTGAATATCTATCTTATTGTCCATAAGGGAGATGGCTCAGAAGAACAACGTAGTCTGAATACCTGTAAGTTTGTTGTTAGCAATTTGATGAAAATATGGGTATCTCCCGATCCAGAACTCATTGATTTCAGAGATTCGGCTCTAAAACAATTACAAAACCACCCTTCTCAGGCACTTGCAATACACTGGGCAATGATATCAACGTCATATCCATTCTGGTTTAATGTAGCATTACATATTGGAAGATTATTAAACCTTCAGGATAAAATCACTCACCAACAGATAATTAACAGGCTAAAAGAACAGTATGGTGATAGGCAGACTGTCAGCAGAAATGCCCAATTTGTTATTCGTTCTATCATAGCATGGGGAATTTTGCAAGATTCTGAATGTCCTGGATGCTACGAGAAAAATAAAAATATGCATATGCTGCTTGATAAAGATGTTTCTATTTTACTCCTTGAATCAATACTGCATGCAATTCCAGAAGATAAACTGTCTTTGAAAATAGCAACTAGTTCGCCTGCACTTTTTCCATTTCAATTGCCATCGATAAATGCAGACGATATTTCAAGAAAATTTAATGAGATTGATGTAGTTCAATATGGTATGGATGAGGAATTTATGGAACTAAAGGGAAAATAATATCCTCTTTGTGGTTTTGAGATTCTTCGAATATCTAGAGTCTTGTTACTCAATCACCTTCTTCTAACACACCTCTCCTACTCCAACCCCATACTCCGTCCATACTCTAATCACTTCTACCTCATCGATAAGCTCAACCAGGCAAACGGTGAACTCCTGGCCATGCACCGCAACAGTCTCCAGGCAAAGCAGTATGTCGGGTTGGTTCAGGTAAGGGACCTTTCCATAGAGATACTGCCAAAAATGTACATGGATGGGTTAACGGAAGCTTTACAGGTGGAGCATGTTCAGAGGAATTTGCTGTATCTATAGCTAAATATTGCTCATCCAGTCGAAAGCAAAAAGTTTTGTGCAAACTGTCAACGGCGGTTTACTTTTCCCCACTTTCGTCGGTCTAAAATTCTCCACCTTAAGATATAAAATTACCCCCCCCACATACATCCGACTTTCCGCAGATGTCTAGAGAAAAACGGATATTTTCCTTTAGCGTACATTTACACATACTTATGTCAACTTGAAGTGATAATAAATGTTACTTCTCAATTGAATTATGTTACTATTAATTGATAAATAATTGCAATCCAGATAATTGGCAAAATTCGAGGACATCTGCGGAATATAAGATACATAATTAAATCTTACAGTTTTCCACTCTGCAATCCCAGTTTCCTTCTGTCCTTGAGCCTGTAACTTTCACCTTTGATATTGATCGTAGTGCAATGATGCAATATGCGATCAAGAACAGCAGAAGCAATAACATTGTCCTGGAATATCTCTCCCCACTGACCATACGATTTATTCGACGTAAAGATAACAGAGCTCTTCTCATAACGTTTTGAGATAAGCTGGAAGAAACAATGAGCTCCTTCCTCATCAAACGGGAGATAACCCATTTCATCAATGATCAGTAGCTTATGTCTGGTAAAATCCCTGAGCTTCTTCTCAAGAACCCCCTCTCTATTTGCCTTTTTCAGTTTCTCAATTAGATTTCCTGCATTGATGAAGTAAACAGATAATCCTGCTTTTGTACTCTCCATTCCCAGAGCAATTGCAAGATGTGTTTTTCCCACTCCAGGAGGACCAAGCAGTACAACATTCTCTGCATTATGGACAAATCTCAGAGTAGCCAGATCCTCAATAACCTTCTTTTCAATTGATGGCTGGAACTCAAGATCAAACTCCTGAAGTGTTTTTCTCACAGGGAATACAGCAAACCTTGTCCTTCTCTCAATTGCAACAGCTTCCCTGTGTTTTCTCTCCTGCTCGAACAGATGATCAAGCACTTCCATTGTAGTTGTTCCATC
>NZ_MBKP01000032.1 GCF_002243045.1 Methanolobus psychrotolerans
CGCCTGCAGAGCGATTCCATTCCGGTTCGAATCCGGACCTTGGCTTTAAATTTTACCATTCATTGTGAGAGAGTTTGGCGGCCATAGCGGCAGGGAGATTCCTGTACCCATCCCGAACACAGAAGATAAGCCTGCCAGCGTTCCTTACTGTACTGAAGTACGAGAGTCTTCGGGAACTCTGGATCGCTGCCAACTCACTCATTATATCTATTAGATAATCATTTTCAATATTGTTTTTTTACTTAGCTCTGTTTTTTGTGCTTGGACTTTTATGTTTCGTCTTTGTTAATTAAATTCAGATGATTTTGCTAATACAATTATACTAAACAATGTTACGGTTTTTATTTATTTGTATTATATTGTATGAGTTATATACTCAAAAGCGTCTATATAGCATAAGATCATTTGGATTAAAGTTTCTCTCTTGTTCAATAAATGAGGCTTCATAGACCTCATTTCTTTTTTTTGCGAATGCATATCCCTATCTTAACAAGTTCATCCATCCCCGCACAAGTATTGTCAGGATAATGAAGGGCAATACATATCTTGCATATGGGCTGATCCATCCAGGTATTTTCCATCCTTTTCCGGTATTTGCTTCTTCTGTGAATTTATTCCATCCCCATCCTATTTTCAGAGTACAGAACATCACAATTGAAAGAGCACCAATTGGGAGAATATTGTTACTAAATATAAAATCCTCCAGATCAATTATTCCACTGCCAGGTCCGAGTGGCTGTATGCCACTCAAAGGACCAAAGCTAAGTGCACATGGGAGTGAAAGCATGATTATTCCAATGGTATTGACAAGAGCTGCCTTTTTGCGCGTCCACCCCCATTCATCAATTGTGAAAGCCATTATATTCTCAAAAATGGCGATAACCGTTGACATTGAAGCAAAGGAAAGGAAAATAAAGAACATAAATCCCCATATATGTCCTCCAGCCATTTGATTGAATATATTGGGCAGGGTCACAAAAATAAGTTCAGGTCCCGAACCTGCATCAATACCAAAAGCAAATGCTGCAGGGAATATTACAAGTCCTGCAAGCAATGCAACAGAGGTATCAAGGGCAACCACGTTGATAGCCTCTCCTGGAAGGGACCGCTCCTTTCCAATGTAACTTCCAAATATTGCCATTCCCCCGGCACCAGCACTTAATGTGAAGAAAGCCTGTCCCATGGCTGCATAAATAGCCTCACTGTCGATCAGGCTGAAGTCTGGTTTTAAATAGAAATAAATTCCTGCAGAGGCTCCGGGAAGGGTGACCGACTTAAAAACAAGAATCAACAAAATAATGAACATTCCAGTCATGAGGTTCTTGCTGACCTTTTCAGCTCCATTCTGAAGTCCTTTTGAACAAACCCAGAAACCAGTAATCACAACAAGAACCATCCATAGTACTATCTCTAAAGTGTTACTAAGGAATGTCCCAAAAAATATACTTACTTCATGCGGATCAAGTCCGATGAAACTCCCGGTTATAGAATAATATATGTATGCAAGCCCCCAGCCTGCAACAGTAGTGTAGAACATAACAAGCAGAACATTTCCTATAATCCCAAGGTACCCGAATATATTCCATTTACTGCCCACAGGCTCAAGTTTTCTCATAGCTCCTGCAATGTTCAGTTTTCCTGCTCTTCCAATGGAATATTCCATAAGAAGGATTGGAAATCCCAGCAAAACAAGGAATGCAAGGTAGATCAAAACAAAAGCTGCTCCTCCATATTTCCCAGTGATATACGGAAATCTCCATATGTTGCCAAGTCCGATGGCACAACCCGCTGAAATTAACAGGAAACCTATTCTACTGGCCAGTTGTTCTCTTTTTTCGTTGTTCTGTCCTTCATAGTTCATATGACACGGTCCTATATGTCTCTTGCATCTTAATATCATTCTATTTATATAATAATTAGCTGTCAGGTAACGGGAAACAATCACCGATATTTATTTTTTACCTGTCTCCTGTTTACTGAATAATCTTAAAACCTGTCGGAAATGATTATACTGATTGACAACCAATGGTCATAGGAATATTGTATTGTGGGGAATCAGATGAAAGAATATGATCTTATTGTAATAGGTACAGGCTCCGGGATGAATTATGTTAGTGCAATGCTTGATGCAGATCCTGAAATGAAAATTGCTCTTATTGACAAGGATGAACCGGGAGGAATCTGTCTTACAAGAGGCTGCATTCCATCAAAGATGCTCCTCTACCCTGCAGAGCTTGTAAGGGATATTGGAAAGGCAGGCAATTTCGGCATTAAAACATCAATCGAAAGTATTGATTTCAAAGCAGTAATGGAAAGGATGCGTACATCAATATCAGAAAATATTGAAAGCATCAGGCACAGTTACACTCATCTTCAAAGACTGGATTTCTACAATGAAGTAGCTGAATTTGTTTCTCCTTATACTATGAAAGTTGGTGAGGAGACCATCAGTGCAAAAATGATATTCCTGTGTACAGGTTCAAAGCCTGCAATCCCCCCTGTAAAAGGATTGAATGAGATTGATTTTCTCACAAGCGACGAAGTGCTTGAATTAACGGAACTTCCATCCAGTCTTGCTATCATTGGCGGAGGTTATATTGCAGCTGAATACGGACATTTCTTTTCAGCCATGGGTTCAAAGGTAACTATAATCGGTAGGAATGCCCAGTTTATCCCTGAAGAAGAACCGGAAGTATCTACTCTTGCAAAGAAGATGATGTCAGAGTATATGGAAATTCTCACTGATTATGAGGTCGTGGAAGTAAAATCCTCATCCGAAGGTAAGGCGGTGATTGCAAAACATCGTCAGACCGGTGAGGAAAAAGAAGTCACTGTTTCTGATATACTGGTTGCCACTGGCAGAAGTCCGAACACTGACATACTCAAACCTGAACTTGGAGGTGTTGAAACTGACAATCATGGCTGGATAAAGGTCAATGAGTACCTTGAAACTTCCATGAAAAACGTCTGGGCCTTTGGTGATTCAAATGGAAAATACCTGTTCAAACATGTTGCAAATCACGAGTCATCAGTTGTCTACTACAACGCTGCCCTGAAAAAGAAGGTAAAGGTGGACTATCATGCAGTTCCACATGCAGTATTCTCATATCCTGAAATATCAAGTGTCGGAATGACTGAGAAACAATTCATTGACAAATACGGAGATGATAACCTGGTCATCGGTTTCTATCGTTTCCAGGAAACAGCAAAAGGTGTCTCAATGTCACTGGGTGATGAATTTGTTAAAGTGATCATTGATGGCAAGGCACAGAAGATACTCGGTGCCCATATAATAGGCCCGCAGGCTTCGGTGCTGATCCACCAGATAATTCCTCTGATGTACACTGAAACCCAGGACATCAGTCCTATAATGTATGCTATGGACATCCATCCATCATTAAGTGAGGTCATCAAAAGAGCATTCTATTCAAGGATGCCTGCTAATGAGTATCATATGATCATGCAGGCTTATGGATTAGAAGAAGGGGAATAATAAACACAAATTATTTACTTTTTGAATTTGAATAAAGTGTAATAAAAAAGGATGTGGTCTCCTGGTTATCCCTGATTATCAATCAATTATGCTTCCTCTCTTAGAGTATTCATCAGATGAGCTTGAACATCATATACGCGAAGTAATAGTGTCACTTGCATCTTATTTCAGCCTTTCCGATGAAGAGATGAAAGAGTTATTACCAAGTGGAAAACAAGCAATTTTTGATAATCGAGTGGGTTGGGCTCGTACTTATCTGAAAAAAGCAGGGTTAATTTATTCTAAAAAGAGAGGCTATTTTTGTATAACTAAAAGAGGATTGGATGTTCTCTCAAAAAAGCCTGATAAAATAGATGTAGCTTATTTATCAAAATTCAATGAGTTCAATGATTTCATTAATATTAGCAGTAATTCTGCAAAAGTTCAAGATCTAAGTGTTCCAAATGAAGAGTTGAATCCAGAAGAATTGATTGAAAACACTTCTCTGAAATTACACGAGGAGCTTGCATCTGATATTTTAGATACAATTAAAACCAATTCACCTGGTTTTTTTGAAAAACTTGTTGTTGATGTATTAATAAAAATGGGATATGGTGGATCTCTAAAGGATGCTGGACAGGCAATTGGAAAAAGTGGTGATGGTGGGATTGATGGTATAATCAAGGAAGATCGGTTGGGATTAGATGCAATTTATATTCAAGCCAAGAGATGGGAAAACACTGTAGGTAGACCAGAGATTCAAAGATTTGCTGGAGCTCTCATAGGAAAGCAACCCAAAAAAGGAGTTTTTATAACGACAGCTAACTTCTCAAAAGAAGCTGAAGAGTATGCTAAAGATACAGGAAATATTGTACTAATTGATGGTCCTGATTTAGCCAAACTTATGATTGAATATGATGTGGGCGTTTCTACTGTTAAGACTTATGACGTTAAAAAAATAGATCAGGATTATTTTGAGGATGCATAAAAAAACTTAATCTAAATAAACACCTGTAAAAAATAAAAAAGTGAGAGAACCTTAGTTCTCTCCAATCCATTCACTTACTTTTTCAGGATTTGCATCTATCCAATTTTGAGCAGCTTCTTCTTCAGGTACTCCCGCTGCAAGGTCTGTCATTACAGACTGGATGTCTTCATGTGTCCACTGGAACCTGCTGATGATCTCGTAAAGTTCAGGATCATCTTCTGCAAGACCTTTCCTTGCAAGGGTTTCAACGTGGTCTGCTTCACCATAGGCACCGTTTGGGTCCTCAAGGTATTTAAGGTCAAATCTGTTAAATGCCCAATGTGGTGTCCAGAGTGTTACAACAATCCATTCTTCATCTGCTACAGAGTTCTGAAGTTCGGCTGCCATACCTGCACCGCTGCTAGCAACAAGTTCGTAATCAAGACCATAGTTGTCAATTGCATTTTCTGTTGTTGACATTATTCCAGCCCCCGGATCAATTCCTATTATCTCACCGTTGAACTGTTCCTTATTATCGTTTAATTCATCAATTGAATCAATGGTCACGTATGTTGGAACAACGAGGCCAATGCGGCAGTCTTCAAGGTTCACTGCTACACTGTCTATGTCATCTCCATATGTTTCCCAGTAGTTTTCCTGAGTCTGGGGGAGCCACGCGGAAGTTGTAAAGTCGAACCGTCCGTCTGCAAGTCCCTGATAAAGAGGACCAGCGTCAACAGAAATGATCTCCACATCGTAACCTGCCTCCTCAAGTACAAGTTTCATGACATTGGTACTGGCTATCTCCCCGTCCCAGAGAACATAGCCTATAGTTGCTTCCTTTTTATCGATTGCTTCGTCTGTGCCCTGATCGGTACATCCGCTTACCATGATCAGCATAGCAAGCATTAAGATTACTGTAAGGGCTTTTATTCCTCTTTTCATTTTATCACAACGTTTACTGTATATTATAAAGACCATGAGGTCTGTAAATTCCATTCAATAATTCTCTTCATTTTTTAGGTGTTATACTCTGTGTAAGCCTGTCAAGTACAATTGCAATGATCACAATTCCAAGACCTGCTTCAAATCCCTGACCTATATCCACTCTCTGGATACCTACAAGCACCTGATATCCGAGTCCACGTGCACCGATCATGGCCGCAATGACGACCATGGAAAGTGAAAGCATGATACACTGATTTACGCCCGCCATAATAGTAGGGAGTGCAATCGGTAATTCCACCTTGACCAATTTTTGCATTGGGGTTGTACCAAATGCATTTGCAACTTCTCTAAGTTCAACAGGAACCTGTCTGACTCCCAGATTCGTAAGACGGATGGCCGGTGGCATCGCAAATATAATGGTTGCAACAAGTCCCGGTACATTACCCAGTCCAAAGAATATCACAGCAGGGATCAGATACACAAAAGAAGGCATCGTCTGCATGAAGTCAAGCACTGGCTTGACTATGTGGAATATTGTTTCATTCTTTGCTGATAAAATACCTGTTGGAATACCTACCAATAAGGCCACAACTGCAGATGACAGTACTAGGGCTATGGTCTCTATAGAAAGATTCCATAGGCCCATGCTGTCTATTAGCAAAAAGCCGATAGCAGTTCCGACTGCAAGTTTCAGGTCCTTTTTGGAAACCAGGTAAACAAGCAGAGCAGTAATAATTATGAATATAAGAGGTGGCAGGAATAATAGAATGTCTTTGAACGTGGAGATGAGCATATCGATAAATTCACTGAAGATATCCATCAAAAACCCAAAATGATCATTCAGCCAGTAAACGCCCACTTCAACGTATTCTCCTATTGGAAGTTTAGGTACGACCATTCTAATCCTCCCTCTTTATTGCAAGGGCACCAAGAATGCTACCTCTTACTATGACCCCTATGAGTTTATTGTTGTCATTAACAACTGCAAGCGGGTATTTGCAGTCTGCTATCATTGGGATTATGTCCTTGATAGGTAGATTCGGTTCAACAGTTTTAATATCTGTGATCAATACTTCATTTATTGTTTTCTTTTCCTTAACGGCCAGGACTGCATCATCAATCAAAATAATTCCTTTCACTCTTTTTTCAGGGTCCACAACGAATATAGATGATATTCCATGTTTTCTCATGAGTTGTGTCGCAACCGTAACTGTCGAATTAACAGAAACGACAGGTTCCGGCCGTTTCATAACGTTCTCCGCGGTTAGTATTTTAGTCCTGTCCACCCCGGCAACGAATTCGGACACATAGTCGTCAGCTGGATCGGTTAGTATTTCCTCTGCTGTTCCTATCTGGGAGACAATGCCATCTTTCATTATAGCGATGCGATCTCCCAGTTTCAGGGCTTCGTCCAGGTCATGGGAAACGAAAACAATGGTTTTCTTGAGCTTATCCTGGAGTGCAAGCAATTCATCCTGCATCTCTGATCTTATAAGAGGGTCAAGCGCACTAAAAGCTTCATCCATAAGCAGTATATCAGGGTCAGTTGCAAGTGCTCTTGCAAGTCCTACCCTTTGTTGCATTCCTCCGCTTAGCTGTGATGTTTTGCTTGATTCATAACCCTTAAGGCCGACTTTAGCAATTGCTTCTTCAGCTTTGGCATATCTCTCTTCTTTTGCCATCCCCTGGATCTCAAGTCCGAAAGCTGCGTTATCGATCACATTCCTGTTAGGCAGAAGAGCAAAACTCTGGAAAACCATACTCATTTTCGTTCTTCTTGTTTCCCTTAGTTCTTTGTCATCCATAGTGGCAATGTCATCCCCATCAATGAGGATATGTCCGTCACTTGGATCAATAAGGCGGTTCAGGCAGCGCAAAAGAGTTGATTTTCCTGAACCGGAGAGCCCCATTAGTACAAAAGTCTCGCCTTCGTAAACATCAAAATTCACATTATAAAGGCCGACCGTCTGTCTAGTTCTTTCAAATATTTCCTGTTTTGATATTCCTTTCTCTACTAAAGAGATTGCTTTTTGAGGGCTTTTGCCAAATATCTTGACAAGATTACGTACTTCAATTTTCTTTTTTCTATGAATTGTAATACCTCAATTTGAAAAAGATTATATGAATTATCCTTCTTTATATGTGACATGATCACATATATTAATGTATCGTTTCAAGTTTGATAAAGAGGTTCTATTTTGTTTTATTTTTCGAAAAGAAGGTAGTATATTATCTTTTCTTCCTTTATTATAAAATAGGCAGACAAGCAATATACAAAGTAATTTTGCTCTATCCTTAAATTCTATGGTAACTATTCAGCCTAATAATTACACAATCATCCGCCATCCTCCTAAATATCAGCGGAGTAAATTTATTTTAAATTATTTATTTTGATTGTTGCTAATGATTGTTTTTTTATTTTTGTTTTATCAGTAAGCAAACATTTCCGTTTCAGCGAAATCAGCATCAATATACATATTATGGTAGAATGGATAGTTACAAAAAAGCTATGCTTTTCTGATGTTGCTATAATACATGCACTCTTCCCTAGTGAACAAAGGCATTTCAATATCCTCCTCAACCACACGGGCAGGCCCGCCTCTTACAAGCACCGCAGGCACACTTTCCCCTGCCTCTCCCATAAGTAGCTGGGCAGCAGATACGAGGTTGTCGGCAACTGCCTTGCGGGTGATCTTCATTTCCTTTCCAAAAAGGTCCAGTGTACCTCTGGCATCCTCAACCGGTACCATACCGGAGGTTCCAAGAGCAATACCAACACATCCAAGTCTCAGCGGTTGTGTACGGCTGTCACCGACAATAACTCCGATCTTGCATTTGCAGTGATCCTTTATTTCCCTGCGGATCCTTCCTGCACTTTCCTGTGCGTTCTTTGGGAGAAGAACCACATACCCTTCAGGTGCATTGGAACCATCTATCCCTGCATTAGGTGCCAGTGTTCCTTTTGTGATGGTAAGTGCAGCTCCTGGCACACCACCAAATATCTCGTCACATTCCTGAAGTATAAGTTCCATTTCCCTTGCGTCAAGCTGGTATTCTTCTGCCAGTTTTTTTGCCTTATCCCCGGGCTCTATATCTGCAAGGCAAACAAGCCGGTTCTCGGATGTTGCCAGGGGTGATTCTGCAATAATAAGGATATCATTGTCCTGGAATTGCATGTTCTGCCTGGCAAGTGATTTGATCAAGACATGTGCAATGTTATCTCCTGGTTTTATTAAAGGGGTTTTTATGCCAAACATCTGCAAGGATGGGAAATCTGCATGCATTCAGTTATCCCCTGACAAGTAATTTTTCATGATCTTAATCGCACAATAATCTCCACACATGGAACATGGTCCTCCCTCTTCAGGACACATCTGTGCAGGCCTGTCAGGGTCAATGGCAAGCTCTGCCTGCCCTCTCCAGTCAAAAGACGCTCTTTTTGTGGCAAGCATGAGATCACTGTCATTCAAACCGTACTTCATGGAATCTCCTATATGTGCTGCAATCCTGAATGCAATAAGTCCTTCTTTGACCTGCTGGGGATTTGGCAATGAAAGGTGCTCTGCCGGTGTAATGTAACATAAATAATCCGCACCAGCTCCGCTTGCCATACTTGCTCCCACCGCTCCTGCTATGTGGTCATATCCCACAGCAATATCAGTTGGCAGGGGGCCTGCTACAAATAATGGAAAGTCAGCTTTTTCCTTGTATAACCTGACAGAATCCGGTATGTCGGATGCCCGGATATGTCCTCCCATACCGTTAATTATTACTTGCACACCCATGTCATTTGCTCTTTTTGCAAGGGCAGCATTTGTTTCTATCTCCATCAGCTGGGCACCGTCTTTCAGGTCATGGACACATCCGCTTCTCATGGTATTTCCCAATGAGAGGACAACGTCGTTTTCCCTGAGGGTCTGCATTATTTCATCAAAATGTTCTATGAAAGGATTCTCAGAATCATTGAGGATCATGAAACTGCTGGTAAAGGAACCACCTTTGGATACCATTCCCATGACCCTGCCACTTCCTTTCAGTATTTCAAGCATTTTCCTTTCAACACAATGGATGAGTACTGAACTGACTCCTTCTTTGACTTGTTTTTTCAGGTATGAAAGAATGTCATCAAAGGTGACATTATCCATTCCACACTCAACAATTGTCTGGTAGATGGGAACGGTTGTAACCGGAAGTTCTGTATTCCTAAACACCATCTTCCGGATGGCTGAGATGTCTCCTCCCATGGAGAGGTCTGTGATGGTGGCAGCACCATATTTCTGTGCGATCTTTACCTTTTCAATTTCAGATTCAGGGTCAATTGCAGCTGAAGATGTCCCCAGGTTCACATTGATCTTGGTGCTGGCACCCTTGCCGATGGCAACAGGCGGACATCCCTTACGCGTCATTATGATAAGACTACCGTTTGCAACTCTTTCTCGGACAAGTTCTTCTTCGATTCCCTCTTTTTTTGCAACAATAAGCATTTCAGATGTGAGAGTGCCACTTTTAGCATGGTCTATTTGCGTTTTTATCATTGGTCGTTCATCCTTATACCGGCCATTTCGAATATTCTATATGTATTATTGTGTTTGCCAATGGGCATTATGTGGATTCCACGGCAGAGTTTCTTTAATTCAATTATAGTTTCCGCACAGATGGATATGCCTTCTTCAACTGGCTTTTCAGCTTTGTCAATTCTCTCTATTATTTCAGCAGGCACATTTATACCAGGAACATTTTTGTTCATAAAACGTGCCATGTTTGCGGATTTAAGGGGTATGACTCCGGCAATCATCGGGACCTTGACATCACCGATAGATTCCATGAAAGTTTCAAACTGTGTTATGTCATAAACTGCCTGTGTCTGCATAAAATCAAGTTTCGTTCTTGTCTTTTTCCGCAGTTTCATCATCTGCATGGTCTTTGAGGAGTCGGTATTAGTGACCGCACCGACTATAAAAGCAGGCGGATTCTCTATGACATTGCCTGCAAGGTCGAAACCTTCCTGCATCTTCCTGACAATACTCAGAAGCTGCACAGAGTCCAGATCATAAACCGGCCTTGCTCTTGGATGATCTCCTTTTGTTGTGTGATCACCTGTCATGATGCAGATGTTCCTGATGCCCATGGAATATGCTCCAAGAAGATCGGATTGCAGTGCAAGCCTGTTCCTGTCCCTGCATGTAAGCTGCATGATAACCTCATGACCGCTGTCAAGGAGAGCTTTACTCACTGCCAGCGGGCTCATACGCATAATGGCTTTCTGATTGTCAGTTACATTGAGAGCGTCAACCCATCCTCTTGTGAGTTCCGCATCAGAAAGCATCTCTGTAAGGTCTGTTCCCTTCGGTGGGCTGACTTCTGCTGTTATCAGAAAATCGTTTGATGTGAGTTTGTCTTTGAAGGTCCGGGACATCGGGGAATTATATGTGTGTCTGGGTTTTAAAATCATCGCAACAGGGAACCAAGGCTATCTTTTAATAGCTGGTATTTCTTCATTTTCGGGGTAGAGTTTAATCTCTCCGGGGTTGATGTTTATTTTGATGATTTTATCATTCATGTTGAACTGAATCTTGTTCTTCGATTATATATCTGAACTCTTCTGTTCCATTCGTATAGAAGAAGAAATTGTTTTTCTCGGTATCTATTTTGACCAATGCAGAATGTGGAAGCTTCCACCACATTCCTATAAGACCACTGTTATCAGAAATACGAATATGGATTCTGACAAGATTATAAGAATCTCTTCTGTGATGGTCCTTCCCTGTATCCCGAACAGGATATCATGGAATGAATTGTAAGCAAGGTATCCTGTCAGGATCAGTGTAAGTATCTACAGGAGCCATCTAAAAGGATAGTTCGTGTTCTTTCTGATATGGACATGAAAAGAGGAACATTCAGTATCATGCTGAAAAGCTTCAGCTTTCAAATCTCCTTGTTGCTCTAAAACAGGGACGGTTTGTTAATTATTTCAGCAGGGGTCATTCAAATGAGAACGCTCTGCAAGCCGCTGTTTCTAATACAAAAAGCGATACACGAAAATGTGTTTTAAAGAAAAATTGTGAAGAACCTGGAGTTACAGGTAAAGAGTTATCTGTAAAACTTGGGGTTGATGAAAGTACAATTCACTGGCACATAAGTAGGCTGAAAGATGAGAATGTGATACGTGACAAAAAAGATGGCAGGCACAGGAAATATTATCCTGCAAACAACTTTTCAGCTATTCAGGATAACAAAATTTCAGTAATGTCAGATTGACTCTTCGGTGCCTTCTTCAGCATCCCAGGTGATCTCAAGAAGGTCAAGTCTGCCTATTTTCTCAAGCCTGAGGTAGATTAGCTCCCAGACACAGTCCTTTTCAGGGTCAACTTCACATTTACCATCAATCGAACCACCACAGGGGCCATTGAGCAACTGTTTGGGACACTGACTTTTCGGGCAGATACCACCGAAATAATACACCATACAATCACCACACATGGCACAAAGTTCTGGTATCACTTCTCCCTGTGAACGTCCTCCGAGTGATTCTGTGTTGTTTGAGGGGTAGACTGGTATGTCTGTAATCCCTGATACTATGGAAACCCCACTACCGCATGCCATAACAAGAATGGTTTTTGCCTTCTTTATGGCGTGGTTCTTTTCAATAAGCGAATCAAAGGACGCCACGCTGCATGCCGCGCTTGGAATTACCCAGCCAACAACGTGCTTTCCTGCATCCTGCAGTCGCTGCTGCATTTCAATAACCTCAGGCTCACCACCCACATGCAGTTTTGCGGCACAGGCATTGCAGCCTATGACAAAAATGTCATCCTCATCCTTTAATAGTTCCAGTATCTCTTCAAAAGGTTTTGCAGACGAGATTATCATGTTTCCCTCAGGTAACGGTGCTCCACATCCATGTCATTCTCAAAGGCTTCTGCTATCATTTCAGCAATGAGTGGAAGCTGGCGTGCCTGGAATGAGAGCTTATGAACCAGTTTTTCGAATTGTAATATAGTTCCAATTATAAGCACATCAGTCTTTTCAGTTTCATGGGATACAGCATCACGCTCAAGGGCGGCATCTCCACCTCTTGCCAGTATCTCCTGCTTGATTATCAGTGCCTCGGTGGTGGTGATATTGTTCACACGTATCACCTTGCTTACGGTCTTGTTCTTCATGACCTTTGCACCGGTGCCTGTAACACTCATACTTCTCATAAGGTATTCAGCATCATCGGGATGTGTTATGTCCATAAGGCTGACTTCAAAATCTCCTGATTTTACAAATGATTCGCGTTTCCTCATTGCCTTTGCAACTTCAACAACGTCCTTTGTCTCAGGAATATCATGTGTCCTTATGATATGTGCTCCCTTGTGAACAACGATCGCCGTTGCTGCTAGACTACCATATAACCTTTCACTTGCCGGTTTGTGAAGCACGGCATCGATACAGGATTTCCTTGAGATTGCAGCAAGCAGTGGTTTCTGGAACACCTTCAGGCTCTCGAACTGGTCGATCGTTTCAAAATCATATATAGGGTCCTTTTCAGGAACCCATTTCCCGATGGCAGGGTCCAGTATGAGTTTATTCGTATCTATTCCCCTTGCATTGGCTTTGGCAATTATGGTTGCAAGAGATGCCATGATAGCATCCATGCCTATGGGGTCGCCGGGGATTTCTTCTGATGCCATTACAACAGCAGGGCAATCATAATCTGCCACAACATCGATCATATGCGGGTCTGTGGTGAATCCGGATACATCATTAACAATATCAGCCCCCTGCTTCAGGGATTCCTCTGCAACACTGGCATATACAGTATCTACAGAAATGAGTGCATCCACATTGTCTTTCAGTATGTCCAGTGCAGACATCATACGGTTAAGTTCTTCTTTTTCTCCAATGACAGGATTTGCAAGAGGCCATGTGGAGCGTGCACCTATGTCTAATATAGTTGCACCGTTGTCAACCATTCTTTGTGCCACTTCAAGAACAGAATCAGTACTAACAACCGAATCCTTGTAGAAGGATTCCTTGCTCAGGTTGATGACTCCCATCAATCTCACCGGGTGCTCATCGCCAACCTTCAAGCCGCATATGTTAACATCAACAACCATTATTCAACCTGGTAATATTAATTCAAATTCAGGGTTAGATCATCAATCAGATAACATAGTATTCAATTAATAAAATATACATGTGCTTATCATACATTCTTTGCTGCTGTAAGCACGTGTTCCATCAGAATGGCAATGGTCATAGGACCGACCCCCCCGGGAACAGGGGTTATGAGTGAAGCCTTCTTCACCACGTTATCAAAATCAACATCACCATATACTTTGCCGTTCTCCTCAGTGATACCTACATCAAAAATAACTACGCCTTCCTTGACCATCTCTGCTTTGATAAGGTGCTTGACACCTGTTCCCACAACGAGGATATCGGCATCAAGGGTGAACTTCTTCAGTTCATTTGTGAAAACATGGCACACAGAAACCGTTGCATTCCTGTTCACAAGCATTGCAGCCATGGGTTTTCCCACAACGTTGCTGTGTCCGACAATCACTGCATGTTTGCCCTGTACCGGGATATTGTACTCTTCAAGTGCTCTGATAACACCTTTAGGGGTGCAGGGTACAAGACCTTCCTCGCCTATCAAGAGTTTGCCCATGTTATATGGATGGAACCCATCAGCATCTTTTGCAGGATCAATAGCAATCATTGCGGACTTATCATTAAGGTGTTTTGGAAGAGGTAACTGGAGGAGGATCCCATGTATGTCCTTCCTTGAGTTCAATTCCACGATACGCTCCATAAGCTCTTCCTGGGTGGTGGATTCTGGCATATTATGGTCTTCTGCGTGTATGCCAACCCTCTCGCACGCTTTGTGTTTCAGGCGTACATACATCTTAGATGCAATATCTTCACCCACAAGTATTGTTGCAAGTCCAGGAACGATGCCCTTCTCTGCCTTAAGCTGCTTGACTCCCTGTTTAACCTGCTCTTCAACTTTATTTGAAAGGCTTCTGCCATCTATTTTTTTGGAATCATAGTTCTCTTCTGCCATTGTGCAAACACCTTTGAAATTATCCCAATATAGGATTACTTATCAATTATTTATATATGGGGAATCCACTGCAAAGCTGCTCAACATCAGAGTTGACTCCATGAAGGACTGCGTCATCATTAAGGTTGTTGACAACTTCTGCGATCAATCCTGCTATTTCTTTCATCTGGTCTTCTTTCATTCCCCTGGTTGTTGAAGCAGGTGTGCCGATCCTTATTCCACTTGTGATGAAAGGACTCCTTGTCTCAAATGGGATAGTGTTCTTGTTGAGCACGATGCCTGCCTTGCTCATTGCGGCTTCTGCTTCCTTTCCTGTGATATTGAATTTGTTCAGGTTCACAAGCATTACATGGTTGTCTGTTCCACCTGATACTATGTCGAAATCATTGTTCTGCAGTTCTGTTGCCAAGACACTTGCGTTCTTTACGGTCTGGAACTGGTCTTCCTTGAACTTCTCACCCAGGGCCTCTTTGAAAGCAACAGCCTTTGCAGCGATGATATGCATGAGTGGTCCGCCCTGGATTCCGGGGAACACTGCTTTGTTTAGGTTCTTTGCATATTCTTCCCTGCACATGACCATTCCACCTCTTGGTCCCCTGAGGGTCTTGTGGGTTGTGGTTGTGACAAAGTCTGCATAAGTCACCGGGCTTGGGTGTGCACCTGCAGCAACAAGTCCTGCAATGTGTGCGATATCTGCAAGCAGGTATGCGCCAACTTCATCAGCAATATCCCTGAATGCCTTGAAGTCAAGGGTTCTTGAGTATGCTGAAGCACCGCAGACGATCATCTGTGGCTTGCTTTCCTTTGCCATTGCCATGAGGGCATCGTAGTCAAGAGCTTCAGTTTCTTTGTCAACACCGTATGGAACTATATTATAGAGCTGTCCCGCAAAGTTCACAGGGCTTCCGTGTGAAAGGTGGCCTCCGTGTGTAAGGTCCATGGACATAATAGTATCTCCTGGTTTGAGGACTGAGAAATAACATGCCATATTGGCACCGGAGCCTGAGTGTGGCTGGACATTCACATGCTCAGCACCAAAAATTGCCTTTGCTCTTTCGATGGCAAGGTCTTCTGCAATATCCACGAATTCACAGCCGCCGTAGTAGCGCTTTCCTGAATATCCTTCTGCGTATTTGTTCGTCATTACAGAGCCCTGTGCTTCCATTACTGCACGGCTTGCATAGTTCTCTGATGCAATCAGGTTCAACTTGTAATCCTGGCGGTTTGCTTCCAGCCTGAGGGCCTCTGCAATATCCGGGTCAACTTCTAAGATGTAAGACATTGTTACCAACCGTTAGATTCGATAATGATATGTTTGTAAGATACGTCTGGCTCTGCCAGTGCTTTATATGACTTTATTTATGTGTGTACTACAACTCGACCTTCCACTTTAAGTTTACCCTCAACGAATAGTTTGACTGCTTCCGGGTAACTTTTGTGCTCCTGCTCAAGTATGCGTGCTGCAAGATCTTCTGCAGTATCCGTATCAAGGACAGGTATGCATTTTTGGATGATTATGGGGCCTGTGTCCATTTGCTCATCTACAAAATGTACTGTACAACCACTGACTTTTACTCCGTAGTCGAAAGCCTGCTGCTGTGCGTGGAGGCCTTTAAATGAAGGCAACAGTGCAGGATGAATGTTTATTATCCTGTTGCGGTATGCTGCAATGAGGTCCTTTCCTATCAGGCGCATGTACCCGGCAAGAAGTATAAGATCTACCTCGTTGTCTTTCAGGACTTCCAGCATCTCTTTTTCATATTCCTGCTTATTTGGGAAATCGGAAGGGTCTATGAATACATCGGTAATTCCATGATTGCGGGCACGTTCAAGTGCATAAGCATCATCCACATCGCTTATGACAACAGATATCCTTGCGTTTTTTATGAAGCCATTTTCGATGTTGTCGATAATTGACTGAAGATTTGATCCTCTTCCTGAAACAAGTACTGCGATGTTGGTGGTCATTGTTAGTTCTAAAAGGGATTTCTGTATATTAGAGTTTTGGGATTTGTCAAATACTGGTGGAAATTTAAAAGATGTAGTAAAAAAAGACCATCAAAAAGTAAGTACATCATATATTGATGTTGTGTTTCTTAGTTCTCTCATCAATGAGTTCTGCCAGCTCGTCAGCACCGGATAACTTGTCTAATTCCCTTTTCTCGATAAGGACTGTGTTTTCAACAGTTTCTGATTTGATCTGCCCGTTTATTATGAAGACTGATTTTGTTCTCGTTACGCTGGATATGCTGCTCATCAGGTCTGCGCGTTTTATCATTGCGCTGCTGTAAATGCTGACACCTGTCAGAAGTGTATTGGAAGTATCCTTTGATATAGCCTTAAATGGAGCCTGGCTTGTTGACATAACTTGGTAGCCAAGGGCATAGAGCATATGCAGAATACCGTCGTCAGGTTGCGTATCGGGTATTTTTTCCTTTGGAACTTCAACATTTATCTTCTTGTCAAAACAACGGAGAATATCTATGGATTTTGCCAGAGCCACGTCAAGCAGTTCTTCAAGCTGGAGGACTATATCTATGGATGCATCCATGCCTCCCTCTTCGTATTTGCTGATGGTTCTTCTGGATACTCCAAGTTCAGTAGCAAGTGCCCCTAATGACATGTCAGTTCTCTGGCGAGCTTCCTTGAGTACCTCGCCATCGATAGATACATAAAGTCCGCCAGGTGCAGCTGCTACAAGAGGAGGCACATCCTCTACAAAATAGTCATAAAGGGTTTGCACATTGACTGCAGGGATATCATAGCGCATGTACACAACACTATCCTCAAGCAACTGGTCCCGGGTCTTTGCTCCAATAAGTACTGCAGTTCCTCCCAGGCATCGTGCAAGACTCTTCATTTCTCTTGCAGTTTCTTCATTTAGTCCGTCAATATTATACAAGACCTTACAAAAAATTAGTGTTTCGCCTTTCCTTGCTGCAAGATCAAAACTCCGTGGTCTTATGTTGCATCTTTTTGATACAGTGAAGTCTGCTTGCTGTAATACATCAACGATCTGATGTATCAGGATCTCTTTTGTCATGACAGATAGAGTGTATTTGCACATCTATATATACTTATCCTGTCGGTGTTAGCCATGGGTGCAGTCTGGCCTCTTTTTTAAAAGACGGAGCCCAGCACATTATCAAAAGATTATATCTGGCAGATGTTTTCTTACACGCCGGAATAGTTATAATGGCCTGGGATTATACGTTTGTAAAAGTGTAGCATGGACACGTAGCATTTGAATCCAGGCAATAAGTGAAGTATGTAAAGGAATCATTTAATATTGATCACTCATATTTGCTATTGGTCTAATGAGCACTGAATACATCAAAATGGTTGTCGGCATTGATGATACTGATTCCAGGGATGGTATGTGTACTACATACCTCTGCGCCCTTTTAAAGGATGAGCTTTCATCTTTTGCAAGCATCTTATCAGAACCTGTACTTGTCCGCCTGAATCCTACTATTCCTTATAAGACTCGCGGGAATGCTTCTGTTGCGTTGTTCTTGGAATGCAGAGAACCGGACAAAGTAATGGAGCATGTAACTCAAAGGGTTGCTTCCATGGCATGCATGGACAATGAGAACACCAATCCTGGTATCGTATTCGTTACAGGTGATCAGTTTGAGAAAGTCTCACAAAAGTTGAGTGAGTTCTTCATGCGCGCTGTCAGAGAAGTGATTACAATAGATGAAGCAAAAGAACTGGCTTGCGGACTTGGACTTCAGTTTAAGTTATTCAAGAACGGGCGTGGACTTATAGGTGCTCTTTCCGCATGTGGTGCAATGCTTGATACGAAATGGGATCATACCTATGAGTATCTTGCATACAGGCAAAAGGATTTCTGGGGAACCCCGCGTTTTGTTGATAAAAAATCTCTTTTTGAAGCTGACAGGCAGACCTATCCGAATACGTGGGATACCGTAGACCTCAAAAATGAAATGGTGGTTTGCGTGCCTCACTCAGGGGATCCGGTACTTTACGGAATAAGAGGAAAGAGCGCATCTTCTGTGGAAAAGGCTGCATCTTTTGTGAGCTCCGAACCTGTGGAACGTGTATGTATCTATCGGACAAATCAGGGTACCGATATGCACCTGATATCCGTGCCAAAGATCAGTGATGTTCTTGGACTTCATTCCTATATTCTGGAAGGTCAGGTCTGCTCTGAACCAGATATCATCAGGGGTGGACACACAATATTCTCTCTGAAGGATGATACCAGCAACACTATTGATTGCGCAGCTTTTGAACCCACAAAGAATTTCAGAGAACAGATACGCAAACTCATCCCCGGTGACAGGGTGATTGTTTATGGCAGTGTTACTGAAAGGACAGTGAACATTGAAAAAATAAAGATAATCAGTCTTTCCAAAAAATACGAAGTTAAAAATCCGTTATGTCCTTCCTGTACCAAGAGGATGAAATCTGCTGGTTCCGGCCAGGGTTACAGGTGCAAAAAGTGCGGCACCAGTTCAATGGTTACGGAAATATCTGAAGTGAAAAGGGAATTAGAAGCCGGGTTCTATGAGGTTCCTCCATGTGCGAGGCGCCATCTTGCAAAACAGCTTCTGAGATTTGACAAAGAGGATCTGCCTGTTTTCCCCGGCAGATAATACCATTTTTGCCTTATCTGAGGGAATTTAGGTCTGCTATGGGAGGAGCCTTTTGTTTGTGCAGGTTTGCATTGATGCGTTTTACCACTGAATCTCTTTGGATGCCTGTCAGCCCAAGAGTGTTCTGTGCAACCTGTGGACTTTCCCCTTCCAGTAAAAGGGCAAGGAACCTGTCAACCAATTCATATGTGATTCCCAGTTCTTCCTCGTCGGTCTGGTCTGCCCATAACCTTGCTGAAGGGGCTTTTGTGATAATCTCTTCTGGAATTCCTAGAAATGCTGACATCTCTTTAACCTCTGTTTTGTAGAGGTCCCCGATTGGTTCAAGGTCAACCCCTCCGTCTCCGTATTTTGTGAAATATCCTAAGAGTATCTCTGTTTTGTTACCGGTTCCCATTACCATCCTTGACATCATGTTTGCGTAATAGTAAAGGGTAGACATACGGATCCTTGCTTTGAGGTTTCCATTGGCATGTGAATTGGAAGCTGAACTCTGCGGAATTGAGTTCATGTATGCAGAAAGGATCTCTGATATATCGACGGTCTTGAACTCAATCCCCAGCCTCTCCGCCACTTCAGTGGCATCCAGTACATCTTCTGCAGGGGTTAGATTGAGCTCTGGCATATGTATGCCAAGGACATTCTCTTTACCAAGGGCTTCAACTGCCAGGTAAGCTGTCAGAGCGGAATCGATGCCTCCACTGATCCCTATTACAGCGCCTTTTACACCCGCTTCCTTTGTTCTTTCCCTTATGAATTCAACGATGCTCTCTTTAGCTTTTGAGATGTCCATTTTATCAATCTGCCTGGTCTTAAATTAAGAATATTCTCAATTATACTTATCTATTGGCCTTTGGTGGAAACAGTTTGATGCCTTTTTCGGTTATGTCATAGTTGATAATGTCCAGTGAGATCTTTGTCCCTCTCATCTTGGGTATATACATGAACCTTTCCATTTTGCCGGTATACGGATTTTCTTTTGTCATTAACCTGATAGTTCCATAAGTGGGGTACTCAGCTATCCGGTGTGTAAGTTCATGTGCGGTTGCATCCATTACTATAAGCGATGTTCGGTTTTGATTTGATAGCATATATGTCAGGGTCTCAAGTTTATCCCTGAATAGTTTCAGTTCTATTCCTATTGAAAAGGTACCGAGGTTATCAAGGACGATTACATCGACATCTTCCTGTATGATATGCGCAAGGTTGTTCATGTCATCTATGTGCATGCAGACATTGTTATATCCTTCAGATACATTGTTTGCTCTCATTTCAAGGAAGTGTATCATAGTAAGCTGGTTGCTCTCCACAAAAGGTTTAAGGTCAAATCCAAGCGCTTTACTATGAATTATTATCTTTTCCGGAACCTCCTCAGTTGCTATCATTACACATTTCTTTCCTTCTTTGCATGCGTTGTAAAGGAACTGGATGCCAAAAATGGTTTTACCGGTTCCGGGCTCACCTGTAATGAGGATGCACTCTCCTTGAGGAAAACCTCCCTGTAATCTTTTGTCTAAGTCAATATTTCCGCTGGATATTCTCGTCATGAATGATCATTTCCTTTCACCTATATTTATTTTATAAATGTTTATGTATATTTATTAAGCTTATGATAATGGCTCATTTTTGAAACTGACAAAGATTTAATCTATATTCAGCAAGTATCTGCTACTATATGGAATACTACATTGCGGATTCTGCAGTCTTCATAATGGGGACAGGAATCGAACCCTACAGGATGATAACAATCCCTTCGGTTGTAAATGAACTCAAAAGCAATGAGGCATCCATGCGTTTTGAGCTTGCCCGCGAAAACGGGGCACGTGTGGAGATGCCAGATGAAAGGTTTCGTGAAAAAGTCCTGGCCATTGCAAAAAAAACAAGAGACTGCGATGAGTTATCGGTAACTGACATTGATATTCTTGCCAAGGCCCTTGAGTATAAGGATAGTTCAGTACTTCTTTCTGATGATTATGCCGTTCAGAATGTTGCCAGGGTTCTGGGTATAGAAGTGAAGCCCGTGGCCCAGAAAAAAATAAATGATGTGCTGGTATGGCAAAAGGAATGTGTGGGTTGTCGAAGACGTTTTGATTGCGGTGATGTATGTCCGGTTTGTGGTTCTTCACTTAAGAAAAGGCGTAAAAGAAAAATATAACATCTCTATTGTTATATAACAAATTACAGGTTAAAAATGAACATGCGGGATTCATATGAAGAATATTGACAAATTGATCCAAAAAGCCCTTGAATTGCAGGCAAACGGCCTTGTTACAAGGCAAATTGCAGATGAACTTAACGTTTCCCGGGAAACTGTCACGTGGTTGCTTACCCGTGCAAAGAAGGAAGAAACCTCCCCGGCACCTAAGGATATATCAGTTAATTGGAGCAGTATAGGGAAGAGTGCATACAGGATGCGTCATGTTGGGATTGCCATGTGTGACATGATACTTGATACTGTGGAAGACACTGGCAATGATATTGACATGGTGGTTGGTATCGGTCTTAGCGGTGTTCCTCTTGCAAGTCTTATGGCAGAAGAACTCGATACTGAATTATCAGTATACCATGCCTACAATGAGCACGGCGATGAAACCAAGGTAAATGGCTCATTTAGCAGGAACTTTGCAGGCATCAAAGGAAAGAAGTGTGTCATAGTAGATGATGTCATAACCACCGGTGCCACTATGAATGATGTTGTTAACCAGCTCAAAAGCTCAGGTGCAAAGCCGGTTGCAATTGCGGTGCTTGTGGATAAGACCGGTTCTGAGTCATTGTCTGAGGTCCCTGTACATGCACTTGTGCGCATAGTCCGTGTGGACTAAAAAAACTTTTAAAATTTTTAATACAATTTACTGGTAGGAGTTATTCAACTCCTACTGATCCTACTTTTTCCGCAAGCTTTGAGAGCACTTCTGTGCGCATGCCTTCTACGAATTTGATGCTTCCAACTACAAGGTGTCCTCCACCATTGACTCCACCACCTTTGATTTCCTCATAGAGTTCCCTTACCATTAGGGGGATATTCATTTTGACACCCTTTGAGCGGATGACTGCAAAGTCAGGTCCGTATCCTATGGTTATAATTGGTTTATCCACAAACTTCTTGCATAGTCTGTCGTGGACTTCACCCGATGTCTTTCCCGGTGGTGGGAATGTGAATGTGTGGGCATAGTTCTCCACATCCAGCACATTGAGGATTGCACCATTTGGAAGTTCCCGAGATTTTACATGTGCCATACAGACGTCTATCTGTTCGGCTATCATCTCGTTTGCCTGTTCGCAAAGCACGTTGACAAGGTTCTTGTGTATCACATGGTCACCAAAGTCCAGGATATCGTCAACGATACCTTTTCCGGTGTTGAACTTCAGCCAGTAAGCTGCAAAGTCAAGGGCAAGTGCCATATCCTTCAGGTTTTGCAAGGTATATTTGTCAGATACCAGTTCTATGTATCTCTTTGCTTCTTCTGCTTCTGAGCGGTCTCCAAGAGCAGCTACTGCAGGGAGGTGTCTAATCTCTTTTTCCACGTTGACATTTATCATGCGTGCTACCTCGGTACAAAGCATACCTGCTGTCATACCGAAATCTCCTCCAACATGTGCCGGATTAACATGGGTTAGCAGGTATTCATCGACCTCATCGTCGGGATGGTGGTGGTCCATGACTATCATCTGGATGCCGTATACCTTTGCCTGCTTCATTGCAGCCACGTTCTCTATAGAGGATCCATTATCCACACTTATGACAAGTGGCATCTTCTGTCCATGTCTTACCACATCTTCAAGGGCAAAGCCGATATCGCGGACGACATCCGTCATCTCGTAGAACGGTGCCTTTGAAGGTGCACGTTTGTAGAAGTAATATTCCCCGTCAGCTCCATTAACTTCTTTTATGAGGGGGATGATGGCTTTTTCAATGGCCATGGCCGCAGTCATACCATCGGCATCGGCATGGTGGCGCAACAGGATAGGTGTGGATTTAATGATCGCTTTCCTTATTTCCTTTGCAGCCTTCTTCATGATCGGTCTGAGTTTCTCAAGAACTTCACTCTCAACCATGTATTCTATATCGTAGGGTTCTGCCCTTCGGTCAATTGCAGCTTCGATGCGCTGGAGTATTTCGGCTTCTTTTGGCCCGGTGAGTCTTTTGAGGCTCTGGATCTCAAGCTGAACACTACCGCCACGTGAAGTAATCTCTCCGGTGGCTGTAACTATCATATCCGAGTTTATCTGAGGATACGCCCTTTCACCTGCACTCTCAAAAGCAGCACCTGATACCTGCCCGGTTTCATCAGCAATGGTAAAGATGGTTGGTCCTGCAGTTTGCTTGACCTGGATGACCTCACCTTCTATCCTGACCTTCTGGCCTACCATCTGGGAAACTTCACTTGCCAGTTTTGTTGGTAGGTCCTTTTCAATTTCCACGGTCTGGTACTCTTTCAGCTTGCGTGGCACCAGGTCCATCTTTCCTCTTGGTTTTATCTCCTTAAGACCTACTATCACGGCTTCTCCTACTTCTAATGGTTCCTTCATGTTGCTGGAATGTACCAGTCCCCGAAGGTTGGAATTAAGGTCGACGAAAACACCGAACTCTGCAATGTTCCGGACAACTGCGTGGTACATTTTGCCAACTTCAAGTTCATCAAGGGTACATGAATTGTCAAGCTTGTAAACTATCTGTTTCTTTGCACATGAGGAACAGACCTCATCCCCTTCATAGAGTCTGTCCATTTCTGTACCGCATATTTTGCACTTATAAAAAGTACCTTTTCCAGAGCATGTTGAACATGTTTCTCTGGTTTCCAATTCTCCGGTTCCTTCGCAGTTATTGCAGGAAGAACCGTTTTTCAAAAAATTAGCCATATCTTTCTCAGATAGCTTCATGAAGTCTACGGACTTTGATTTACCAGTCCCTTTGCATTCAGGGCATTTGGCAGTGCCAGTGACACTATAGCCTTTCCCATTGCAATCTGTACATTTCTCGCTCATTGTATCTAGTGTTAGATAGTATATGTAGGATTTATGTGTTTGCTTGTGCCCAGTGAGCCAAAAGGGAACTCATATATATCTATCCGACTTATATATTCATCGATTGACTGCTATTTTTTAAATGAGTTTGAAATTATTAACATCAAAATCAATCACATTAATAAACGATAAACGAGTTCTACTATTTGTTGGGTCTGAAGTGTTATTTCAATAATAACAACATGCTTTCATGCTTTCGTGTACATCCCCTCAAACAAGAATTCAGACCCAGCCCTCTAAATCTCCAGTTTCTTTTTCTTTGCGTAATTTTCTTCCTGTAAATCTCAAATAGCTTCTGTCCGCTTACCGATATATTATTAATATGTAAGTTCTTTATATATGTTGTATTTAAAAATCTTCAGGAGAGTGGTTTCATGGCTTTGATCGATTTTATCTTACCTTTAGCTATTGTAGCAGTCTTTATACTGTCCAAAGCAGTCAAGATAGTAAATGAATATGAACGTGTAGTTATCTTCCGTCTGGGAAGATTAAGCGGTATAAAAGGTCCTGGTCTGTTCCTGATCATACCTATAATTGATACCGTTGTGAAGATCGACCTGCGTGTGGTCACGATCGATGTGCCAAAACAGGCAGTTATAACCCGGGATAATGTAACAGTAGCTGTTGATGCTGTTGTCTATTATCAGGTAATTGACCCTTCAAAAGCTGTCAATGAGGTTGAAAACTTTAAATATGCAACTTCTATGCTTTCACAGACGACCTTGCGTGATGTTATTGGCCAGATAGATCTTGATGATGTACTTTCAAAAAGAGATGATATCAACAAGAGTATTCAGGAGTTGCTGGACATTTCCACAGACCCTTGGGGTATCAAGGTTACCAGTGTTACTCTCAGGGATGTAAGTATCGACGATACGATGTTGCGTGCCATTGCAAAGCAAGCAGAGGCAGAGCGTGAGAAGCGGTCCCGTATCATCCTTGCAGACGGTGAGTTCATTGCAGCTACGAAGATGAAAGACGCTGCACGTCTGTACGAGGAAGTGCCTGTTGCGATCAAGCTCAGGGAGCTCCAGACCTTTGCTGAAATTGCAAGAGAACGGAACATGGTCATCGTAGCCAACTCAACCGATATTGGGGCAATTGCAGCCATGTCCAAAGCCTTTGCTAAGAAAGAGTGAATGGAGGAAACATGAGATACAAGTGCCGGTCATACCTGAGCACTTTTCTTTTTTTTATATTGCTCTTATCCCTGTTAACAGGTCTTGCATTCGCTGCCGAACAGAAGGTACTGGTGCTTGAGATATCAGGTTCCATTACTCCAGTCTCAGATGACATTGTAGCCGATGCCATTGCCTTTGCAGAGAACGACAATTATGAAGCTCTGGTAATAACGCTCAACACTCCTGGTGGAGGGCTGGATGAGACCCTTAACATCATTGAGCAGATAGCTGCAACCGATGTCCCTGTGATTGGATATGTCTACCCAGAAGGTACGAAAGCCTGGTCTGCAGGCACCCTTATCCTTATAAGTACGGACATCGCTGCAATGGCGCCCTATACTATTATAGGTTCGGCACAGCCTGTTACCGTAACGCCAAGCGGGAGTGAACCTGTTGAGGACACAAAAATAATTAATGCTCTTGTGAAGAGAGCTACGGAAAATGCGAAGAAATATGACCGCAACCAGACAGCAGCGGAGGAGTTCATTACAAAGAACCTGAACCTTGACGCAGATACAGCTCTTGAATATAATATTATAGAGTATGTTTCTCCTTCTATAACGGACCTAATGTCCCAGGTTGACGGACAAGAGGTGAAAGGAAGAGTTCTTAGCACCGAAAATGCGGAAATAACCTATTACGAACCGTCTCTTCGTCTTGCATTCATGAATATCATCTCCAATCCGATAGTATCCTCTCTACTCTTGCTTCTTGGAGTCTATGCAGTGATACTGGGGATATCAAACCCCGGTTTTGGAGCAGAGCTTTTCGGCATAGTTGCTATTGCTCTTGGGCTCATAGGCACTGGCTTTGATGTGAATATCGGTGCATTGTTCCTTATAATTGTAGGTGTCATCCTTCTTGTGCTGGAATTCCAGGCTCCGGGTTTCGGTGTTTTCGGAATTGCGGGTCTTATATGCATAATTGCTGGCAGTGTGCTGCTAGCTCCTACGGATTTCCCCCGCAACTACACTCCGGCAGAATTCCAGAGGACGCTGATAATATCTGTTTCAGCACCGACTATCATCCTGGGGCTTTTCCTGGTTTTTGTCATTTACAAGATATTTGAGGTCAGAAGAAAAAGACCTCTGTTTGGTGAACTTGTCGGTGACAGTGGGCAAGCAATTGAATCCATAGGCAATGGTCAGGAGGGTTATATTCTCCACCGGGGACAACACTGGAAAGCACGCTCTTCAGACTTAATTGATAAAGGTGATAAGGTAAAGATACTTGAAAAAGACGGCGTGGTGCTTGTAGTTAAAAAATTAAAAGATGAGCAGGAGTTAGAAAGGTAGACCTTTCTATTTCCTCTTTACCATTTCTATTACACGCCGCTTCTTTTCGATTGAATTGAGCGCGGCCTTATCAATTGCGTTTTTCATTTCTTCAAAATTCCGGGGATTTTCGTCGCCTATCATCTTCTTGATGGGTGTGTATGCCGATTCCCTGAAGCGTGGTGTGAAGTCCCGGACCTGTCCGTCAATTATTATTTCAGCTCCGGTGCCTTCCACTACTTTTCCTATGATCGCGATGTCCACGTCTGCGCTTCTGATGGTCTTCATTATATCTTCAGCGTATTGTTCAGGTACAATGATAAGCAAAGCATCAAGGGATACTCCCATGTAGTCTATCTCAAGGGATTCAAGCATTCTGAGGACTACCGGATTGACGAGTTTCCTCATATGCTTTTCCTCGAACACGAGTTTGACGCCAGCAGTCCTGGATATCTCCTTTGCATCCCCCCGGATGCCACCGTTTGTGACATCGGTCATTGCGTGGATGTTCTTCACAAGGCCGGAATCCAGAAGTTTTTCGCATGCCTCCAGGAACTTTATGTTTATCGTTTCGTTCACAACGGCATGCATTCCGTAATAGAGAGCTGTGGTGGATATGGTTCCGCCACCGGCTCCTTCGGTCATGAGTATGACATCTCCGACCTTTGTCTGCTCACGTGATGTAAGGTCTGATGAAACTCCAACAGCACCGACTCCTCCCGTCATGCGCTCGCCTATTACCATGTCGCCGCCAATCCTCAGGGTGCTGCCTGTTATGAGCGGTATGCCCGAAAGTTCTGAAACCGTGGTTATGCCTGCTATGTGGTCAAAGACCTTGCCAACATCACCATCATCTGCTACATGGATGTCTGAGAGCATTGCCACGGGTCTTGCACCCATGACATATATATCACGCAGTGCTGCCCTTGCAACATGGAATCCTGCAAGGAATGAATAATCGCTGAGTCTGGAGTGCATCCCATCAACGGTGAGGATGATGTATTCTCCTCCGTTTCCTTTCACCACACCGGAATCATCAAGGTGGGTGGTGTCAACGACGGCACTGGTCTTTCCTATGACCTCTGCTATTTTTTCATGAGTGTAAAAGTCTCCAAGACCTCTTGAGCCAACACCGAATTCTCCCATTGTTACACCGGATACGGTGGGTTCAAGTATATCTCCCTTCAGATTGAGAGTTGCCCTGGCTTCGGTGATGGTTGCCTGTGCAAGCTTGCGTGCATGCTCCGGGCTTGTCCTCTTTACTTCAAGTATCCTGGCGGTAAGTTTGTCTTCTATGTCAGGCTCGTTGTTTTTAAGCCCCCGTTTTGCGTAGCCTTCAATATCCATATTTTCATCTCTTTAGCACATAGCAACAAAATTCTTCAGCATTTTAAGGCCCACATCACCGCTTTTTTCAGGGTGGAACTGGGTTCCTATGACATTGCCTGCATCATTGACAACGGCAGCTGCAAAGCCTGTACCGTACTGGCATGATACGAGCGTGTTCTTCTCTCCGGTGTCCACATAGTATGAGTGGACAAAATAAACAAAGGAACCATCATGTATACCTTCAAAAAGAGGGTGCTCTTGTGTGATCTTAATTGAGTTCCATCCCATGTGAGGAACTTTAAGGTCGGAGTGCGGGAACCTGAGTACCTGACCCTTTACAAGGTCAAGACCTTCTGTGAGGCCGCCTTCCTCTGATGTGCTCATAATCATCTGCTGTCCCAGGCAGATACCAAGCATTGGCTTGCCGGAAGCAACATACTCATCGATAGTGTCTCTTAGTTTCTCTACATTCTTCATTGCGTCCCTGAATGCCCCAACTCCCGGAAGGATCACCCCGTCAGCACTTTTTATCTCTGCGGGATCACTTGATATGAGTACGCTGGCGCCCGCGTGTTCCAGTCCCTTGCGAACACTCCTGAGGTTGCCAAGTCCGTAATCGATGATGACTATCTTCTTCATGTGTGAATTAAAGAATGGTTTTGGTACATGAATGTAACGATTATTGATTGGTTTATGGAAATCCAGAAATCAGTATTCAATTTGATAATTTGCATTTGATACGCTTTGTCGAAAATTTGGATTATTAGCTGTTATGCATCTCATATAATTCCCTTTTCAATTGCTCTATTTCTTCTGGTACGTTCATCTCTAGATTTTGCATTATTTGTTTTAGTTCATCCAAGGTAATTCTGGACTGTTTATTTTCAAATTGAATATGATTGGTCAACTTTCCAAAATGAGATCGTGTGTTTTCAGTCGCAAGATGTTCATAAAATATCAAGTCGTTCAGTAGAAGTGTGGGATTATCAACTTGTTTCACTCGGAAATTTGGTGCTGCATTGCTACTTACATCCTTAATTGACTCAAATGTTAGATGTTTATACCCCCCATTTATCACCAATTCTATCTCTAGTTCATATGCCAGAATTCTACGTAGAGGATTGTAGAATTTTTCTAGCTTCTTTTCTACATGTGCAATTTTTCTGTCAACTTTACTTTGATTTGTTGCATTCTGACTTTCTTTGACAATACTATATGTTAAGATAACGTATATTCCGGTTATTGAAATGAATAGTATTGTGGTAGACGAGCTAAGCAAGCCTGAGCTTGCAATTTTATCGGACCCTAACATTATCTGAATCCATGGCATAAGTCCTACAGCTACAGATGATATCGCTAGTAAGGCTACAAAAAAGATAATTGAAGACTGAACTACAATACGTACATATTTAACCAATTTTTGAGTTTCTATGCATCGCAAACAATCGATAAAAGCCTCTTTAAGCTCACCAACACATCCCATAGTTCTTGATATCTTTTTAGCACTATTTCTACTTTCCTTTATGGTCTATTAACAAAATTCAACTTGTATACACTTCTTAATCATAGTTGGTTAATTGATTAAGTATAATGTTTTAATTTTCCAGTGAGTAAAAAGTCTATATTGTATAGGATAGTGGAAGAATATTTGGTTAGCCATTTTACGACTTCACTAATTTACATTCCAACAGCCAGTGAATCCGATCCAACAGGCAAATTCATAATATTGAGTGCAGACGCAGCAGCTTCACGTAAGACTTCCGCATTTCTTTTTCCAACACGCATGGTCATTTTCAGATCTATAACCTTAGGTGAAATATCCATCTGTACATTCAGCTTCTTGTAGTGCTGAACATCATATTTTGATATCCCGAACTTCTTGGAAGCATCAAGGATCTCAATACCCATTATAGAGTTATCTTCTCCTATATCCAAAATGATTCCATCTATGTCTATAGATGATTTGTATTTCACATCTTTTGAATATGCGAAAAAGCTGTCATTTTGAACATCATAATCTGATGCTGCTTCACGCTTGATCCTGCGTTCGCTCATCTTCTCTCACTTTTTTACTGGATGGTTCTTTGAAGCATGTTACCAATGAAAATTTAATCGGATTGTATTCTTTTATTCCAAAGATTACACTGAGATCGTATTTTTCACTATATCTATACAACCTGACTTCCGCTTTTTTAAGCGCATAATTCCATTTTCCCCAATATCTCCTTTTGCTTCCTTGTGAGTTCTGTAACGATCACTTCCCCATTCTGCATTTCGATTTTCCTTATCTTTTCAAGCTCTAAAAGTAAACTTTCTACTGTATGGTCTTCGATAATACCAGTTTCCTTCATCATTTTCAGTAACCTCATTCTGATCATCAGTCCAATGAAGCAGATGAAAATGAAT
>NZ_MBKP01000033.1 GCF_002243045.1 Methanolobus psychrotolerans
GAGGGGATGTTCTTTTTTTTTCTGAGACTTAACCTCAGACCTTTTTTGCCGCTCTTTTTCTGTGTTTTTTCAGGTTCCTTTATGTCTGCAGATGTTTGCTCATTTTCCAAAGAAGCCTCCTGAATTCCGGGGAGTTTTTTCTCCCTTCCGGCACCAAATCCAAAGAACCGCTTCTTTTTATTCCCGGCACTTTTGTTAACCTCTGCCAAAGGCTCACCCGTTTCATCCTGCCTTTCTTCCCTCTTAGACCTAAGGAATTTTCTCTTTTTCCTGTCTTTAGTATCCCTGGAAGCCACCAAACCCGGCAGAACCTGCCAGCCCACATCCTCTTCCGAATAAGCCACTATATTATCCAAAGAAAATATCCCCTCCCCCTCATGGAAGGAAATATCATTATCAAAAACGGTTTCCGTGATTGTACCAGCCATCTGATGATAACTAAACGAATATGCAGACATATACTTAATCTCAAGGATTTATGTAGATGAAATGAAAATATATAGATTGGAAGGGAAGTGCGAGGTTAGGTAAAGCAAAGCACAATGATTGTGAAAAAAAGAAAAGAGGGTTAACCTATCCGGCGCTTCCAGACAAGTATTCTAGTAAAAGCATTGATAATCAATACAATGACTATCAGAACAAAGGCAGCAGCAAATGCTTCTGAACTTGAAACCAGATGGGGATAATTGTATGCATTATAAACTGTAAGTGGCAAGCTTGCCACAAGATCCTGGAATGGATAAATCTTAATGCCAAATAAAAGTTTATCACTTGCAGCAACTTTAAATTCAGGATTAAACTGTGTGTAACCTGCAGTGAAAATCACAACAGCAGATTCTTCTGCAGCCCGTCCCGTTCCCAGAACGATCCCTGTCACAATTCCAGAAAGAGCAGAAGGTATCGTTATATTTTTAATCGTATCCCATTTTGTCGCACCCAATGCATAACTGCCTGCTTCAATATCTGTATCTACATTATTTATTGCTTCTTCACTTGCACGCTCAATAACCGGCAATATAAGTATTGCAAGAGCAATAGACCCGGATATTAAGGAAAAACCTCCGGTTATTGACTTCAAATAATATACAAATACCAGGAAGCCGAAAATACCTAAGACTATGGAAGGTGTACCTGAAAGTACATCTATGAGAAAACGGAATGTTTTTACAGCAGGACCGTTGTTTGCATATCTTTTCAGATATATTGCTGTGCCTACTGCAACAGGTGTTGCCAATATTGTTGAAAATACGGAGAGAAGTATGGTGCCTGCCACTGCATTACCAATTGCACCACCAAGTCCTGGCTGGTTGGATTCTGAAGTAAAAATGAAATGCAGATTAAGACTTGGAAGTGCCTTTATTGTAATGGTACCTAAAATGAACAGCAATACCACTACTATCAGGATTGCTGATAGATACGATAAAATGGTGAATATCCTGCCTTTAAGTTGCCTCAAGTTAACTTTTGGTAGCAGCGCAGAAAAACCATTTTTTAAAGGTCTTAAAGTATCTTCTGTATCCTTTCCTGTATTAGTCATTTCTTCCACCTATGGCCCTTGCCAGTCCTACAAACAATATTTCTATTGCAAACAGTACCGCAGCAACAGCAAATATGGCACTTCTTGCTTCTTCATTAGCTATTTTAAAACTGACATCTGACAGAATTTTTGAAGTCAATGCAGTACCTGTGCCGAAAAATGTTGTCGGTATATTATTGGCGCTCCCAAACAACATTACAACTGCCATGGTTTCACCCATTGCCCTCATCATACCCAGTACTACGGCAGCCAGTATCCCCCTGGATGCTGCCGGGAGCAATACTTTGCTAATAGTTTCCCAGTGAGTAGCACCTAAAGAGAATGAGGCTTCCCGGTATGTACTTTCAACAGAACGTATGGAATCTTCGGATATCGATATAATAGTTGGAAGGATCATGATGGCAAGCACTGTTGCCGCAAGTGCCAAGCTCATTCCAAGGACACCGACCCCCGAACTAAAAAAAGGTATAAATCCCAATAAAGAAACTGTCAGTGGTGACACATAATTTACGAAGATAGGACCGAGAACCAGGAATCCGAATATCCCGTAGACGACCGAAGGTATACCAACTAGCAGTTCAATTAAAGGCTTCACAATTGAAGCTACCCGAGGTGAGGCAAATTCAGATAAGAATATTGCCGTAAAAAGCCCGACAGGCACAGAAAGTGCAAGGGTCACGACAGTCAGGATCAACGTTCCTAAGAGGTATATACGGATCCCATATACGTGTTCATCATAATTCCATACAGAACCGGTAATGAAATTGATCACACCCTGACTTTCAAAGGTGGGGTAGGCGATATAGAAGATGAAGCCAATGAAGAAGAACGTGATAAAAGCTGTCAGAAGAGTGCAGAATGTAAAGAGATATTTAGGAGCAGATGATTCTGATCTGGATAATGTCATATTATTCATTTCTTCCGTTTTGTTCAATAAAAGAAAAAAAGCTATGATTTGTGCATTGCACAAATCATATTTCGGTTTTGAATCTACCTAGTATTTAGATGTCGTACATTGAATAGTAACCGACATCTGAGAAGAGTCCTTTCTGAGCTGGCTGGATTGCAAAGCTTATGAATGCCTGCTCGACTGCGGATGGCTCACCAAGTGTAAGGTAGTTGAGTGGTCTGGTCAGCTTTGGAGGGAATGTTGAGCTTTCACCCTGAAGCTGGAGGAGAGCTTCATCGTTGTTATCATCGAAGTCTGTACCTACAGCTACATCGATAATATCTACAGTTGAGTCCTCAACGAATCCAATGTCTACGAATCCTATTGCTGGAGCTGCATCAGTACCAGCCTCTACAGCTGCCAGAACACCAGGGTTTCCGGTTTTCTTTACTGCGTTGCTTGTTGTGTCAATAAGGTTCTTGTTACCAAGCCAGCCGGCGAAGCAATCTTCACTGCCACTACCGGATTCCTCTCTCTGGTATACTATTACATTAGGATTAGAAGCGGATGTTGTATCCAGGATACCACCTGTTATCGCGCTCAGGTTAGCTTGTGTGATGTAACCAGTTGAACTTGTGTTCTGATAAATAGCCAGCATCATAGCAGAGGAGACTGGAGCAGTAGAGTCAAGTCCTGTTGATATTGGTACTACTGCACTTGCACCGATCTGGTGGACCAGGAGGGTTGGGTGAGCTGTAACTGTGTCAACAGGCTCGGATGCTGAACCGATGTCTGCAACGTCCATTTCTGTTGAAGCGATACCTGCACCGGAGCCGCCTGCCTGAACTGTTACCTTAATACCAGAGTTTACCTTCATAAATTCCTCTGCAAGAAGTTCAGAGATTGGCTGAACAGTTGTTGAACCAGTAATGAGGAGTTCGGTTGAAGCGCCTGAGGATGCTGCTCCTGCACTTGCACTGTCGGAAACGTCGCTTGAAAATGATCCCATAATTGTACCAACTGCTGCTGCACCGGCGATTGCAACTACTACTAACACGAGAGTTGCAACGATGGGTGAAACACCAGCTTCATCGTTAAAGAGTTTCTTTAATATGTTCATTGATCGTACACCAAATTTTGTTTGTTTCTTTAGAGTTGAGCGGGTTTTAATCGCTCTGAGTCGTACATTGGTTAGACGATATATAATAATTCCACAAATCAAATATATAGACAAATAATCAATATAGTTTCATCATATCTCTATATACTGGTGTGTATACAATAAGAGGATCTGCTTAAAAGCTCAAATAAAAACTTATTTAGTATTGTGTAAAAGTAAGAAGAAAAATAAAATCGATACATAGCGATTAATTTTATTATTTTGGGAAAAAGAAAATAGATACAAAAAAGAGGTTCTGAAATACAGAACTACTTAGAGATCAGGGTGTAGACAACACCGAAAACAGCCAGTGCGATGACTATGACAATTGCGTACAGGTAATTCTCAACAGCATCTATGGCAGCGGTTTCAACCATACCGAACAGGGAAAAAACTCCACTTAGCATCCCGCCGAAAGTATTGCTGACAAACTGCTGAAGCTTATCAAAAACACCTTCTATAGCAGCCACTATTTTTGAGAAGAAAGTCGGGGTTGCAGGCTCCTGCTGCACTTCCATGGACAGATCAGAGGTATCATCATATAGAGAATACAGGTCTTCTTCAGAGGGGGCAGGTTCAGGCTCTGCAACAACCGGCATTATAAGCTCATCAGCCCCAGAACCGGAAACGATCCAGCCGCCATTAAAAGGATCCCAGTGTTGCTTAACCTCCCTGCCATCAACATATAAAGAGGATTGAGCTTCACCATCATAACCCCCAATGCCCCTGAACTCACACACTGCAGGAGGCAGGTCAGGTGCATCATCAGAATTAAACTCATAACCAAGGGTAAGTTTAGAGCCTGGCGGGAGGAGGACACCCTCCACAGATACCACCCGACTACCGTTAACCTCAGATATTTCAAGATCCCAGTCACTTAGCGGCAGGTCACTTCCAGCCAGACTTTGTTCCACACTTCCAGCCACATAACTTACATCATCAGGAATTATATCTACCAGATTTATCCAGGCAGCACGATCACCATCGTTAGATAAGCCAAGTGAGACCGAATAATCACTTCCGGAACCGGAAAGGATCTTATCGACCACAATATGAGGGCCATGAACCGTAATACTTCGGGGATCAGATCCCCATGTCAGATTTTCTCCAAAGAAATTAACATTCACTACAACTTTACCGAAGGAATACGTTCCCGGCCTGATGGGGACTAACTTCTGCCCGAGATAATACTGACCGTCCGGATCCATGGAAGAATAATCGCCGGACTCATAGGTTTCAGAAATGACTATATCATCAGGAATTACAGAAAACTCAATATCAATATCATCGATGGTATAGAGGCCTATATTGAAAATATTGGTCCTGAGGAAAGAATGCTCCCATGCATCCCTTATCTCATAATCAACTGAGTTATGGCTGCTAGTACTGCTTTCAAGCGGCCTGACATACCAGGAACTCATATTGATCTCATCATTCACTATCTCAAAAACAACCTTCATGCCAGGTTCTGTGCAGACAAATGAAGAAGAACTGTTAGCATCAAAATAACCGTCTTTTATGTCATAGCCACCAGCTGTTGCATTGACATAATAGACCAGTTCATAGGGAGAAGTTTTACCATCCCACTCAGGTGCAACGACTGTAAAATTGATAGTTGCAGTATCGCCTTTTTCAAGGCAGCCCAGATCCTTTCTTATAAGATCATTCCTATACTCAAAATCCCCCTTCGCTTTAAGCCAGAACTCACCAATGTCAATCTCAAGGACAACATTCTCGATCCAGGCATCACCGGTGTTTGTAACTTTAACATCCACCTGTTTCTTTTCACCCGGAGCATATTGTTCTGATGACACATCAACACCATCAACCGTTTCAGAACTTGCATCAATACTAATTTCAAGTTCCGGCCGGCCTCTGGAATATATAGCAATTTGGGCAGAAGGTGTTTTCTGTCCATCTTCAGAAACACCCGTGAGTTCTACTTTGATCTCATCATCCCACTCAAACCACTTTCTGTCATCTCCTGCCTTCAGGAAAAGGAATTCTTTTTTTATGACTCCGCCCTTCTCAATAAAGATCAAAGCTGAAGTCATATCCTCATCAAAATCATCCGCCCTGAAAGTGTAATCAATACCACTGACCTCCATGCTCGCTGTGCGTCCCCATTGCATGGTAAGCGTACCTTCGCTCACCCATTCAACACAAGTATCAAGGTTATCACATGCACAGAGATTATTTGCAGATGCCATAGGAAGCAATGAAGAGAATAGGAGGATCATTGCTAAAATACAAAACAGGCTAAGTATGTACCTTATCGTTTTTTTCACCATTACCACTCCCATGCTCATACTTTTTTAGCCATTCTCTTAGACAGAACGTATGCCAACAGGGCATATCCTGCCAAAGCGGCAAAAACAAAGGGTACTGCCATGTTGAAAAAAGATGATGGTGCGTACCAGCATGTTGAATAGAAGGTGTACAGGGAAAGTGCCACCGCTGCCAGCAAACTGACTATTCTCTTCATGACCTATAAAATCACAGTTAATCATATATCCCTTGCACAAAGGAAATATATATTAAACCATGAAGTATTGTGCAGATAATAACCTATATAGAAATAAGAGCAAGCATCTGTAACTCTTATTCATTGGTTCATTACCCATTAAATGTTATTGATTTTAGCAGTAAACTGGCCTTATTATTAGTAGATCGTGACCAGGATATCATATATCATATATCATATATCATATATTATATAATTTATAAATAACGTTTTTATGATTTCTTTGATATTTGCTCTCGTTTAAAGGCATTTCCCGAGTATCATTCAGGTAGAGTATTCCTCAAATTTTGGTAACATCTCAAATTTTGGGAGTATCCCAAATTAAAGAATAAATTATTGTAGTTTATAAAAATGCAATCATTAGCCCTATTATTACATAAAATTGCAAATTTTCATAATACCCAAACTGTTTGCATTAGTTTCCAAAGACTATATATAACATGATAATCTTTTAAAGATATATGCCATAGGTAGCGATATATATTATATATAGAACTTAAATAATAATAAAATATATGTTGCTTATTTTTGGTATTATACCAAACAATTTGAATTAAGTACAAAGTGGTACGATATGAAAATAAAAAGATTATATCAAAATGACATTGCAGTCTCACCAATAGTTGCAACCCTAGTCTTACTAGTAGTAGCAATTGCAGGTGCAGCAGCAGTAGGAACGATTTTAGGCTCATTCTCAGGAGAGGTCTCTGGCGAAGTGAGTTCAGAAGGCGCAGCTTCAGCAGCCTCCACAGAGATACTTGTAGGCGGAAGTACTTCAGTAGCCCCGCTTGCAGAATCCCTCAAATCCGGTTTCGAGAGTAAACATCCTGGAACCAAAATAACCATTCAGCAAGGAGGCGACACTACAGGTATTGCAGCAACGGGTATGGACATAATAGACATTGCCTTGCTTTCAAGGGAAATGACAAGTGCTGAAAAGACAAAATATCCAGATCTACATACCCAGTGGATAGGCGGAAGTGCAGTAATGTTGATAGCAGGAGAAAAAATTACAACCTTTGATCCCACACAGGCCCCTCAGAATACAACTCAATTGACTCCTTCTCAGATAAAAGGAATCTATAATGCAATATCATCAACCGATTCCGGAATGGTTACTGACATCGATGCAGCATCGCTGAACATTTCAGGAACTAAAAGGACTGCATCACTGCCTTCACCAATGAATATCACCGTTTACAAGAGAGCTGAAACAAGATCAGGCCCAGAATACATATTCTCCAAGTTCATTGCAGAAGGCAATGGTGATTTCATTGCCAGTAAGAATGCTGTTGCCGTAACTGGTGACGAAGGAATGATCGAAGCTATCAGCAACAATCCATATGGTATTGGTTTTGTTGATTATAGGTTCGCCCTTGAAGCCAAGAAATCAGGTAAGATCAATATCCTTGCTATATACGATAATGTTGGTGGTTCATGTAACATGAAACAGCATTGTGTTGATGACATACCACATATGCAAAGTCATGTAAAAGCAGCCCTTAACGGAAATGCAAAGGCTTACCCTGCAGCACTTCTTAACAACATGTACATGGTCACCAACGGCTGGCCAAGCTCTGTTGAAGCACGCTTCATAAACTTTGCACAGCAACCATCTTCAATAAACCTGTACTCTGATGCGGGATACTACAGCCTGCTGGAGATCAATCAGGTAGAAATTGACGACGGACACTACTAAAGACCATACTTATAGAGCCGGGATTACCGGCTCTTTTTATTTACTAAGGAATAATTCATGAAAATCACAATTATTCACAATAGGTCATGATAATAATCTGACCGTGGGGGGAAAATGGCGAGAAACATTGATCAATCCTGTACTGGTCTTTTCCATAAGAAGGATGTTATAGACACCAGAAAGATCCAGATAACTGGGAAATCTACATTTATAGTTACACTTCCTAAAAAATGGGTGATGAATTCCAAACTGGGCGCCGGAGCAGAAGTTGGGTTCTCCTATCAGGATGATGGCTCGGTGTTGCTGATACCACCTGGATTTAGGAAAGAACATCTGGCAAAGAAGATCAGCGCAGACAGGAATATAGAAAACATCGAACGCGACATTAGAGCTCTCTATGTACTGGGCAATTACCATACAATAGAGATACAAGGCACCGAGATTACAACCGATAAAAAAGAAAGGATCAAGAACCTGTGCAAACAGCTCATCGGATTTGAAATTGTAGAATCATCCTTCAGCAGGATAGTCCTCCAGAATCTTCTGAACACGGGAGATTTCACGATAGAAAAAGCTTCAAAACGCATGTTTTCCTTAGTCGTTCTGATGTTTGATGACCTGATTAATGTCCTTAACGACAATGACACTGTACTATGCAAGGAGCTGGCCTCCAGAGCTCTTGAAATTGACCGTACTTACTTTCTTGTATCGAGGATGTACACAGAAAAGATGAACGTCAAGAGCTTTTCATTAAAAGACGATCTTACTCTGGCACAGGCATTCTACTACCGGCTTGCTGCAGAGAATATTGATCGTATAGGAGATCTTATAACAAAAATTGCTCTTTATTTTGATAATCAGAAAACAACATGGGATATTGCAGACAGTATGACAGAACTGTGCAGCACCCTCCGGAACATGTTCAGGGACTCATTCGAATCGATCAAACTGGTGGACAGCGAACTTGCAAACAATATAATTACACATGGCATTGAACTGGACCTCATGATCGAAGCTTCAAGGGAAGCTTCAGACCTGATAGCAAATTCCCGCATGGAAACAGTGCTTGAAAGTTGCAGCCGGGTACGAGACCATATTTTGAAGATTGCAAAGATATCCATTGAACTATCACATCTGTGAATAATCTGCAGAACTATGGAAAATTATTCCCTCTTTAGAACCTCATATCCAAACACCGATATCGCAATTATTATTGATGTCATGGAAAGCATGAATATCATATTGGAATAAGCTTCTTTAAGAACGAACCAGGAAAGACCGCCCAGGACATGTGTGATGCTCATGAGCAAAATAATGAAGACACCTACGGGGTAGATCTCCTCATTTTCCAGGAACTTGAGGATTGTATACCCCATAAAATAGTAGAAAACAACAGTCAGAGCAAGGTATGGAAGAACAATCCCATTTCTTATCGCAAATAACAGCGTCGGGCTGAACTCATGTGCCAGTATCCTTTCAATGCTGCCTGCAAAATAGAACGTCAGAGAGTAGTCAATGATCACTCCCACACAAAGAAAAATAGGGATCAGCCTATAATTGTGATAGATCGATCGCAGACTCTGCAATATTTGACGCATAATCCCTTATCCTGCCGAAACTGTCAATTATCAATTCAATGGAATCCTCAACCGGCATCTGGCTGGCACTGATAAGTTTTTGGTTGAACATATCTTCTTTGCCAAGAACCTCATTGGCAAGTTCACTGTTTGACTGCCGCAGTGCCTCAGTGCTATCCATAAAGAGAGTCTGGCAATCCCTGCAAAGCTCCATCAGTATGGAAAGGACATCCCGAGATAATGAAATATATGAGAAATGTAATGCTATTTTAGAGATGTGGTCACCAATGCGTTCCATTTCATTGGCTGCAAGCCTGTAATAGAATGACTCCACCAGATTAAGGTTGTCGTGTTTAGAAAGTTTCTTAAGATTCAGACGGTCGACATGTAATTTTGACACCAGAAGGAACATACGGTCCAGATCATCATCGCGGGTTATTATATGAGTGCACATATCCTTGTCGTTCTCCTCAAACACAGATGCAAGTTCATCCAGCATGAGATATACAAGTGAGGACATCCTTTTAAGACCTTTCTCTATGGTGAAATCTTCAGTATCCAGAAAATTCTTGATTATGATCTTTTTACCGTTGCTTTCAACTATTTCAAGACCCACAAGCCGCTGACATAATTCTTTTATCTCCCGGCTTGCCTCATCCGGGATGTTATCGTCACTAAGTTCTATTGTCTGGTAATCACTAACAATATACAGGCCTACTATGTCTCGTTTTATATGCTCCAGTGGCTTATTGAACTTTAGTTTCTTTGTTTTTTTAGCATCCTTTAAAGCAGGTGGCTTGAGAAGTAAGGAGCCATCCTCCTGATAAAAAATAGAAATATGAGAACCGGATGCCAGTTTTGAGCGAAGCGCCCATTTCTTGGGCAGGGTAATCACATAAGTGGATTTGCCCGTTATCTGCACTTTTCTTGTATCCATCTCTTTTCACGACCAAAAAGGAAGTTAGGACTATTGGGCGGGATTTTAGCTATAAAGTTTGTCTGCATAGATTAGTAGAACCTATGTAAACTATATAGTCAAAAAAAAACCGATTGATAAAAAGAAATAGGGAATACAAAACGTCAGTTTTGCATTTATCCATTTTACACCTGTTAAGTCACTTAAAGACTCTTATCAGCAAAGTAAGGAACTTTAATGAAAAATGTGCTTCCTTTCCCTGGCTCAGATTCCACCCACAACTTCCCCTTATGCTGATCGATTATATTCTTTGCTATAGCTAATCCAAGACCATTTCCACCATATTTCCGGGTCGAACTACCATCAACCTGATAGAACTTATCAAATATATGCACCTGATGTTCTTTGGGAATACCTGTTCCGGTATCCTTTACATAGATCACGGTCCCTTCATCATCCATACTCGTACCGATCTCTACATAGCCCCCTTTATCTGTGAATTTCAATGCGTTTTCAATAAGCTTTGTGAGAGCATATGTCAACTTCTCAGGATCTGCCATTACAAACCTGTCAACAGCAGGTTTTGTTACAACATCTATGCCTGAACTCTGCAATTTTCCATTTAATAGTTTACAGGCCATCTCAACGACATTATTGACATTCGTCTTCATAAGAGATATATTCTCTATTTCACCCTCGCTTCGGGCTACCTCCAGAAGGTCCTGGATCATCCAGTTCTGCCTTTCGAGAGCTTTTAATGACTTCTGCAGATAACCATTCCTACGGTCATCGCTTTGCTCATCTATGGCAATTTCCACATAACCTTTCATTATGTTCAGAGGAGTACGCAATTCATGTGAGATATTTGAGATAATATTACTTTTCGTTTGCTCAAGTTTCTTTATTTCTGTGATATCTTTGACAACAGCAACATATTTTATCTCGTTTCTGTACTCCACACTGCCCATACTCAGAATAACAGATTTTAATTTACCAGCAGGAGTTATGAAATTCAACTCATGTACAAAAGTAGCATTACTATTATCCTGCCTATTGAAAAAAGACTTCATATCCTCATCTTTTTCTTTTAAGAAAGAATAAATATCGCAGCCTATGATCTGATCTTTCCCGGACTCAGCTATCTGTATGAATGCTTCATTAATAAATTCAATCTTTCCCATATGATCAGCGACAATAATACCATCGAGACTGCCGGATAAGATTTTTGTAAGATAGTTCCTGGTATCAAGTATTTCCTTTGTAGCTTTTTCTTTTGCCTTTATCAGATAACCCAGATGTTCCGCCATATCGTTAAATGAAGTAGCCAGCTGACCTATTTCATTCCTGGATTGGATACTTACTTTGTGGTCAAGATTACCCTCCCCGAATATTTTCACACCTTCCTTCAGTTCTATTATTGGGCGTGAAACAACAGAACCTGCGATATATGCAACCGTAGAACCCACGATCATGAGCAAAAGAACGAACAAAGCCAGAGAAACAGTGAACTTGTCTACTGTGGATCTGATACTTTCCTGGGACATGCCTACATGAACCTCACCTGCTTTTCCATCAAGTATAGGATAGGAGATATCCCGGACAGATCCTATTTCAGTATCGAGAAGCAAAGTACTGGTAATTCCAATAGCAGGGTTTATTCCTTTGAGGTCTGTGGGAAAACCACCTTTGAAAGTATGAACTATTGCCTCCCCATTTTCATCAATTATAAACACATACACAACATCAGGCTCACTTTTTTTTATAGTTTCTACAAGCCATTGAAGACGAACCTGGTTATCTGTCAGAATTGGATTTACACTATTCTCTGCAAGATTTCGTGTAATGGAGATACCTTTCTCGTTAAGTTCGGTCTTCATCATATTTGTCTGCACTACGTTCAGGTAAGAACCCATCAAAACACCCAGGATCAGGATAATACCAACCACGTTGAATATTAACTGGGTCCTTATGCTGAAATTGTCAAAGTTTGCAATGAGTCCATTCACTGTGTTTTTCATGTATGCCTACTCCTCACAACTCCCCAGCATGTGCTATGTATGCACTATGATCTATTTCAACAAACATATTGAAGTGCATATTTTCCAGCACGTCCCTTCCTTCCAGAGAATCGTGCATCCTGAAGAGAGATGTCTCGATCTTTCCCCTCAGTTCTCTGTCAATATCAGGATGAACTGCAATTGCAGGGGCAAGTTGAGGAGGAGATGAATAGATTATTTTTAAGTTAGAGGAATAATCCGCAGAATCTTCCACAACATATTCCCACATGGTACAATCAACCTCAGCGCCATCCAGTGTCCCTTGCATGATCATGTCAATGAAGTTATCCTGACTGTTGCTGTAGATATAGCTGGAGAAAAAGGAGTCAGGAGATTCATTGATCATCTTACGCATATACTCGGGAACTACCTCCCCTCGATTAAAACGATAACTGTTGAATGCAAATCGCTTGTTGCGGAGGTCTTCCAGCGAATCGACATCATCATCTGACCTTGTTATAATATAGGAAAAATAATGAATATCTCCATGAATAACAGGCACTGCAATTATCCCCATTCCAAAATCATCATGTCCTGCGAGATAATCATCTTCTCGCAAAAACACTGCATCAAGGTATTTCGTTTCCAGCAGGTAGTTGAGTTCAGCCGGATTATCCCTCTGCACAAGCTCGAAATCAAGACCTGTATCTTCTGACAGATGGTCAAGGAAATCCTGATAGTATTCCATTGTCATTTTGGGGGAGGCCATGGCAAAAACACCTATGCGAACAGGTTTCTCCCTGACAGCTGAATTCTCCAGTATCTCTGTTTTTTCAAGGGATACTTTTACAGATTCGTCCCCCTCAAAACACCCACTGGAAGCCGTTATAATTACAAGAGATAAAATCAGAGAGAACATAAACAGGTACTTTCCATAGTATAGCACAGATTTACTCATTATTGTTCCCACTACAGCCCGCTTTTACTTAAATATATCTACATAAGTATATTAATAACTATGGTATTATGTAGCGCACGCATATGAAGATATATAACATGCATTATACAATAGAGACTAATCTATTTATATATTAGTGATTTATCTATATATACGTGGTGCATATCAGTGCTTTCAAATAAAAAATACAAAATTATGGTTGTGGTTTTGATACTGTTTGCCTCTGTTATATTCATGGCAGACCAATCTGTCTCGAAGGAAAAAGATACATTTGAAAATACAATCATAAAAGAAACAAATGATTCTGTATCTGCAATACCCGATAGCTCTGTCAATTCAGAAACTACGGATAACAAGATATTCATCAAAGGTTCGGATACTATTCTACCAGTCTCGATCGCCGAGTCAGAAGCTTATATGAATTTGCACTCCGAAAAGGAGATAATCGTTATTGGAGGAGGATCTTCACTTGGAATTGCCAGTTTCATAGAAGGCGAAGTTGAGATAGCTATGGCTTCCCGAAAAATAAAGGAGTCTGAAATTGCAGATGCAACAAACAATGACATTAATCCCCTGGAAACTGTTATTGCATGGGATGGAATATCTGTTATTGTCAACAAAAATAATCCTGTGGAAAGCTTAAGTATCGAGCAGCTTAAAAATATCTACACGGGAGAAGTTACAAACTGGAAGGAACTGGGTGGCAATAATGAAGAGATAGAAGTTCTGGTGCGCGATACCAGTTCGGGAACCTACGGTTTCTTCAAGGAACATGTGCTTCAGGATGATGAATACTCAGAAAGCGCAATAACAGAACCTAACACAGAAGCTGTAGTACAGAAGGTGGCACTGGACCCGGCTGCTATCGGGTACATAGGACTTGCGTATGTGGACAACAGTGTCAAAACTATTGGACTTGGCACATATGATGGAATTTTTTATCCTGAGGCAGAGTCCATCAGGAAAGGAGACTACCCACTTTCCAGACCTCTGCAATATTATACAAATGGCCAGCCGCAAGGAACTGCAAAGGAGTACATAAAGTTTGTATTAAGTGACATCGGACAGGAAATTATTGCTGATGTAGGATATCTTCCTGTAAACTGAAGAAATACAATCTGACACTAACTATGGATTAACAGGACAGAGACAGCTGCAAAATGGACCGGGTGCCTCACGGCACACTCATCCCAGCAAGGAATCCGGACCTATTCGCCCGCTCCTGATCATATGATCAGCAAGCACCACTGCCATCATTGACTCTGCCACCGGCACCATCCTCGGAGGAATAGTTGGGTCATGCCTGCCATGGATCTCAACGTCTATCTCTTTCATTGAAGCCATATCAACACTCTTCTGGGTCTTTGAGATCGAAGGCGTAGGTTTTACTGCAATCCTGCAGATAATTGGAAGTCCGGTTGATATGCCACCTGTAATCCCGCCTGCATTATTTGTCCGGGGAACTACATGATCGTTTTCTAAGATCAACGGGTCGTTCATCTGGCTGCCTTTCATTTGTGAACATTCAAAACCAGCGCCAATTTCCACACCTTTCACAGCGCCTATTCCCATCATCGCACAGGCAATATCAGCATCGAGCTTACCGAATACAGGCTCTCCCAGACCCACAGGCACGCCTGTGGCTATTATTTCCACAATTCCGCCAATACTGTCGCCTTCAAGACGGGCAGCATTTACCTGCTCAAGCATTTTTTCGGCTGCCTGGGGATCAGCACAGCGAACTACAGTTTTTTCAACATTTGTACGGATCTCATCAAAAGAAAGCTGTTTTGCTTTTACCCCGCCAAGCTCAATTACATGGGCAAATACCTCAATACCGGCAAGAGAGAGAAGTTTTTTGGCAACGGCACCCCCGGCAACCCTGCCAATGGTTTCCCTGCCTGATGACCTGCCGCCTCCTCTGTGATCACGGATGCCATATTTCACAGAATAAGAAAGATCTGCGTGGCCCGGGCGTGGAATGTCCTTTATGTAATCATAAGCATCGGATCTGGCATTTTTGTTCCATACAAGCATGGACACAGGCATTCCGGTTGTAACGCCTTCAAGTACACCGGACAATATTTCCACGGTATCTGACTCAGAACGAGGCGTGGATACTTCGCTTTGTCCCGGGCGGCGGCGGTCAAGGTCCTTCTGAACATCGGCTTCTGAAAGTTTGAGTCCTGCCGGTACCCCGTCAACAACAACTCCCAGTGCTTTCCCGTGGGATTCGCCCCATGTGGTTATCCTGAAAGAATGTCCGAATGTATTTCCTGGCATAATCGTATAGAATCCCTGATAATATTTATATCGACCGTGTGTGGGCCGGTTCAATGTGCACAAGGACGTCTTCGATCCCATCAAAGTTTTCCTTAATACGATATTGGACAATATGTGATATTGTATGTGACTTATAAGTGCTCATAATTGGGTCCACTTCAACATGGAGGTCTACATAAACGTTTCCCGGAGGGCCTCGGGTGCGTATCTTATGACAATCGATGACACCTTCAATATTGCGAACTACCTGCGCGATATCATCGGTGTCGATCTGGGATTCATCACATAGAATAGATATGCTATGGAATATTATCTCTGCACCTGCATGCAATATGACCAGTGCGATTACTATTGAAATGGCCGGGTCGATAATAGGATAACCAAAATGGATTGCTATAAGGCCTACGATTACAGAAAGCGAAACATATATGTCACTTTTCGTGTGTGCGGAATCGGCAAGAAGAACCTCGCTACTCAGCTCCCTGCCGTGCTTGCTCTCATAGGTAGTCACAGCATAATTTACTACCATGGTCCCAAACATCACTACAAAGCTTATTGCAGTCACATGCGGTTGATTGCCATTTCCAAAGCGCTCAAATGCTGAATGAACTATTTCAAAAGCAACAACAGCCAATATAACAGCGATCATGATGGATGCCAGTGTCTCGAATTTACGATGACCGTAAGGATGTTCCTTGTCAGGAGGTTTGGCTGCTATCTGAATACCGATAAGACCTACTATATTGGAAACACCGTCAAAAAGAGAATGGAAACCGTCTGACTGCATACTTAGTACATTTGTGTAAAAACCGTATGCTATCTTGGCAAAAGACACCGCCAGATTCAGGAAAAGAACATATATCATTACTTTTCGTATTTTCCTGAAACGAGATTCCATGTCGTACATCAATAGAACTATTGAATATCAACAATATAAACTATATGATTTTTATATCTAAAAAAAGAAGGGGGACCAACAATCGTTAACACCAAGTGCTTTAATATATAAATAAATACATAGTAGATTCAGGTGATACTTTGATTCATATTTTAAAAAAAGTCAATTTCTTAATTTTATTATTATTTATAATTTCCATGAGTTCGGGATGTCTCGAAACTCCACAGGCAACCCCTGCGGCTATTGATGAAGATGCATTACTGGCTTACGGATGGTCACAGGTATCCATCGAAGAGAACTCGTTTGAACAGGCAGTTACTGATTCTACAAGTATATTCCTCAATTCCACGACTGTAAAATACCATAATGATAGACTGAGTGAGGATATAAGCAAGCAGGTAAGTGACTTTAAGGAGTCAAACAGCCTTCCTGTTTCCATAATGATACCAGAAAACCTGAGTGCTCAGTTAATCACATATCGTTTATCTTTGCCTTCAGGTATAAAGCTCCCTACAGGGTTAGTATCGAAAATAATGGAACAGAAAATAGATGAGATCGAGGCAAATAACGACGTTGGAAAACAGCAGGAAAGCACTACAAGAAAACTTGTACTTGCAGATGGTACGGAAACAATTGTCAAAATATTCTCAGCATCCGGCAATTCAACGGAATCAGGAATGAGAATGCTGGGCTTTGTTACAGCTTTTGAAAATGAGGACACAAGCACTATTGTTGTGGGATTTGTGCCGGATGGGGAGTACCGTGTTGAAGTCTGGCCGGTAAATGAAACGCTATTCTCTATTGACGGAAACCGTGAACTGGATGAAATGCTGGAGCTTTTAAGCACTATTGAGTGAAGTATAAAGTAAAAATCATATAGAAGTATATAGCACAATGTCCAAAAGAAGCAAACTATAATGCAACAATAGACAACTTCGGAGAATATAGATTCAATAGAATACCTATTTATACGATTTTCAGAATCGGAAGATAGGTGTCCTATTTGAAAAGCCCGTTAAAAAAACACAGATCAAGACCTGTACTGGTCTTTTTGATATTCATTGCAGTAATCTCTTTTTCAGGCTGCATCACCGATGACAGTACCAATATACCTGAAGAGTTCAACAATTCGATAGGAATGGGATTTGTCCTTATTCCGGATGGCGAATTCTACATGGGTTCAGACTCGACACCTATCATAGCTTTTGACGATCCTCTGCGCAAAGTGACCATCACTAATGCATTCTATATGGCAGAATGTGAGGTCACCCAGGACCAATGGGAAACCATTATGGGAAACAATCCATCTCATTTTGAAGGAGACGGTCTGCCTGTGGAGCAAGTATCCTGGTATGATGCACAGGAATTCATAGACAAACTGAATGAAATAGAGAACACAGATAAGTACCGGCTCCCCACAGAGGCAGAATGGGAATATGCGTGCCGTGCAGGAACAACGACCGATTTCTCATTCACAGAAGAAGCCACCGATCTGGACACATATGGATGGTCCGACGATCATGGATGGTGTGCGATTAACTCCAACAGTACAACTCATCCGGTGGGCTGGAAAGAACCAAATGCATGGGGTCTTTATGACATGCATGGCAACGTGTGGGAATGGGTACAGGATATCTGGCAGGATAACTATGAAGGAGCACCGGTGGATGGAAGTTCCTGGGATGAAGGAGAGCAGAACATCCGGGTAGGCCGTGGCGGAAGCTGGATGGATGGTCCAAACATCTGTAAAAGTGCTTTCCGTGGTAGCCTTGATGCAGACAGCACATCCAATGTTCTTGGTTTCAGGCTCGTGAAAGCTATCTGAACATAATATATGGCTGACGAAAGATAGAAGAAACGACGCGAATGTATTTTCCTTGCAACCGGAAAATATAATTCACATAAATCCTCACATCAGAGCATGGTAAAAATTGCAGTCACCGGGAAAGGTGGAGTAGGCAAGACAACACTTTCCGGGACCCTTGCGAGAATGCTGGCAAGGGACGGGTATGATGTACTTGCCATTGATGCTGATGCTGATATGAACCTTGCTTCGTCCCTGGGAATTGAGAAGGCCCCAGACCCCCTCACTGACTATCAGGAACTTATCGAAGAAAGAGCTGGGGAAAAGGGCGGCATGTTCAAATTCAACCCTAAAGTCGATGATATTGTGGATAAGTTCGGTGTTGTGGGACCGGATAATGTCAAAATGCTCGTTATGGGAACTATTGAGAGAGGCGGAAGTGGCTGCATGTGCCCTGCTTCCGCGTTCCTTAAGGCTTTCCTGCGACATGTGGTGCTAAAAGATACCAGTGCTGTGATATTGGATATGGAAGCAGGGATTGAACACCTGGGAAGAGGTACAACCCGGGGAATAGACCTTATGATAGTGGTTGTGGAACCGGGTATGCGCTCAATTGAAACTGCCCAGAGGATCAAGCAGCTTTCCGAGGGTATTGACATAAAACATCTTGCTGCAGTCATTAATAAAGGCACTTCTGCAAATATTAAGCCAAAACTGGAAGAGCTTGGAATCCCGGTACTTGGAGAAATACCATACGACTCAGACCTTATGGAAGCTGATTTTAACGGTCTTGCACCAATTGATGTTGGAGGAAAGTGGGTTGACGCTGTCAAAGAAATCAAGGACAGGATGCTTGAGATGATAGCCGGATTCGAGAACGAAAAATAGAATCGCGATCTCCATGATAATAATAACCTCCTGCAAGAAGGTAGAGAGTTACATCACAAAAGATGGATCGTCCATAAGGGAACTAATGCATCCACTTGTGCATGGCAACTCTGCACAGAGTCTTGCTGAGGCCAGAGTACCAATGGGAAGCTCCACACTGTTGCATCGGCACAAAATAACAGAAGAGATATATCACATTTTATCAGGCTGTGGTTTGCTAACACTTGGAGAAGAATCTGTTTTCGTCGAAGAAGGGGATTCAGTCTGCATTCATCCCGGAACTTCCCATAATATAAAAAATACCGGAGAAAAAGAGCTGAGGATACTATGCTGCTGCTCTCCGGCCTATTCACATGATGATACTGAGATACTTGAATAAGCTAAATGAAATGCATTATCACTGGCAAAAGTATCACACCCATGGCATGGCTTTTTTTTACCCCCAGAAAGGGAGCAAGCATTCCTATGGGAATGGCTATCATAAATACCAGTAACCCGAAAAGACCTGTGGACAGGAGCACCATAACTGCAAGAAAGGCAATTATCCCGTAGCAGAGTTTAGGATAGTCCAGGTCTTCCAGTACATGATGGATGTTATCGCCAAGATATATCGTGGAGAAATATGACAACAACGAAGTCAGCAATATCGCACACAAAAAAAGCACTACTATTGGAATCTCAAGAGAAATACCACCGATCAGTTCATCTATAGCTACCATTGCACCACTTCTTGTCTTTCCTAGAAACGCAAGTGCCATCAAACCGAAAATTGCGTTACTTGTATTGACACCTGATATGGACACAATGAACTCTTTTGATGAACTTAAAAGCGCTTTATCGGTTTTAGGTTCATAGCTTGAACTTTTTTTTTCCTGTTTAACAAAAAGACGTGCAAAAACCGTTGCTATGGATGAGGACACACCTGGCAACCATGCTACAATGGAACCAAAGATACTACCGGTGAGCAGACCCCTGAGAATCTTTTTTCTTTCAAGGTCCGGCTTTGAATCATATTGTGCAGGAATGACAGGGTCTGAGAACAAGCTTATGATAAGCTGGGATGCACCAAACAGCCCGCTTAATAATGGAAGCAATATAGAACCCTGTCCCCAGTTAATAGCAGGAATTGCCATGTATTCCATCCTGAATGCAAATAAACCTAAAAGACCGCTCATACTGAAAAGAACAATGGCAAAGACACGTTTTCTCCATACTTTCTGACGTCCTTCTGCATGGATATATTCTCCTTTTTCGGTCATGACCATTACAAATACTACAAAAATAAGTATCAAAGCCATATTCTCCTGAATGATAGAATAGCTTTTCACAAACAGAAGTGAAAGAGGAATTGCAGTGAACAGGGAGAATATCACAGAACCGGCACTTCCCAGTGCAGAAAGACGAACTGCCTGTGTACCCTGGCCTTCAAGCAGCAGAGTATGACCGGGAAGCACTGCCAAAGCCGTGTCCTCGCCGGGAGCTCCCAGAAAGATCGAAGGTATAATGTCGTGGAAAGTATGTGAAACTGCATTTGACAGTATCATTGCTGCAACACACACAACCGGTAACCCGTTATCAGAAAGAAACGGAGAGAATGCAAGCAATATCAATGCAAAGTTGTTGGTATGTATGCCAGGTACAAGCCCGGAGATGATTCCCAAAAGATAACCCCCCAACACCGATATGAAAAAAGCCCACAACGGAATATCTGTAAATGTACTCATTGTTATTTTCCTGAATGTTTTAGTCAGGAATATTTGATTAGTACTTAATTTTTGCTTTTTGAATTTAAAATAAATGTTATCCAATAATTACGCCCGGATAATCTGTCAGGACAATTTTATATAATAAGATTTCATGTCCTTAAAGAATGGAAACAAAAACGATCAAATGCAATAAATGCAACAACGATGCTATCATTTACCAGAAATACTCGGGAATGCACCTGTGCAAAAAGCATTTCATCGAGGATGTTGAGCGTAAAATAAAACTTACCATCAGGAAACATTACAGTATTAAAAGGAATGAGGTCATTGCAGTAGGACTTAGTGGTGGTAAGGATAGCAGTACGACCTTACACATATTGCAGCAGATATTTGGGAAAAGGCCGGATATCGAAATTGTAGGTGTTTCCATTGATGAAGGTATTGAAGGATATCGCCCCAGTACGATAGAATCTGCAAGAGAGCTTACTGAAAAGCTTGGTATAAGACATATAGTCCGTTCATTCAGGGATGAATATGGGACTACTATGGATGAGATAGCACCTCAACAGAGGGAGAAAGGAACATGCAGCTATTGCGGTGTCCTTAGAAAATCTCTTTTAAATAAGATAGCCTTGGAAATCGGTGCTACAAAACTGGCAATCGGACATAATCTTGACGATGAGGCGCAGACAATTCTCCTGAATCACCTCAAAGGCGATGTCGCACGCATGGTGAGACTTGCCCCACCAAGTGAGCTTGAAGGACTTGTGCTTAGGATGAAACCTCTGCGGCATATTCCTGAAAAAGAGGTTGCACTCTATGCTTATCTGCACGACCTGCCATTAGGTTTTGGAGGTTGTCCGTATGCGCATGAAGCAATGAGACGGGAAATAAGGGTCATGCTCAATGAATTTGAGGTCAGGCACCCGGGTACGAAATATGCCTTATTGAGTGGATTTGACAAGATATCAGGTATCCTTGGACGTGAATTCCCGCAGGAAGGACTTTCGATGTGCAGTATATGCGGACAGGCATGTACTGAAGATATATGCCAGGCATGCAAACTTCTTAAACGAAATTAGTAGTCCAGGATGTAATCGTCAAAGGAATATAGTTTCTTTTCGGTTCTGTTAAGATAAAAACGTGTAAGCCATACAACAATTAAGGGTTGTATCACGATTATGCTGAGGATGAAATCCAGGTAAGACCAGATTTGGGATATTATCTCGACATTAGATGTTACTTCGCTTATCAAAGCCAAAGACAAGGATATCCCCATTATCAGAATCCAGATCATAAAAGCAGGAAACTTGTTGGACAGAAGAACAGAGATGCCTTTTTCAATTGCACTGATGGGATCAAGGCCATCAATTACAAGAGCATAGTCTACAAGTAAAAAGATAATGCTCAGGGCAAGTAAATATAAGCCCCATACAAGCAGGCCTATTAAGAGTAATGATGCACCTGCAGGTGCAATCTCCGGATTAGCCAGGAAAATACTCACATCACCTATTGAAATAATTCCCGGGATAAGGAACACAAGACCTGCAATAATAAGCAGGAAAACCAGTACTTTTGTAAGGAAAAGGTTAAAAAAATTATTTTTACCGGCATCGAACATGTCACTGAGGTTTGTGTTCCCTTTTTCGGATGCTGTTTTTGCCATCCCTATAGCTCCGGCTGTAAGGAATGACTGGACCACCATATAAAGCAGGAAAAGAATAATTCCTCCAATAATCAGCAGCCATATACCTTCTGAGAATATGGAAGTAAAAATACCCAGCATTTCTTCTGGCGATATATTAGCAGGGTCTATATCCTGTCGTGAACCCAATGAAACAATTACCACCATCATGAAGAATATGAGAGTAAATATTAAGAATACGATTGCTGCCAGTACTTCAAGTATGAATGGCACACATATATTAAGGTTTCTTGTCCATGTACCAAAACCTTTGCGAATAACTGTTCCAATGTCCTCAACCATCAAAATAACTCCGGGATTAGTGACTTTCTATGCATCACTTATATTTATTTGCATCCCATCGGAAAAACATTAACAAAAGATTCAGATATACCCGTAAAACATATAAGAAGGAACAAAAAACCAAATCACAAATTATAAATACAATAATGGCTTTTCTAGTTTGTTCTTGCACGGGTGGCTCTTTTCATACATTAAACCCACTCCCACACTTAAACCCCACTCCCCAAATACATAAAACCCAACCACCCGTGCAAAACGTGTATCCTGGTTTTCTGCATTTAGTATTTTATTTTTTGTAGATAGATTGTCATATATATACTGCCAGAAGTTGCTCCCAGATAGATATATATAGGTCGCCTAAGCTATATTTTTTGAGGTGTAAAATATGTCATTATTATACAATATATGGGGATTACTCACGCTGGCATCTTTTATATGGGTGATATACGACATTATAACCAATAATAAGGGCCTTGCTCCAATAAAAAAAGTGCTCTGGATACTTGTTGCATTCATTTTTGGCATTCTGGGAGCCATAGCATACTACTTCCTTGGAAGAAAATAAAGATCTGCACGCAGATTCTTCTATTTTATTTTTTCAATTCTATCCGGTCACTTATTTTGATCAATGATAAAACATACTTATTCCAGAATCTATTTGTTAGCTGATCTTTAAGAATAGAAGATAAAAATACGGCATTATTTCCATACTGCCAAAGTAAGAATTACAGGATGTATCGAATCAAAAAAACAGAAAGGATTTCCGGCTTTTGCCGGAAACATATTTTGTACTTTTGTTTTAGAAAATACCTTTTCCAATGAAGAGTGCTGAGAACAGGATAGCAACCATGTTCACCACTTTGATCAAAGCATTGAGTGCAGGTCCGGAAGTGTCCTTGAATGGGTCACCAACAGTATCACCGACGATAGCTGCCTTGTGAGCATCTGAACCTTTTCCACCATACGCTCCGTCTTCAATGAGCTTCTTTGCATTATCCCATGCACCGCCGCCATTGTCCATTGTGAGTGCAAGCAAAAGACCACAAACAATGATACCGATAAGAAGACCACCAAGAGCCGCAGGACCAAGTACAAGCCCAACGAACAGTGGTACAGCGATAGCAAGGAAACCAGGTATAGCCATCTCACGGATAGCTGCTGCCGTGACGATGTCGACACACTTACCATATTCCGGTTTCCCAGTTCCTTCCATGATACCAGGTATCTCACGGAACTGGCGACGAACCTCATTCACTATCTCAAAAGCTGCCTTACCCACAGCCCTCATTGTAACTGCACTGAAAACAAATGGAAGCAGTCCTCCAATGAAGAGACCTACAAGGACCAGCGGCTGATCAAGACTGAGATCAGCACCACTCAGATCCACCTTATATCTGTAATCTGCAAAAAGAGCCAGAGCACCAAGTGCCGCTGAACCTATCGCGTATCCTTTGGTAACTGCCTTTGTGGTGTTACCTACAGCATCAAGTGCATCGGTGATCTTACGGACATTAGAAGGCATACCTGCCATTTCAGCAATGCCACCTGCATTGTCAGTGATGGGGCCATATGAGTCAAGTGCAACTATCATTCCGGTAGTTGAAAGCATTGCAGCCGCAGCAATTGCGATTCCGTATATACCGAGTGCCGGGTCTGTTGCTCCACCTGCAACAAAGTATGAAGCAAGAATACCAGAGACGATGATGATCAATGGAAGTGCAGTACTTTCAAAACCAATTGCAAGACCGGAAATTACATTTGTACCTGCACCTGTTTCAGATGCTGCAGCAATTGTCTTTACCGGACGGAAAGACGTTGAAGTATAATATTCTGTGAAAACCACCATGAGCACCATGATAATAATACCAACAAGAGCTGCATAGTAGAATTTCATATCACCCATAAGGGAAGTTGTAACAAAGTAGAAAGCAATTAGACTCAGAATTGCAGAAACTGCCACTCCTTTGTACAACGCTTTCATAATCTTGCCATCACTGCCGACCTTGACGAAGAATACGGCTATAATGGATGCGAAGATTGCCACTGCACCAAGGATGAGTGGATAAAGAATTGCATTTGCGTATGAGTCAAGGATGAGTGATCCCAAAAGCATTGATGCGAGAACTGTTACTACATATGTTTCAAAGAGGTCAGCACCCATACCGGCACAGTCACCTACATTGTCACCCACGTTATCAGCAATTACACCTGCGTTACGTGGATCATCCTCTGGAATTCCAGCTTCGATCTTACCGACAAGATCGGCACCAACATCAGCTGCTTTTGTGAAAATTCCGCCTCCGACCCTTGCAAAGAGACTGATAAGACTGGCACCAAAACCAAATCCGATCACAAGATCTACGTCACCATAAAGGATGTAGAAAGTACTTGTACCAAGAAGTGCAAGACCTACTACAGCAAGACCCGTGACCGCACCGCCGCGGAATGCAACGGACATTGCCTTCTGTAAGCCTTTTGATGCAGCCTGTGCAGTCCTTACGTTTGCCCTTACGGATACGTTCATGCCTATATATCCCGCCGCTGCGGAACTAATCGCACCTACTATGAAACCGACTGCGATCTTACCTCCATCATCCCCAAGGAGAACAAAGATAAGTACAGCAAGGATTATAGCCACTACTGCAATTGTTTTATATTGTCGATTCAAATACGCCATCGCGCCCTCCTGGATGGCGCCTGCTATTTCCTGCATCTTCGCTGAGCCGGCATCCTCTTTGAGGACACTTCGTGCAAACAAGCCTGCAAATAACAAACTAATAAGACCAGCAAGAGGGGCAAGATAAATTAAAAATTCAGATTCCATATTAAACTCCTCTCAATATAATTCATTTAAATAGATTTTAACCAAATTTACTTTTATAAATATTAATGAAGCAGCATGTCATTGACAGAATGACTTGCTACATAATTGTAACCACGTCGGGTATAATACAGATATATACTATATAAAAGTAGGCTGAAATAGGACACACATAATATGAATGTTTCGTTAGACTTGGTAATGATTATACTCCACCACCTATCTGCATGAGTTCAAAGTCAATTGCATCTGGTACATCAACCCTGAAAACAAAGACATTGTACCTGGACCGTCGTGCAGTGGATATTGCATTTTTCTCCTCAGACGTAAGATATCCATCTGTACTTGCTATACATAATGATTTCTTGGTATCCTTCACAAGGAAATCAAAATACTGACCGTAAGCATTGAGAAACTCAACAAGCTCACTCAGCTCTTCCCAGTTCTCACACATATGGATGCTTTTGGTTGCTGAGTTACTTACATACCAGTCCCTGCTCATATAAGGATAAGCAGCATATTGATCCCGGAGTTCATCATATGCTTTGTGTATCTTTGAGACCTCAGTGTTAAGATCTATCCATTTCCATCCCTGTTCTGAAAAATAGCGTGATGCTACTGTTGCTACTATCTTATCCTTATCTTTTTGTTCAAGTTTCATTTTAACACCTACTGCCTATAATGGGGCTTATGACATTTAATAATATATCTGTGATCATCTGCTAAAATGAGTGAAACAATCCGATGTTAAAATTAGCACAGTATCCGGATTCAAAAGAATTATGAGATAGGAATTATGAAGTTCATTAATTAATGGAATAAATAGCCTTTGTTTAGTTAATCTAAAGAATTGTCAGACTGTGTGTTCATCACAAATTCAATACGAAAAATATGGAATTGTTTGTGTAGATGACACATTGATGTAAACAATAGGTTTTAGATCTGCTATCTCTTCCTTTGACACGTTTTCTGCATTCAGTTCAATAACACCCTCAAATGTGAGCGAAGATTCCGATTCTACAAACCGGTTGATCTTCTGGAAAAGAGATTCCGATGATGAGACTATGTAAGGACTTTGTGCAAGCACAGGCTCAATGCCTGTAATATAAATATCGTCCGGTCCGCTGTTGTAGAGAGAAAAACTGTATGTATAGAGAGTATTAGACTCATTCTCAACAGAAGAACCAATCGAGCTAGTACTGTCAACCAAGATCAAACCTTCCACTTTCACAGGTCCACACGACCACATGTTAGTACTCATACTTATCAAAATACCCACAACAATGATCAATAGTACATAAGAAATACCTTTTTCCATTATTGACTCCTCTTTCTATAGTACATACTCATTTGATTTTTTATTGTTGCTGTTGCTTTGATATTAGTTAGAGCGAACTACCTCAAAGACAGGTGGGGAGCAGCTTATTCTCAAAGTATTAAAAACTGGTTGGTATTGTACTATTATGAGATGGTGGTGGTAATATAATGCTCCCCTTTTGCCATATTGCTTATTAGAGTACATACTATATAAAATATGCCAACTCTTTCTTAAAAAATATGAGCATATATATAATATATAAATGATTGTAAGGGGATTAACATAAATATAATAAGTGCTAAACATCACAATAATAAAATAAAAAATATATTTGATTGCTATATTAAAGTATATGTACTGGACTTATATGATAAACAGACATAAGGCATGATTAAAAACTTGCTAGTTAATGGTTATCAAAAACAAGGATGATAAAATGAAGTGTTTGACATGCAGCTATAAAAAAAATATTCCCCTGTATTCCAAATGTGCCGGAGTAACCGGAAGAACTAAAGTTGGAATTGCATATTATTGCGGGCATCCTGAAATGTTAAACCCTGTACCGATAATTTCCACGGATGAAAGTGTACTTAAAGACTGCCCAGTTAATGAAACTATAAGGAATATATCGGAAAGCCTGCAGGATACTGAAGTAAGCGGATCATAGAATTAGTTAGTGCCACCCTTTACAATCAAAATAACCACTTTATTTAAACCTATTTTTAATCTACAGATGTTTCAGACCACTATCCTGTGTATGCCAGATTTATTGCAATTGGTGGCAGGGATTAGAATCTCTTTTTAATAATTCTTACTTGTAACTGAAAATCAAAAAATATTAGATAAAACAGGAACATGCATCCTGATGCATGTCCTGTACAAATATATCACTTAAAAATCATCACTTAAAAAGCTGAACACCAGCCATCTTTGCCTGTTCCATGAGACTGGTATTTTCCTTTACCTCGCCTGGGGCATGATGTCCTATGTCTACAAAAGTGCCTTTCACATCCATTCCAAACATTTGTAGGATTCTTGAAAACTCCTCATAGACTGATTTGAAAGCTGCAGCATCCGGAGCACCCTGTGCGCCTACAATGACAGCCTTTTTGCCCGCATCAAGGCGTGAAGTAAAATCAGGATTGATAAGTGCGAAACAACGGTCAATGAACTGCCTCATCTGCCCTGTAAATTGGAAGAAATATATAGGTGAACCGAATACAAAACCATCTGCATTCCTTAGAGCATCATAGGCTTTTGTCATGTCATCATTAAGTTTGCACCCCTCCACAGCTCTACAGTAATTACATCCTTGGCAGCCTTTGATATCCATGTCATTAATGTATAACTTTTCTACATCAGCGCCTGATTCTACTGCTCCGTCAAGAACCTGCTGGACAAGCATATCGGTGTTTCCATTCTTTCTCGGACTTCCAACAAAACCTACTACTTTCATTTAGATCATTTCCTTTTATCAATAAGCAATTACTTTTTGCAAAGTACTTGAATGATAATGAGCGTATGCTATATTTATATGTCATACACTCTTTTTTGTTATTAACTAACAAATAGTATAGTAAAAGATAGAATGACAACTGAAGATAAAACAAATGGTACAAGTGACCGTGAATATAGTTGTCCTGTGGAAGCCACCCTGAGCGTTATCGGAGGGAAATGGAAACCCCTCATTCTATGGCAACTGAAAGAAGACGTATTGCGCTATAATTCTCTGCAACAAACACTTCCGGGGATTTCTCCAAGAATGCTTACAAAGCAACTCCGGGAAATGGAAGATGATGGCCTTGTCAAACGTAAGATGTATCCGCAGATTCCCCCAAGAGTCGAATATTCACTGACAGAATTTGGAAAAACAGTCATTCCCTTACTGGAAGCACTCGCCGGGTGGGGCATTAGATATGTGGAACAAAAATATAATCTCAAATGAAGATTGCATCTCCTTTCATTATACACCATAAATTATTAAAACTATTAAATATAATAGTATAAAGGCATAGGGAATGTTTGTTCTGAGGTGTGACTTACTTTCGAATCCTCCTAACTATGTTACCCGTCGATAACGGCACACACCTCAGAATAAAGTATACTGGATAATAATAGTTTGCACTTATTATCTGTTCAATAAGGATAGAATATAAAAAACATTGAACACAGAACGAATAATCCCCATGCGATCGGCTTTACTTCACTGCTTTTACCACTTATCAATTTAAGAAGTGGGAACAAGACAAATCCGGCACATAGACCTACCCCCAGATTGTAAGTAAAGCTCATAAGGATTATCACTGCCATGGAAGGTATCATTTCAGTGAAATCATCCATATCTATTTTTTTTATAGAGCCCATCATAAGAAGACCCACGATCATTAAAGCTGGCGACGTTGCTGCAGCTGGGATCACTGAGAATACCGGGTAGAAGAAAAGGCCAAGCGTAAAAAGAAGTGCAACAACAACAGCAGTAAGTCCGGTCCTTCCCCCTTCCTCAATGCCGGCAGCTGATTCAATATATGTTCCGGCGGTAGTTGTACCGGCAAGTGCACCGAAAACTGTTGCGAGGGCATCGGCAAGGAACGGTTTATCCATATCATGAAGATGTCCATACTCATCCATAAATCCAGCCTTTAATGAAACACCTACAAGAGTACCCATAGTGTCCATAAGGTCCATGGTAAACATTGTAAGGATCACCGCAAAAAATCCCCATGTCAATGCACCAGTGATATCAAGCTGGAGGAAAACAGGAGCAATACTTGGTGGCATACTGATTATCTGTTCAGGTGTTTGAGCAACACCTGATACAAATCCCAGAATTGATGTGACAATGATACCTATCAGGATAGAACCTTTTACTTTCTTTATCATAAGTGCACTTATCAGCAGGAAACCGAACAATGCCAGACCAACCGGGATAGTGTTCAGGGCTCCCACATGTAATGGAGCACCTTCCACACCAAGAGAAACTATACCTGCATTGACAAGTCCGATGAAAGTAATGAATAATCCAAGACCGGCTGCAAAACTGTATTTGAGATTATCAGGAACAGCATCGATCATCCTGCCCCTTAGTCCTGAGATTGTCAGAATTGTAAAAAGAACACCACTTATGAATACTGCACCCAGTGCGGTCTGCCATGAATAACCCAGAACCCCCACCACAGTATATGCAACAAAAGCATTCTCACCCATATATGGAGCTATTGCAAGTGGTTTTTTTGCGTATACTCCCATTATAAGTGTTCCAAACACTGCAGATAATATTGTAGCTACCATGGAAGCACCAAATGGTATCCCGGCAGCCTGGAGTATCGCAGGATTTACAACTATTATATATGCCACAGTCATAAAAGTGACAATGCCAGCTATAATTTCAGTCTTTACGTCAGTTCCGTGCTCTTTCAATTGAAAATAATTTTCCAGTAGATTTGACATGGCGGATTCCTCACATTTGAGAATAGTCTACTTTTTAGAAAGAATGACTAATATATAGAACTTTATATGAATTTACATTGATATCGGTCCATAACGTATTTTGTGTTTCTTACTCAGTATTATTGCCCATACATCCGATACATGAAAAAAGAACAATACAAATATATTTTTGTGATCCCATTCCATATGGAGAATCGTTACAGACTAAAAAAATAGGTGATTTTTGGTGAAAATCTTTATGCACCCGGAATATATAAGCCCAGCAGCTCTGCCCCTTGCCCTATGAAAAAGAAAGCAAACAAAAGATAAACAATGCCTAAAGCACGCATCGTGTAAATATAGTAAGTACTTATCAGGAAAGATCTGGACCTACCTACAACCAACGCAATCAGTATCTTTGAACCTACAAGAAAAGTATAGAATCCGGCAACAAACAGAACTGTTGCCAAAATGTTAATATCTAGAGCCTGAAAGATAATGGGACCACCAATGGTTATCCAGAACAGGTACGGATGAGGACTTAGAAAATTGACTATGACTCCTTTTTTTAAAGAATTCGTCTTTTCGTTTATGACATCTAGATCGTTGTATTCGATCTTAAGTGAGGAGATTCCAAGATGTATCAGGTAAATCGCACCGGACAAGCTGATAATTGCAATCGCAAAATTCTGGTTTTCAAAATGCAGCAGGATAAAAATAATAGCTGATACTATCAAAATATCTGTTATCAGAGGGGATAGAGCAACCTTAATTCCATCCTTTGATCCATGTGTGAGGGTCTGGGAAATTGTCATTGCCATGAGTGGTCCGGGAGAGATACCTGCAGCAAAACCAAGAAAAATTCCAATGAACAAAAACTCGGCAATTCCATACATATTTTGCTCTGCTTATCTTCTGAACAAACTTAAAGTTTTTGATTTATATGAGAATGTAACAAATAATCAAAAGCATAGGTGATAATTATATAAACCAGTTCTAGATTACATATAATGAGTTAAAAGTAATCTGTAAGAATAGTAATTTAATACAGAAGTCCTGAATATAATACAAGAAAGTGCTATTTCAGAAAATCAGCGGTTCAAAATGAATAATATAACAACTCATATCCAAATATGCATTGGATTGCCGTACATTTCTATGAAAACACCTAAGCAGGCTTGCAGGCAGCTTATAAAAGGGATTTTTTGAAATGAATACTCGATTTGATCTTACAAAAAGCAAGATGTTAGCACTAAGAGTAACAGGAATATATATAGTTATAGCGAGTTTGTGGATCCTGTTCTCAGACAAGATCCTTGCATGGTTCATTTCTGATATAGACATGTATATGAAACTGCAGACATACAAAGGCGGAGCTTTTGTGCTTATTACAGGCTCACTACTTTATCTCTACCTCGCCCCACGTATAAAAAAGCTTAATGAGTCCCAGAAGAACTTGGTAGAAACTGAAAAGTCTCTGGAACAGAGATTAGAATATGAACTGGCGACAGTTGAGTGCATGCACCTTTTGCTTGAACCGGGAAGTATGGATGAGAAACTGCCTCGTATTCTTGATGTAATTCACGAAACTGTAAAAAATAGTAGATCATATATTTTCAAGAATGAAGATAATACAGAGCTGGGGCTTTGCATGTCACAAGTATACGAAGTTGTGTCAGAGGGTATTGAACCACAGATAGATAACTCTGATCTTCAGCACTTGCCATACAGTGAAGGCGCACCGACATTGCTCCATATTTTGAAATCAAAACAGCACTTTGCACAAATAGTTGAAGAACTTGATGATCCTGAGAGAAACATTCTCTCCGAGCAAGGCATCCTTTCAGTACTGATCATTCCAATTTTTGCAGGGTCTGATTTTTGGGGCTTCATAGGATTTGATGATTGCACGGAAATGCGCAAATGGCACGAAGACGACATTAATCTTCTTGAAGTAATTGCAAATGGTATTGGTGAATCAATTTATCACAGAAAGGCAGAAGATGAACTAAAAGATAGTGAAGAGAGATTCAAAGCACTGCACAATGCATCTTTTGGCGGAATCACTATTCATGATAAAGGTCTTATTCTGGACTGCAACCAGGGACTTTCCGATATTACCGGCTACTCACTCGAAGAATTGATTGGAATGAACGGACTGTTGCTTATTGCAGAAAGTTCCAGAAGTATGGTTATGAACAATATACTCTCAGGCTATGAGGAGCCTTATGAGGCAATGGGATGTCGCAAAGATGGAACAGAATACTCACTCAGACTGCAGGCAAAGAATATCCCATACAAAGGAAAAAAGGTAAGAGTTGTTGAGTTCAGGGATATAACCGAACAGAAAAGATCAGAACAAAACCTGATTGAAACTGAAGAAAAACAGAGAGCAATGATTGCAAACATTGCCGATGTGATCGCTATCATCGATGAGGATGGAATCAATAGATACAAAAGCCCAAATATAGAGAACTGGTTCGGATGGAAGCCGGAAGAAATTATTGGCTCTTCTACATGGGAAAACATTCATCCGGATGACCTGGACCATACACAAGAGGTATTTACTTCAATCATGGACAAGCCTGATGCTACAGTGAATACAGAGTCTCGGTATCGTTGCAAAGATGGCAGCTACAAGTGGATAGAATTCACAGCCATTAACCTCTTGCATGAACCAGCTATCAGAGGTGTCTTGCTGAATTATCACGACATCACTGAGCGAAAAATGGCAGAAAATGCCCTGAAAGATAGTGAAAAGAAATTCAGGAGTTATATTGAAAATGCACCCTATGGCATTTTTATAGCTGATGAAGACTGGAAATACCTGGAAGTTAACAAGACTGCTTCGATACTCACCGGGTATTCTGAGGATGAATTACTAACAATGACTGGATTTGACCTTATAGCTGCTGAATCCCATCGTAATGCATATCAGGGTAATTATGATGTTAAAAACAATGGCTTTGCTACAGTTGAACTGCTGGCTATTCGTAAAGACAAAACTGTTTACTGGATAAGGATGGATGCTATAAAACTGTCCGAAACACGCTATATTGTTTTTGCAGGCGATATTACTGAAAGGAAAAAAGCGGAGTACTCTTTAATTGAAAGTAAAATGCTGGCAGAGGAAAGTAATCGTACCAAATCAGAGTTCCTTGCTAATATGAGCCATGAACTGCGTACTCCTCTTACCGCTATAATTGGTTTTTCAGACATACTGGGTTCTGAGATGTTTGGTAAGTTGAATGAAAAACAACTCGGATATGCCAAACATATCAATAATAGCGGAAAACATCTCCTTGAACTGATCAATGATGTTCTTGACCTCTCAAAGATTGAAGCCGGAAAAATGGAACTTGATTGTGAGAAGTTCCCGCATTCCAGGGTTTTTGAAGAGATAATAACAGCTATGCATCCGATGGCAGGAAAGAAACATATTGACCTCACACTTGAAAACGAAATCAAAACTACTGAAATAGTTGCTGATAAGATGAAGTTCAAACAAATAATGTTCAATCTGCTCAGCAATGCTATCAAATTCACCCCTGAAAACGGCAGGGTTTCTATTGTAACCAAACAAATGGATAATGATATCCATATATCGGTTTCAGATACAGGAATTGGTATTCCCCCGGATATGCAGGAATACATATTCAGTCCCTTTACGCAAGTCGATTCATCCAATAAAAGAAGATATGGTGGTACAGGCCTTGGGCTGGCTCTTGTAAAGCAGTTTGTAGAAATGCACAATGGGAAGATTTGGGTTAAGAGCGAAGAAGGAAAAGGCAGTACTTTCATTTTTACAATTGGGAATCAGAATATTTGAAGTACAAAGCTTATGACTTTGATTTTTAACTGACGAGAAGTTCCAGATTCTGCTCAAATATATTAGAATAAATTTTCAAGTGACTCAATTCTTCGTTTGCGTTTTTAAGTTGATATTTGAGATCATGGACATCCTCTTCAAGAGCTTTGATGTAAGCTAGTTGTTGCTCTATCCTGGCATCCTTTTTAATGATCGTAAGCTGTTGTTTATGGATCGTTAGCTGCTTGCCGATCTCTTCTTCTGTCTTTTGCTGCAGCTCTGAAAGTTCCTTTTCCCTTGATTTGAACTCTTTCTCTCTAGATGAAAGGGTTTCATGAAGGTACTTGGTGTATTCACGTCTGCGCTCTATCTTTTCGGATTCAACCTCTATGTCAATTTCACCAGAAGCTATCTCTTTCTTTTGTATAGCAATATCCCTGACTTTTGCATCCAGTCTGAGTTTAGTTCTTGCTATTCTTTTTTGCCTTTTGAAAAGAGTTAATTCTTCTTCATACTGTGACCTTAAGACCCTGTACTGCTCGGATTTCCTCTTTTGAAGCAATTCATAATTAAGATCATACCTATTCAACCAGGCTTCCAGTTCTGTTTCCTGCTTTAGGAAATCAACTCTCTTTTTCTCGTATTCCTTCTTTGCCAGCTTCAATTCATCATTTTTAGCAACAAGTTTTTCATATTCCTGTGCAATCATTTTTTTTGCATCACGGATCTTATGATACTCCTCAATAACCAGAGATTCATCAGCTTTTATCTGTTCTTTCTTGCAAGTAATCTCAGCACGCTTTTTTTCAACTTCATCAAGCTGACTGAAGTATTTAGCTTTGATATCCTCAAGATCCTGGAGCTGATTCTGGTAAAAAAGTTCCTCACTCATACTTTTAATTCATCCTATTTTAACCTACAGATGTATTCATGATTAATCGTTGCCCTGATATAGAGTATTTATGTCGACATATAAAAGAATCATGCTCATAATTTCAAAATAAAGCTCAAATTATGAACATTGTGAACATTTAAGATTGGATATGAAAATATTGAAACGCAGGTATTAGGTAAATAATGAGAAGAAAGGATTTTAAGTCCTTCTAAACAATTTATAAGGAATGATCCAGAAGGCACGTGCATATCTCTAAAGGTGGTTGCTGGTTGGTATGTGAGTACCGCCAAAGACATGCTCTTTGCAGCATGTCACCGTGCCTTGTTTGTAAGATAAATGGAATGGTATTTAAGTTTTTATAAATGAATCTGATGTGAGGGTTGTGAGCTACAGAAATACGTTCAAGAAACTCATGAATCGATATAGTCACCAGGTTTCAAAAATAGCTTTTATCAATAAGCAATAATTAGACATAGATTTCACAGATTAACACGGATTTGGCATATAATTGATACAATATGAGAGTATTATTCACACGGACCCGCGCGGCGTTTAAGAGAACAAAAAATAAACTGGAAGGCTTAAAGCCCTCCACTATCCTTCTGCTTTTTCATGAGAACTATACCAAGCACCAAGACAAATCCTAAAATTGATATCCAGAAAATATAACTGAAATTATTACCATCCACAACAGGTTCACCCTCCTCTAAAAGAATAGAAACGTCGGTATTTTCTTCAATAACTTCCACAACGGTGTCTTCTACTACCGCAACAGTGTCTTCTACTACCGCATCGATTTTGAACAAGGCATAGAGTGAAAAGTGGCTTATCATTGCCGTTGCTTTGCCACTTTCCCAGTCAACAGTTGTTTCCATGGCGATCCATCCACCTTCGGATATGTAGGTGTAGATTATCGGAGCTTTGTCCTCAAATTCATCCGGATCGAAATCGATGGTGATCATAACATCCTTATTGAATGTAGTTCCCGAAGGTCCGAAGTCAAAATAAAGACCAGAATTAACAACGTCTGCAGGAACATCTGAGGGTAGAGAAGCCGGAACTGTAACTATGATCTTATCCACAGGATTTCCGTAAGGATCAAGAGCTATGGTTCCTTTTTCAAGCGTTATTGTAGTTTTATCGTCAGACGACTTCACAACAGTCTCAGCTGTTATTTCACCATCCTCATTAACATGCAGATCAGTTATCGTCCCCTGTGATCTTACTCTTGCAGCCACAGAACTGCCACCGGAAATGGAGGAAACACCGGAATCAGAACTTTCGGAGGTCCTGAAAAGTCCGAATGTACCGAATTCTGAGATGTTTGCAGAAACATAATTGCCTGTGGTATTGAGTAAAGCATCTGGAACTTCTATCCAGTCTGAACCACTCAACCTAAATAAAGAAACTGTGGATTCATCATTACTGCTCATTACAGAATCATTATAGGAGAATGTAGTATCCAGATATTGTCCATCTGAACGAGTGATGTTCACATAGCCATTGACATTTGTTTTGCCGGGAAATGCCGCAGAACTCGTTTCAATGCCACGGACTCTGATATCGGATGCATCCGTGACGAATGAAACTTGTGCAGAACTGTTGGTCAATACCACATCGGTTACTACAAGGTCTGTGGAATTAACTACAGCATCAAATCCGTAATTCCCATTACCAATCGCATGATTCCCTGTTAAGATACCGTTAATGGAATCACGGATACGGATACCTGTACCTGCATTAGAATTTGCAAGATTGTTTGTCAAAGTGTTATAATTACTTGAGGAAGAAAGATAGATACCATATTGATCGTTGTTGCTGGCAGTGATGTTATCAAGAACATTATTACTTGAAGATAATAGATGAACGCCATAATTGTTTTCTGAAACTGTGATATTCTGTATTGTTGAATTGCTGGTATATGCAAACAAGACACAATCATATTCATTAGTCAATCCAATATCCCTTACAGTGATGTTCATTGAATTGACCACACAAACAAGTCCTGCATCCGAAGGTATTTGCGCATCTGAAGCATTGACCCAGTAGTAGACAGGTTTGCCGTCAATCTGGTTCGTCTGGTCAATATCATGCAGGAAATGTCCCAGCTCTGAACCTTCAACTGCAAAACTGTAGCCGTTTGATGATATTGTACTATTGCTAAAAATACTGTATTTTGACCTCTCCAGAAAAATACCATTGTCGTTAGAACTTACAGTGGTGTTGGTAAAAGTATTGTTATCTGAGGTACCAAGAAGAATAGCGTAGCCATTAGAATTTGTAGTACTATTTATTAGCGTGTTATCATTTGAGCCAATGAGAGAAATGCCATTGAAAGTGTTGGAATTAGCAGTATTGTTCATCAAAGTATTGTTAACTGCATGACCAAGATAGATACCTACAAAATTAGAACTGGCATTGTTATCAGTTAAAATATTGTTATTTGAATAAGAGATCATAATCCCAAAGAAAAATTTGAACTTAAGGTATTGTTGACCAGAGTGCTGTTATCCGAATAAGAAATAGACATACCCAGAACACCGTTTGACCTTATAATATTATTCGCAATTGAAATATCATTGCTTGAACTAGTAATGCAAATGCCTTGCTGAGTGTTGTTATTGGCAGTGATGTTATCAATTGTGTTAAAACTAGACGAAAACAGGTGAACACCGTAATAGTTTTCTGATGCCGTAACATTGTATATTATTGAATTATCAGTGTATGCAAACAAAACACCGGCATATCCTTGGGTCAATTCAATATCCCTGACGGTAATGTTGGTGGAGTTGATCACACATACAAGTCCTGCATCTGAAGGTACCTGTTCATCTGAATGATCGATCCAGTAATAGAGTGGTTCGCCATTGACAAGGTTAGTCAGGTCTATATCGTTCAGGAAATTTGCCAACTCAGAGCCATTGACTCTGAAATTATAATCATTTAATGACATTAAATTGCCGGTTAGAGTGCTGTTGCCGGAGAAATCAAGAAATATGCCACACAAGGAATTGTTAGTGATGGTATTGCTGTTGATATTGTTGTTAATTGAATTATAGATATCAATTCCTGATTCCGGGTTGTCAATAATGGTATTGTTGGTTAGAGTATTGTTACCGGAATAGTCTAAATAGATACCATCACAACCGGTGTAACTGATGATATTATCTATCATTGTATTGTTCTCACTTGAAGAGTAAAGAGAAATACCATCCCAGCCACTGGAATTGATTATATTTCCGGTCAATATATTGTCAGTTGAATTCTCAAGGTAAATACCGAAGTAATTGTTATAAATCAGGTTGCCTGAAATGTTACAACTGTAAACAGATGCAAGATAGATTCCAGCCATGCCATCTCCTGCACCAGTGATATTAAATCCGCTTATTGTGACATGGCTTGTGTTATCGATATAAAAGACATCATTACCTGATGATGAATTGATGACAGTGGTTGCGAGACCGTTTTCTGAGATAACTGTAAGCGGTTTGCTAATATTTATGTTCTCGGTGTAAGTACCATCGCTTACAAGAATAGTGTCGCCCGGACTTGCATTATAAACTGCGGCGTTTATAGTGGTGTAGTTATATCCACTACCAGTACCAACAGTATAAATAGAAGCTGTAGCTGTTCCTGTGCACAAAAGTAAGATCAATAACAATACTATGTATTTTGGAATTTGAAACCATAAATGTGGAACTATCTTTTGCATACAAACTAATCTCCCTTTGTTCCCTTTGTTATAGATTGGGAGATTGGGATATAAAGAGATGGTGGAAATGACAAATTCTCAATCACGAAGAAGATTCATCGAGAAAGAAATAAAATGAATGGCCAATGGCGACACTAGCCCACCGTCTAACAGCTGAATCCTTGTCACTTGTCAATCTATCGAGATCAGACCAAGCAGCAGATTTGTTACGGAGGGACTCAAATGCAAGAGCATCAGCGGTCCATTTTTTAGCGCATGTTTCCTCATCAAATGTCAATATGTGCAAACGCACCAAAGAAGAGATTTATCAGGCACTAATTTAAAAATTCTAATCGTAATTTTACTGCTTTCAGTCTATCTTCCACATCTTCGCTCAAACTAAGCCTGTGAATCTCTTCCTGATCTACTGTCATCTACCAAAACTACGTCCTTTCAATATAAATAAAATTCTTTTTAATCTCCGCATAAAAATTACATTCACTCCCGCTAACATTCCCCTTATCACCAAAAAAAGTCAATCCACCCGAAGTAGCACAGTGGGAGGTGCGTGCATCATGCAGACTAAGCACCCAAAATGACGAATCCAGCATGAAAGAAAAGCGGCTTTATAAAAAACCTCTATAATAGTATAAACCGCAGATGAACGCTGATACACTCACCTCCTACGGAGTTGAGTGCCTGCTAAACAGTCGTTTAGCAGGTAACACAGATGCGATCATATCTGCGTGCATCTGCGTATATCTGTGGTTCTGAATTCGTTAATAATAAGATTTTTACAAAGCCAGAGAAACAGGCTTATAAAAACAAGCGTATAAAAACAAACTTTGAAAAACCATCCTCATTGCATCACTTAAAAATCTTCGTTATAAATAACAAAACAGCACCTATTACAACTACGATAAAAACGAGATACATTAGGCTAACCAATAGCCGTATTGCGATGGCAAAAAGGGCAAGCACACCGTTTAGAAGAGCAATCGCTATTAAGAGTATTAATGCAATGATGAGAATATCTTTAAGATCCACTTAATCTCACCTATGTAGTATATAGAATCAGGAACTCATGAATGAGTTCTTTTTTTAGTTAAAAATATATCGACGCTGAGGGGGAGATTCGAACTCCCGCAGCGCGTGAGCACTACCGGTTTTCAAGACCGGCGCCGTAGTCCACTTGGCTACCTCAGCATGTCGGATGGTATCTAAATAGCAACTTCAGATATAAGGTTTTTGATTCAAGATCAGTATTTAATGGTAATTAGTCATGATTTCGATGTGAGTGGGAGGAGATCTATAAAAGTGAAGGGAAGAGGAAGATCATTCCTCTGTTGCTTCAGCTTCTTCGTTCTCTGCAGAAGCTTCGGGTACTTCTGCTGCCTCTACCTCAGCGGTTGGAGGGACGTATGGGTGAGTTTCAACGTATTCCAGCTTAGGAATGTCCAGCTTGCTGATGAGCTCACTTGCGATGGTCATCTTTGAAACAAGCCATCTCTGGTTGAATCCAAGCTCTATTGGGGTGTGGACCCTGATAAGGTCATCAGTTACTTCAACCTCGATCTCAGGCATGCCGGTGTAGAGTGAAAGAAGACCCTGTGCCTTGGCGACCTTGTCCTCTATTTTATCCACGATGGTGTACTCATACTCGACTTCCTTGCCTGCAAGAGCATGGTTAAGATCTACACGTACCCTGCGGCCAATGATCTGTGCAATGACACCGCGCCTTCCATTAATCTCAACAGGCATTCCCTGGTATGGCCTCTGGTCCTTGAACTGCTCAGTGAGCTTTGTAATTGAAACAGTCTCAACAAGAGCAGGATTATGTGGACCGAATGCCTTCTCGGGAGGCAGTGCTATAGATCCGGAGTAACCGACTTCCTTACCTACAAAATCCTCATCCAGACCTCTTATAGTGTGACCGGAGCCAACAATTACAATATCTCCACCGTAAACGCCACGTGGATTAAAGATGCCATTGTCCTTTGCAAGCTGTTCGTCGGTTGTGTCAAATATCTGTCCTTCATTGAACCTACCGGTGTAGTTTATTTTTATGAAATCGCCTTTCTCAATTGCCAAATCGATCAACTCAGTATAAGTTATTGGATTAATAGTTTAGATTTGAAATAAAACCTATGAATGGAATTACCTGCACGCTATTCTCATATGTCTTTAAGAATCTTTTGCCAGCAATCAGGTAAAAAAGATTAAAAAGTATCGTCAATGACGATACCAAGAGCAAACTCCCGGTCATCCCCGCCAAGAAGAGTAATAGAAGAATCGGACTCCATGATCTTATCAAAACCAAAGAACATATTCTCAAAAGGAACCCTAGTATCATGCCAGTCAACCCTTCTGCTGTGGCTGAAAACTCCCTTACCCTCTCGATACTTATAAGGGTCCCGCACCCTTCCGATAGCTACCTGTCTCTTGGACATTATGGGCAGCACAATCAGATCATATACCCTTATATCATTCACAAAGTGTATTATATCCTTAGCCCAGCTATCAAGCAGGTGAACCGGAGGCGAGGTCAGCCTGGCAAGCACAGCCTTTTTCATCTGCTCCACCTGCTCAAATTCATCAAACTTATGCATAGTCTCATCAAACTGCTTAACTTCATCATCAAACTGCTTCAGCTTGCTGTTAAGCCGCTTCATCTTCTTCACGACCTCAGGCCTGTCAGCAGAATAATCGACATTCTTAATGGCATCCTCGAACTCTTTCCTGAACCTCTGGTCAAAATCCCTGTACTTATCTCCGAAATGCAGGTATCTCTTGTAATGCTGCGGCTGGTGCTTCATATCCAGCAACTCATTTCCAAACAGGTCCATCAGATGCAGGTCCAGGTCAAATGAGATGAAACCCTTCTCAAGACACACCTGCTCTTGCTGGCCACAATATCCTGTTCGTATTACCCAGACGTTATTCCTGTGTTCGCGTATCATATCTCTCACCATAACGGATAATAGTTAGATATATCTAATAGAATGTGTTTTGTGATAAGCATATTGTGCCACAGCCAAAGGAAACACCTATGCAAAACAGTCATCGGAACGATTCACTCATACCATTTCATTTATGTTGCACACGTTCCATCCGAACTCCATTATATAACCCAATTAGATAAGTAACAACGCAGACATGACACCTGAAGACTCATATGACATTATCGTTGTGGGAGCAGGCCCGGCAGGCTCCACTGCAGCCATGTACGCAGCTGAAAAAGACTTCTCCGTACTCCTTGTAGATAAAAAGAAGGACATTGGAGTACCATTGCAATGCGGAGGCTTTCTCCCCCATTACCCCATACTGCAGGAACTCGTACCAAATGCAGAACTTCCTGTAACCCTTGATGAAATACCCTCAGGCTGCATACACGCAACAGCCTCATACCAGCGTTTCATAGCCCCAAACGGCAGTTCCAAAGGTTTTGACGTAGAGGCTGATGCCATAGACAGGAGACGTTTTGATAAGCACCTGGCAAAAGAGGCAGGCAAAGCCGGTGCACAACTGCTTGTAGGAACAAACGTAACCGAAGTAGATGGTACTAAACTATTCATGGATGGGGCATTCGGAGAATTTGAAGTAGAAGGCAAGGTCATCATAGGAGCTGATGGCCCCAACTCAATCATCGCAAAAGCCAACAACATGCTTCGGGATGCCGACCCCATGGGAACCGGGATAGCCTTTGAATATGAGCTAAGTGGTGCGGACGTTGATAAAGATGCCGTGGAGATGTACTTCGGTAAGGATTACGTCCCCGGAGGATACGCATGGATAATATCCCAGGGTGAAGACACGGCAAATATCGGCGTTGGCATCAGGGAAGCACTCTTTGAAGAGCACCTTTGTGCCAGGGACTATCTAGAACGTTTCATGTACAAGCACCCCATAGCCAGTGAAAAACTTAGCGGTGCATCCGTCACTTCCATCGTAGCAGGACTTGTCCCTGTCGGAGGGGCACCTAAAGTAACTGCAAATCACAACACACTCATAGCAGGAGATGCTGCAGGACATATCATCGCAACCAATGGAGGTGGCATATCCACCGCAATGATCGGAGGAAAACTTGCAGGCGAAACAGCTGCGGAGTTCCTGGCAGGTAAATGCCAGCTTCAGGAATACGAAACCAGATGGCGACAGCAGATGGGACTTGAAATAAAAACCGCGGTCTATGTCCGCAAACTCATGGACAGGCTCATGCTTTCCGACAGGCTTATGTCCACAGCCATCAAAATGATAACAGCAGAACAGATGAAAGCCATACAGTGCGGACAGCTTCCCGAGCCTGTAAGGAAAACATTGTTGAAGCTGAACGTAGGACTCAGTTAAATGTATATCTTTGTTTACGGCACCCTGAAAAGAGGAGATCCGAACCACCAGTTCCTGAACGGTTCGGAATTTATCTGCACAACAAGAACAATAAAAAAATACACCATGCTTAACCTTGGGCCTTTCCCCGGTGTCCTGAAAAATGAAAGCGTATCAACATCATCCATACAAGGGGAAGTCTACGATATCACAGCACAGACCCTTGAAACCCTTGACAGTTACGAAGGTGATTGGTACTTCAGGGAAGAAGTGGAACTTGAAGCCGGTATCACAGCACTGATGTATTTCCTCAGAAAGATACCCGCACTTAACTATGACATAATCCGGGATGGGAACTGGGCATGATCATAAACATAACAACAACATGAGGACACAAATGCCAGACACTGACAAAAGCATCTCCATGCTAAAGGATACAATTAGCTACGAAGCATACGGTAATCTATACCTCAACATAACAAATCAGTGCAGTGCAAGTTGTGTGTTCTGCATCCGTAATATCTGCGATGGGGTTTATGGTTATAACCTCCGTCTTTCAAGAGAACCCACAGAAGAAGAGATAATAAAAGACCTTGAAGGTCTTGACCTTACAAAATATAAGGAAATCGTTTTTACCGGCTTTGGGGAACCTACATGCAGATTTGATACCGTACTCCACATAACCAACTGGCTCCACAAAAAAAGAATACATGTCAGACTGGATACCAACGGTCACGCAGCACTCATGTACCCTGGCAGGGATGTTGTCACAGAACTAAAAGAAGCAGGCCTTGATGCCGTATCCGTTAGCCTTAATGCAGAATCAGAAGAAAAGTACAACCAGTTGTGCAAACCTGCCTTTGAAGGTTCATACCAGGCACTTCTTGATTTTACAAAAAAGTCAATTGATTCCGGAATTAAAACCCGGATGACCGTTGTCAGCCAGCCGGACATTGACATTTCGGAATGTGAGAGAATAGCAACCAGCCTTGGTGCTTCCTTCAGGGTAAGGTAAGCTCAGAAATACTGGAACAAGTCATCCCTTTTAGCAGTATGTAGCCTCTGCCTGATAAGTGACTTCAGGGATTTAAGATCACCTTTCTTGGCACATATCGGAGCCACAATATCGATCCACTGCCTCCATGGTGGCAGCATTTCCAGTTTATTGCATATTCCGTCCAGGGTTGCATTGAATTCACTAGCCTCTATCTTGTCAGTCTTATTGACTGCCAGGATAATATCAATACCAAGTTCCCGGAACAATTCAAATATTTCAATATCCACAGGTATCTCATTTCTCTCTTCCCATCGCTTTACGATGTCAAGAAAAACAGCACCGTCAATGACAAGTACAGCTAAACTTATCCTTTGCGCATTATTCTCAATATAGCGTACGATCTGGTCTTTCACAATATCCTGCTTACGATCCTTGACACCACTCATAAACCCAAAACCGGGCAGGTCTGTGAGCAGCAGGTCAGAGTAGCGTATATGAGTAGGTTTCAGTGTCACACCCGGACGTTTACCCACTTTAAGGTTCTTCCCTGTTATCTCCCGCATAACAGAAGATTTACCTACGTTCGACCTGCCCGCAAAAAGTATCTCAAAATTCACACCTTCAAATTCATCTACCTTTTTCGCCATTTTCATCCACTTTTACCTTACGTTTTTCCTCTCCGATAGCTTTATCGAACTCCCGGAGGAATGCCTCAAATGATTCCTTTGGTATCCGGGCACCAGCAGCGGATGCATGTCCTCCGCCACTGCCACCGAACTGGGGGGCAACCCGGCGCAGGAGCCGATTCAGGTCCACTGTGTCCCTTGAACGCAGACTCATATCATATACACGCCTCTTATGCCTGTATTCAGCCGAAAGCCCGACGTCCTTTCCCCCATAGGAAGCAGCATATATAGCAGATTTGGACATATAACCGTTAGGGTCCACAACATACGCAAGGTTCTCAAGTGTTTTTACCTCACTTTTCACATGGATACGCAGGTTTTCCTCAAGAATTGCACCTTCTTTTGCATATTTAAGTACGTTTGGTATCTCTGTCGGAATAATATCATGTGAAAGTGGCAAAAGCACCTTTCTCTTAAAATCATAATTGCGTCCTGAATAGATAAGTGCCTGGATAAGTGTTCCTGCCTGGAAGAACAGGCTTCTCTTATCCCAGTCACGCAACCATTCTTTTACAGAGGGAGTGTTATCATAATAGTCACCTATAGCACCGTATATAGCCACCCTGCGCATATCCCTGTCAAGTCTTTTTTCAAGAACCTTATACGTAAGTTCTGATGAACAGACTGTCAGATCATTATGCATCCAGTCTGCGTTTATACATTTTTCAGGCAATGGATGATGATCGATATATGTAATAACAGAATTAACTGCAAGTTCTTCAAGTCGCCTGAACAAATCAACACACTTACCCTCATCCACAGCAATATCGCATATTATAATATTCTCATACCCATCAGCAAGCTGTAACTCGTCCAGTATCCCCATGGGCGATGTAAAATAAACATCGGAATCAGGATAAGCACTCTTAGCAATAGCACCTGAACAGACACCATCCGAATCTCCGTGGGTCAGGATCAAAGTAGAATTATTAGCATGGTTATTGGATCTTGTCATGGCACCATCCCCTATAGTGTAAATCAAACAAAAAAAATGATCTCATTCATGAGAATTAACATTCATAGTATTTTGTCTTTGGTATTCTTCAGAAAATCAGCTATTGAACCTAGGATATCATACAGGAATTGCAATTTTCCATGATCTTCCTCTTCACCAGCTACACTTTGCCCGGTTTGAACAGCATCATCCTGATATGCCTCGTATTCTTCATCATAAGAATAGTCATCAGAGTACACCTGATCATCATACGCATCTTCAGTCATCACCTCATTAGGATCCTTTACATGAATTAATTTCTTTATAGAATATACCGTTCCTTCATACTCCTTCGAGTCGACAAATTTTGCCCGGGTTGCAGGAATGACAATGTCACCTGCTTTATCCATGCGTACTGAATAAGTTAACGAAAAGCTTTCGTCTGCACGAAGAACACGACTTTTACCAGTATCACCGGAAAGAAGAACAGCACCTACAGGAAGTTGGTCTGAGACCGTCACATAAGCTGCCCTGTCACCTTCATTTGCTATATTAAGGGTAATATTAACTTCATCATGTAAATTGATACTGTCACTGGACATTGACTTGCTTAAATTTATAAACGGACCGTGAACTATAATATTAGAAGCGTTCAGTTCTTTTGAATAAGTTCTCCCCTCATGTTCGATCCTGATCAGCGTCCCATTAAACGCATATGTTCCTGGTCTTAAAGCCTTAAGTGAATAACTGACAGTCTTTGTTTCAAACGGTTCAAATGACAAGTTCCACTTTATCTCTGAATCCGGGTCAAATACGAATTCCTGAGGAATAAACTCCTGTATACTGACAGATTCCAGGGGAATTCCTTTAAGGTTCTTAATTTCCAGCGTAAAATACGCCCTCTCATCAATATACACTTCATCACTGTTTTTTTTTTCAAATTCAAATGTTGCATCCATCCACTTTATTTTCACGGGAAGAGAACCTGTTGAATTAGAAAGAGCAACACTTATCACAGTATAAGGAGAAGGAATATCATTGCCAGTAACTATTTCAAGAGCTGTTATGTTGAGCCGGTCATCAAATGCAGTGTTATTGGAGATCTCTGTATTGTTAGCTAGTATCGCTCCCCATGAATCATGATAAATGCTTGTGATCGTAAGCATGACATAATCATTTTCAGTATCTTTTGGCTTTGCCGGTGAAAAATCTGCTGCTTTGATAAAGTATCCGCTATGGTTTACCTCATCACCCCAGTAAAGAGTATACTCCTGTGCATCAAGCCATTCAATTTCATCTGACTGTGCATGTACAACACCACAGAAATTCATCAACAGCACAGCCAGCCCCATAAACAGGAGTATTTTCTGCTTCATGAAGTCATGACCTGTCTCTGCGTCGGGATATGAAGTAAACACCAAAAAGTGCCAGTATCATAAAACTTGCTTCAAATCCTGGCTGCACTCTGTCATCACTGACATCGCTTTCATAGACAGGACCACCACTTGAGCTAGTCTGTTGATTGGTAGCAGTACTGCCGGAACTGCTGGAAGATGTACTTGCAACCGGTTCTGCCGACGGGTCAACCACATTGATAATTGGTGCGTTTGATACCTTTTCACCCTTATATCCTTCAAAATCTATGAACGTGGCAGTTGTTTCAGGAAGTTTAAGTTCTCCAATTTCATCCACCCGGACCACATACGAATAGGAAAAAGATTTGCCTTTTGTAGCCACATCATGAAAACTCCTGTCACCGCTTACAAAAGTAACACTATCGGATATGGTTTCACTGGTTATGACACTGGCGTCCCTGTTACCCTGATTCTTCACGGTGACTTTTACTGTTACATCGACACCAGGATTAACCGTTGTCGGACTTACCTCTTTGGTAAGGACAATATCAGGACCATTTATCACAATTTTGGATGTATCTGATGTGAACGTATACTTATTTCCATCCGGTGCAGTAAAGGTGGCAGTGGCTGCAGGAATAGTAAAAGTGCCGGTCTTTGTAGGTTTCAGAGTATACTCAAATATCTTTGCCTTTGTTTCCTTTGCATTGAAAGACAATGTAACTTCTTTAGTAATACTATCCTGAATTTCAAGATCGCTTGTAGTAGGATTGCTGACCTTTACCGAACTAACGTCATAGATGCCATTGTTCCATATGCTGACAGAAACATGTGCCGTCTTATCCATATATATTTCATCAGTGACGGTCTTTGAAATAACAAGCTCTACAACAGGCTCTATTGTAAGGGTTTTTGTTTTAGTGTCTTCGTATATGTCACCATTGATGTCTTCTGATCTTGTTGTGACTGTTATGTCTACTTTTGTCTTTTCCCAATAATGTGGTATCTTCAGTTTTACCTTTATAGGGTCAAGTACTTCATCCTCTTCTATGGAAGTAAAATGATGCTTCAGCTTACCATCAGCAAGCTCCATGCCATCAACATCTATCACTACATCCATATCATAGGCCTGAGCATCGCCTTCATTATCAATATCAATGGTTGCAGTTATATATTGAGGAGAAAGAGTCCGTGGATCATATGTATCTTTGTCTGTCCCGATCACAATACCCATCTCAGGTATGCCTCTTTCATAAACTTCCACAGCAGCAGTGGGATTTATCATGTTACCTGACCAATTATCGATATTGAGAGTTACAGTTGTCACAAAGATACGCAAATCCTCCCCTTTATCAGTATCGCGGAATTCAAAACCTTCACCAGACCGTGCAGGGGATTTCTTCATCAGCTGTCCTTCACGGTAGACGCCTATACTCACAAAGCCATCCGTATTGAAGTCTTCCACTTTTATCGTATAATCGCCTGATTTTAGTGTGTCTCCCCATTTAAGAGTTCCTTTTGCATCTGCACCGTCACTCCATTCAATGTCATCAAGTGTGTATGCCATTACAGGAGAACTAAACAAAATTAAAACAATAAAGAATGAAAAGAAAAGATTTTTCGTGATCATAGACATCCCAGATATTTATTTATACATCGTAACCGGTCAACTTCTTGGATAAAGTGACTTAAATCCTTGTATTTGAGAAGGCCTGTCAATTACCTTGGTTCTTGAAGTTGATTCTGGAAGATTCATTAACGAAGGCTGCTGTATCATACCAACAGTACGGTCATCCATCATGATTGAACTCCTGTAACCAGATTCAATGAGTCTCTCTTCCTGCACAAATAAAAAAGGATCATAAGCAACTTTTGAGTCATTACGCTGTTTTTCACTCTCTTTTTTAGAGAGACCTGCGTGCATATCTCTCTCTTTGGATTTTATGCCTTCTTCTTTGCCTTTGGTATATTTTTCTTTGACTAACTTATCAAATCCAGCCTCTTTGGCAAGGTCCTCAAGCATGGAATATCGTTCACTTACCCAACCCAGCTCCGAGTGTTTATGGTACCCTACTTCAAATCCAAGATCATATGCATTTTTCGAGAGCTCTGTAACCTCAGAGTCAGTGAGTTGTGTTTTTTCTTCCTTTTTCGTGAAAAATCGTACCATGCAGTAACACCATCATTCAAGAAAACCACTAACAACAAGCCCCTTATCACTGAAATTCACTGTACGCATATTACAATCATGCTTAGTGCCTCTCATTTTAATAATCTGCAATGCACGGGTCATTGTTTTATCATAAAGGAAGTTATGCATGAAAACTACCCCGTGAGCTGCAAACTGTTCTGTGGAGTAAGCGCTTGGCTCTGTCATTTCAGATATGAGTATAGTGGTACAGCCAAGCTTCTTAAGATTCCTTATAAAGCGGCTCATTTCTTTCTCCTGAAGAGACACGTCCCTGCTGGTGAACCTTATAGCAGATACAGAGTCTATTACAAGCCTTTTTACATCATACTCTGCCACATAGGCTGCAATCTCCCTGAATACCATCGCAGGAGACGGAGCTTCGTGTTCTGCTGAAGATGCTGAGACTTCGTAGTCAGGAGTGATATAATCACTCATTTCATCCATGTACCCATATTCCATTCGCGGACCAAGGTCTGCAAAAAGCAATTTCTTCATCTTGATGAGAGTGAGCACGCTTATTGAGTAGTTTGACATATCATCAATGATATTTTGCGGACTTTCAAGTAAGGTTACATAAAGTCCTACTTCCCCAAGAGCTGCGCCATGTGCCAGATACTGCACGCAAAAAGTCGTTTTGCCACTGCCCGGTGGACCACTTACCAGGTAAACACGTTCTGCGAGCAATCCGCCCTGTACCAGTTCGTCAAAACCCTCTATGCCTGTCTTTATCCTCATGGACTATCCTCGAATATTTAATAGTACAAAATATAATAAAATAATTATTTATAATTATACGGTGCATCTATTTGAATGCTTCGATTGTATTCACAGTTATAAAATAATAGTGAACATATAATTATGTAATTGATATTCATAGACATGCTTCCGACAAGTTAAAATCAGTTTAAAATTATTCCTTTTTTATGCAACTAAAAGACATTATCCCCATCCTTGAACAAATAGCACCCCCGGAACTTGCCGAGGATTTTGATATCGGCAGGATAGGTCTCACACTTGACCTGCAAAATGAGGTTCATAAGATAGCTGTTGCTCTTGACCCCACCGAATATGTGCTTAACAGAGCCGCAATGATAGATGCGGACCTTCTAATAACACATCACACCTTGATATTCCATCCAATTAATTGCATCGGCCGGGAACTGGCATACAACCTTAAGACAGCACTGGATAATGGAATATCATTATACTCCATGCACACTAATTTTGATAAGGCCAAAGGAGGTATTAACGATGCTCTTGCAAAGAGACTCGGATTATCAGACATACAGCAAACTCCCATTGGCAGGATCGGAAAAATAACTCCGTGTTCAACAGAGACTTTTGTCAACCATGTTTCAAAGAGTCTGAACACACATGTACAATATGCAGGCAAAAAAGAGGAGATACGAAAAGTAATGGTGTTCGGTGGTAGTGGTTTCAGGTCAGAATACATCGAAGCAGCAAGAGTATACGGAGCAGATGCCTATGTATCATCAGAAATGAAGCATGATATAATACGTTCCTTCAGCGATATGCTACTTGTGGATGCTACACACTATGCCACCGAAAATCCAGGTATGCAGGACCTCTGCCCGGTACTTGCTGAAAAATTAAAACTTGATGTGGAATTCATAGACCATGATCCGCTTATAAGAATGATATGACAGCATGTGATCACATGGCAGCAGAAGATGAAAAAGGTGAAGAACTCCTCAATGAAGAAGATCTCGAAGAGTTATTTGAGAAGAACCTGAAGAAAAAAGAGGAACCAAAACACCGTGGATACGGTGACTATGAAAGAAAAAGAATATACAGAGGACCTTCTGTAAAAAGGGACCCTGAATAAGAGATCCCTTATTGCCTATTGTCAATAACCTTCTTACCGCATTTCTCAGGAACTATTGTCAATTCCCCGCCTGTAAATTTATTTATAAGAGGGTCGCTTTCGGCTATGCGGTCCATGGTGATCGCCACAGCAGCGACTTCTGAATGAGGCTGGTTACCAACTGCAACATTCCAGTCAGCCATCTCATATATTTCAAAAGGTACTTTTTCAGCACCTACAACGATCATGAGCTTATCGCATTGACGAATCTCAGGAACTGCATCCGGCAGGTTTATCCCGTACATGGACAGATGGCAGACTTTGCCGCCATCTTCCTTCCATCTCCTGATCTCTGCTTTCCAGCTGACATTATTCTTAACGTAGAAATCTCCTCCCCATCTTGTTGCAACATCGGCTATGTTGTCGGCAAGTTTCTGGTCCTCAGATGCCAGAAGCATTCCCTCGGCACCAAAGGCTCTTGCTGCCAACCCTACGTGTGTGGTTATTCTTTTATCTCTCTGGGGACGGTGACCAAGCCTTAGTATGACTATCTTTTTTGTTGGCATGGCGATCAGACTTCGGTGATATCTGCTACTTTCTCCAGAAGCATGCCTTCCACAACTATCGGAAGGAACTCTCTTGCACTCTTGATAGCATCTTTCAGTTTTTCCTCTTTCTCGGCATATATTGTAAGAACGGGCTGGCCTTCCTCCACTGCTTCCCCGCGCTTTTTGTGGATCATGACACCTGCACCTTTGTCGTTTGGTGCACCGGCAAGCCTTGCTATCTGGACAATACGCTTGTTGTAGAATTCAAGGATGTAACCGTTTGTAGGGGCTTTTAGATCTGCCGTGAATTTACCGACCGGAATATCCTTATGGGTCACATTAGGATTGCCACCTTGTATCTCAATTATCTCTTTCATTTTTGCCAGAGCCTTTCCATTTTTCAGTGTTTCAAGCGCCAGCTCACGTCCATGTCCTTTGGCAGCGACACCTCCCATTTCAAGAAGCATACCTGCAAGGACAACACTTTTTTCAATAAGACTGTTAGGACCTTCCATTGTTTCAAGGACCTTGAGGGCTTCGATAACTTCAAGGGCCGGACCGACGGTTCTTCCTACAGGCGATGCACCGTAGGTGAGTGCGCAATCCACATCCATGCCCAGACGCTCACCGAGGCTGATAAGGTCCCTTGCAAGCTTTCTTCCGGCCTTTATGTCAGGTATCTTCGTACCTGAACCGGTCGGAATATCTATGACTACTTTCTGGGCACCGACAGCGCCTTTTTTCGCCATGATGGAAGCCAGCAGCTGGCAGTGCGGATCAATGGAAAGCGGGTATTCGATCTTAATAAGCTTGTCATCTGCAGGTGCAATGTTTGTAGCACCTCCCCATACAATGACACCACCAACCTTTTCTGTCATTTCTTTTATCTGCTGGGCAGTGAACTCAACCGGAGCCAATATCTCCATAAGATCTGCTGTGCCACCTGCACCGGTTATAGCACGGGAACTGGTCTTTGGTATCAACAAACCATTTGCTGCAACGATAGGAACAATAAGAAGAGATATCTTATTTCCAGGAACACCGCCTATGGAGTGCTTGTCCATTATAGGAGAAGTGCTGAACTCTATACGCTCGCCTGTGTCTATCATTGCTTTTGTGAGCCATTCTGTCTCATCCTCACTCAGGTCCTTGATGTAAGTCGCGGTAAGGAAGGCAGCTAGCTCGATATCATCAAGGTTCTCCTCAACGATGTCCTTTACAAGCTCATTGATCTCATCCCTTTCAAGCTTACGGCCATCCATCACTTTCCTGATGATCCGGGTTGATTTTGGTTTTTCTGCAGGCTCGACTTCCACTATTTCAGTCCATTCCTTCTGTAGCTGTTCCTGCACCTCATGATACAGCCCTATCATTCCCGGAGCTATCATATCCTCTGTGAAATCAACAATTGCCGTAAGAACTGTGTGATTCTTGACCCGTACCCTGTCCCCCTCATTAACTCCCATTTCTTTGGCATCGATAGTATTCAATACCACTTTGTATTTGCCGACTTTGATATCAATAGGCTGTACTTTTAACTTCATTGTTTCACCTTTATATTTACACTGAAAAATGCCTCAAGGAATAAATAGGTTTATGGCTCAGCAACCAAAGGGTTAAGTGAACACTAGTATATTTTAATAAAATTACCGAAATGGACATGGATTTTAAGCCTAACCCGAATATAGGACTATCTCGAACATCCATAGAGAATGATTACGTAGTCCAGTATTTCCTCAAAAATGACGGTTGTAGAATGAGATCCAATGAATCATAAATCTTTTCAAGATCACTCAACAAGTCATTCACCAATATATCAAGACAATCAAGTGTTGTTTCTATTCTTTTGTGGCGTAGATATTTTGAAACTGATAATATTGGATATCCCGCGTCTAAAAGATGCTGTTCCCGACTTCGCCGAAATGTGTGAGTGCCTATTCTCTTCTCAATACCTGCCTTAGAGCATAATAAAAGATGGCCTTTTTTGACGACCATATCGAGATAGAGAAACCTGGCATTCTGCTGCCGGGCTTGACGGTAGAGGATATGCTGGAAGGTGCGCCTCCAAGATACGCAACCATGTGATTGCCCGTGTGTTCAGGGAGCTGGACCTGATAGAACAATGGGGCAGCGGTGTTCGCCGCATGTTCAAGGAAGCGGAGGCGTTAGGGCTTCCCAGGCCGGAGATAATTGAAACCGGCATGAGGGTGAGATTCACTGTCTACCTGGCAAGATCCATAGAATTACCAACAGAAAGATATGTAGCCAAAGAAGAAACCGGCGCCCAGTCACCGACCCAGTCAGACAATCCTATTCTAAAATTGTTGCTATCACTCCAGGATGGAGAAAAGTCTTCTGGAGAACTCCGCAGTATTTTGAATATCAAGCATCGCCCTACCTTCATGGATAACTATCTCCACCCAGCTCTTGGTGAAGAATTCATTGAGATGACAATCCCGGAAAAACCAAGCAGTAGATTGCAGAAATACCGCCTGACGCCTAATGGCCGTGCATTCTTAACGCAGGCAAAGAAGGATGAAAAAGAATGAACGGATTGTACTTCTTTTCTGAAGATACTCGCAAAACCACATCCTGTTCCTGCCACATGATCGGCTCCCTACTGGTGCCCTCGCCGTAAAAGGGAACTCAGCGCCTTAATGTAAGGGATATACCATGTGTGGCAGAACCACTGTAATGAGTGGCTTTGCTGTATGCATCTGATTGGAAAAATTTAACAAATAAAATGGTATCTGATACTGGATGCACGGGTCAAGGAGTAGGAAAAGCTCCCTGAATTAATTACGATCAAGAATTTGGCCAATCAATTCTTCCTGTATCAGCAGACCAGCAGGAACAGGGCAAGCGGTATGAACAGCACATTGTCAGCGATCTTCAGCGTATCCTTTGTTACAACTATGCCAAAAGGGGAACCAAACTCTTTCATGAATTCCCTCACACCCGATATGTCACCGGGATCCTGGCGGTATTTGACTTCCACAGGGATTGGAATTATAGAAGGCTCGATTATTATGTCCACTTCCTTTTTGCCTTTCCAGTAGTAGCTCTTCGGACGGCCCTTATAAGTCCCTGCAAGCCGTGATGCGTGGTCCTGTGCTATCGTTCCAACGGTCTTGCCTGCCTCCTTACCGAACTCGAATAAGCGTGTGTTGAGCAGGCCCACAAGTACATTCCTGGTGCCGTGGTCCCTCAGGTACAGTTTTTTCCCCTTTGCAAAAGTGCTGTCGCTTTTTGAATAGAAATGAGACTCTGATGTCATGAACACATCCGACAGATAGCCCAGATACACCATGAGCGTGTCATATTTAATGCCGACAGCCTTTGCAAAACTGTGATAGTCAGTGACCTGACAGCTCTGCATGGCACACCTGATGACCGTGTTCTCCAGGCCTTTGATGTTCCTGACAGCAAAGGTTCGCATAATATCCTTGTGCAGTGTAAGCATGAAGCGGTCCATGAGGATGTCCTTTGCGTCATCCATGTTGACCCCCAAAAGGCCAGGATATCCGCCTGCGATGATGTAGCCGGTAAGATAGGGATCCATATCGGGAACAACGCGAAGCAGATCATCAAGATATTTCAGGAAGACTTCATAGAGCAAGAGTGGATCGTTCCCTGTCAGGGCATCTCTCACGACCGAAGGATCAGGAAGATAGAGATCGTTCTCTTCCTTCAAGTGATATTGCAGGTGATCCGCAAAGCTCCACTGTAACATACGGCGAAGCCTTGACCTGCCTATCAGGGATTGCGAGCTTCCCTTTTCTATCTCGGAGACCGAAGAGCCGCAAACATAGAACTTTACCTTTGTCCCAAGATCATAGTACTGTTTCAGGTAATTACTCCAATTATTGACCACCTGTACCTCATCCAGAAAAATGCAGGCTTTATCTGATCCAGGAGGCAGTACGTATTTGATGAAAATGTCCATGACATCTTTAATGGGCTCTTCACTGAGAGTTGAGATGGATGTATGGTCCATTGATATATACATGATGTTATGAGCAGGTACCCTTGCTTCATCAAGCAGGAATTGAATCATCTGCTTCATGAGAACGGTCTTGCCTACCTGTCTTGGGCCGTAGACTATTTCTATTTCAGGGGAATCCTGCTCCTTTATCAGATCCTCGTACAATTGAGTTCTGTAATGTGGTACCGTGAAAGGGCGGCTTTTCCACCATGGATTGTACTCATACAGGACATTCAGGATGCCTTCAATGCTACTCTCTTACAGTACCATTACCTGTATATTGGTAATTTAAGCGTATTAAAGTCACCTTTATGAAGGTAGCTTTGTTGCAGAATTATTGCCATTATACAGGTAATTATTATCCGCCATAAAATAGGGTTTGTACTCAAAACCAATATATCCCCGGAAATCCAACTAAAGTAAGACAACATCTTACGTAAGACTTTGTCTTACATACTTATGGAGAAAATTTATATGTGTACTATAATCGGTTTCAAGGAAGTGACGGTTTCGGGAAAGGGTCAGATCGTGATCCCAAAAGAGCTTCGCAGAACAACATTCCCCGAAGGCTCACAGGCAGTGTTGGTAGCGTACACTGATCACATGGAAATCCGCCCGCTTCCCTACGTGCTGGAAAAAATGGAATGTGCTCTGATATCAGAAAATGCATTTGCGCAGGAATGGGATACACCCGAAGAAGATAAAGCATGGGAAAACCTGCTTGAGCATGCAGCAGAATATCAGCACAAGAAAAAGGATTGAGAGCGATGCCTCCAAAATATAAAAAAGGTGATGTTGTCGTTCTGCCTTTTCCTTACACAGATATGACAGCGATTAAAACACGTCCAGTCCTGATCATTGCACATCCCGGAGGCACGAATGTGATAGTAGCCCAGATAACGAGCCAGCAGGCCCGTAATGATGAATATGCGGTATCTCTGGAAGAGAAGGACTTTGCAGAAGGTTCACTGCCAACAGCAAGCTTTGTCAAGACCAATATGATCATGACCCTGGCAGAGGATATGATCCTTGCAAAAACAGGAGTAGTGGACAAAGATAAAATTGAAGAGGTTGAAAATCAATTAGTTCGGATATTTACGCAGTGAGAACAGGTCAGTTTATGCGAATTATAGCTAACTCCTTGAAAAATAGTGGAGTTTATAAAACAGAATAAGTTTGACTCTGTAGATTCCCGCAAGACGAAACAAAATGATCTGCATGATACCCCGGAATACTTTTTTCGCAGGAATTCTGTAGAATTCTCTGTACAAATGCAATAGTCTTTGGAATAATCTTCTGTACAGCAGCATAGGAATGTGCCGCCTTCGGTGGATAGTTACTTTGTTTTTAGTTTGCCGGTTATTTTTGTGGAGCTGACAAAGAGCAAAGTTTGCGTTACTCATGTCACCAGGAATTCTACAGAACCGTGATCATTGCGACCCTGATCATTTCCCGTGTAGTGCTCCCAGGGAATTTTGGTGAATATCGATCGCAGGTTATGATCTTTTAGTATATACTAAAAGACGATTATAATCGCTGATAAATAGCCAAATTGCATATTATAACCAGCAAAAATTAATATAATCGCAGATTATAATCGTCAATCTTATATGTTTTGAAGAACAATTAAATTATCATGGAGCAAATGATAGAAAATGTACTAGAAAAGCAGAATCCATGGTGGTTTGGAAAAGATTTCAGTACAGGTGTGCCTCGTCTTCATTACTATCCTCGTTTGTCCAAATATCTGGACACAGAAGAGATATTGTTAATACTGGGTGCAAGAAGGACGGGAAAGTCAACTCTTATCTATCAGCTGATCAGCAGTCTTGAACTTCCTGAGAGTGAAATGGAATCGATACTGTACATGAATCTTGATGAGCCTGTGTTCCAGAGCCAGGCAGATCGTGCCGATCTTCTTTCCAGTATCATTGAAGAACATATAACTGCAACTAAAAAAGAGAAGTATTTCATTTTCCTTGATGAGGTCCAGAACTTCGAGTATTGGACGCAGACACTGAAAACATTATACGATACTGATAAACGCCTGAAATTCGTGCTAACAGGTTCTACATCATCCCTGCTTAAGAAAAATACTATCACACGTCTTTCCGGAAGATACCTTGCTTTGACGGTCTTTCCATTAACTTTTAAAGAACATCTGGATTTCAATGGACTCAAAAAACCGACTTCAGCTGAAAAAAAACTGGAGTTTGAAGAATATCTCAGGCATGGGTCTTTTCCCAGGATATCACTGGAAGAAGACGATGTTATAAAAGAAGAGCTTTTGAAGAACTATTATGAGACCATATACCTGAAGGATATAATCTTCCCTCATAAGCTCAGGAACAACAGGGATGTAATAAACCTGTTGTATTTTATTATCTCAAATGTCGGCAAGCCCTTTTCTTACAAAAGCATAGCAAGTGCTCTGGAAATATCGGCAGATACGGTAAAAGAGTATCTGGGTTATGCAGAGGAATCATATCTGTTATATTCCATTAACAAGTTCGATTTTTCGCTCAGGAAACAACTTGCAAATCCAAAGAAGATCTACTGCCTTGATACAGGTCTGATAAATGCGGTATCGTTCAGGTTCTCAGAGAATTATGGCAGACTGCTTGAGAACCTTGTATTCATGGAACTTATCAGAAGACAAAGTGAGGTATACTATCACAAAGGCACACATGAGTGTGATTTCCTGATAAAGGCAGATAACAAAATAACCAGTGCTATCCAGGTGACAAAGGAACTGAATCTGGATAACCGAAAACGCGAACTTGACGGTTTACTTGAAGCCATGAGAGCATACGATCTGCCACAAGGGCTCATCCTCACCAGGGATACCGATGATCACATTGAGATCGATGGAAAGAAGATCATTGTGAGGCCTGTATGGAAGTGGCTGCTTGAGTGAACAGGAGTGCGTTTGGTTCATTCGAAGAGATCAATATCTATAATCCATAGATGATGGATGCCTGTGCAGGATGGCAGACAGGCTCAAGATCATGGATTTTAAAATTTTCCAAGTATTTCAGAGAAAAATATCCTTCAGTTCCCATACCAGAAAGCCGTCTTTCTCTAGATCATCTCTACCTTCGATCGTTCTGGCAACTATTCCTGCTTTGATATCCATCTTTGAAAGCTCGTGGATCTGTTCTGTTTTTCCGATGGTGTACCTAAGAATGTCTCTTGCATCATCTTCTGTTAGTTCTTTGTTCTTGATCTCCACTGCAAGGGCTTTGCCTTTCTCTTTATTGATACCAAGAATGTCTATCTCATCTCCTCTTCGATTCCACCAGTTACCAATAATGGGATATTCACGTAGCATTTTCTCTGATATCTGCTCCCTTACTATATCCTCAAATATTTTACCGGTATGACTTTGCCATTCCTGAAGTACCTTTTCTGTCAGAGATGGGTAATTGCCTCCCATATACTGGCTTAACATAGGGTATATGAAACGACCATAGAACCTGAAGAAATTGTCCTTGAGGAAGTATCTTCCTCTTTTACTTTTTTGAGGTTTGTCCGTTACTGGTATCCTGTGTTCGACTAGATCAAGCAGGTCGATGAGGTCGTAGAAGTATGCTGATAGTGAGCTTGCAGATACATGTGTCATTTCAGATATTTCTGTTTTGGAGCATTTTCCTTGCGATATTGCGGATATGATTTCGTAATATGTGGAGTGTTCCTTCCCGAATTCTTCTATCAGGATGTCTCTTACCTCATCTTTTAGTGGGGCAAGATCACTTAATATCAACTTTTCAAGAGCATCCTTAAACCCTGTGCACTGGTATTTTTCAAAGAGCCGGTAGTAATAGACAGTTCCACCAAAAAGGAAATAGAGGTTCAGTTTCTCTTCAAGGTCATTTATTCCCATGTTCTCAAGCATTTCAAATGTCTCGGAAATGGTGAACGGCTTGAGTGTCATTATATTGTCTGCACGTTTGAAGAGGGGAGCCTGAGCTTCGATAAAGATCTTCTTTATCATGCCTATTGAAGAACCAGATACAATGAGAAATACCTTACAACTATCCGGCTTCATATCCCAGTATTTCTGAAGCTGGGTGATGAATGATGGATATACTTTCAAAAACCTCTGGAACTCATCGATGGCCAGTACAAGGTCATTGTCATAAGAGGTGATGAATTTGAGAAAATTCTCAGGTTCATCCAGTTTTATATAATCCGGCAGCTCCAGTGTTTCCTGAGTCAATCTACTAAACTCGTCCATAAGGACATCAATACTTTTATTACTGTCAACAAAAAGATACAGTGCCTTCCTGCCCCTGCTGTATTGCCTGATAAGTTCGGTCTTTCCAACCCTTCTTTTCCCGGTGATCACCAGGAAAGAAGGCTTGCTTGCATCAAGCATGCCCATGTGCTCCAGTTCTTTTTTCCGGTTGTAGAATTGCATAATGATTATGTTTGTAATCATTATATTTATAATCATTTGTTGAAACTACAACAGATTCCTCTGAGCATACTCCACCTGCCCAGCCTCCGTTAACCCATCCCTGTACATCTTTGACGATATCTCTATGGAAAGGTCCCTGACCTGGATCAACCCGACATACTGCTTTGCCTGGAGACTGTTGCGATGCAGGGTAAGGAGTTCACCGTTTGCCTGGTTGAGTTTGTCGATGAGGTCAAGGTGGTGAGAGTAGGGACTGAGCCGGGGGTCGGAGTAGGGGAGGTGGTCGTGTTCGAAGAGGGTGATGGTTTTTTCTAAAGCCATATAATTTTATCATTAAGTTTTGATTTTCCAAAAATTCTAGCATATTTCTTATACACATTATTTCCTTATAGACAATATATTAAACATGTAATTGTTTTATTTGCATATATAATATTTTTGAATGAAAAAATGTCCTAATGCAGTATAATAATCATATACACTTAAATTAGTACTGCATACTAAAGACATTATGATTATCAATAACAACAAGGTACAACAGTATAAACTTAATTTGATTTTAAAATATTTGGTCGAAAAATATATGGCAAGGCTTATAATAAGGGAAAATAATTTATTGGTCTTGACCTTATGAAGCGTAGATTAAAGCAAATCCGGTACAAATGACGAGATTATCTGTTATCTAAAAAGTTAAACCTGAGTATATAATATTATTGTCACTGTGAATTGCATTTTATTGAGAGGTTTTTATGGAAATTAATCGTATATACCAAAAATCATCAGAGAAAATGGATGAAATTGATGATAACACAGTTTCGCTAGTTGTAACTTCCCCTCCGTATAATATTGACATAAAATATGGTAATGTACACAAAAATGGAAAAGCTGTTTCATCGAAGGGTGCTAAGTATGAAGACAAACTAACGGAAGATGAGTATATTGCTATGTTGACCAATGTCTTCAATGAATGCAAAAGAGTTTTGAAAGATGACGGATCAATATGGGTAAATATTAAGAATCGATTTTCAAATGGAACTATTCTACCTCCTTTTTGGTTAATTGATATATTTGATGATATGTATTTAAAAAATATCATCATCTGGAATTTTGATTGGGGTGGATCAACTAGCAAGCGTTTTTCATCTAGATATGAATATGTTTTTTGGTTTACTAAGGATGAAAAAGAATACATTTTTAATTTAGATGATGTCACAATACCTGCTTTGAACTATCGACCTGATAGATTCAAGTCGCAATGGAAGAACCCTTCTGATGTATGGTATTTTCAAATGGTGAGTGGAAATTACCCTGAAAGAACGTCTCATCCTGCTCAGTATCCTGAAGAATTGATAGAAAGAATAGTAAAAGTAGCCTCTAACGAGGATGATATAGTTTTAGATCCTTTCATGGGTTCTGGAACAACCGCTAGAGTTGCATCCGATTTAGGTAGGAAATATCTAGGTTATGAAACGAATACTGAATATGTGGATATTTCTGAAGAACGCTTGTCTCAACCTACAAAAAGGAAGAAAAAAGAAAGCAAAGACCCAAGAGGACTATATTTCAGTATGGATAATCACACTTTAGCAGAATATATCAAAGATAACAAAGGATGGAGATAAGTTGGTTGAAGCAAGGTATTTATTTGGAGATTGTAGAGAATTAATTAGAGATTTGGAAGATGAATCGATTAAAATGACAGTAACTTCTCCTCCGTATAACTTAAATAAAGACTATTTGACCTATAGTGATAACATTGAATTAGATGAGTGGAAGAACCTAATTCGCGATATAACTAAAGAAATACATAGGGTACTCACTCCTGACGGCAGTTTCTTTCTTAATGTCAGCCCGATTCCTGATAAAAAGACAAAAGAAATAATTCCACTTGATTCGATTTGTTGGGAAATTGGAAAAGAATGTGGATTTTATTTGAGAAACAAAGTAATTTGGCATTTCAATAATATGCAAAATTGCACTTTAAGGTTAAGTGGACGATGGGAAGCTGTTTTGTGGTTTGTTAAAGACATTAACAATTATGTATTTAATTTACAGGACATTAAAATACCATGCATCACAAAAAATGATAAAAGATTTAACGCTGATGCTGGAAGAAACCCCACAGATGTTTGGCCAATTGATATGGAAAACGATAATTTTTGGTATTTTGATAGAGTAAACAATATGACAAAAAAGAAATTAGGCATTGAGGCTCATCCCTGCATATATCCAATCCCAATGATCGAACGTATTGTAAAAATGTCAACCAATAAAAATGATTGGATTCTTGATCCTTTTTTAGGTTCAGGTACTACCTCAGTTGTTGCTAAAAAATTAGAACGAAATTCTATAGGGTTTGAATTGGATGTGAACTATAAACCAATAATTGAAAAAAGATTGGAAAATGAAGAATCACAAACTATTTTTATTTAATGCACTTTTCATTTTTCCTTCAGGTAAATCTTTGCTGAATTTAGAAATAAAGTCAGATCCATAATCTTCTTTATATTCATGCATTTTTTTCAGCAAAGATTTATGTTGAAATACATTGTGGAAAAAAATTCGAACACGCATTTGGTAATAGTCATCTAGATGGTTACTATTTCCCGTATTTCTTTTATCCGAATTTTGATATATTCTTTTGATATCAACTAAAGGTAAATCATTGCAAAAAGGACAGTTGCAAGTCAAATCATCATACATTGGAGAATTTATAGGATTATATGAAAAAGGATCTGAATTATTCATAAAGTTTCCTTCTTCATCTATTAAAGGAATATAAACTTGTGATACAGAATCAGTACATGCTCTTCTCCAAGGAGTAGCTACATCACATGTATCAACTCCATAATTAACTAGATAAGGGATTTTTTGCCAACCACCTAAACCTAAACCATGAGATTTAACATCCCAACTTTTGTGTTCTTTAAATTTGGAGAATATAGATAATATTTTTATTAAATGGTCAGGCCCTTTATTTGCAATTCCAGCAATTCCAATGATATCAATATTATCTTCATAAGTATCATAAAGATAATTCAAGTTTTCTTCAAAGTCTTTTTCATTTACTCCACTTATTGGTACCATTATTAGATTATCTTCTTTCATATCAATAGATAAATCAAGAAGATTTTTGTTCAATTCCTTTTTTACCTTATTATCAAGGGATTCCCAAATTTTAACACCCTTCTTTGAAATCTCATCGCGTGTAGAATACGAGGGACCAATATCAAAATTCACAAAAATATCAGCATTGCTTTTTGAGACAAAATCTCTGTAAGCATTTGTATATATATCGTAAGAATTTATTGATTTAACATCTTTGCTATCAGATACAACTTTATTAAAGATCCTATTTCCACCAACATCTAATAAAATTATTAAATCATCAGCAGTCTTACTATCGATTGAAGTATTATTTTTCAAAATCTCTTTTATGCTATAATTTTTCATATTTTCAAATTGATTCTGGAAATCATTTTTCGGAATTGTAAATCCAAATGCAAATGAAGAAAAATTAAAAAGAAAGTGTTTATGATCTAGTTTGTCACAAAAATAATCTAAATTTTGGAATAAACGGTCATATTCGCCTCTACCTGCTGGCCATCCTATTGTGGGAAAAAAATCAGGACAGTTAATAACACCATTATTTGTTACTATCATTAAGATCCCTCAAGTTTGAAAGTTCCATACATAAATCTTCAAAAGTCTTCATAGAATACAAGCTTGGATAAAACTTTTTAGTGTATCCTACTTTTTTATTATTCCTAAAATCTCCTTCTCTTTCCTTTCGATCATATTCAATTCCTTTATTCAGGAATAATTCAGTGTCAGCTGCACTTTGATAAAAAATACCTTTTATACATGGAAAATCAATCCAATGAACATAATAAACAGGAACGTCTATTTCGTTTTTGATGATTTCAAGCTGCTTTTTTACTTTTGCATAATCTAATGTTACAGAACCTTCATAGCATTCTCTTCCAGGATTAAAATTATAAGCTTTTACAAATGGTGCTTGATGATATTTTACTTCATAATAAGCTAAAATATCTCCATTGAGAGAGCATATTGCATTGTCTGGGTATTTCTTGTTTTTATTGTCTCCTTTCTTGAAAATGAAATTCTTCTTTTCAAAAAATAATCCCAGTTTTTCTTCAAAATTTTTTCCCATCTGAACATCTAAGGATTTAACAGATTTATTTCTGGGATTTAAAAAATATTTCCAGCATTTTTTACATTCGTCTTCTAATTGTGGTATATTCTCAAAAAAAGAATGTCTTGGTACAACTTGGTCATTAATCTTGTACATATGATGAAAACATTGCTTATTAAAAGAATCAAAAGTTAAAGCATTATCATATTTTTTGCTCCACTCAAATATTCTAAAATATCTGAAGAACAACTTTTCAATAATTCCACGTATAAAGAAGAACTATAATCTGTTAAATTTTCAGTTGATTCTACACTCATAATTAGTAATTACATACTAAATATATTTAATAGTGATTAGTCCTGATAAAATAATATTAAGTAAATATAACTAATATTCATCAATTTAGACTAAATAGATTAAAGTTCAATTACATTTATTAAACAAATATGTCAACATGGGATTGGATAAAAATTTTTAATTCAGAAACAAGAAGAGAAATTTTAAATATTCTTTCAAAAAAAGATATGTCTGCAACATCATTATATAACAATATGCAATCGTCAAAAATAAAATATCGTCAAACAATTTATAAAGAACTTCAATTCTTGGTAGATGTAGGTGCTCTTGAAAAATATTATGATAATGATTCAAAACAATTAATGTATAAACTTATTGTTAGCAAAATTGTAATTGATTTAAAAAATATGAATATAGACGTAATCAAACACGAATAAATGATAATTATGAAAATTGTTATCCTTACTGAAGAAAGTAAAGTAAAATTTCCACCAATTGACACATGGCATAACAGAATTGGTAGAGGCATTAATATTAAAAATGATCAGAAATTTGTAGAATTGTTAAGGGAGAATAATTTAAAAGTTCCTAGCAATGATATTGAATTAGAAAATGAATATCGCAATATTCTCTACAATTACATAAGACCTGCCAATCTGCTGTTTGCAGGAATGTTTTCGGAAGTAAGACATTTTGCAGAACAATTGTCTAAAAACTATACAGTTGAAACATTTATACTTTCGGGACGATATGGGCTATTAAAGGAAACAGAGCCAATAATACCATATTCATTTCATATTGAAACATTAACTGATTTAGACTCGCTTAACAAATCTACAAATTTCTGTGACAAAATGAAACTAGCTGCAAAAAATGCGGATTATATAATATTATTATTTCCCGAACGTTTTAATAAATATTTAGTGCAAAATAAGTTTTTTTTAGAATTATCTGATAAAAAACTAATCATAGTTTGCAGTAATGATATAAAAAAAGAGATTACTGATTTCTATAATATCATTTTTCTAAAAAGACAAGGTGTTGCTAGAATTGGAGAAATTAATAGAATAAAAATATTAGATATTCTCAAAAAAAACACAACAAATGATAATTTCTTGTAAACTTCCTTTATACTTGTTGGGAAATGAAATTCCACACAGCTCCATAAAATCATAAAAACGGCAATTCGGCTGCTTAACAACCTCAAAGTCCTCGCTCAATATCCTCACAACAGCCTCTTTCACACGCTCAACCACAGCATCAACCTTCTTCTCCACAACATCAACTAACACCATTTTAGCTTTATCAGGATTCACATAGAAATGCTCCGCCTGCACAGTCAACTTCCCGTACCACTCCTCCATTGCCAAAGAACGCCTAACAAACTGCACATAGCTCCTCATTTTTCAGCCTCATCTGCATCCGGCAGTTCAATGTTCTTACACTCTGTGAATGCATAAAATTCATGCAGCTTTGCCTGTAGAAGTTTCTTATCCGGCAATTGTGTCTGGTATTCTGCGACCAGAGCGGGGGAGAGGGAACGACTGAGGGCGTACTCAACAACCTCGTTGTCCCTGGTGGCGCAGAGAAGCACACCAATGGAAGGTCCCTCGTGGGACTTGCGGACATTCCTGTCAAGGGCCTCAAGATAGAACTCAAGTTTTCCAAGGTGTTCCGGCTGGAACTCGCCGATCTTCAGCTCGATGGCTACAAGGCAATTAAGTCCACGATGGAAGAACAGCATGTCCAGTGAAAAATCCCTGCCACCAACCTGAAGAGGGAACTCACTGCCGATAAAGCAGAACTCATGACCCAGCTCTGTCAGGAAATGCCGCATATTGTTCACAAGGCTTTTGTGCAGATCAGCTTCAAGGTGTCCCTCAGAAAGTTCCAGGAATTCAACAACATAAGCATCCCTGAACACCTTCTCTGCATCAGGGTGCAGTTCTCTCAACACCGTTGAGAGCTTTGGAGGATTCAGTACCGACCGCTCGAACAGAGCACCGTCTATCTGGCGTGCAACCTCACGCACCGACCAGCGATGCTGTATAGCCATACGCAGATAGAATTCCCGCTCTTCGGCCATCTTAGTCTTGGAAAGGATATGCAGGTTAGAAGACCATGGCAGATCTCTCAACATCGTTGAGAGTTGCGGATGATCCTTATATGTTTCAAAGAACTGGCGCATTCTCCAGAGATTCTGTGCCGAAAAACCTCTTATCCCCGGATTCTGCTCCTGGATATAGGAAGCAAGAGAATTCACCGTACCCTTTCCCCACCCGTCCGTAGTGATGCGGAGACTGATAGTTTCCCCTAATTTCCAGTAAAGGTCAATGAGTGCAGTATTAACCGCAGCAAAAGCCTGCTGGCGTGCAGATCTTATCATCTCCACAACTTCAGCAAAAGTCTCCTCCTCTGATATGGAAACTGACTCCTGGGATTTTACTTTTTCCATGTTTGATCCACCCTTTACCTTTCACCACATTTCCTTTGGCTTTACGATTAGCAGGTTTTACTTAACGAATACTTGACGATCAGACTCATTGCATCTGATCCATCCACTCACACACCGCCCCATAATCACAAAAATGACAATTGGGCTGATCATATATCTCAAAGTCCTCTGTTAATATTCCCAAAAGAGCCAATTGTATATCCTCTTTCATCTCTTGGCTGGCGAGATGTTCAATATGCACGGGCATTTTTATAATATTTTTATCCAGATGATTATCGTGGAAAATCGGATGATTATCGTGGAAAATCGGATGATTATCGTGGAAAATCGGATGATTATCGGATGATTTCTTCATTAGAGATTCCCTCCTTCAACTTGCAAATGGCACTCCTGCCTGCTCCTGGTGCACATTCTTTTTTGACTATCAACTGAACTGCCATCATTTCCCATTCACCCACTCACACACCGCCCCATAATCACAAAAACGACAATTCGGCTCCTCAACAACCTCAAAATCCTCATCCAATATCCCCGCAACGGCCTCCATGACCCTGTCGATCACAGCCTCAACCTCCTTCTCAGCAACATCAACAAGCCTCAGTTCAGCCAGGTCAGGATTCACATAGAAGTGACCGGCCTGCAGAGGTAATTTCCCGTACTTCTCCCTCACTGCCAGGCAGTAAAGAGCAAGCTGGACATCCTCTTTCATCTTCTTTTTGCTAAGAGTGGTCTTGCCGGTCTTGTAGTCGATGATAATGTAATCTCCGGCGGGGGTTTTATCTATGCGGTCAATTGAACCGGCAAAGTGTTTTCCGTCAAGTTCCAGGTCGAACCATTGCTCCACATCTATGGTCTCGTTGGGATTGTGCTGCTCAAAATCGAACCAGATGTCAAGCATATTCTCCATCTTGGTCTTTTCCTGCTTTTCGCGGGTGGCGGAAGTGTAGGCTGAACCGTCCCAGTTATCATTGAGCATGGTTTTTGCGTCCGTAACTGAAGGGCTCTTGCCCTGGAGCTTCTGCCTTGTCATTTCCTCGTAGACGGCATGGACTTTAGTGCCCACATTGAAATATCCCTTCTGCGGGGTAGGGATGCGGAGCACGTAATTGTATTTGAACTTCAGAGGGCAGTCCATGTATTCCTTGATACGGGATGCTGAGAAACGCATATTCTGGTCCACAAGCGGAGGGACATTTCCACCCACAAGGTCATCGAGTTCAGCCGGGTCCAGCGGAGATGCTTTCAGGAAAGCATCATGATCAAAGGTTGTAATGTTGCCGTTCTTCTCCAGCTCCTGAAGCTGTGCCAGTACGACAAGGGACTCCAGAGCCTGGTCCAGCTGTCCCTGCCTGGTATACATGCTCACAAGGTTCTCATACTCATCCTTCTTCCTCTGCAGCGGTGAAGCACTGGCTGGTCCCGGTCGAACCTGTGCCTGATTCGCTTCAATAAGCTCCACGAGCGTATTATTCTCATAATCTATCTCAACCAGGAACTGGCTGGGTTTGGAAGCATTGGCATTGCCTGCATACTTCTCAGGATGCACCAGGTATAGCTGCTCTTTAGCACGGGTCATAGCCACATAGGCTAGCCTGCGCTCCTCTTCAAGATGCAGTACCTTCTCCTCCACATTCCTCTGCACACCACGGGCCAGCTCGAAGGGTACAGTGAACGGCTTTGTCCTGTACTGCAACGGAAGATGGCGTGCAGCAAGGTCACATACAAAGACCACCTTCGCCTCCTTTCCCTTGGACTGGTGGATGGTCATCACCTTCACACTGTTCTCCTCGCTGGACTTTCCTTCATCGATATCCAGATCGAAAACAATAGCCAGATGTTCCATCACAGTCTCAAACTCTGACCCACCATCCACAAACTCCAGATCACCCACCATCTCCACAAGCGAGTTCAACAATTTGATGTTGCGTCTGGAATGCTCATTATCCTCTGCCAATTGAGAGCGATACAGATCGGTCTTCTGAGTAAAGAGGAACGTCACAGTATCAGAAGGAACGTGATTTTTCTTGTAGCTCATAACCTCCTCAAGCCGGGAAAGAACAGATCTTACAAGCTCTTTCTGTGTAATACCACTAGTATCAAGCTGGTTCAGTATAACTGAATATATCCCGTCACCCTGTGTAGGATCATTCTTCCTGACCTGCTGCGCAAGAATATTGATCTTCTGCAGGTTGTGCTCCGTAACACCTTCCCTGAAGAGTATCTTTGCAAATGAAACACCATTATTAAAAGGATCGGACACCACTTTCATATAAGCAAGAGCATCCTGTATGACCGGAAAATCATTCAACTGCAGTGCGCCCACATATTCCACAGGGATCATGAGTTCCTTCAAAGCATCACTGAACTTCTCACCGTCAGCACGTTTCCTCGTGAGTATGTAGATGTCCTGAGGCTCAAGTCCATCCTCATCTACAAGTCTCTGTATCTCATTGGCCACCCACTCAGCCTCACTGCTATCATCAGGTGCCTTTACAACCTTGACATTATCCCCGTCACCATTGTACGACTTAAGGTTCTTTACCTCTCTATCTGGATTATGGGCTACAAGTTCTTTTGAAAGCTCGACTATCTGGTTCGTGGACCTGTAATTTATCTCCAGTGTAACCTTCTCAAGTGAAGGATAATAATCCTCAAGTTGCTTGATATTGGACAGGTACGCACCCCTGAAGCGATAGATACACTGGTCATCATCAGCCACACAGGTAAGGTTGCCACTGTCTGCAAGCAAATGCACAAGGTGCAGCTGAGCATAGTTCGTATCCTGGAACTCATCTACAAGAATGTAATCATACCTGCTACTGACATTCTTTCTGATAAACTCGTTATTATCAAGAAGAGAGCATGCCAGCACGATCATGTCATCATAATCAACAAAATTATTGTTCCACTTATACTCCTGATAATGCCTGTAGAATCTCCCGAGATCTTCCATTTTCAGAAGAGCATCTTTTTCTTCCTCATCAATAGAAGGATCTGAAAGCTTGCTCTGAACAAAAGCATCCAGTTCATCCGGAGTGATCAAATGATCATGAAACTGTGAAACACCTTCTATCAGGCTGGTTATCAGATCATAAGGAAACGGAGGTACGATCAAATTCTTAAATGCAAAAGTATCGATATTCTTTATACCCCATACATGAGAATGTTCTTTGGATATCAGCTTCGTCCCATAGCTGATTCCCATGTCCAGCGGGAACTGCCGTATCAGTTCATTGCAGAATGAATGAAAAGTAGAAACTGTAATGCCACTTCCAATTCCGATATGATCCTCGATCCTCTCCCGCATCTCCCCTGCAGCCTTGTCAGAAAAGGTAAGTGCCAGGATCTTCTCAGCTGGTGTACCCTTTGCAATAAGGTCGAGCACTTTCTCGGTTATTGTAAGTGTTTTTCCGGACCCCGGTCCGGCAAGTATAAGGAGCGGGCCTTGAGTATACGTTACAGCTTTCAATTGTCCGGCATTGAGATTGCTTGATACCAATATGATCGCTCCGAATGATGTGTAGTAATGTACGACTCATATTCATTCTTTTTTATTATATTTATAGACTTCTATAAGATATTGTGCAATTGTTAGAAGTATTAATTCTGCACGATTGTCCCCATTATTTTGCAGACTCAAAATATTCTCCCAGCACCTGCGAGAATCTCCCAAGGTCCTTAAATGACATCTCTGCATAAAATGCAGCATCTCCAAAGCGCAGATCCATTACCCAGTGATCATTATGGTTTAACACAAACCCCATTATCAATGTCTTATCTCCCATGAACTCCACCATTTCCTCATCCGGAATCCTTGGTGGCTGCAAAATAGCTTTCAATTGCATGAGCATCCTGTAAGCTATATGGGGATTCATGTCAAACTCAAGATCATGGTCCTTTGTCTTCAGTACAAATCTGTTGTTCAGGATCTCAAGGTCAATATCCCTTCTTTCCACATCAAGTGTCCATTTCATATTTTTATCTCCTTGTTCACATTGTTTTCATTTTTGTACAACAAATGCCAGTAAGGTCCTCTCACCACATCTGTCAGATGATATCCATTTTCATCCTCGTCACCAAACGAGTATATTGTAAGCTCCCCATCTTTCAGAACTACAAAAGCTCCGCAAAAGGAATCTTCTTTGTCCTGAACAGGAGCTGAATATATAGACAACAACTTCCCATCATACCACCATTTGTAACCCTCTGGAACAGAAGAATGACTCTGGACTATCAATTTTAACCAGCTGTAGCAATACATGAACCCTTCATACACAGCCCGTCCAAAAGTTTCTGAATCTTTAGCCATTTCAGGAGGAAGGAGTTTGATATACTGAAAAGGATCACTGCTCAGCAATCCGGACTGTTCTCCTTTCCTTAGATTATTCATCCCGAAACCACCGGGAACACCACAATTGATGCAGAATACAGAACCATTCACAATAGCTGCCACTGGCATTTTCTTAAATGCCTCCAATAAAAGCGAAAGCAATTCAACATCTGTACCATCGTTCTTATTTGCAAGCTCATGCCTGCCCTGAAGCAAAACAACCCTGTCAGGATATTTGATCTTCAATTCAAAAAGCTGCTTTAGAAGTTCAAATGAATGATTTTCCCTGTCCAGATACCCTCCAAGAAAAACAATGTTGCTACAGTCCGTTTCTTCGAATTCTTCAATGATGAGATAAAGAGCTTTACTGTTTCCATGAAGTTCACCCACAATAATGACAGGTTCTGAATCCTTATACACAAGTGCCGGTTCAGATGAAAGAAGGTCTGTGACTTCTGGGATCAGCTTTCTTAATGTCATTGCTGTTTCCTCAAAGTCTACATCCTCAAACGTATCTTTGTTTTTCAATATACCCACCTTTTTTCCACGATCTAACGACTCTTATCATTTCTAAAAGGATATCCCAGGTTGTGCCCTGGGATATTGATAACCCACTCCCTTTTAGAGAACCCACCGAGTACCACCTATTGTGTGGGCAGATTATAGTATGCCATCAATATACTTAAAGATTATGTTTAATTATTAATGAAGTATTTATGTTTTGTAGTTGTTATGGTATATAAGTAAAAAATGCAGATAAAAATATGTCTTTTCTAGATGAAGGTACTGAACTGAGTAACTCTGGATGCTATGAGGAAGCTCTTAAAAACTTGATGCGTAGCTTATAAAAGCTACACATCCACCAATATCTGCTCCGCCACATGATTATGCTTTTTCAGCAAAGCATACATATCATCTGATGTTTCGATCGACTCGCACTCGGCAATTAACCTGTCAATAATATTTGGTTCAGTAAAGGTGTATCGATTAACTATTTCTGCCCCTTCCAAACAAGGATTATCGTATCCATTGTATTCCCATTTAACCAGGATCTCATTCATTTCCCTGTAAAAGTGAATAGATATAGTACTGTCATAATTATAGAATTCAAATTTTTCAGAGTCATGACCTACAACATCTATCAAAGAGTATGGATTTTCGACATTGGTTATCTGGAAGGTGTCAAAATCTAAAGATTTGTGCCTGACCTTGTTTTCAACTATCGGATTTCCGAAAACGGATATCTTCAATGCATCATTAACTGGCTTCCATTTTCCATCCTCAATGAGTGCAAATGCACCCTTGTTATCAGATCCACAGTATCCGGGCGTAGAGAACAGAGAAAGTAATTTTTCGTTGAACGACCATTTGTAGCCTTCCTCTGATTCGGAGCGAGCTCTTATTATCATTTCAAGTCCGTTCAGCCTCAGGAACTCCTCACAGATATCCGGACCAAATAACTCTGCTCCCCACCTCTGCGGAGATTCCTTTAGACCCCTATCTTCCTGTGGATCATTCCATAAGTAAGGATGATGATCTTCTTTTTTGATAAGGTCTAAAGTCACAGGATGGCCTATCCCTCCATGAACACAAAAGAACCTTTCATTTAAAACTGCAGCAATTGGCATCTTTTTAAATGTACTGTTCACAAGGGCGAACAACTCATCATCTTCATTCAGTTCATCATAAAGTCCTGATAGCCTATTTGTTTCTGCAGTTTCGTGGGTCCCCTTTAACAGAAAGACCCCACCAGGACGCTCGATCTTTAACTGGAACAAGCATTGAAGGATCTCTATAGAACAATCTCCCCCATCAACAAAATCTCCAAGAAAGATCAAAGTCGGGCGATTATTCTCCTTCCATGCTTCTAATATGAATACCAATGCCTCTAAATTGCCATGTAGATCGCCCACTATCATAGCAGATGACCGCTCTATATGGATGACCGCAGACTCACGTTCAAATAGAGAGGAGACTTTTTTGTTAAGTTCTTTAAAATCTTTTTTACACAACAGATCCTCCTCATCCACATCCAAAAGCCGTTTCCATTCAAGAGAATGCTTAGCAAGCAAAGGATATAGATCATCTAATGTTTTGATGGATCTGCACTCAATAATCACTTTTTCAACAGCATTTGCTTCAGTGAAGGTGTATTCATCTGCAATTACTGCTCCCTCACATAATGGACTCTCCCCTCCATGATCATAACTAGTAACCAGAATATTATTTACTTGAAGAAAACGGAATATTATTGATATAGTACAACCAGTTTCAGAATCATAGAATTCAAATATTTCAGAATTATGGCTTATGACCTTCAACAAAGAATATGAACCATCTTCTGACCTGCCAAAAACAAATGTATTTAGTGCTTCATCCAGCGTTTTACATCCATCATGCTCTATGAATACAAACGCTCCTCTATTGTCTGATCCACAGTACTCAGGTGTTGAGAACAGAGATAATAATTGTCCATCAAACCACCACTTGTAACCATCTTCTAATTCCGAATGAGCCCTTATTATCATATCCAGTCTGTTCAATTTCAGGAACTCCTCACAGATATCCGGACCAAAAACCTGTGCACAAGATCTATGGGGAGATTCTTTTAATCCATTTTCTGCCTGCGGATCGTTCCATAAGTAAGGATGGTAATCTTCTTTTTCGATAAGGTCTAACGTTACAGGCTCACCTATTCCTCCATGGACACAAAAAACATTTTCATTCAAAACTGCAGCAATAGGCATCTTTTCAAATGTCCTGTTCACAAGAGAAAACAACTCATCGTCTTTGTCAAGGTCATCATAAAGTCCATAAAATGCATTTGTTCCTGCAGTCTCGTGATTGCCACGAAGCAGGATAAAACAATCCGGGTGATTAATCTTTAACTTGAACAAATAAGAGAGTAACTCAACTGAATGATCGCCTCTGTCAACGTAATCTCCAAGAAAGATGTATTTTTTGCAATTAAGTTCCTCACCTTTCTCTAATATGAGATCCAATGCTTCAATATTGCCATGAAGATCTCCTACAAGAATGACGGAGGAAAAATCCACATGAACAACAGCCGGCTCTGATTCAAACAAAACGGATACTTTATTGTTAAGCTCACAAAATAATGTTTTTTCCATTAAAATCCTACCAAAAAGCTCGATTTATGTATACTCGAATAAATTACTCAATTATACTTAAATTTAATGTTTAAGTAAAACGTAGCATATTAATAAAAACATATATATTGAATTAAACATAATGTTCAATCATGGAAAAAGCAAAGATGTTCACGCATCTGGTGCCTGTTGGTTTCTCCCCTGAAAAACTGATAGAAAGTATCAAACAATTCCCTGTTCACAAGATCATCATCCTGACACACAAAGGCGACGAAGAACAGGAAAAAGTGCAATCTGCAGTAAAAAGCATCAAGAAGGCTTTCAAGGGATCTGAAGTAGAGAACAGAGTAATTGAAAGAGAGAACATTTTGGAATCTTCTCTTGAGATGCTGGATATCATCGAAGCTGAGGTCAAAGCAGGAAGCACTGTTAAGATCAATATATCAGGTGGACTGAGGAACATCGGCATATCAGCATACATCGTTTCACTTGTAAGCAATGTCCCGATATACAGTGATATTCCTGAATACACAGATAAAGAGATATATCATCTGAAAGGCGTTCTTGACATTCCACTTTTCCCGATCAAAGACCTTGCCAAAGAACAGATAAGCATACTTGAAAAACTGGAAGATGGTGTTGAATCTGTTGATGACCTTATCTCCAGATTAAAGCCAGAACTTGAAAAAGGAACAACTGATTTTGGCAATGAGAGATCACGCCTCAGCCATCACATTAAGAAATTAAGTAATGCGGGTTTCATTGAAACTGAAAAGGTCAGTAAGAACCTTGTAATTACAAAAAGTAAGGTGGGTTTGATTTACATGAAGGGTAGGGATATCAAGAAACTACAAAAAAATCTTGCAGATTGAGTATCAATTTCAGTTTTTCCTATAAATCTTAATCTAATACAATTATCCCCTCAAATAGATACTCAGGAGACTTTTTTCAGTGTAGATTATATAGTATTTGATAGATTCAGGTAGTATTGAAATCGCATGATTGTCAGTTGTCAGAAATGCCGGGGTAACATCTGTAAGAAGGAAATACGAATTATCTAATTCAACACCGATTTTCTTAAACCTTGATTGAAACATAGACTCTTTCAACTTCGAACTAATGCATTTTATCAAACTAGAGGAAGAAGATCACCCGTTTTAACGGGTGGTAGTTCACGAATCGAAGATTAACAACCTGAGTTCCCAAGTTTTAAGCGCATATCAGCAGGAGATGTAAATAGAAAACGCCACTAGAATTTGATTTTTACTTCTTGCCAAACGGAATAATGTTGTAAAATATAAGCACATATTTCCGCATCAAGAGACGCGTATGCGCCTAAAAAGGCGGAAGTCAGGTAACAAGTTTTCCTCCTCTTATTAAAACAAGCAATTCGCAATGTAGGACACCTTTCGCATATCTAACAATAAGTCGGTAGAACGAGATTTAGCAGGATTCATCATCTTTTTCAATTTATAGACACTCCGATACTTTGATTTAATATCCATTTAAACATCGTTAGAGTAGTCCTCAACCTTCTGCTTGTGCAAATTAACTATTCTTATTACAGCATTTGGTGAATCTATCCATCGAACGCGAGTTAAACTATGATCTATCATATCCGGACTATGCTGAAGATAATGCTTCTCTGCTTTGGGAAAACAAACTTTAGCAATGGCTTCTTTAGATATGTTGTGAACGATTATTCTGTTTGCAGATTTTGGGAAAAGTTTTGATAACTTCTTAGAAAAACGAATCAATTCAATATTACGTAGGACGTGGTTTCCAGGATCATAAAATGATCTCATAGTGCACTGACATAATATTGACCTATAGTGGCAAACTACATAGCTAAAGTAGAATTCACCATTTTCATTTTGCTTAGAACCACCGTAAAAATCAAGGATTTCTTTATTCCGCTCATTATTTGTATCATCTTTTTCTCTGCAGTAACAAGTACTTTCAACATCGAACCCTCTGGCTAGCCTATCGGCAACTTTTTGGAATTCTTCTGATCTGGAAACATGTGTTATGGATATTTGGTTGTTTCGATTCCGCTGCATACATTTTACAGCAGATGCATTATCATTGTATATAATGCCTTGTTCCTTGTTTTCAGCTAATACTGTAAACATTTGGGAGGCAAAATTGATGGCTTCAATTTCGCTGACATAGCAACTGCATGGTTTTGGTATTATTTTCTTTGTGAGTTGAAGTATCATCTCTCCATCCTTTAAAACTACGCAACCAATAAAAGAAGCAAAAGCACGATAAGATGCATCACAATAGATTTCCAACATGTTTTTCCTCGATTCGCACACTTATTAAAAAAGAAGATATTGGTTTGAATTTCAGAGTTATGATTATCTTCTTTTTGAAATACGCTTAAAGTAATTCCCCACATGACTCATACTAAAATACATCCCATCTAATTAAATCTTATGTTTAACTGTTGTAATAATGATTAATTATGAGACTTTTTATTATATTCTAATCACCCTTCAAATCCGGCCAAACCCTCTTAAAAATCTCTCCTTTAAATAATTCGCTGTCTTAATACACTCTTTTGCATCCTTATTTTAAAAAATAAGAGTTAAATAGTTGTTATTTACAGATAGTTACCACTACTACAAAAGTATAAACACAGTTTCATAGGAGAATCATCCATATTTGTTTCGTGCTATCTCGAGTGGAAATTTACC
>NZ_MBKP01000034.1 GCF_002243045.1 Methanolobus psychrotolerans
TGTACTTTCAGGTACAGGATATACTGATACCTGTATTGTTGATAGGTTGTTTGGATTGCCGGTTTACTGGGATGCTGTGGATGCGAGTAAAAATGACAATACTATATTCCAGGAAACGATAGATAAGTGTACACAATCAACAGCTCAAAAACCTGTCATGCTGATAGCAGATGCCGGACCTGATAGTCATAGGTCAAATTCAACTGTGCTCGATAAACAGATTATTCCTGCCATAGCTGCAAGGTCCAATAGTGTTGGAACTGTCCTTAAAACCGACAGAGGTAACCATTTCAGAGCTGATTATATTCCCCGGACATATCATCAGATACTTCAAAAGATATATGATCTGAGGACTTGCGTTGAAAGGAAAAATTCAAACGAGGTCGTTGGATACAATAGGTCAAAAACACTAACCAGAGGCAATGGGTGGGCTAAGTTGTTTGTTTCAATAAGCAATATAACTGCATTACTTACGGCACTGGCAGCATTTAAGGTTGAAAGACTTGACCTGATACGTGCTCCAAGCGCTTTTAGAAAGTTGAGGATATGAGGGCATAAAAGGAAATTTTAGCGAAAAGAAGCAGTTGTAAGAGTTAATGGGCCATTTAAAGGGTTAATGGGATTAATGGTTAAACCTCAAATAAGTAAATAAGCAAATAAATATGTTAATATATAAATATATAACTAAATAAATATATAACTAAATAAATATATAACTAAATAAATATATAACCAAATAAGTATATAACTAAATAAATAGATGAATTTAAAGACATTTAAATCAAATATCAAAAAGCTGTGTTACCGGCTTATTTTCCCTTGAACAGATAGGAACGGTTGCAGCAGTCCGGCATCAAAAAATTGTGCTGTCTACAGTAATTAACAATCTTTAAGATATAGGTCAAAAAACACTTGATAAGGGTAATGACGGGGAAGCTTCAAGGGTGATAGATTCTCTTGGTTCTGCTGCTGTTTCATATATCGCAGAAAGGGCAGATTCATGTTCGTGAAAGAAACTATTTCCTGTATTGGCAAGCTTAGGATAAAAAGATATAAAACTGATCAGGCATCATCTGTCTTCATCATTTGCTTCTATTAATGCTTTAAAGGTTTCTATGGAACTCATAGAAATTCCTGAATACCAGCGACAGTCCTGGAAAGCGGGGAAATATCAAGGTCAATTCATCAGGATTTACATTCTTTTGATTTGTTTCACCGACAGACTTAATTCCATTGCCGCTGTTACTACACCACTGCTCTTTTTTGTTTTGCGTTACAAAACAATTTGGAACAATATCCTTTAACAGGGCCAAATTGAAAACAGATCCGGATGATGTGACTTCATCTTATGTTTTGCATTGGTGGCCACATAATCACAGGAACTATACTATGGAATCATCAACGTTTAAAGACCTTCATCTATCTAAAAATATCGAAAAAGCAATTGAGGAGTTAGGTTTTGAGGAACCTACGCCCATACAGACCCAGGCGATCCCTTACATCATTGAAGGCAGGGATGTCATTGGCCAGGCGCAGACCGGTACAGGCAAGACTGCTGCATTTGGAATACCCGCTTTGGAAATGATAGATGTTAACAGCAAAAATATCCAGGTGCTTGTTCTCTGTCCTACAAGGGAACTGGCAAATCAGGTCGCAGATGAGCTAGGCAAACTTGCAAAGTACACGAGCACAAAAATACTGCCAGTGTATGGTGGCCAGAGTATCGAGATGCAGATAAAGGCCCTCAGAAGAGGGGTTCACATCGTAATTGGAACTCCCGGAAGGATAATGGACCACCTCGAACGCAAGACACTTGATATTAGCAATGTGGGCATGGTCGTCCTTGATGAAGCAGATGAAATGCTTGATATGGGATTCAGGGAAGACATTGAAACTATCCTTAACCGTATTTCAGGGGAGAGGCAGACAATCCTCTTTTCAGCTACAATGCCAGCACCAATAATGAAGCTGACCAAGAACTATCAGCAAAATCCAATGTTGGTCAAGACAATCCATAAAGTTGTCACTGTTCCGAACATGGAACAATCCTATTTTGAAGTAAAACATCACATGAAACCTGATGTCCTTTGCAGACTGATCGATATTTATGATGTGCAATCATCCCTTGTATTTTGTAATACAAAGAGAATGGTCGATGACCTTGTCAATACCCTTAAAACCAGGGGTTATCTTGCTGACGGTCTTCATGGTGATATGAAGCAGACCCAGAGGGAGAAGGTCATGGCAAGTTTCAGGAACGGGGAAATAGAAACCCTCGTTGCAACCGATGTGGCAGCCCGTGGTATAGATGTTGAGAATATTGAAGTTGTATTTAACTACGATATGCCGCAGGATGAAGAATCCTACGTCCACAGGATAGGAAGGACCGGTCGTGCAGGAAGGCAGGGAATTGCATTTACTTTTGTTACTCCAAAAGAGATATACAAGATCAAAAGCATCCAGAAATACACCAAGACCAAGATCCTTTGTAAAAAGGTCCCCTCCAGAAGCGATGCTGAAGATTTCAAGGCCACCATGCTTGCAAAGAAAGTAAAGGAAAACATTGACGAAGGGCACCTTGGAAAATATATGCACTGGGTGGAGAAAATGCTGGATGAGGATTATACTTCTATGGATATCGCTGCAGGTCTTCTGAAAATAATGCTTTCTGAAAACAAGTAAATTTAATTTAGGGGGAAATCTTTACCGGATTAATATCCGGTATTTTCCTGAACCTACGATTCATATTATATAGTTTGAGCCTATTCTATATAGTAAAATCAGTTGTCCATACAGATGCTGTGAAAATCTCATCTTTTTTTCAGTAATGGGCCATGGTCGAATTTAGGTTTCTTTAAAATGGATGTTTTTAATGTTGTCAAAACACATAGACAGCATTTTTCATAAATATCCTGTTTTTGAATGAAACAGGAATAAAATAGTTTACACACACTGAGGTATTAATCTGGCTAATTATAGAAGCAATAAAAGAAAAAGTAATGCAAGCGGCGGGAATCCTGAGGGGCAGGAAGTTGTCAGGGTTAGGACTCCGCGCAAAGAGAATAACGAGGTTCTGGCAACAGTTTCCAGTCTGCTTGGGGCAAACAGGGTAAGGTTGCAATGCATGGATGGAATTGTCCGCATGGGAAGGATACCAGGTTCAAAGAAGAAAAAAATGTGGGTTCGTGAAGGTGACATTGTTATTGCTACTCCCTGGGAAATACAGGATTCAAAAGCAGATGTTATATGGAAATACACCCGCCCGCAGATCAATTGGCTGGAGCGTAAAGGCTTCCTTAGCTAAGATGAAATGAATTATCTCATTCATCTTTTCAAATAATCTTTTTGAATATATTAAAATACGTTTCATGTTTCATATATCTGTTTTAAAATGAATTATAAAAAAAGCAAGAAACAGAATATATATGAAATGAATTATTAGATTAGAAACGATAGCTTAAGATGCGCAATGAGACGCTCAATGAAAAAATGTTATTGAAGTATCATTAAATGATACTTCTGTTAGAATGAGTATGATTATTCAGCGACTTCGCCAAATGCGAACTTTCTCATTACTTTTGTAACTTTTACAGTTACTTCATCGCCTACGGAAGTTCCAGGTACAAAGATCACAAAACCGCTTACTCTTGCAATTCCGTCTCCTTCTCTTGCGAGGTCCTCGATTGTAACTTCGTATGTCTTTCCGGCATCTACTGGTGCTGTTGATTCATTGCTGTTAAACATTTTTAATTCACGTCCTTTATTTAGCTTAAAATTCCTGAATAAGCTGAAAACATAATGCAAAATAGAAATCTACAGTTTAAGTAAATGCCATCTTATGCCAATACGTTTAGCAAACAGTCTGATTTTAAAGCAATTCTTAATAGGTTTGTTCGTATATATAGGTTGTGCAAGTGACTGTATTCTTTTGTGAGGATATCGGATTAGCGTTTAATCTCTCACTTCTAATTAGACAGCATCAGATTCTACAGACCGAAACATGTTTAAATTATTGTAGGCCTATGGCAAATGTAAAAATGTCTTACACTTTTGAAGTTATCATTGTCATTATTTTGATATTACTTAATGGCATCTTTGCTATGTCGGAGTTTGCCCTTGTTTCATCTAAGAAAACCCGTCTTAAGCAACTGGCAGAAGATGGGGATACAGGGGCTGCAGCTGCACTAGTAATCAGTAAAGAAGTGACCTCTTTCCTCTCGACGATCCAGATAGGGATCACCCTGGTGGGCATTCTTGCCGGTGCATTCGGTGGAGCTACGGTGGCAAAAGGCCTTGCAGCCTATTTCCGCGGATTCCCTTCTCTGGTCCCATACAGCAATGCTCTCAGCATTATTCTTGTGGTAGTTGCAATCACTTACCTGACCTTGATCTTTGGAGAACTTGTCCCTAAAAGACTTGCACTCAATGACGCAGAATCCATTGCTTCTAAAGTTGCAAAGCCTATGCTACTCCTTTCTGCAATAGCGAGGCCATTGGTTATCATTCTCAGTGTTTCGACCGAAGCTGTGCTCCGGGTTATGAGGATTAAAAAGACCAATGAACCGCCAGTAACAGAAGAGGAGATCAAGATCATGCTTGAAGAAGGAACCGAGGCCGGAGTATTTGAGATGGCAGAGTTGAGTATGATAGAAGGTGTGCTTGAAATTGGCGATCTTCGTGTTGAATCCCTGATGACCCATCACACTGATATAATCGCTCTTGACTTAAACGATAGCATCGATGAGAATCTACAGAAAATGATCCACAGTGGTCGATCCTACTTTCCTGCATACGAAAAGGATCTGGATAATATTGTCGGTATAGTATCTGTAAAGCATGTCCTGGCAAAGATTGTGGAATCTGGCACCGTCGATATAAGGACAAATATCATAAAACCGCTCTTTGTACCTGAAGTTCTCCCTATCCTGAAGCTCCTTGAATTGTTCAAGGAACTCGGATTGCATATTGCTTTGATAACTGATGAATATGGCAGTATCCAAGGGCTCATTACTTTGCATGACATCCTTGAAGCGATCGTAGGTGATGTTCGGTCCCTTGGCGAGCCTTTAGAGATGCCGGTGGTTTTGAGAGATGATGGTTCCTGGCTTATTGATGGAGATACGCCTATTGAGAAGTTAAAGGATACATTGTCTTTGGATTCCTTTCCGCAGGAGGAACTGGGATATTACAGGACTATTGCCGGATTTATCATGTTCACCTTACAGGGCATACCAAAAACAGGAGACCATATAGAATTCAAAGGACTACGCTATGAAGTGGTAGACATGGACGGCAATAAAATAGACAAAGTGCTGGTCATGAAGATCCCACAGTCCACATAAATAGAACCAGTGAGAAAGAACCAGTGAGAAATACTGATATTTACTTATATACACATACCTGCCTTTATCTATCAAATTACTGATTCAAAGATATGGTCTGTGTGAGATCGCTTACAGAATACTTACTGGCAGTACCTGGAAAAAACAAGAACATGATGTCATCCAGGATCATTATGGAATATTGGCATGAAGGGATCTGTAGAAACTTTCTACTCTTTAATAAACCACAGGTAAAAACTGATGCATGCAGATATGGTATCTGGGTTGCTTATCATACAAATATTCAACAGGCACTTAGCTCCATAGAAGTGAGCATCCGTGTTTATCCGCGTTCATTTTCGGTTCATTATTTGTTCAGGACATGTTTTTTACAGAGTCGCACGAAGCATTAGTAATCAACCATTCTCAGGTTTAACTGCGATCATAAATGTGAAAGTACTTCCTTTTCCGGTATCGCTTTGAACAAGAACATTCCCGCCATGCATTTCCACATACTTCTTTACAATTGCAAGACCAAGGCCAGTTCCTCCAAATTTGCGGGTCAGGAAACTGTCTACCTGTTTAAAAGGTTTGAATATCTCCAATTGATCTGTTTTTGAGATGCCAATGCCATTATCTGAGACGGAAACCTGAAGTTTACCATTACTACAAATTACCCTAACACAAATTTCTCCACTTTCAGGTGTGAATTTCACTGCGTTGGAAAGAAGATTATACATAATATCCCTCATCTTCTTCTTGTCGGCAAAAATCTTCACATTGCCTGCCTGAATATCAGTCCTGATGCCAATGTGTTTCTTCCTTGCGGCAGGTTGCATTGATGTCACCGTTTCATCTATCAGATCATTGATCAGAAAATCATCGCAGCAGAGTTGCATTTCCCCGGCTTCAACTTTTGACAGATCAAGGATATCATTGATAAGTTCTATCAAATGTTTGCTACTTTTTAGAACATTGGATAAATACTGGCTCTGCTTTTCGTTCAATTCACCAGGTATTCTATCATTTAACAACTGGGAAAAACCATAGATCGAATTGAGGGGCGTGCGCAGTTCATGACTCATATTAGCAAGGAAATCTGATTTTGCCATGTTAGCAGCCTCAGCCTCCAGTTTGGCATGACGTAATTCATCTTCATCCTGTTTCCTCCTGGTAATATCCCTGCATACGCAGAAAGCCAGTTTCTGCTCACCAAACATGGCTCCGTTCGAACTTACTTCAACATCAAGGAAAGTTCCATCCTTACGACGGTGACGTGTTTCAAAATGATCGCCTGAGTCGTCAACATTCCTTATCATTTCAAGCAGATCTTCGTGTGTCTGGGGTGTGTCCCAATCCCATACATGCAACTGCAGGACTTCTTCAAGAGAATAACCCAGCATATCCGCATATTTCTGGTTTGCCTCAAAAACTTTACCATTCTGGTCAATAACAACTATCCCATCACTGGACTGTTCTACAAATATACGCCGCCGGATCGCTTCCTCTTCTATTTTAAGCTCATTTTGTTTGCGCTCTGTTATGTCCTGCAGTATTCCGGTTACCTTTACGACCTTGCCATTTTCTATTGTAGGACGTCCACTTGTCCGGACCCATTTATGATTTCCTTTCGCCGTGATGAATTCCAGTTCAAGGTCATATGATTCTCCTTTATCTACGACATTCTGAAAAGCTTTTACAATGCTCTCTCTTGAACCCGACGGGTAGAAAGTCAATCCGAGTTCATTGTTTGCAGGAGTGTTAATGTCTAACTCATGGATTTTTAGAACTTCGGGTGTCCATGTGCATTGTCCAGAAACTACATTAAACTCCCACCCGCCAATCATAGCAATTCTGCCGACTTCATTCAGAAGAGCCTTGTTTTCAAGCAGTTTATTTTCTGCTTGCTTTAGTTCAGTTATATCCTGGATCGTCCCAATTATGATGTTGTGTTCAGCAAAGTATTCTGCAACGGAATGTATATCACGGATAGCTCCGTCTTTTTGCCTCCGGATTCTGAAATGAACATCATATGGTGCTTTTCCTGTTATCAGGTCATGAAGTGCTTTATCTAGTACAGGACGATATTCTGGCAGCGGTATTTCCTGTATTTTTTTGATTGTAAACTGTTTAATTTCCGTCCCATATATCCGGAGTGCTTCTTCTGAAGCATCAACATTACCGGAATTCAAGTCAAAGTGCCAGCTTCCAAAACGTCCGACATTTTGCGCTGTCCTGAGCTGCAATTCTTTCTTTCTCAGTTCCTCTTCATCGTGTTTACGTTGGGTGATATCTCTGCCAACTCCCAGTACACCGATCAAATGCCCGTTAGGGTCATACATGGGACTTTTGATAGTTTCAAGGTATTCTTTATGTCCGTCATCTGCATAGATGATCTCTTCTTCATTTACAGTTGGTCTGTCAGCTTTCATCGCTTCTTTATCATTTTTCGTGAAAAAATCTGCAAGGTCTTTTTCTACAAAATCATAATCTGTTTTTCCTACAATTTCTGCTTCTTTTGCACCAAAAAATCGTTCAAACTTAGGATTGCAGTTAAGATATATCCCATTAACATCTTTTAACCAGATCAGATCCGGGATAGTATCAACTAATGTGCGTAATTGTCCTTTACTTGTCAAGAGTGATTTTTCTGCAAACCTGCGGTCCGTTATGTCTTCACCAATACTAGTAATACTACAAATGTGTCCTGTTATGTCCTTTATGGCAGTATTGTTCCATGCGATCAATCTCCGTTTTCCATTTTTTGTGACAATTTCATTTTTGTAATATGAAGGCACATCGGATTTCTCGATCGTCTTTGCAAAAACAGTCTTGATCTTAGGGATTATTTCAGATGGCAGGAACGTGTCGAACCAGTTCTTATAAAGTACTTCTTCTCTTTTCCACCCGGTCAGCCCAAGCAGGAAATCGTTACAGAAAACGATATTCCCTTCTGGATCAAGTGTAACCCCTGCAAGTTGAATGTTGTTGAGCAATGAATGGATGTATTTTTCATGTTCAGTCAGGTCAGGTCCTGTTCTTTTCCTTTCTGTGATATCAATATGCTGCAAAAGAACACCGGTTGGATGGTTTTGGGAAAGCGGCTGTACTTTCATTAAGAACCAGTGTTTTTCACCCGGGGTTTGAGATGGATACTCAAGAGAAAATGTTTTTTCAGTGCCATTAATTATATCTCTGATCCATTTTGCCACCGTAACACATTTGTCTGAAAATCCATTGGTAGTTTCTCCGCTTAAGTTAAGTTTCTCATATCCGTGCTCATATTTGAAAGGGTTTGGACCATATTTATGCGCACATTCTTTCCAGCGTTTATTTGCATAAGATACAGTCCCATCTGGTGCTATTATAACAATTCCATCTTCCCGGAGGTCCATTGAATCTGTTTCAAGATTTAATAAAGAAGGTTCATTCTGTTTTGGAGACTTATTTGATGCTGTCATATTTATACTGTATTTTTTATAATACTGACTATTTGTATCTGTTCAGAAATCGAATGCACAAAGTGAATTGGTTTTGGATACCCGGCTCAATGTTACTATATACTACTTATATGCACCAGTACTATTTATTAATGGCTGAATAATCATACCCAGTAGCCGTGCACATAAGATTTTGTCTGTTGAACGTACGGAGTGACGTACCTGAGTAAAAATGGTACAATTAACAGTGTTGTGATAAAATTTCCCAGGAACCATCCTTCAAATGTCATGACAAATTCAGTCCATTGGATAACACCATTGGATGCCAGCATCAGTGAACCCCACATGGCACCTACAAGGTTGTTTAGTATGCAGGCAAAAACTAAAAAAACTGCTACATCCTTTTTTGTCCGCACTCTTATGTTCACTTTGAAATATGCAAAAGCAGCCAGTGGTATAAGTACCTGCCATAAGTCAGCAAGGGACCATATCACATTCAATGAAAATGGCATATCTGCAAGTATCCCGGCACCTATCATGCATCCCAGATAAGCAGAGAAGGCGCCCCATATTCCATGCCACATGGCAAATACAATCATGAATGCCACTGCAAAATACATGTTGGAAACACCGGGGGCAGGGGATATAGGAGAATTGATAACTGCAAACCTTGACAAAAGTGAATTGATCAGGACCAGAAATAAAAAAATATTCAAATTGGTAGAAAATGACTCAATATCGCGCATGTTATTTTCTCTTACATTTCGTAAATATTAGCATGTGGTTTTTTGAATAGCTACATTGAATGTAAATCTATATATAATATTCTTATTATTTAACCTCTTTATAATTCATATAGTTATGGCAACATATCCGATATGGTATTTCTGTCGGATATTACTTTTTCATGTCTTTTGTATTCCGCAAAGGAGGAAACAATATAAAAATTGATCAGGAGGATATGGACCCACTTCGGATAAAAGAGTGGTTCAAAAGACCTTATTCAGTGACAGTTACTACTGTTTTGATATTTATCCTGATACTTTACCGTGGATGGCTGTATATCGGTAACTGGATTGAAAACGTTCTTGTAAATGGTCTTGTTCCGGGGGATGTGACCTTCATCAAGGCTCTCACGTTTATCCTTATCCTTCTCACTGCAAACATAATACACATGGTCCTTAGCAGGCAGGTAGCACTTTTAAGAACTGTGGAAGACCAGGAGCAAAAACTAATCTTATCTGAAATGAAATTCCAGAGCTTCATTGATAATGTGCATGATGTTGCAGTCCAGGGTTTTGGTCCTGATTGTACGGTACATTACTGGAATTGCGCAAGTGAAAAAATGTACGGATATTCTAAAAGTGAAGCCACAGGGAAGAAAATGACCGAGCTTATAGTCCCTGCGGAAGGTAAGAGTGAACTTGACAATATCATTGTTTCCGCACAGAACGAAAAGAACTATACTAATGCATTTGAAACTACTTTCCTGACTAAAGACAAAAGGAAAATTCCTGTATTCTCAAGTTATTCTGCTGTTCCGGTAGCTGAGGATCAACTGGAGATATTCTCCATGGAGATAGACCTCACCGAAAGAAAAACAATGGAAAAAGTCCTCAAAGAGGCAAAAGAACTCGCGGAAGCTTCAAATAATGCCAAGAGCAGGTTCTTGGCAAGCATGAGCCATGAGATCCGGACACCTCTTAATTCTATAATCGGTTTCTCTGATATTCTTGCAGATGAAGGCTTAGAACCTTTAAGTGAAAAACAAAAGAGGTATGCGCAAAATATATCCACAAGCGGTCATCACTTGCTTGGTATTATTAATAACATACTGGATATATCAAAAGCAGAAGCCGGAAAGATGGAGCTTCAATATGAAAGTATTTCTGTTTCTTCAATCGTTCATGATGTTGCGGAAAGTCTTAAGCCATCAACTGATGTCAGGAATATATCTATTAATGTCGATACAGAGCCTGAAGATTGTACCATTGAAGCGGATTCCGGCAAACTGAAACAGATACTTTATAACTTGATAGGTAATTCGGTTAAGTTTTCCTCCGACAGTGGTAACATCGTCATCAGATGCAGGATAGTTGAAGATTATGTACATTTTGAAGTAGAGGATGATGGTATAGGAATAAAGGAGCAGGACCTCGATAGATTATTCCGGCCATTCTCCCAGATAGATACGTCATCTGCAGGCAGGTACAAGGGTACGGGACTTGGCCTTTCCCTGGTCAAAGAACTTGTCGGGCTTCACGGAGGCGAGGTCTGGGTCAGGAGCGAGTACGGAAAATACAGTGTTTTTGGTTTCAGTATTCCTGTTCGCCGGCAGAATGATGAGGAAACAGCATAATCTAAATTTCAGATGACTGCCAGCTTTCCGGAGTCGGTTATGGAAAACCCATCCTCATCTGAAATATACCCCATGTCTTTCAGTTCTCGTATGTGGTTATAGGCCATCCCCCTGGATATCCCCACCTTGACAGCAATCGCACTGACAGCCTTCTCGCCCTGTTTTATGTGTTCAAGGATGGCCTTTTTGGTAGGCGATATATTGAATCCCAATATTGGGAATTCTATCATGACGTTATCCTCTTCTGTCACGTAGACAACCCTCTTCACCATGTCACTTCTGGCATAAGCCCCGAACAGTGCCCCGAAAGCCTGCGGTTTCCTGCCGCCGGACACATTAATAACGACCTGGTTCCCCCAATCATGTTCTTTCTCGATAGCTCCGGCTACGTCCTGGGCAACAGTTACAGGGTCATACAACGACGTGATAAGCTTGCGAATCTCGATGACCTTGCCAAAAGTGCTCTCAAGCAACTGCTCCGCCTGGACTTTTTTGTCCACCGCTCCGTCTTCTGTGAGAATTATCACTCTGGATGGCGAGAGGCGTGTTATACAGAACAGTACCGGGTCAAGAGTGTACAGTGTGGTGATGAGTGTCAGATCAGGCATTGGTTGATGGTATGTAGTAGGGGGTATATATTTGTGATTGAGGGTATATAGATACATAGTATTTTGGTAGTAGTACTGTTTTGGTGTAGTATGATAAAGTATATATTAGAGGCGTACAAATGTACTTATACGGTATAATTTCAACCTGGCAAAAGTAGGAACATTTATCTTTAATTTATGCACAATGTGTACTAGAAAGGATTGGTGAAATATTTTGATTGAAGCCATCAAAGAAATTGGCGAATATGCAGTTGACGGATGTTTGGCACCGAAAGTATTTCTTGAAAATATTTGTCTGAAATTGCCAGAAACGAAACCAAATAAGAAAAATAAAGATAAGCCATTCAAGCAACACGTCGTCATTCTGAATTTTGATACTGTTAATAAAAAAATATATATAGATTTTGAGCAAGTAAATGCTGTTGGAAAAGATTCTGGGAAAGAATATTTATGGGTAGGCAATTTTAAAGGCAATAAACCCCAAGTCAATATAACAAGCGATGGCATCAATAATATCCTCACAAAATCATTACCTTTAATTAAAGAGAAAGCGAATGGAGAATTAGAAAATTGCATTCAACAAATTATACATGAATTTTTCAGTACAAAAGAGTATTCTAACAAAAAAACAGAAATAATTTACTATATCAAGCCTGATAAATTCGATTTTTCTGATGATACCCGAAAGGTTCTCAAAGAAATGGAAAATGAGCTTACATCTGCAAAAATAAAAAGTGAAGTCGAAAAAAGTCTTATAAAACTCACAGGACAAATTGAAAAGAATATACTCTCCTTCATTGGTTTAGATGTCAATGAAGTTTCACTTTATACAGTCAAGATTGATAATAGTCTTGTTTGCAAAATGGATGAATATACTAATTTGATTTTTGATTCAAAGATTGAAGCACTTTTTATCGATAAAGGCAGATATAAGGATAATTTTCAAGAAGGCATCTGCTCTCTTTGTGGTAAAGAAAAAATATTTACTACGAGTAATACTACAAACCTGCAGTTCAAGTTTTATATAAATGACAAACTTGGATTTTCGTCAAACTTGGACGGTTGCTTCAAGAAAAACTTCAATATCTGCAAGGAATGTTATCAATATCTAATGATTGCAGAGAATTATATTGATAGTAGACTTAGTACCCAGATAGGTTTGGATGCTTATATTATTCCGCATTTTGTTTATAAGCCAGATAATTGGTTTATTGATGATTTTTCAGAATATGTTGTTGCTACCACAAATTCTATCACTAACATAAAATCTCTCAACCGTTTCAATGAAAATTTAAATACCTTTGCGGAGTTTGATATGAACAGTTATTTAATAAACTATTTGTTCTATCATCCCTCTGAAAAAAATGATTTTAAAATTCGGAAATTAATAAAAGATGTACCCCCAAGTAGATTGAATTTTATAAGACGAAAAGAAGAAGAAATTATCAATTTAGTCGATTGTAGTTATAATAGAACTAAGGATTTTAAAATAGATTTGATGGGAATTTATGGCTGTATTCCTATCAAAAAGAAAGAGTCATCTGGATTTATAAGGTACCTTGATGTAGTAGATGCAATCTTTTCTGAAAGCCAAATAGATTATAGTTTTTTGATTAATCAGTTCACGAATGTTATTAAAATAATAAAGTTTGAAAGAGATGATTATAACATTAAAATTGACAGCATTTTTGAATATAAAATTCTTCAATTGAACTTTTTACTTTTGTTTTTCAAGAAATTGCATGTATTAAATGGTGAAAACATGAATGTAGATAACAATATGATTAGTGTGAAAGTGGAGGAATTATATCCAAAAGAAATACTGAATTATTGGAATGACATCGAAATATACAATGATGAATGTAAGAAAGCTTCTTTTTTGCTTGGTTTTCTCATAGGGGAAATTGCCAATGTGCAAAGTGGTACAGGAAGCAAAAAGAAGCCGATTTTGAACAAGATTAATTTTCAAGGAATGGGAATTGAGAAATTAATTAGGTTATCGGATGATGTATTTGAAAAGTTGAGACAGTATGGTCGATTACAGTATACTGAAAATATATATTCAGCTCTCAAGATGTTAATGGATATGAATATTTCTCAATGGAAACTATCCAATCAAGAGAACGTATTTTATGTTCTTTCTGGCTATGCGTTTTCTAATTATGCTAGTTGGCAGAGATATCTAATAAAAACCGAAGAAAATATAAAACTAGTAGAGAACAAGATCAAAATAGCAAAGGAAAACGGCAACAACGTTACAGAACAAGAACTGGTCCTGAAAACAGCTATAGATTTATTTTATGGAACCGATAAAAATTATAAAAAAGTAAACGAAATTCTAGAGATTATTAATATTAGTGCTAAGGAGAGTGAATTACATGGTTGATAAAGTTCGCGAAAAGGTTGATGATGTAAAAAGTATTGCTCATAATAGTGATGTCTTATTTATTTATGATGCACGAATGTGCAATCCAAATGGTGATCCCGATGATGAAAATAAACCAAGAATGGATTATAGCAGGAGTAGAAATATTGTTTCTGATGTGAGGTTGAAGAGGTACATTAGAGACTACTTAGGTGATTACAAAAATAGTACTATCTTTGTTTCAAAAAACGAGGGGGTTACTGTAAATGCTAAAGAAAGTTTGAATAATATATTAGATAAAAAAAACCAGGATAAGATTGATAGTAGTGAAGTCAAACTTTTTTTAGATAAAGCAATTGATGTACGTATGTTTGGTGCAATAGTTCCAGATGTTACCTTTAAAGAAAGTAAGGCAAACGTCATTTTTACAGGCCCTATTCAGTTTAACTGGGGATATTCCCTAAACAAAGTCACTGGTCCTATGGAATCAAACGGGATTACATCTCATTTTCACAGTGGTAAAACTAATGAGGATGGTGAATCAACGAAAAGTGCTGGTGCAATGGGCAAAGATTATCGTGTAGATTATTCTTTAATTGCATTCCATGGAATAATAAGTGCAAAACGGGCAGAGTACACGAATCTAAATGAGAAAGACATTGGATTATTTGATGATGCAATGATACATGCGATACCTTTAGAAGCAACCACCAGAAGCAAAATAGGACAATATCCTCTGCTCTATATTCGAATTGAATATAATTCACCTGGCTTTTTGTTAGGTGATTTGAGAAAGTATGTGAAAATAGCAGATAAACAAGGCAAAGAAATGAATTTTGATGAAACTGCGAAGTTAAGGTCTCCTGATGAATATTGTTTGGATTTAACAAAATTATGTGAGATATTGGGAAGTTGTAAAAATAGAATATTCAATATCCATTTCTGGAAGCAGGATGATTTAAGTCTCAATGGTTGGAAGGAAAATAACGGGATTCTAGAAATAAAAGGTGCTAAAATACCAATAGCATGTTTAGATAAGCCGGATTTTACTAATTAAAAATCTAGGAATCATTTAAAATGCCAAATAATGAGTTGATTCTGGAGAATCTGTTAATTTTTGATTTCAAAGGACCAATGGCACACTTTAGGAAGTACTATACTAATTCCTCTTCTTTAAGTTATTTAATCCCTCCTAAAACAGTTGTTATTGGATTAATTGCAGGTCTTTTGGGACTGCCAAATGAAAGAAACGCTAAAAATAGTGACGATACATATTATGAAATATTAAACAGCGAAGTGTGTTCTGTTGCTGTTTCATTGAGATCAAAAGTAAATCGGATGATGCAGACAATTAATTATAATTTTACAAAAACGGAGGGGAAAAAAATATTATTCAACAAACCTACCCAAATCCCACTAGAAATTCTCATTCCGAGAGATTGTGATGAAATAGTATATAGAATCTATTTTCATCATCAGGATAAAAAGATATACGGCCTATTAAAAGAAAGGCTACAAATGAAAGAGTATGTCTATCCACCATATATGGGTTTAACTGAGTTTTTAGCATCAATTGATTATATTGCTGAAAGTAGAATTTCAAAAAGTTCAAGTCGGAAAGTGGAAATTAATACTGTTTGTAAACTTAATGAAGTACAACTTGAGTTTATCGATGATAACCTTCAATATATTACAGAGAATATGCCGACTGGTTTTTTGAGCGATAGAACTCCTAAAAAACCTGAGGAGTATGTACTTGAAGTCAAAGGAAATGTAATGCGTGTGAATCTTAAGGATGATGTCATCTGTTGGTCTGTTACCTATCCTGAGAAAGATTCCAATTTAACTGAAAACATATTGTTCATGTAAGTGTGATAAAATGGAGTTTTATTCTCATTTGGAACCTACAATAATACTTAAAGATCATTTGCAATATGTTGGACAAATGAGTGAAAAAATAATTGCATCAAAAAAACTTAACATTATCGATGCTAACATTATAATGGAAATTTCATACCTCATTGGTATTTCACATGATTTTGGAAAGTATACAACATATTTTCAAGATAAATTGCAAGGTAAAAACGAAAAGAGAAATCCTTTAACTTATCATGGATTAATCTCAGCTTTATTTGCTTTTGAACTTATAGAAGAATATATAAGAAAAAATAATTATGAAAATGAGAAACCATACATGTTTCTACCTTTGATGGCATATTTTGTGGTAAAGCATCATCATGGAGATTTAAACAACATTGAAACAGATATTGATAGCGAACAGTTGTTTAATGTTGGATTTAAGAGTCTGCACAAACAGTTAGAAAATATTTGGACTAATAAAGACAAGATTACAAAAGAATATGACTATTTACTTAGAACTTATGATCTTTCGACTGGGAATATATTTCTTAAACTTGAGAAATATAAAAAACCAATCATTTTCTCGGCTGACATCAAATCTTTAGTAAAAGAATTAAATAATTCCTTATATCTTTTGCTTAAAAGAGAAGAAAATAAAAATATAAACTATTATCTTATTATTCAGCTTCTTTACTCAGTTTTGATTGATTCAGATAAGAAACATGCAGGAGGAGTTAAAGAAATTGAACGTAGAGAACTGCCATCAAATATTGTGGATGAATACTTAAAATCGCATAGCTTCAAAGAAGATAATAAAAGTGGCATCAATCGAATAAGAGAGGAAATAAGGAAATCTGTCCTGAAAAATATATCTGATTCTTCAAGTACAAACCAAAAAATATTCACTTTAACTGCACCTACTGGGACAGGTAAAACTTTAACTTCTTTATCGGCTGGCTTAAAACTGAGAAAAATACTGAAAACCCATCTCAATCTAACATATGAGCCACGAATTATTTATTCATTGCCTTTTACAAGCATCATAGACCAAAACTATGCTGTTTTTGATAACGTTTTGAATCATATTAACGATTTTAGTAAAAATGAAAGTCAATATCTTTTAAAACATCACCATATGTCAGAAATATTTTATAAAATCGAAGGTGTAGAAGAAACTGACTTAAATCAAAGTCTAGCTTTGATTGAATCTTGGGAATCTGAAATTGTTGTTACAACTTTTATTCAATTGTTTTATACTCTGATAGGTTATAAAAATAGAAGTTTAAAAAAATTCCATAATATCGTGAATTCAATAATCATTTTAGATGAAGCACAGAATATTCCAATTGAGTATTGGGATTTAGTAAGAGAAATTTTAATTGGCATGACCGAATATTTTAATTGTCGAATACTTTTAATGACAGCTACAAAGCCATTAATTTTTAGAGAAGGAGAGTATAAAGAACTCGTTGACGATCACGAAGATTATTTCAAAACTGAAGATTTAAATCGTGTAAGTTTACAAATAAATAACAACAAACGCGAAATAAGTATTTTTTGCAATGAACTGAATGATTGGTCTAAAAACTCATATCTGTTTGTTTTTAATACAATTGGGTCTTCTCTTGACTTCTATAAATTGATAATTGATAAAAATCGTGAACTACGTCTGAATTTTAAAGTTTGTTATCTATCAACTAATGTAATTCCTGTACAGAGAAAAAAGCGAATAGAAGCTATAAACAAACAAATAAAATGTGGTCAAAAGATTATAGTTGTATCAACACAAATGATTGAAGCCGGAGTAGATATTGATTGTGATTGTGTTTATCGTGATATGGGTCCATTAGATTCTATAATACAGGTTGCGGGGAGATGTAATCGAAATAAAAGATTAGAAAAAGCAGAAGTACATTTGGTTAATTTAGTTGATATAAATGGTCGTTCATTTACTAATATCTATGATTCAGTTTTGTTATATATAGTCGATAATTTATTAAAAAACAAAAAAACAATCCATGAAATTGAATTCATCGGATTAATCAATAATTATTTTGAAGAAGCTAAAATGAAATCTGGAAGTCAAACAAAAATAATTAGATCAATCCATGAATTATATTTTGATGATAGAAATCCAGATATAAATAAACGAATACCTATTTCTGATTTTAAACTAATTAAGGATGATTATTACAAGATAGACATCTTTATTGAATTAGATGAAACTGCAACAGAAGTTAAAAAAAGATACTGTGAAATTCTAACAATAAAAGATCCCATTGAACGGAAAATGGAATTTTTGAAAATAAAGAAGCAGTTCTATGATTATGTGATTAGTGTACCTAAGAATTATGCACTTGGTTTTAAAGAGGGTGAGCTTGGTTATGTTAATGACTACGAACTTGAATCTTACTATGACAAAGAAACTGGATTTAAAAGAGAAAATGCTGGCTGTGGAACTATAATTTGTTAGACAAGATCATGATACTAAGTACTTTCACTCTAACCCTCACCTCCACCCGCCCCATCCAGGAATCCGGTGCCCAGCTCAGAGGCTTTTTTGCCACCAAGTTCAACGAATACAGCCTTCTGCACCAGCATAATGCAGATAAATTCATTTACCGGTATCCGATGGTCCAGTACAAAATGATAGACAGGACACCAACTGTTATCGGGATAAATGAAGGTGCAGAGGTGTTGAAGGAAATATACGACGAGTATGATAAAATCACTCTCAATGGCAATGAGTATGAGATCGTTGAACGAGGGATAACTTACAGAAAAGAGGATCTTGGAATTTCAGAGAAGCTGATCAAATATGACTTTGTAACACCTTGGTTTGCACTCAATCAGGAGAACTACAGGAAATATCTGGACTTTAGTAAAGAGCAGCAGGCAGAATTGCTCAACAGGAACCTTGTTGGCAATATTCTTTCTATGTCGAAGTCTTTGGATTACCAGGTGCCTGAAAAGATCAAGTGCCATACAGAATTGAGAGAGCGCAGTTCACGACTTAAAGGAAATGAGATCATCGCATTCCGTGGTTCTTTTGTCACAAACTTCCAGATCCCTGACTATCTCGGCCTGGGTAAATCCGTATCGCGCGGTTTTGGGACGGTGAAACGATGCAACTTGTAATCAATTCCCACGGCTCTTATCTTAAAAAGAACCATAACTGCTTTCTCATCAAAAACGAAGACAAAGTCTTTGAGGTATCCGCAGACAAGGTTGAAAGCATTCTCATCACCACATCCGCAACCATAACCACGGATGCCATCAAGTTTGCCGTGGAGAGCAATATTGACATAGTGTTCCTGGACCATTTCGGGGACCCTTACGGGAGAGTATGGCATTCAAAGCTTGGGAGCACGACACTGATCCGCAGGCGTCAGCTTGAGGTTGCTGACCAGAAAAAAGGTTTTGATATGGCAAGGGGCTGGATCGAGACCAAGATGAACAATCAGATCGATTTGCTCAAAGACCTTAAGAAGAACCGGCCTGAACAACGTGCCGAACTGGATGAGTATATTGCAAACATAGAAAGCATGAAGGCTCAACTTCTCGAACTAGATGGCACGCTGGACAAAAAGCGAGGTTCGATCATGGGTATAGAGGGTATGGCGTCAAGGCACTATTTCAATGCATTGAGCTTTGTCATGCCTGAGAAATGGAAATTTGAAGGCAGAAGCAGGAATCCCGCAGTCGATGGTTTCAACTGCCTGCTGAATTATGGCTATGGTGTACTATATTCCATGGTCGAGAAAGCTTGTATCATCTCCGGGCTTGATCCTTATGTGGGTTTTATGCACACTGATAACTATAACAAGAAATCTATGGTCTTTGACCTCATCGAGATGTATCGTGTCCATGTTGACAGGACGGTTGTCACCCTGTTCTCCAAACGCCAGATAAAGGAAGAGTATTTTGACAGTATTCCTAACGGGCTGAGCCTGAACAAAGAAGGAAAAGCCGTGCTCATCCAGTCACTGAATGAGACGCTGGATCAGAGCATGAATTATAATGGCAGGAATGTCAAGATAAGGAATATACTGGAGCACGACTGCCATAAGATTGCGAATAGCCTGATCAAATAAGTAAAAGAGGTGCACCTATGCTTGTGTGGGTAATATATGATATTGCAGAGAACCAAGTTCGAAAAAAGGTAAGTGACAGGTGCAAGGACTATGGTCTTTACAGGGTCCAGAAAAGTGTATTCCTCGGTGATCTTAATACTAACCAGAGGGATTCCCTTGCAATCCAATGTGAAGAATTGATCGATGTAGACATCGATTCGGTTTACATCTTCCCGATGGATGAGGAATCTTTCAGGAAGGTCAAACTGATAGGCCAGGCATTTGACAGGGACCTTGTAAGCGACGAAGTATTGACAACTTTCTTCTGAGGATGTCTATGGAAGAAGCAATAAGTGAAGTATCTACAATTATAACGATATCAGATGTACTGGAATACCAGTTCTGCCCAAGATTCATCTATTTCATGCGTTGTCTGGATATTCCGCAGCATGAAGAAAAGCGATTCAAGGTCATCAAAGGCAGGGAAGTGCATGAAGAGCGCCAGTCCACAAACAAGGATTATGTGCGGAAAAAGCTGCATTGTATTAGGAAAGAATCTGAAGTTTATCTTGTATCGAAAACCAATCACATCAAAGGCATAGTTGATGAAGTACTCTTTCTGGAAGATGGCACTGCAGCACCTTTGGAATACAAATTTGCCGAATACAAGGAAAAACTCTTTTCTACTTACAGGTACCAAATAGTTTTACAGGGACTCCTGATAAAAGAGAACTATGGAAAAGAGGTTAATAGGGGCTATATCTGCTACACTCGCAGCAACAGCCTGGTTAAAGAAATGGAAATAACTTCTTCTGACTTCAATAAGGCTATCGATGTCATCGATGCTATACTTGAGATTATCGAAAAGGGCAAGTATCCCAAAGCAACAAGGTCTGGAAATAAGTGTATCGACTGTTGTTACAGGAATATCTGTGTATAGCACTATTTTCTTATATTTTTAAACCCTATGATAATTATGTAGCAAGAATTAAAGTGCTGCAAAAGAAACCTTCATAGCCAATATTCAAGCAAAAGACGGGAAATTTTGCGCTATTCAAAAGCAAGATCCACTAAAACAAGGATTGAAACTGAAAATGAGCTTAATGTATATAGTTTTGGTGGTGTAGAATTCAAAAGCAAGATCCACTAAAACAAGGATTGAAACCTTCTTGCTACTGGGACATAAACAGTACAAATCAAAATTCAAAAGCAAGATCCACTAAAACAAGGATTGAAACTCTCGAATGTGACAACACCTTAATTTAACTTCACATTATTCAAAAGCAAGATCCACTAAAACAAGGATTGAAACAATTTGATGCTGATTATTCAAAACTTAATGAAGTTAATTCAAAAGCAAGATCCACTAAAACAAGGATTGAAACCGTTTTTGCTCGATTACTTTATCTTCGGACACTTTCTATTCAAAAGCAAGATCCACTAAAACAAGGATTGAAACTCCAAATAATCAATTATATCATCCTGTAACTGTTTAATTCAAAAGCAAGATCCACTAAAACAAGGATTGAAACAATAATATTTACATTTCAATATTTTATCCCCTTGTAATTCAAAAGCAAGATCCACTAAAACAAGGATTGAAACCGACTGATATATGCCAGTTCTGGCCGTCGTCAATATTCAAAAGCAAGATCCACTAAAACAAGGATTGAAACTAATGTTGTTTGTGATGCTTTCTTTTTTAGTTGCATATTCAAAAGCAAGATCCACTAAAACAAGGATTGAAACAGAAAGAATATTAAATATGGAGCAATGATTAAAATGTATTCAAAAGCAAGATCCACTAAAACAAGGATTGAAACTTCGAATCTACTGATAGCACAAAGGTGTTTTGTGCATTCAAAAGCAAGATCCACTAAAACAAGGATTGAAACTTATAAAGGGCATTGCAGGTGAGTTTTATCCATGCAATTCAAAAGCAAGATCCACTAAAACAAGGATTGAAACTCCCCATTACGTTCAGTTCATCGTCACTGATACATATTCAAAAGCAAGATCCACTAAAACAAGGATTGAAACTTGAACGT
>NZ_MBKP01000035.1 GCF_002243045.1 Methanolobus psychrotolerans
GGATGAAACGGGTGAGCCTTTGGCAGAGGTTAACAAAAGTGCCGGGAATAAAAAGAAGCGGTTCTTTGGATTTGGTGCCGGAAGGGAGAAAAAACTCCCCGGAATTCAGGAGGCTTCTTTGGAAAATGAGCAAACATCTGCAGACATAAAGGAACCTGAAAAAACACAGAAAAAGAGCGGCAAAAAAGGTCTGAGGTTAAGTCTCAGAAAAAAAAAGAACATCCCCTCCGAAATCACAGATCACGATGAAGCGACATCCGCACATGAGCAGGGACAGAAGTCTTCAAAAGATTCATCCGTTTCTTTACTTCTCAAGAAGATAGAACAGATAATAACCCCAAAACCTGAAACTATCGAAGAAATGGAATTGATTGTTGGTGAACTATCTGTTCCTGCTCCCGGAGTTCCACAGAAGGAAGTGAATATCACTTATGAAGTAACTCCCGGGTGCCAGTATGTCCATATTGAATTTGAAGAAGAGTCGCTGGTTTACCATTGCATTGAACCGCCAATGAGTGAAACTGAAAAAGAAGCACTTTACATCATACAGAACGCCTTTGACAAGATGGCACACTCCGAAATATTGCTGGTGCAGGAAGAAGACCGTGCAGAGGCTTTAAGGGACAGGTTTGACCTGATAGTGGACATCTATCGCCTGAAACTCAGTGATACGCAGAAGGACAAATTCTTCTACTACCTGCATAAGAAATACATGGGTTTTGACAGGATGGACCTCCTGATGAAAGACCCTTACCTTGAGGATGTCACTTGCAACGGTCCTTACAGTTTCCTGTATGTAAATCACAGGGTCTATGGTTCTGTGGCCACTGATGTGGTCTATGAAGAGATCGAGCTTAACAACTTCGTCATGAGAATGGCACAGGCAGCCGGCAGGCACATCTCTGTACTGGAGCCCATAAGAGATGCAACCCTCACCGACGGCAGCCGTGCCAACCTCACCCTGGGCAAAGAGGTCACAAAAAGAGGCTCCACCTTCACCATCCGGCGTTTCAGGTCCAATCCGGTATCCTGCATCGACCTGATGAACTACAAAACCTACGATTCAACAGTACTTGCCTACTTCTGGCTTATGGTTGAATATAAACGCTCCATCCTTGCCGCAGGAGGAACAGCGTCCGGTAAAACCACAACACTCAACGCTCTTGGCGCATTCATTCCCCCGGAATACAAGATAGTATCCATTGAGGACACAGCTGAAATGAACCTCATGCACCCCAACTGGACCCAGTCCATCACCAGGGCCGGCTTTGGTGGCAGCAATGAGAACGGTAAGTCAGCAGGCGACATCGAACTGTACGACCTGCTAAAAGCTGCATTGAGGCAGAGACCTGAATACATAGTAGTGGGTGAGGTCCGTGGCTCTGAAGCAGGTACTCTTTTCCAGGCCATCTCCGTAGGTCACCCGTGTATGGGCACCATACACGCAGGCTCCATCCATGAACTGCTCTCAAGAGTGGAATCAGAGCCCATGAACGTACCAAGGAACCTCTTTGCCAGTGTGGACATGGTCATTTTCAACTCCATGATAAAAGTAGGCGAACACTTCCTCAGGCGAGCCCTGAGAATTGTAGAAATAGTCGAACTCGACCCCGAGCGTGGTGATCTTGTCACAAATCCTGTGTTCAAATGGAATCCCGTAACCGATGAATATGAATTCGGTGGCACAAGTGCTCTCTTTGATGACATAAATGAAGAGTTCGGTATCGATCAGGCTGAACTTATAAAAGAGATGGAATTAAGGGCGAAATACCTTGAAAGCCTTGCAAAGAACGGGATCCATGAATATGAAGCAGTTGCAAAAGCCATCAGGAAATACTCAAGGCAGAAAGATGAGATGATGGAGCTGATGCATTAAATGGTCCGGACTCAGGATACAGATGTCCATCAGGCATTCAATGATGGGGCTAGCAATAAATTCATAGAAAGATACAAGATGTTCTGCTATGTATTTGGTAAGCACATAGATAAAAAACCTCAGGATGATATCGCAAAATCCCTCTATCAGGCAGACATGGTGCTAACCCCCGGCATGTTCATGTCCCTTGCACTGGTAACAGCAGGACTGGCTTCTGTAATTGTCCTTATATTCTCCACAATCCTTTTCAGGAACTCTTCCTCCCCTCTGGTGTACATATCTGTCCTGACCTTCCTTACATTTGGCCTGACAGTGAGCGGCTTTCCTTTTATGCTCTACAATAAGATATCCGGCAAGAACATGAATATTCAGCATGAACTGCCGTTTACACTTGGGTACATGACCATCCTTGCAAGCGGAGGCTCCTCTCCTATGGATGTCATCAGGCAGGTCGCCATAGAGGATTATGGTGACGTTTCAATTGAATTTGGTAAGGTAATGTATCGTGTGGATGTCCTGGGTGAGGATGGTGTCAGTGCCATGAACCATCTTATCCGTAATACCTCCTCCGAATCGCTCAGGACCATATGCATAGACCTTGCCAACTCCATGCATTCCGGCGGAGGCTTGCGTACTTATCTTGAAATGAAATCCCGCGAGCTCATGGAAATGAGGCGTCAGATGCAGCAGGAGTTCGTAGATTCCCTGGCAGTCTACGGGGAAGGCTACCTGAGTGGTGTCGTCATGAGTGTTGTGCTTGTAGTATTGATGATCGTAGTCACAAGTGCGTTAGGTATTGACCTGGGTCCATTCACAGCAAAACAGATGTTCCAGTTCTTCGTCTACTTTATGCTGCCGTTCATCAACATTGTTTTCCTTATTTTACTGTGGATGAAATATTCAAGGAGCACTCTATGAATATTGCCAGGAATATTGAAAAATACCGCCTGATAATGCAGCGGCATGTGCAGATATTAACACTGCGTTTTGATATCAAACGTGAATATCTGACACTTGGGATACCTGTCTTTGTTGCATTGATGATAGTACTGATGGCACTTCTTACCGGCCATTCTTTTGTCACCGATGACCCTCAGGGTAGTGCCGGCGGAACTGATGAAGCTGCTTCAAAGAAAGCTGCATATGAAGCCCTTGTAGCCGAAATGGAAGCCTCGGAGGCTGCAGAAAGGGGTGAGGTCGTGGCCGCCGAAGCAGAGGAGGTCGAACCGGAACCAGGAGATGACAAATCTAAAACAAAAGATGATCTTGATCATATAATGATCTTTGCCGCGCTGGTGGCCATCATCCCATACTCAATAGATTCCTTTCTCCAGAAAAGACTTCTCCAAAAAAGAGAATTAGCTTTCAGCGAGTTCCTATACAAGTTGTCAGAACTTATGAGGGGTGGTATCGATCCTGTAAAAGGTTTTGTCAATCTCTCAAAGACAAACCTTGGCGTGATAACAAGCAATGCACAGGATGCAGCCTCTTCAATGGTGCTGGGTAAATCGTTTGAAGAATCCATGCACAAGATGTCGCAGTCCATGAAAAGCCGCCTGGTTGCCAGATACATCGACATAGTGGTCCAGGCTGCATATACAGGTGGCAATGTTGCTGACCTGCTGTTCCGCACTTCCGAAGACATGAGGTCGGTAATAAATATCCAGAGGGAGAAGGAGGCAAACCTGAAACAATACATTGTTATCTTTTACCTTGCACAGGGTATCATTGTAATGCTTACGTACATCCTCTCCACATCCCTTTTGCCTCTCATCCAGGGTGTGGGCATGGAAATGCTTGGTGGTGCCGGTCTTTCCGATATCAATTTTGAGCGTGGTTTTTTCCACATGATCATACTGAATGCCCTGTTCGGTGGCCTGATAATCGGCCAGATAACTGAAGGAGAAATAAAACACGGATTCAAGCATTCTGCGATACTTATAATGCTAAGTTATGTTGCCTGTGTGACACTTCTGCTGCCCGCAGGACTGGGATCTACCTATATGCTTACCGTCGTTTCAGGTGATGCACAGGAAGTGTTTGGTGGCGTCCCGTTGCAGCAGCCAATAATATTTAATGTGACTGATGCGGATGGTGATCCTGCTGCAAATATATTTGTCAAGATGTCAATATCTCCCGGTGGGGTGATAACGAGTGCCATGACAAAAGAGGATGGTACGGTAACAGTGACACCTATCCCTGGCTCTGATATGGGCACGTATATAGTCACTGCGACAGCCGGTGAATCAACGGGTACCGCAATGATAATAGTAAATGGAGGAGGTGATTGAGCCTCATCTTTTAACATTTTATTGAAAAAGCAAAAAGCTTTGTAGATAAAATATCAGGATCAATATCATCTGCCAAATATCTGCAGTTATCATTGAATTTAGAAGGATTTTTAAATGTACTGTTTACCCGTTTTACTGCTTGAATATCAAGAAGGTTCAATCAGTCATGTTTTCTACGTATCCCCATTTTTAATATATACTATATACAGGCAATCATAGATTTACCAAAATATTGGTGCAAACTCTATATAATATTCAATGAGTAATATATATCACTCACATATGGAGAATTAATATGAAATCATTAAAGAGCTGGATTGAAACAAATGATATTGAGTACGGTGGTTCTGTCGCCGTTCAAAACGACGATGATGATGCAGACTATAAACCCATTCTTCAGGGAGTGATCAACACCCGCTGTAACTATGATGGTGCCAAGATTGAAGGGATAATAGACTGAGTGAGATCTTCAATATTCAAGATAACGATTTCTCTAAATTCACTTAGATGTTGATATTAATTGCTCATTTTAACCATTCTATATCTTGATCTGTATGTTTATTTACAGCCTGGGATCATAGTATGGATGTCCCCGGAGTGAATATCTCCTGGAAAATTGCCTATGTGGTTCTGATTGCACATTCTTCACAGTTATCAGAGAATATATGTAAGCAAGAAAATAGGTCTCTAAAATTGCTATTTGAAAGTATAATCGGTCTTCATTGGTCTTCTGTTAAGGATAATTCTTGCCTGAAAGCTATCGGTTCTACCCAAGATGTCTGCTTCAAGTTATGACCAATTTTCATGAAATCAACACCATATCCTGTCTATAACATATTCAAATCATTAGTAACAATTGGAAAGATCAAGACGACTTGTATAATTACTTTCTTAACCGAAGACACATGGACCGGTCTTGTAAAAGCTGGAGTTGCTGTGGAAAATCGAAAATCCATTACATTCAAACATACACAAACGTAATCTATGCAGTGACGGTTGTAGTCCTTTACATACTCTTGCAGGCAATAATTATAAAGGCATCCAATATCTTCCAGACTATATGGTACGTATTGTTGAAAACTAATGATCTAGGTCCAGCTAGTATACGGCATTCTGACTATCTTTGTTCTCATTAACCTCTTCAAGACCTTTGTTGATCATCGTGTTCATGAAAGGGTCAGGATCACCTGCATGACTGATGCCACTATTCTGACGATTATGCGTGAGATTACTGTCTTGATATTCAGTAATGACATTAAGGCAGACGTTTTGCTGGTCTTTTCTGCATTGTTTTTGATATTGCATAATGAGATGCATCTCCTATCAATTATTATTCTTCAGATAGTCCAAATCCCATCACATTTATCACAAAAAGTGCTATGGAATATAAATTATGCAATCATAGTTTCTACAGATCCGAAGAAAAAGACATCATAATGAAATCCGGGAATGACAGTTCAATATGGGAAATTAACCTACCCTTTCCCTTGTATCCATAGTAATTCCCTGACTGGTGACATTATAGGCTATCATTTTATTCAGGGGAAGACTACCTTTCATTTTGGGGATGTTTATATACCTGTTAATCTTACCACCTATGTACTCCGTCCTGAACTGAATAATGCCGTCAACCATGGAACGGATTATCTTCTCGGCTCTTTCGGGAAGGATGCCCATGTCTGCTGAAAGCAGGAATATGATATTTGCTTCCCTGCTGATTGTGATAAGAGATTCAATTGCCTCGGAAATGACCTCAACTTCTTCATGGATGAAAAGTGAGGAAAACATATCTATGATGCAGACATCTGAATCGGTTATTTTATGCAATGGGCCTGCATTGTCGCCATAAAGCCGGTGGCATAATTTATGCCTCCTGTAACACATATCAAGCAAAGCTACAGGATCTGTAAAATTTCCGATGATGGTAAGGTTCTCAGGCAAATTCTGGACGCCGGAGTCATTCAATTCTTCCATAATATCCTTTTCTGAACTTCGTGTCGATATGTAATGTACTTTCTTTCCGACTGCCAGTGCGTCAGAACTTATTTTACGGAAGAAGACACTCTTCACATCTCCTATATCTTCTTCTACTAATAGTACCACGTTAGAAGGTACGTTTTTTAAACCGAAGCTAGTTAGCACCATCAAGTTCCTAAAAGTAATCATTGCTTAAATGGTTTTGGAATAAATCCGCAAAGTAAATAGAATATTGAGGTCTATATATATTATGTAAACAAAGTATATATTAAGTAATACACTTCTCATCACAGATGGCTGGCAACGATATGAAAGTATTCCTGCAGGATACCCGTGGGGTTTCTGTTATATTTGGTACATTACTACTGATACTCATTACAATAATTGCCGCATCAAGTGTTGCTTTTATGGTATCGACCATGCAGAAGCAGGCCATGGATCGTGAGAGTCATCTTACATCCGTGGAGAACGAAAACCTGAAGATAGTATCAATTAAGCCATCGGGCAACGTTTCAGTATGGAACACCATCGACCTTAAAATACTCAATCTCAATACTGAAGATTCCTATATTTCAGCAATACGCATAAATGATGGTTTTTTCCTTCATTTTAAGGCATATGATGATTCAGGCATATCGGGTACATTCGATGCGTACAGGGAATATCCCGCAATTTATAGCGCAAGCCACAGGATAAAGATCCCTGCAACAAAAAGTAAGACTGTTCACCTGAACTTTTCGGATATTACTGTGGAAGCTACCGAAACCATAGATACTTCTGCATGGGTAAATAACAGTCTTGATTTTACATATTCCCTGAAAAGACATCCCTGGGAAGCTTATGGAGAGGTGCCTTATATATCTAGTACATACTATTTATCAAACTCCACAGAATGCATAAAAACAGGCAATCTTTCAATAAATAATGAGAACAGGCAGATTGTTTTCTTTGGGAATGAGTCAGGTGGTAGTCTTACCAACACGTCCGATTACATTGTTTCATACACAATCGACTTCACATCATATGCGGGAAAAGCTCCTGCTGAAAATGAACCCCTGAAAGTTGAAATAATAACCTCCTATATCAACGTTTTCAAGGAGCTTTTCACTCCGCCTCTTCCAATGGCTGAAGTGCAGTTTAAAGTAGAGTACATAATGAGCTCCAACACGACCACGCATCCTCAAAGTTATCTTATTCTTGATGCTTCAGGCTCACAGGATATGGACGGATTTATTACCAGCTATAAGTGGGCAATATGGGAAGACTCTAATCTGGTCTATGATTATAACCTCTCTGGCATGGTTGTTAGGCCTTCGCTCAACTATCCGTATACTGCTAACAATCTAACCATTGACCTGATGCTTACGGATGATGATGGAATGACATCTAAACTCAGCCAGGTTTCCGGGAACCTGACAATTTCCTAATCTAATAAAAAGGATGGATATTTATATCAGAGAAAAGAAAGATCCAGTTGACAGGCGGTTCTACTTACATAGTTTCACTTCCTATAGAGTGGGTAAGGGAAGGTGGACTTCGCGCAGGGGATACGGTACTACTTACTGTAAAACCGGACCGTTCGCTTGTTATAACTCCTGACCAGGGGAAACAAAAAAAGAGTGTTCGCTCAAAAGTTGAAATGGTAGTGGTTGAGGACCAGGAAGAGAATTTCAGGTTGCTTGTTGCCAATTATCTTGTCGGATATGACATTATCAGGATATATTCTCCGGGAGGATTTACGGCTGCTGACCGCAAATACTTGAAAGATTCTGCCCGTAAACGTCTCATAGGCATTGAAATCGTTGAAGAATCCAGGAATGAAATAATACTCCAGAATCTGCTGAACTTTCAGGATATATCTCTGGAAAAATCCCTGCAGAGCATGTTCCGTATTATCTATTCAATGATGGAGGATACGATTGTAGCTTTAAGGGAGGCTGACGCGGAACTTGCCCTGGATATTGTACAAAGGGATAATGATGTTGATAAATTCTATCTTTTAAGTGTCAGGCAGATTAAAGCTGCTCTGGATGACTCTACTCTTGCCCATAAAATTGGCATTATGAACAACAAGGACTGTCTTGGGTATCGCCTTATAATTAAACTGATGGAGCGCATAGGTGATCACGTCCAGGGAATCGCACATACTGTTATTCAGATGAATGGAAACAGAGATGACAACGAAGATATGATCGAAATGGGCGCACTTTCCCTTAAACTATTCAATGACTCATTCAAGTCTGTGCTGGATATCAATGCTGACCTTGCGAACAATGTGATAAGAGCATCCCGGATGTCTTCTACACTTGGCAATAAAATAAACCGGAAATCCGGGAATTCCGAAAATTCTTACTGTCTTTCTGGTGAAAGGCAAAGAAAAATAAGTGAAAGTTTTCAGCGTATAGCTGAATATAGTGCGGATATTGGTGAAATGGTCATAAACATGAAAGCTACTGAGATAAAAGATTCTCTTTCAGGAGAGGCCCAGATACTCAAACAGACTTAATCTTACAAATATAACCATCATGTTATTGATTACCAGTATCAGTCCGAAAAGACTGATTCCTATCCTTGAGAAGTCCCACAGTTTCTTTGCATAGGAATGGACTGATGTTCTTATTGATCTGTAATTCCAGTAGACTACGGTCAGGATCAATATTTTTACCAGCAGCAATGACCATATTCCATGGTCTGCCATTATCTTTGAAAGCAAACCGTTTTCTTCAAAACCATACCCATTACTGAGGGCATGGAATGTGGTAAGAAAGTCCCCTGCAATGTAAAGTAGGATTATATACTTTGCATCATGCAAAAATTCGTATATCTCTTCTTTGCGGCCCAATCCAGTGTTAATATTTTGTGAGAGCATACTTTCATAGTAGTGTGCTCATGTATATTGGTGGAATGTAGTTATTTTAGGAAGTTATGTTCATCATATTGTTTAATAGTATATTTATAATATTTTTATTTATATTAATTGTTTGAATTATATAGTTATATGTATTTTCCTGGGAGAATACGATAGTAGCATCTGATGATAATAAAGATCCCATCATATCTGCGTTTATCTGTGTGCATCTGCGGTTCATAATTCACTGCTTGAACAGGATTCTACAAAGCCACAAAATAGTAACTGATCTATTAACCGATGGATTGGTGCTGAACCCGAAAAAAGAAAAAGAAAAAGAAAATATACAGAAACCTAACCATTATCAGATATTCAGTTTGCTCATTCTTTCCACTGCTTCGTTGATCCTTTCAACAGGACGGGTAAGTGCAAACCTTATATAGCCTTCACCGTAAGTTCCAAAGCCAACACCAGGTGTTGCCACAATACCTGCAGTCTCAAGCAGCAATTTGGCAAATCCCATTGAATCGTAACCGTCAGGTACAGGTGTCCAGACATAGAATGTTGCCTTAGGTGGCTTAACATCAAGTCCCAGTTCATGCAGTCCCTTTAGCAGTGCCTCCCTTCTGGCTTCATAGATGCGGTTCATGTCAGCAACACATTGCTGGGAGCTGGAAAGTGCTGTAATGCCTGCCATCTGGATAGCATCAAATGCTCCTGAATCCACATTGGACTTTACCTTGCCAAAGCCGGATATTATCTGCTTGTTGCCCACAGCGTATGCGAGTCTCCATCCTGTCATATTATATGTCTTTGAAAGTGAATAGAGTTCGATTCCAACATCCATGGCGCCATCAACGCTTAAGAAACTGGGTGCCTTGTAGTTATCATAGGTCATTTCAGAATATGCATTGTCATGTATGACAATAATATCGTTATCCCTGGCAAATTGTACAACCTCTTCAAAGAACTTCTCATCAGCTGTTGCTGATGTGGGATTGTTAGGATAATTCAAGAACATTATTTTTGCTTTTTCAAGCTTGTCCTTTGGTATTGCATCCAGGTCAGGCAGGAAATCATTTTCCTGGAGCAGTGGCATGATATAAGGCTCTCCGCCTGCAAATTCAGTTCCTATCTTGTAGACAGGGTAGGCAGGGTCAGGGCAGAGGGCTACATCACCCGGATTTATGAATGCAAGAGGTATGTGTGCAATACCTTCTTTTGATCCTATAAGTGTGAGAACTTCCGAAGCAGGATCCAGATCAAGTCCCCTGCTTTCCTTGCACCAGTCAGCAACAGCTTTCCTGAAAGCAAACATTCCTGCGTAGGAAGGATATTTATGAGTTTCCGGGTTACGCACAGCTTCGCACATTGAATCTACGATATGTGCAGGTGTTGGCTGGTCCGGGTCACCTACACCAAGATCTATAACATCTACGCCCTTTGCCTTCATCGCTGCCTTAGATTCATCTATTTTTGCAAACAAGTACGGGGGCAATGAGTTAATCCTATCAGAATACATTTATTCACCTATGATCCAAACAATTTGTGTGCCATATGGCATCTTTGAATCCCTTTTAATGATTCTCATCTATTTAAGGGCATAGCATAAGGCAATTCATTTCCGTTTATTCAAACTATTCTATCCTAACAAAATCTATTAATATTAAAAATATAAATCATATTAATATAATTATATGATTCTCTTGTGGTGTGGATTATTATTTCTGACGAAAAACTGGATATTCTTAGGAAACGGGAACGAGAACTTGAATGCATCTATAGTATATCAGATCTTTTTGACCTGCACTTACCAGTCAGATCCCTGTTAAAAGGTATCATACAAAGGTTGCCATCAGCGTTTCTTTATCCTGAAATTGCAGAGTCATGTATCCTTTTAGATGGAGAAATATACCGGTCCGATAATTTTGAAAAGAACAGGCAGTCATTATTTAGTGACATTATAGTACATGGTACTAAAAAAGGATCTCTTCATATATCCTATCGTGAGGAACGTCCGTTTCATGACATAGGTCCGTTCCTAAAAGGTGAACAAAGGTTGCTGGATGTAATTACATCACGCCTTTGTAAAGTGATTGAAAGAAAATATGTAGAAGAGGCTCTTCTTGAGTCCGAGAAAAGGTACAGACTGATCTTTGACGCTTCTCCCCTGGGAATTTTTGTGGACCGTAAAGGGACCATTAGTCATTGTAACAGAAGTTTTCTTAATATTTTCAGATCATCAAAGAATGATATAGTTGGTGCAGATATTTTTGATTATGTGAATGATGACCGCTTACACCAGCTTTTTGCCGGCTCTTTAGCCAGCTCCTATACTTTTTATGAGAATGAATACTCTGCAAGAATATCCGGCAGAGAAACATATCTCCGATCATATTATGTTCCTCTTAGATCAAAGAACAATACTATTGAAGGTGGTATTGGTCTTATTGCTGACATCACATCATATAAAAACTCAGAAGAGGAGTTACAAAACCAGAAAGAACTTCTTACAAGTACCTTCAATGCCTTGCAGGATCTTATAGTTGTTGTGGACCCGGAAATGAAAATTGTGACAAGTAACTGGAAAACGGACATGATATCTCCTCCACAGGAAGATAACCCGCATCCACGGATGTGCGATTGCTTTGCGCATAACATTATGCCTTGCGACTCCCTTCTTATTAAGGATGTTTTTTCAACAGGCAGTATGAAAGAGTTCGAGCATACGGATTCAGTCGATAACAAAGTAAGGGATTTCCGTATATTCCCTGTCTATGATACAAAAGGTGATGTAGTGATGGCTGTAAGCCACATACGTGATATCACTGAACGCAAGCAGACAGAAGAAGCTTTAAAGCGTTCAACCCGCGAGCTGGAGCATGCATATGAAGAACTGAAATCCCTTGACAAGCTCAAGGATGAATTCCTTTCCAATCTAAGGCATGAACTGAATACGCCACTTACTTCTATAAAAGGATTCAGTGAACTTTTACAGGATGGCACCCTGGGTCCACTGAACGATAAGCAGGCGGATGCAATAGAGCGCGTGGTGACAAAATCGCGCAAGTTACAGAATTTAATAGATTCACTGCTTTTTGTGAGTACCAACCAGAATGGGAATATAAGATATAACTTTGAACGAATTGATATCTCTTCTCTCCTTAGTAATGTTGTGAATATCTTCTTTGATACTATAAAAGAAAAAAACATACGCATTCAAACAGATGTGGCCTTTGATTCCTGCTTAATCCAGGCCGATAGGACATATTTGCCCCAGGTGTTCCTTAATTTGATGGACAATGCGATCAAATTCACACCAGAGCATGGTGATATCACTCTTTCCGCATTCCAGAACGACAAAACAGTCCACGTGACAATAGGGGACAATGGTATTGGCATTTCAGAAAAGGATATATCGGGACTTTTCAGGAAATTCCACCAGATAGACAGTTCTTCAACAAGGAACTATGGCGGAAATGGTCTTGGACTTTATATTAGCAAAGTAATTGTAGAAAATCATGGAGGAAATATATGGATAGAAAGTAAAGAAGGGGTAGGAACTGATGTCCATGTATGTATCCCCATCAAGCAAAATCAATTTTCGGCTTCTTCCAGTTCACCTTCTGTATCCTGTGAAAAGCCTTTGTTAAGGTAATCATTGTTTTCTGGCAATTCCAGGTAGAACTTATCTGTGCTGTCTATCTCTACAGTTCCTGAAACAACTGTGTAGTCCAGTATATGTCCTCCACCTGTCCTGTCCTGTGTGATGAAGTGCAGGTGATAGCCTGGTACATTTATGCCACCCACGTAATCAGGCATCCAGTATCCTACAATTGTACCCTCGATATCGTTGAATTCAAAGACTGACTGGTTTTTTGTTACGTCAACAAGTCTTGGATATGGTTTTTCCTGTGCTGCTACACTACGTGTTTTCATGTAGTCGAATTTTCCGGTGATCTTTATAGCATACATTACATTCTGGCTGGGAAATTGTTCTGCAATGTATTCTGCCATCTGCTGGCTGTTCATTTCCTCATCTACTGCGTATTCAATGTCAGTCTCAAAGAAAGTGACAGCTGCAAAAGGTGATGTTACAGAATCCTCAACTTCGTAGACATGACCGTCTACTTTGACCTGGTAGATCACTCCATCAAGTTGAAGCATTTCCCCGTCAAGGTTGTCAAAAGTTCCAAGTCCGAAGTCACCTTTTTCCTTGAGCTGCGCACAGCTTATCTCTCCTTCATAAACTCCTTCAAGAAGAGCGTCTATTATGGAAAACTGGTAGATGGTATCGGTTTCTTTCATAGCTATCGCATCGGAAGTGTCTGCTACAGCATTATCAGCAGATTCATCTATCGATTCGGCATCTTCGGTATGTTCACCGATACATCCTCCTGTTATAGTTGCCAGAATTATCAACAGGATTGCAAAGTAAAGAGTTTTTGTTCTCATTTAATTCCCTCTAAAGTAATTAAATTAGTTAATCTATTATTATATATTTATTTTTGTACTATACATCCTTATCCATTTCGATTGCTACATCATTGAACACAAAAAAACAGTTAGTTTGGACTGAGCTTCTACTATGTTTATTGTATAATACAAAAACTGTAATGGTTTATGCAAGATAATTGAGGAAGATAAATCAGGTAACAATTTTATGATTGTTACCATTTCCCTATAAAAAAAGACTGTCAGGGCTCTTTATTTGGCAGTTTCGTTCACGATGTTCTCAAGGTCAAGTAGGATAAGTAACCTGTCTTCCAGTTTACCGACACCCTTAAGGTATTCTGCATTGATCTTCTGTGATATAATTTCAGGGGTTTGCTCAATGTTTGAGCCCTGCAGACGTATGACCTCACTGACAGAATCAACTACCAGTCCAATTACAGTACCTTCTATATCCACAACAACAACACGGGAGTCGTCAGTTAGCGCTTTTTGTGACATCCCAAAGCGTTTGTCAAGATCCATGACAACTATTATCTTTCCTCTCAGGTTGATGACACCTTTTATATAATCGGGAGCTCTTGGAATCCTTGTTATGTCAGGCATCCGGATAATTTCCTGTACCTGCATAATGTTTACACCAAATTCTTCCACACCCAGGCTGAAAACCACGAGTTGATGAAGGTCATCCTGAATATGATCTTTGTAAGTTTCACTCACTTTTGCCATTTTTTCACCTCAATGAAAGCGGAAATGTATTAGCACACTACAACCCGCATATAACTATTCTGTCTATTATTATATTGAAATTAGTATAAATAACTTCTCTCAGCTTGCAGGAAACATAATCAATTTCCGGCAACTTTCAAAAAACCGATTCTTATTTAAGTATTTAGACCAATACCACGCTAAAAATCAGGGTTAAAATCAGGGTTAAAATCAGGGTTAAAATCAGGATTAAAATCAGGATTACTTTTCAGTTACATTTCACAATTACGAGGGTTCACATGAGCGATATTTTACGTAGAGGACGCTTAACTTCAACACCTGACGAAGATATGATCAATTTTACATCATCAATGTCTGCTGACAAATGGATATTTGAGGCTGATATCCTTGTAGACATGGCCCACACAGTTATGCTGCATGAGCAGGGCATCATTAAAGAGAAAGATTGTAGCAGCATTCTTGGCGGGCTTTTGAAAATAAAGGAAGAAGGTATCGGGAAACTTGATCACAGTTATGAGGATATCCATATTTCCCTGGAGTCCCGGCTTATAGACATCGTAGGTGAGGATACAGGTGGCAGGATGCATTCCGGTCGTTCCCGCAACGATGAAGTTGCAACCTGCATCAGGATAAGGTTAAGGGATGAACTACTGTCTTTAATGGAAGAGCTCATTGTGCTTCGCATGACCCTGCTTGAAAAGGCATCCGAGAATACAGAAACACTCATGCCGGGTTTCACACACCTGCAACATGCACAGCCCACAACTTTTGCACATCACCTTGTTGCACATTCCGATGCTATCGGAAGGGATATCGAACGTATAATCGGTGCCTTCTCAAGAGTGAACAAATGTCCACTGGGTTCTGCAGCTTTTGCTTCAACGGGTTTTGATCTTGATCGCGAAAGGACTCGTTCTCTGCTTGGATTCGACGACCTGCTTGGCAATTCAATGGATGCTGTAAGTACGCGTGACTTCCTGATAGAATCTGCATCTGCAATGGCAAACATCATGGTCAACCTCAGCAAGATGGCAGAGGAGATCATCATCTGGTCCAGCTCTGAATTCTCTTTTGTAGAACTGGATGATATGTATGCTTCCACATCTTCCATTATGCCACAGAAGAAGAACCCGGATTCTGCCGAACTTGTCAGGGGTAAGGCCGGTACGGTCATTGGTTCACTGATGGCTTTGCTTTCACTTTGCAAGGCGCTTCCGTTGAGTTACAACCGTGACCTTCAGGAAGCAACTCCAAATATGTGGCGTGCGGTGGAGACTACCAGAAGTGCTGTCCGTATCACAAAAGGTATGATCGCTACCATGAAGATCAATACTGAGTCCATGGCTGAAAAGTCTGTGCTTGGTTTCACAACCGCCACAGAGCTTGCCGATACACTTGTAAGGACAGCAGGCATTCCGTTCAGGACAGCCCACCAGATAGTTGGTGTGCTTGCACGTGGCAACGGAAGGCCGACATTGGATGAGATAGATGCAGTGGCTCAAAGCATACTTGGTGAAAGCCTGAGTGAGAGGGGATTGACCGGGGACATGGTGAAAGAAGCTCTTGACCCTGTTATGAATATCAGGAGAAGAGCCATCACAGGTGGACCTGCTCCAGATGAGGTCAGAAGGGCAATAAAGGTACGCCAGGAAGAGATCAAGAATACACAGTCAACAATAGAAAGCCTGAACAGGAGTGTTGAGGATGCATTAAATATCCTTTTCAGCGTAGTTGAAGGTTATACGGGAAAAGAGATTTGATATCGCTGGTGTCCAATCTGTTATAGAGTTTATATTTTAAAATCATATTTACATAATCAAGGGATAATCATGGAATTCGAAGAGGGTGACAGAGTAAAGGTCGAAAAGGGCGGTGTGCAGTACGAAGGTATTGTCATGCCGAGCACAACCGGTCATATAATCATAAAGATGATCAGTGGTTACAATGCAGGTATTGACCCGCAGGGTGCCACTGTCACGATAATACAAAAAAAGCAGGATATGCCAGTTTCTTCCAAAGCTGCGGGAAAAGGCGGGATAAGATCCAAACCAGGTCTTCCGAAGGTTTCCATATTGTCCACCGGAGGGACCATTGCCAGTAAGATAGATTACAGGACCGGTGCTGTGACTTCCCAGTTCTCAGCAGATGATATACTGCAGGCAATACCGGAGCTTACAGAAATAGCGAATTTCAGTGGTAAGGCTATCTATAATATACTTTCCGAGAACATGAAAGCTGAATACTGGCAGGAACTTTCAAGGGCTGTCGTGGAAGAGATCAAAAATGGTGCCGATGGTATCATAATTGCCCACGGTACGGACACTATGATGTACTCTGCCGCAGCATTGTCATTTATGATAGACACTCCTGTGCCTATTGTGTTTGTGGGTTCACAGAGAAGTGCTGACAGGCCAAGCAGTGACAATGCCATGAATGCGATATGCGCCGCAAAGGTTGCAGTCAGTGACATTGCTGAGGTTACAGTTGTCATGCACGGCGATGGTTCAGATGATAAATGTTCTATCCACCGTGCGACCAAGGTACGCAAGATGCATACATCCAGAAGGGATGCTTTCAGGTCGATCAATTCTGAACCTATAGGCTATGTGGACTATGCAACAGGGGAAATATGCACTTCACTTCCTTACGCTAAAAGAAATGAAAAGGAACTGGCACTAAATAATTCCCTTGAACCAAAATGTGCCCTCGTGAAATTCACTCCCGGTGCAAGCCCGGATATACTTGGCTACTTTATTGATGCAGGCTATAAGGGCATAGTCATCGAGGGCACAGGACTTGGTCATGTGTCAACCGACTGGATACCGCAGATAGAGAGGGCCACATCAAAGAACATCCCTGTGATGGTCACTTCACAGTGCCTCAACGGAAGGATATGTGACAGGGTCTATGACACAGGCAGGGACATCTTAAAAGCCGGTGCAATTGAAGGAGAGGATATGCTCCCTGAAGTTGCTCTTGTCAAGATGATGTGGACACTTGGGCAGATACAGGATTATGGTGCTGCAGTTGATATACTGAAAGGAAATATCAGATCAGAGATCAATGAAAGGAGTCTTATGTAGCTCTTTTAGTCTTCTCATGCCGGATTTATGATGATACTAAATAATATAAACGTAGTAATTAGGTTTATAAAGAATCAACAAGTATTCATGCGCAAACAGCAGATTTGTTTGTAAAAATAGTAAAATGTCCGACTCGCACAATCAATATACAGTCGGTATTTGATAGCATTTGTAATAATTATAGTTTGATCAGGTGAATTATATGTCATTAGCAAATCTCAGGACGCATTATACGTCACAGATTAACCCCGAGGAACTGGGTGACCAGAAGGTCACTGTGGCCGGATGGGTACACGAGGTCCGTGACCTTGGTGGAATTTGTTTTGTTGTGCTCAGGGACCGTGAAGGAAGGACCCAGGTCACAATGGTGAAAAAGAAGACAGAACCGGAACTCCTGGAAAAGGCAAGGAAACTTGTAAGGGAATCCGTTGTATCTATAACAGGTACTGTCAAGCCCGAAGCAAAGGCTCCGAATGGCTATGAGCTCATCCCGGAGGAAATTACAATTCTAAACGAGGCGGACTCACCATTGCCAATGGACACGACCGGAAAGGTTGAAGCCGAACTTGACACACGTCTTGATGCAAGGTTTATCGACCTAAGGAGAGAAAGGACAACAGCTATTTTCAGGATAAGACATGAAGTACTGAGAGCTGTCAGGAGTTTCCTTACAGAGAACGGTTTTATCGAGGCAACAAGCCCGAAAGTCGTGGCAACAGCAACAGAAGGTGGAACATCCCTTTTCCCGATAACATACTTTGACAGGGAAGCTTTCCTCAACCAGAGTCCACAGCTCTTCAAGCAGATCCTTATGTCAGGCGGACTTGACAGGGTATTTGAGATAGGTCCTATATTCAGGGCAGAGGAACACGACACCCGCAGGCACCTGAATGAAGCAACATCCATTGACATCGAGGCAAGTTTCTGTGATCACTTTGATGTAATGGAGATCCTTGAGAACATGGTCGCATACATCTATGAACAGGTAATCGCAAATGCAGCGGATTCACTTGCAGCCATTGGTGTCGAGCTGAAGGTACCAGTACTTCCATTCAAGAGAGTTACCTATGATGAGGCCATCGATATCGTCAATGCAAGCAGTGAGGAGAAACTCAACTGGGGAGACGACCTTGGTACTGTTGCCGAACATACCATCGGTGAACATGTATTCAGAGAAACCGGAGAATCTCACTATTTCATCATAGACTGGCCAACCGCGATCAAACCGTTCTATGCAATGCCCTATGAGGATAACCCGATCCTGTCCAAGGGATTTGACATGATGCACAGGACAATGGAACTCTCATCAGGTGCCCAGCGTATCCACATTCCTGAGCTTCTTGTAAGCAGGATAGAATCACAGGGTCTGGACCCTGAAGGATTCGAGTTCTATCTCAAGGCTTTCAGGTACGGTATGCCACCACATGCAGGATGGGGTATCGGCTGTGAAAGGCTTGTCATGACCATGCTGGGTGTTGAGAACATCCGTGATGTCGTACTCTTCCCAAGGGACAGGCGAAGACTTTCTCCCTGATCGTTTTGCAGGATGAGTTCTGATGAAAGAAAGAAACCCTACAGGAGAAAGTCCTGAGAAGAAGGCTGCAGGATTTGCAGCCGCTGACCTTGTGAAAGATGGCATGGTTGTCGGTCTTGGTACCGGCTCCACCACAGCTTACACAATAGCTGAGCTTGGAAGGCGTGTTGACGAAGGCCTTGACATCATTGCAGTTGTGACGTCATACCAGTCAGAGATGCTGGCTATACAGGCAGGTATCACCCTTACCTCACTTGCCGAGCACCCGGAACTTGACATAGCCATCGATGGTGCTGACCAGATAGATGCTGCATTGAATGTCATCAAGGGCGGCGGTGCAGCACACACACGTGAAAAGGTAGTTTCACGTTCTGCAGAGCGCTTTGTGATAGTCGCTGACGAATCAAAATACAGTGAACAACTGAATCACTATGTTCCTCTGGAAGTACTTCCCTACGCAAGGGAACTTGTATCAAAGCAGGTACGAAAAATTGGCGGGGAACCTATGCTGCGTCTTGCAGCAAGGAAGGACGGTCCTGTCATATCGGATAATGGGAATTTCATTATCGACGCAAGCTTTGGTGTAATTGAAAATCCAGTGGTGATGTCTGCTCTTCTTTCCCAGGTAGCCGGAATTGTGGAACATGGAATTTTCACCAATGTTGACGAGGTCTACATAGGTAAAAAAGATGGGTCCGTAGAAATAATGTCCTGATCTGTTGATCAGGATCCATTTTTATCATCAAGCGGACAGGCACACAGCTCAAATAATGCTTCTTCTCCTGTGTGTGAGCCTCTGGCTATGAGAATGTCTCCAGCCTGGACAACTGTTTTCTTATTTGGCCTGTATACCCACCTGTCATCCCTTTTGATCGCCATCACATGTACACCGGTTTCAGTCTCTAGTTTTAACTGGCCAAATGTTTTCCCGACTATGGGTGAGCAATTCTGTACGACCAGTTTGGTAATTACCTCATCGGATTCCCTTACAGCAATGGTGATAATGGGGTGCAGCTCGATGTCCCTTAGAACTGTATCTGCAATGGTGTAAGCGGCATCTGAGATCGCTTCTGCCGAGTTTGCAAGTTGCAGGAGCCCGCGGAGTATATTCACATCAGGTACATGTTTTGCAGTTTCAAGCACCCAATGCTGAAGTTCATGTTTCATGGCGTCCATCTCCGCTTCAAGGGCCTTTACTTCATGGGCAATGTCCTCATTGTTGAAAAGCAGGGCAGAATAGGCAAGACCTACGGAAAGCTCTCCCATGTTTTTCATTTCCACAATTATGTCAACAGCTCTCTCAAGGTCTATCAGGAACCTTTCATGCTGCATTTCCCTGGGAACATATTTGCGGTTCTTTACAAGTTCAATGAAAATAGGAACACCTTCGTCATGACCACGGGCAAAAAGAACGTCATCAGGCCTTATGCGGGTCTGGTGATTAGGATCGTATATCCATTCATCATTCCTGCGTATGGCGATGATCCACATTCCTGCTTCCGTGTCGAATTCGATGTCTTCAAGGTTCCTGCCGGCAATGGTTGAATCTTCACTGACGGTTGCTCTGGTTATGGTTTCATCTGCCTCTCTCATTGCAAGTTTTAACTCCGTGGGGATACCCATGTCCATCAAAACGATCTTGGCAATATCTCCGGCTGCATTGGCTATGTTCTCCGACGCACGGGCAACCTGGAGTACACCGGACATCTCTTCTGCTTCCTCAACACGTCTTGTGCTGAGCATAGCAGCGATTTTCATGTGATAGTCAAGTGTATCCATCTTTTCTTCAAGACGCATAACCTCTTCTGCAATATCCTCGTCATCATAGACCATGGCTGAATAAGCAAGGTCTACCATAAGTTCGGATGTATCCTTCATCTCTATCAACAGATCTTTGAGATTGCGTGGAATATACCTTATTTCCTTTGGCCTCATAAATTTCTACCGTTCATTGTATTTCTTATTCTGTATTTGGTTTTTAAATATATTACATTTTAGATTAGGTTCAGGAGATGCATTGTTACAAATATGCCCGTAACTCCGATAAAGTCGCCAAGTGTTGCGATAAGTGGGATTACTGTGTCATCAGGGTCCACTCCAAACCTGTGAGATGCAAATGCGATGGTAATGGTTGCTGAAAAGACTGCCAGCAGTTCAAATGAACCAGCTATGAGGCACAGAGCCATGAGTGTTGTAAATGGCATTCCCATTCCAAGGATACTTCCCGTTATCCAGACTATGATACCCACGAAGGTGCAGGCGCTAAGTCCTACTATGAGGGCTGCAAGGACGCTGTTGCGGACAACAGGATTGCGATGAAGGTGGCTGCCAAGACCCATGTGAAAGGATGATGAGAGTCTTGCGCCAAGCATGCTTCCTGTGTCCCCTCCTATTTTGATTAGGGAAGGTATCAGTACAAGTATGATGGGCATTGAGACGAGTTTCTCGATCTCTAAATTAAGTATCTGGCCTGCGAATATACCTATGACCGATGTGACAAGAAGAATTGGGAACCCTCGCCCGACAATCCCTCTTACTGTGTAGTAACTCATAACATAAGCACCACCTTTGCAGACAGGAAGAGCATTATCATAGACACTATATCACCAATAGTGGCAATTGCAGGCGTGACCACGTTATCAGGGTCAAACCCAAAACGGAACATTCCAAGTGCAAGCAGAACAGCTACAAATGACAATATTAGTCCGGATGTTACCCCGGCGATAACGGCTATCAATATAAGGGTGAATGCTCCTGCACTTTGCAGTCCAAGGCCAACGGTTACCAGGTGACCTACAATTCCTAGTATGAAGGACATTATAAGACTTAATAGAAGAGAACCTGAAACGTTGTTGATTAGTTCAGGGTTGCGGTCTATCTTTGTGATAAGACCCATGTGTATGGCACTCCCAAGGCGGGAGCCCAGTGTACAGGAGATATTCCCGCGCATACCAAGCACAGCAGGTGTTATTACTATCAGGCCCGGTATCATTTGCAGTTCATTGCTCATGCCTGAAAGAATAAGTCCTGAAATTACTCCCCCTATGGTGGCCATGAGTTCAAATGGCAACGCCTCACGTACTATTGACCGGATGCTTCCGTAGTCTCCGATGTACTCCTCGACGACTTCTATCTCGTATTCATCGTCTTCGTAACTTGTATCGTGAGCCATTACAGCCCTATTTTACTTTGTTATTATTTAAATACATGTCAGAAGCTCCACGCTTGTTTTATGCATGTTTTTCTGAGGATTTGTTCTTTCATGGTTAAGCATAAGATACATGTTCACATTTGCTGAAAAGAGGAATATTTCATGTTAAAACATATTGTTATGTGGAAGTTGAAAGAGAACGCTGAAGACAAAAGCAAAATTGGGAATGCATTGCTCATGAAGGAAATGCTTGAAACTCTTAAAGAAGTAATCCCTGAGATCGAAGATATTGAAGTAGGGGTCAATGTTAACTTTTCAGATGAGTCTTACGATGTGGTCCTCTATTCCAAGTTCAGGAATGAGGAAGCACTAAGGATATACCAGGACCATCCTGAACATCAGAAGGTTGCTGAGTTTGTGGGTAAGATCAAGGAAGAACGGGTTGTTGTTGATTATCTGGATTGATGCCTTAATGATTTCTTTTTATCAGGTCGATTAATATTGATTGAAAAGAAGGAAAAGCATGAAAGTTTCAGTAATACTCGGACATCCCTATGAAGAGAGTTTCAACCATGCTATTGCTGGTATGGTGGTTGACACTTTGAAAGCCAATGGACATGATGTCCGGTTCCATGACCTGTACGGGGAAAGGTTTGATCCGCTTCTTCAGGGCGAGGAACTGGTAACTGATCAATCGGATGATCCACTTGTTCGTTCTCATTGTACGGAGATCAGGGAGGCTGATGGAATCGTCATTATCCATCCTAACTGGTGGGGACAGCCGCCTGCCATACTCAAAGGATGGGTGGACCGTGTGCTCAGGGAAAAGATAGCATATGAGTTTGCTTCAGATGATGATGGTTCCGGGCTTCCGATTGGTCTTTTAAAGGCGAAGACTGCTGTTGTGTTCAATACCTCCAATACGCCGGAAGAAAGGGAAAACAATGTTTTTGGTGATCCGCTGGAGAGGATATGGAAGGACTGTGTCTTTGATTTTTGCGGGGTCACGGGTTACAATCGCAGGATGTTCAGGACAATTGCAGGCAGTTCCCCTAAAGAGCGTCAGGGATGGCTGGATGAGGTGAAGGATACTGTTTGCAGGTATTTCCCGCAGGATGGTATAGTTTGAATGGAGTGAGTACTATGAGAAGACCTGAAAAGAGGATCACGAATGAGAATATGGTACACTCCATCCTCAAGGAGGCTACTGTATGCAGGATCGGACTTTGCAAAGACAATGTTCCGTATGTGGTGCCAATGAATTTCGCATACTACGATAATGCGCTCTATCTGCATGCCGCCAGGGCTGGAAAGAAGCTGGATATCATCAATGTGAATCCACATGTCTGCTTCGAGATGGAGTACAAGACTGAGGTTGCTCCTGCACCAACGAGTTGCGGCTGGAGTATGAAATATTACAGTATAATAGGTTGGGGTAATGCCTCCCTCATCACAGATGCCGGGGACAAAACCAGGGCATTGGACCTGTTGATGGAAAAGTACGCCGGAGCGAAAGATCTCTCCTATACGGATACTATTCTGGACAAGGTTGCGATTATCAGGATAGAAATAACTGAAATGACAGGTAAATTTTCAGGATATTGATCGTCAGCATGCTTGTTATGTCTGTTGAAAGTGGCAGGAAATAATATTTTCAATCAATTTTTCCCCGTTTCACTAAAAAAGGTTATATACAACTAGTTACATTAAGGGGTTGCTCGAAGACGAAACCGTCAACGAAAAACTTTATTCGCAAAGCAATGGGCCCGTGGTCTAGCCGGTTATGACATCGCCTTTACACGGCGGGGGTCATGAGTTCGAATCTCATCGGGCCCACCACACTCAATTACTTCTTATGATGCTGATTTTTGCAACACGGCGAGCTGCTTTTCTAAATTCTCGACTCTTGCCTCTAGCGGACTTGTTAACACGGAGTGTACACTTTCCTGATCAACAACAACTAAGAAAGCCTGCTTACCCTCATGAGATGTAGGAATAATCTCTGCACTTTTTCCGATGATACTACCGTACTCTTTTGGTAATCGGATAGATGGATATACTCTGGTCTTGCTTGCTTTGTGGGCAGTGACTTTGCATGTAAACATAGTGTACACTATGTATTATAACGAATTCAATTTTTCTCTGTCCTTCTACCCACCCACCTGTCCCATCGCTCTGGGTAGGCAGGACTTGCATAACTAGATGTTGAATAAAACAGTGTTCATCTATTTTTTTCTGTACTCGAATTGATCTAAGTTGAAATCTTGGCAGTAAAGATAACCACTTTTAGCATTCTCTTTCAAATCATTTCTAAGTATATCTAAGATTCTCCTTTTATCGATAGCACCATTGTAAATTGCCAAAGCCAAATCTAACATGAATAAAGGTCCGTGTGCACCCTCATCTTTGTAATATTTCCTCAGTCTAGTTCTGCCTTTGTCATGAACACATCCTTGTAACAAAAGGGATGTAATTTCTTCTACTTGAGAACGATTGATTGTAAAATACACGTTTGCTGGGATTGGATTTTGTTTATCTTTATTTTCAGTTTCCGTTTTTTTGTTACGTGTACCTATCCTTTTACTTATCTCTTCTATAATCTTAAAATCATCATTCTGTAGTTTGCTCGGAGAAAGAATCTGACCAGAAGCAACTGTTTGTATACCAGATTCAACATCTTTTTGAGATATTTTTTTGATTTCCGCTTCAGAACCAGTTCTTTGGCATAAATTATCATAACTCTGTTTTAATATCTCTAAATATCTTCTAGGAATTCCATTTGCACCATAAACTGCAAGATAAAAAGCCCTCTCATTTTCAAAAATTTCAGTTATTGGATCTGAAATCATTCTCTCAAAAATATATTGTAACCTCTTTCGAGTTAATTCATGAAAAAAGGTTTCATATTCGTCTGCCAATTCATCCAATTGTAGATATTCTACCCCAGCATCTTGTCCAGGATCAAAATTAAAAGAGTGCCCTCTTAATCTTGATGGGTATTCTGTTGCATATGGTGGATAGACAGAAGCAATAAAATAAACATTATTTGTTTGCATATTAGCAGTAAAAGCACCTCTAATTAACTTCAAAAGGCGGAATAGTTCAACTTGAGCATCGGTTGATGCTTCAGAGCATTCATCAAGTAAAAGAATAGTGTAATTGCAACCCAGTATCTCTTTAAGTTGCTTAAAAAATTCGATGATAAATGGAGCTGCACTTTCGTGCGCTAAATTCTTCCCAACAAGTTGAATTTCTTTATCTTCAATTTGTCTGCGAACATCACTAAGTGAGGCTTGAATATGCGGTGCTCCAACTGTAACTCCAGCATTTTGTTCGCTTCCGGATGAAATTCTTTCAAGGATCTTCTCTGGATTATATGCTAAACTTCCTAGTAATCTCTCATTGATATCTTTTATTTTCTGTAAAAGGGTGTCTATATCATCTTCAGTTCGAATTCCAAACATTCTTTTGATAGCATCTACAGATTTCTCAAAACCATTTTTTTGATAAGATATCCTAGACCGTTCTCTTTCAAGAGTTGAGATGGCTTCGGCAACAATACTTGCGTACAGTTGAATACGAAACAGTCTAATATCACTTCCTTCCCACTCAGAAACTCGCGCTAAAGATATGTAAACAGGTAATATCTTCTTTTCAGGATATGTATCAATGCACTTTGAAGAAATCATCTTTAAAATATGTGTTTTCCCAGTTCCTCGGATACCTTCAACTAAGATATTTTTTCCAGTTCCTGAGATAAACGCTTCAATATCAAATCCTGGGTTAATATGTGTTACTGGAAAAAAACCACCTGCTTGTGCATCATGGTTAAAAAAATTAGGGTTTATCGGAATTGCAGACATAACAAAAATAATTGTAGGATTCAATTTAAAGTTTTGCATACCTCTTCAAGGCTAAGTTCGAAAATACATAATCTAAGTGAGTGCTTACATAGAAATACTTCAAGTAATCAGTAATTTTCATGCAGAATCTATAGTGCTTGCTTGAGTTTCAGTCATGTTAAAAACTTATCCACAATTCTTCTATATGCCTCCCTTGCCTGCATCACCTTATTCAAATAATGCGCATTTCCCACCGTCACAGGTGCTCTGCCCTGGATGAAGTCAGCGATACTCTTGGGTACACCTTCGGATATCATAAGGTTCAGGTGCCATTTGCGTATGGTCTTTGCACATACACGTCCATGCCTCAACTTTTCATGTAATGGTTGTAGGTCTATGGTTTACCTATACTGTTCAGTACTGGAATGAATGATGTTGGGAAGAATATCTGGAAGGTTCTTTTGGTGCCTTTTGAAAAGGCAGATGTTGGATAATGAGCGATTTCCAAACTCAATCATGCAGCAAGAACAAACATATTTATGGGCACAATGCTATAGTAGGATGTACTGGCACGATGGAGAAATTGCATGTCAAAAATAACTAAAGTACCAAAAACTCATTCTGAATTTGAACAGGTTGGTACATCAGCACATCGATGCATTTCTGGATTGTCACATAGTGAGCAATCCCGGCACATTGAAGAAATGGCACGAAATGCAACCATGCATGCAGCAAGGGATGCTCTTAAAAATGGCAGAGCTATTACAATCCAGCAGGGTAATGCTATTGTCAGAAAATTCCCAGATGGTCGAGTCGAAAAGATCAAAACACTTGAGAATGCATTCGTTGTTCCAAAGAAACGTGTGTATAAAATATGAAGCGGATTCGAATTTTCGCGGGTCCGAATGGATCAGGCAAATCTACGCTTGTCAAGGAATTTATTGAAAATGATCCGCGGTTAATAAACACGGAATTTCACATTGATCCTGACAAATTGAATATCAAAAAAATTATTGATTTTGAAATATTTGGAATACGGACAGATATTTCTGAATTCAAAGATTACCTTTTAAAATCAACCCTGTTTCAAAAAAGTAAGATCGACATTAACGATATCAAATTTGAAAACGATTGTCTTATCAATGATTTAAACAATCCGTATATGGGTTCATTAGTAGCAGATTTCATTCGAGATAAACTACTTGACTCAGCTATTGTCAACGGCGGTTTACTTTTCCCCACTTTCGTCGGTCTAAAATTCCCCACCTTAAGATATAAAATTACCCCCCCCCC
>NZ_MBKP01000036.1 GCF_002243045.1 Methanolobus psychrotolerans
GCTTGTAGCGGCTGGCAGTGTCAAAGCTATTCCAGTTAAAGGCGTAAGTCGTGGTCGTGCAAGAATCAGGGATGCCAAGCGTAAGTATGGTCACCGCAAAGGGCAAGGTAAAAGGAAAGGTACAAAAGGTGCACGTAATCCTCGCAAGGAGCAGTGGATGAAGAAGATTCGTGCTCTGAGGAAAGAACTCAAACAAATGCGCGAAGACGGCTCATTGGATAGGTCAACTTTCTGTAAAGTTTACCGTAAGGCAAAGGGTGGGGAATACCGTAGTGTAGCTCACCTTAAGACACACCTTGAGTCAGAGAAGCTAATAAAGCACGAGGAATAATCATGGCAACAGGACCCAGATATAAAGTCGCTTTCAGACGACGAAGAGAAGGGCGTACTGATTACCACCAGAGACTCAGGTTACTTCTCTCAAAGGAAGACCGTGTGGTAGTACGCAAGAGTTCAAGGCATATGCAGGTCCAGCTTGTAGCTCCTAAACCCGAAGGGGATGTAACCCTTTCATCTGCAATTTCAACAGAACTTAAAAAGTATGGATATGACGCATCTACTGGAAATACAACAGCTGCGTATCTTACTGGTCTGTTGTTCGGTTATAGGGCACTTAAAAAGGGATATGATTACGGCGTTCTTGATATGGGACTCCAGGCATCATCCCCTGGATCACGCGTGTATGCAACCTTGAGAGGTATCGTAGATGCAGGATTCGAGATTCCTCATGACTCATCTGTTCTTCCTTCAGATGAGAGGATAAGAGGAGAACACGTAGCAGAGTACATGGAAGGTTCAAATCTGCCTGAACTGTTTGATGCAGTTAAGGATAAGATCTCTGCAGAGTTCAATTAGGTGATTACATGGCATATGAATATGAAGAAGAATGGGTTCCACAGACAAGGCTTGGAATACTCGTTCAAGAAGGGCAGATCACTTCCATGGATGAAGCGATCGAGTCAGGTCTTCCTATAAGGGAATCCAATATAATCGATATCCTGTTACCTGATCTTGTAGATGAGGTTCTTGATATCAACATGGTCCAGAGGATGACTGACTCTGGACGTCGTGTAAAGTTCAGAGCAACGGTCATTGTTGGTAATGGAAATGGTTTTGTCGGTCTTGGACAGGGTAAGGATGTTCAGGTAGGGCCCGCAATCAGGAAAGCTATCAGCAATGCCAAGATAAACATAATCAAGGTAACACGTGGATGCGGTTCATGGGAATGTGCATGCGGGCTTGGGCATACTGTACCTTCAGAGGTACGTGGAAAAGCTGGCAGTGTCATTGTCGAACTTAAACCAGCACCACGTGGACTTGGTCTGGCTGCCGGAGACACTGCAAGAAAAGTGCTTGAGAAGGCAGGTATCAAGGATGTCTGGACAAGGACCGAAGGTACTACAAGGACAACTCTTAACTTTGCAAAAGCAACATTCAATGCACTGCAGAACGCAGGTACTGTAAGAGTTCCTGTGCGTCTGGAGAAGAAGGAGGCTTGAAATGTACGCTTTGGTTAGAGTACGTGGGAACGTGAATGTAAGGGGCTCTATTAAGGATACTCTGAAGATGCTTCGCCTGCATAAGGTGAACCACTGTGTCCTCCTTAACGATACTCCTCACAATGTAGGAATGATCCAGAAGGTTAAGGACTACGTAGCATTCGGTGTCATTGATGCCGGTACTCTTGCAGAGATGCTCAGTAACCGTGGAAAGCTTGAGGGTGACATAAAACTCACCGACGAGTATGTAGCTGAGAACACTGAATATGATTCCATCAAAGCTTTGGCACAGGCTATCTGTGACGGTGCTGCAACACTGAAAGATGTTCCTAATCTCAAACCGGTATTTAGGCTCCACCCACCAAGGAAAGGCCATGCTGGTGTGAAGAGGACTGTTCAGCAGGGTGGTGTTCTGGGTAACCATGGTGAAGACATTAACAAACTACTGAAGAAAATGAGGTAATGCCAATGTCTAAAAAAACCAACACAAGGAAATTCAGAGGATCACGCACATGTGGTGGCGGTACTCACAAAAACAGACGTGGTGCCGGTAACCGTGGTGGAAGAGGTAGATGTGGTGAAAATGCGCATCATGCAACCCGCGCATTGTTACTCGGTTACTTCCGCGGACACCAAAGGGGATTCAAGCGCCCATTGAAGGTCATATACGATGCTTCTATCGTAAACGTAGGGGAACTTGATGAACTTGCAGATCAGCTTGTTGAAGATGGCTTTGCAGAACTTAAGGATGATACATATGTCATCGATCTTGCTGTACTTGATATCGATAAGGTACTTGGCTCCGGTAAGGTTTCAAAGAAGCTTTCTATTACAGCAGCTGAATTCTCTGCCAGTGCAAAGGAAAAGATCGAAAGTGCAGGTGGATCTTGCACTGAGATAGAAGAGTAATGCCATTTGGCATTACTTATTTTATTTTATATTAGTGCAATTAAAGGGTGCATATTTATTAATGTTTAAATCTATTTAGGTGTACTTTACCTAACAATTGCATGGATTTTTCCATTCAAAGGGTGGAATTAATGAGTCTTAAGGATAGTTTGGAACCAATTTTCAATAAATTGCCTGCGGTTGCAAGTCCGGAAGGGCATGTCCATTTTAAAAATAAATTAATGTGGACGCTTGGCATTCTTGTGCTCTATTTTGCGCTTGCTAATGTACCGCTGTTTGGATTGTCAGCGGATTCGATAGATCTTTTCGAGTCCTATAGAGCATTTTTTGCAGGAGCTTCGGGTTCTCTGATTCTTCTTGGTATAGGTCCTATTGTTACCGCATCCATTGTCCTTCAACTATTGGTTGGCGCCGATGTCATAAAGCTTGACATGTCCAATCCATCTGACCAGGCGTTCTTCCAAGGCGCACAGAAGTTTATGGTCTTTGTAATGATAGTACTCGAGGCTCTGCCACAGATCGTAGGTGGTTATCTAATGCCGGACGAAGCACTTGCAGCGACTTTGGGTGTAGGTGTCGGAGTAATTACATTTCTCCTCTTCATACAGATATGCATAGGGGGCACGCTGATACTCTTCATGGACGAAGTAGTTTCCAAATGGGGAATCGGTTCAGGTGTCGGTCTTTTCATCGTGGCTGGAGTTTCCCAACAGATTGTGACCGGTTTGTTCAACTGGACGTCAGATTCAACAGGTCTGCCTACAGGTTTCTTCCCCAAGTGGTTATACATCCTTCAGAATGTGGAAGCTGATTTCCTTTTTTCAGGGGATGGTATCATGTTCATGCTGATAAGTGGTGGAATACTTGCGCTGGTAAGTACGATATTGATCTTCCTGCTGGTCGTCTATGTTGAAAGTACTCGCATCGAAATTCCTCTGGCACATAGTGCAGTAAGAGGTGCAAGAGGTAAGTTTCCTGTTAAACTCATATATGCATCAGTCCTGCCGATGATTCTTGTAAGGGCATTGCAGGCTAATATCCAGATGGTAGGTCTTTTGTTGAGTGGCAAGGGAATAACTTTCCTTGGTGAATTCAACGGTTCAACACCTATTAATGGTATTATGTATTATCTGGCTCCGATCCACAGTCCTTATGATTGGATACCTTCCTTAGTAAGGGAATCATTTACAAGTTATGGTGCTCCGGTACCTGCTCTCTGGCAGATTGGATTACATGTGTTTGTTGATGCTTTCTTCTTGATAGTTGGAGGTATTATCTTTGCTCTGTTCTGGATTGAGACCACAGGAATGGGTGCAAAACCGACTGCAAAGAAGATATTTAACTCTGGTATGCAAATTCCGGGTTTTAGAAGGAATGTAGGAAGTATTGAAAAAGTGATGTTAAGGTATATTCCAAAGGTAACCATCATTGGTGGTGCCTTCATAGGTTTCCTCACACTCGTTGCAAGTCTGATGGGTACTCTTGGAGGTGCAGGTGGAACTGGTCTTCTACTTGCTGTAAGTATTGTATATCGCCTCTATGAAGATATAGCATCCGAACAAATGATGGAAATGCATCCGATGGTAAGATCCTTCTTCGGAAAAGAATAAGGTGATTGATTATGAATATTGCATTGTTTGGTCCACCGGGTGCCGGAAAAGGTACCCAGGCAAAGGAATTATCAAAACACTATAATATTCCCCATATATCCACAGGAGATATCCTGCGGGCGAATGTCCGCGACGGGACTGAGCTTGGGGTAAAGGCAAAAGAATACATGGATAAAGGTGAGCTTGTCCCTGATGCAGTCCTGATTGGACTCATCCGGAACAGGTTGACGGAGGCTGACTGTAAGAATGGTTATCTTCTTGACGGTTATCCAAGAACTATCCCGCAAGCAGATGCACTTGCAGACATTCTTAAAGAAATCAGCAAGCCACTTGATGCTGTCATTAACATTGAAGTAAGTGATGAGGAACTTGTCAAAAGGCTCAGTGGACGTCGTAGTTGTGCCTGTGGTGAAAGCTATCATTTGATGTTCAACCCTCCTGAAAAGGAAGGTGTTTGTAACGCATGTGGTGCTGCACTCTACCAGAGGGATGACGACAAAGAAGAGGTCATACGCCAAAGGCTTACTGTCTATAATAAAAAGACAAAACCCTTGATCGATTATTATGGCAACTCCGGACTTCTTGTGAATGTAGATGGTACAGGGTCTGTTGATTCTGTCTTTGTTGTTGTCTGCAGGATTATGGACCAATACAAATAAACAAGTCAAAAGAGGCTATCTATTGGTTACAAAAAAATTTAAGAAAAAACTGGATCAACTGCTGTTGGCTTTCGGTATTTCTCTAATGGTGGGTATAATGTTACTCGGGGAAGACTTCAGGGATTCTCTTGGAGGTTCTATGAGCCTCATTATGGATCCACTAGTGACCATTCTAGGGGCAAGTAATTTTCACATAGTTCTGTTCATAATGGCATCAATTACTGCACTTTACGCGTCACTCATTCAGAAATATACCATTGACTGGGATCTGATGCGTAATACGCAGGAAAAGATGAAGTCTTTCCAGAAGGAGTTCAGAGAAGCCCAGCTTTCAAATAACACTGCTCTGATGAAGAAGATGGATGAAGAGCGCTCAAAGATGATGCAGGATCAGATGGAGATGTCAAAACAGCAGTTCAAGCCAATGGCATACATAAGTATAATCTCCCTGCCACTGTTCATGTGGGCTTACCATTATATTAAAGCACATGAAGCTGCTTCATTTGTTTTTCCTTTCTGGGGGCAGCAAATACTGGTCGATACTATATGGGGTCCTTTCCAGTACTGGATCTTCTGGTATTTTATTGCCTCACTGGCTGTAAGCCAGCTGATCAGAAAGGCTCTGGATGTCGGTGGAGTATAACGTGTTACTGACTATTAGTGGTCTTCCGGGAAGTGGTACTACCACTGTATCCCGGTTGCTTTCTGAGAAATACGGTCTTGAGATGGTATCCGCAGGAGAGGTTTTTCGTTCTCTTGCAAAAGAGTACGGTATGAATCTGGCGGAATTTGGTGCACTGGCCGAGTCGGATGAAAGCATCGATCTTAAGATTGATGAACGTCAGAAAGAGATTGCCCGTACTCGTGATGATATTCTCCTTGAAGGAAGGCTTGCAGGCCACATGGCTAAAAAAGCCATGAAGGTCTGGATAAAAGCTTCAGTTGATGTTCGTGTTGGTAGGATCATCACAAGAGAAGGCGGTTCTTTCGAGGCCAAGCTTAGCGAAACAATTGGTCGTGAGGCATCTGAATCTATTAGGTACCGGACAATATATGGTATCGACATAAACGATCTCTCAGGTTACGATCTTGTGATTGATTCTGGGAAGTGGAATCAATTTCAGATTACAAACATCATTTCCTCTGCTATTGACAACATTTCTTATTTCTGATTTTTGGCGGTTTCTATGAATTCTGGTATCTTACCTTCGGAATATAAACGTGAATTGGTGCATAAGGCAGAGGCAAAAACCAGTTTTATACATGGATGTTCTCCCTACGAGCGTCCTATTAGGCAATATATAGAGATGGGTGTGGTCAATCTTGACAAGCCTGCAGGTCCAACCAGTCATGAGGTCACGGCCTGGGTTAAGGATATCCTTGAGCTGAACAAGGCCGGACACTCTGGTTCACTGGATCCTGTAGTTACGGGTGTACTTCCAATCATGCTTGGCAGAGCCACCAAATCAGTTGCAGCTCTTCGTTTGTCAGGGAAGGAATACGTCTGCCTAATGACTTTGCATCACCCTATTCCTGAGAAGAAGGTCCGTAAGGTATGTAAAGAGTTTACAGGTCCTATTTTTCAGATGCCTCCGATTATCTCTGCCGTTAAACGTGCTGTGCGTGTGAGAACTATCTATTATCTTGAAGTTCTTGATGTAAGGGATAAATCGGTTCTGATGAGGGTTGGCTGTGAAGCTGGTACCTATATGCGAAAGTTATGTCATGATATTGGCATTGCATTGGGTTGTGGTGCCCACATGCAGGAGCTTCGCAGGACAAAGACAGGTCCTTTCAGAGAGGATACGCTTGTAACTCTCCATGAACTGAAGGATGCCTATGTTTTCTGGAAAGAGGATGGTGATGAATCCTTCCTGCGTCAGGTAGTCAGACCTATGGAAGAAGGCTTGGCACATCTTCCTAAAATTATCATTCGTGACAGTGCGGTAGATGCTGTATGTCAGGGTGCGGCAATTGCTGTGCCGGGTATATTAAGCCTTGACCGTAATATCAAAAAAGATGATGATATTTGTCTTTTTACTTTAAAAGGAGAGGCTGTAGCATTATGTACATCCCTGATGAATACGGGTGAAATGCTTGAAAATGAGCATGGAATCGCAGCTGCGACCGAAAGAGTAATAATGGATGCTGGCACTTATCCGCAAGGCTGGCGCAGCAAGCCAGAATAATCACGTGTGCCGAGGTAGTCTAGTGGTAGGGCGCAAGCCTGGAAAGCTTGTGGGGCATCCGCCCCTCGGGAGTTCGAATCTCCCCCTCGGCGCCACAACTCTTCTTTTGCAAATCATTTGTTTAGTAAATCTCCGTTCCTAAAGCGGTAAGTTCTTTAAGTAGTAAATACCTGTAGCTATGGAGCTGTTGAATGGAAAATAGTGAATTTATAGTTGATCTTTTGCATCTCAGTTTCAATTCTTGTCTGCAAACGATAGATTGGGAAGAAGCCTCAGCGTTATTTGAGCGTGCTCCTCTTGGTAATCAAAGACGTGAGCCTGAAAAACTGAAAAGGGCATTTGAAGCAAGTTATTCAGTTGTTATTGTTCGCGATCCTAATCGTCTTATTGGTATGTGCCGGGCTCTCTGTGATGGGGAATATCAGGCTGCTATCTATGATATGGTATTGTTGCCTGAGTATCAGGGAAAGGGTATTGGAAAAGAGATGATTAGTAGGTTATGTGAAGCTCTTCCCGTTGAAAATATAATCCTGTACTCTGTTCCCGGACGTGAGGGATTTTACATAAAATGTGGATTTAAAAGGATGTGTACTGCGATGGCAAAATTGAATATGTTTATGTCTGAACCGGGCAGTGGATACTTCTGATTCAGAAGTTTTTTTAAAAAACAATGGGAGTAAGTTATGCTTACTCTTCCTTGCGGCGCTGCATTAATAATTCAAGACTGGGGATTGCGGCTACAGGACGTGCAATGGTTTGGAATTGTGGAATTTGAGTGTTAAATCTGGTGTGCTAAACGCATAGTATGTCCTATTTCTTCCATGAATTTTATTTTGGAATGTAAATTGATTCTAACGCAGGACTTTTTTAGTTCTTCTTTACAATATCTTAAAATACCCGGAATGGTTTTTGTCATCATAGTATCATGAAAGTAAATACCATTCAATTTTTGGCAAGTACCTCTCATATGATGTCCAACGTTTTCATTCCTATATTTGCTCGATCTTTAGGGGCGTCCTTCTTTGAGGTAGGGGTCATAACTGCTTGTTTTGGTCTTGCTTCATTCATTTCTTCCTTCATATTTGGAAAAGCTGCTGATATCAATCGTCTTCGACCAATCGTCCTTATAGGTCTATTGGTATCCACATTTGCTTTTCTATTGCAGGTGTTTGCCAGCAGTACTCTTTCACTTGCTATTATCCGGGCACTGGTGGGTTTTTGTATGGGCATTTACCCGGCAGCACTAACTGTCTATGTTTATTATCAGAAGGGGAGTATAGGTAAGTTCAGTTCGTTTGGTTCACTGGGTTGGATGGCAGGTTTTCTTATTGCAGGTTTTGTGGGAAATGTGAAATATCTCTTTATTTTGTCTTCTTTTTTTTACTTCATTTCATTCATGGCAGCATTGAGGCTTAAGGATATTGAAAAGCCTTCTCTGAAGGCAAGTTATTTTTCACTGGAAGCCTTAAGGGCTAATATTGCAACTTACCTATCAGTGTTTGTCAGGCACACGGGCGCTGCTGCTGTGTGGGCAATATTACCTCTTTATCTTGCTTTTTTGGGTGCATCCAATCTATGGATCGGACTTATCTATGCTATCAATCCCTTCCTTCAATTTTTGATTATGCGAAGGTTGGACCGGTTTAGGAATGAATGGCTTATGAAATGGGGATTTATAATGTCTGGCATAGCTTTTTTTGGATATTTCATGTCGCCAAATTATATATTCATAATTCCTGGCATGTTTTTTGTTGCATTCGGGTGGTCTTTCCTTTTTGTGGGTGCCAGCCAGTTACTCATGGAACGCAGTAATGAAAAAGCAACAGTGACAGGTATTCTTAACTCTGTGATAGCCGCAAGTAATATTGTTGGTGCCATTCTGGGCGGATTAACGCTCCAGTTATATGGTTTCAGGGAAACAATGGCATTGGCTGTTCTTTGTTCCATTGGCGGTGTCTTTGTATTCAAAGTACTGGATAAACCGTTTGCAATCAACTACTTAAAAAGTAAATAAAGCGGAGGTTCTGCATCATGGAATATGGATTTCCGTATACAAACTTCTGCCCTCTATTCGTGGGAAAGTATTTATGTAATTAACCTATAGTAAGTGCTCACTTGTATTACTACTGTCTGTTATTTAATGAGTGTTAAATAAGATAAATAGTATATGCAGGCGAATTATTCTATAAATCTTTAGAATTGCCTGCCCCTTCATAAAGGGGTGTGTCGGGACTTTTGTTTCGAGGCTACAGGGCGCTTGCGTCCCTAAGGAGGAAAATAATAATGGCAGATGAAGAAATAAGACATTTAGTCCGTATCATGAATACTGACCTTCAGGGTAGTCAGCCTGTAATGCATGCGCTGACAGGTATTCGCGGTATTGGGCTTCGAACCTCAAGAATCATAGTTGAAAGTACAGGGATTGACGCGAAAGAAGTTATCGGTTATCTTTCTGATGATGATGTTGCAAAGATAGATGCGGCTATAGAAGAATTCGAGAACAAAGTCCCAACCTGGATGCTTAACAGATGTGCAGACCCGCTCACCGGTGAAGATAAACACCTTCTTGGCCAGGACATATTGATGACCTTTAGGGAAGACCTGAACAATTTGAAGAAAGTCAGGGCATACCGTGGTCTCAGGCATGAGAGAGGTCTCAAGGTCAGAGGTCAGAGAACAAAGTCCACAGGAAGACGTGGCTCAACCATCGGCGTAAGCAAGAAGAAGTAAATAAGGTGATCTTATGGGATATCCAGGTAAAAAAAGAAAGAGTTATGATACTCCAAAACACCCTTGGCAAGCAGCCAGGATGGCCACCGAAGTAGAACTCCTTAAGAAATACGGTCTCCGTAACAAGAAGGAACTCTGGAAGGCAATTAGTATTCTTAGAAGGTACAGGGCAGATGCTCGCAGAATTCTTGCAGGATCTGCAGAGTCAGAACTTACAGGGCACCTCAAGACCGAATCTGATCAGATCCTTGAAAGGCTTAGAAGATATTCACTCCTGTCATCTGATGCAAATATTGATGATATTCTTGCATTGCAGACCGAAACAATTCTTGAGCGCAGGTTGCAGACTCAGGTCTACAGACTTGGGCTTGCAAGAACTCCAAGGCAGGCAAGACAGTTTATCACACATGGTCACATTGCAATAGACGGTCAGAAAGCAACTATTCCGGGTATGCTCATCTCAAAAACAGAAGAGATGCTGATTGATTATTATGGCAATTCACCACTCATGGGTGAATCACACCCTGAAAGGCCAGCGCAGATTGCTTCGGCAGTTGCAGGAAGGGAGGAGTAAGTTATGGCAATAAATGGAATATGGGCTGTAGCGCACATAAAATGCTCATTCAATAACACCCTCATCACCGTGACTGATGTCACTGGTGCTGAGACCATCGCTAAATCATCTGGTGGAATGGTTGTAAAGGCAGCACGTGATGAGAGTTCACCATACACTGCTATGCAGATGGCAACCCAGCTTGCTGATATCCTTAAAGACAAGGGTATTGAAGGCGTTCACATCAAGGTGCGTGCACCAGGTGGAAACAAGCAGAGAAGCCCAGGTCCGGGTGCCCAGGCCGCAATCAGGGCATTTGCAAGAGCAGGTATCAAGATTGGCAGAATACAGGATGTAACTCCTGTGCCGCACGATGGTACACGTCCAAAGGGCGGAAGAAGGGTATAAACGAATAAATGGATATGAACTCATGACAATGGAAGTAGACATACTTGAGCTGTCAGAGAGGTCAGCAAAGTTTATATTATCCAATGCAAGTGCAGCATTTGCTAACGGTATAAGGAGAGCAGCGCTCTCTGACGTACCAACTCTTGCCATAGATGATGTGAACATTTATAATAATACGTCTGTCCTCTTTGACGAACAGCTAGCTTTAAGGCTTGGCCTTATTCCTTTGACAACAGACATTGAGGAGTTCGTACCTGTTGAAGAGTGCACATGTGGCTCAGAGTGCCCTGCATGCAAGGTATCCCTGACGCTCAGTGCTGAAGGTCCGAGAATTGTATATTCAGGTGATCTCGTATCATCTGATGAGAAAGTGCAGCCAGCCGATCAAAATATCCCTATAATTGATTTAAAGGAAGGCCAGAAGGTTGTGCTTGAAGCCATTGCCCATATGGGTTATGGTTACACGCATGCAAAATGGCAGGCTGGTGTAGCATGTGGCTACAAGAATATGCCAGTTGTCAAGTTTGAAAACTGTGATCAGTGTGGTGCATGTGTGAACGAATGTCCAAAAAACATCATTCACCTTGGTCCAAACGGTGCAGAAATATCCGATGACGATATCCTAAAATGTATACTCTGCAAATTGTGTGCATCAGCTTGTGAAATTGATGCGATTACTGTTTCCGAAGATGAAAAATCTTTTGTTTTCACCATGGAGTCGGATGGTTCTTATACAGTCCAACAGTTAATTATAAATGCAGGGACAACTATTAAGGAGAAAGCCAGCCGGTTGGGGCAGATTTTAGAGTCTCTCTGACTTGGTTTAGGAGATTAACTCTCCTTATCTTTATCGGATATGCTTCATTATGCGGGGGTTGCCCAGCCAGGCCAAAGGCGCTAGGTTGAGGGCCTAGTCTCGTAGGAGTTCGTGTGTTCGAATCACACCTCCCGCACCAAACTTTTCAATGTCAAGCTATTCAGTAAGAATTTCTCCAGTTTAAGTCAATGTTTTATTCCGTAAATCATATGCGGGGGTTGCCCAGCCAGGCCAAAGGCGCTAGGTTGAGGGCCTAGTCTCGTAGGAGTTCGTGTGTTCGAATCACACCTCCCGCACCAGTTTCTCTACGTACTAAAAACCGGATTACTTTTGTCTCTTTATTAATAATACTGTTTTTAACCAAATGACTATTTTATTGAGATTTTATTACGTTGAAGCAAGAAGACCTGGTTTTAATGGGTGTTAGTTCTCAAGCGCAAAAACTCAATTATGGGTTTTAGAATGCTGCCTTACTTCCTCTATCTCTGCCTTTCCAAGTACTTTCAGGAAATGTGCAGCGCGGGTAGTCATATGCATACGCCTTTCCTTCATACGGGCTTGGTAGGTGCGTATAGAACGAAGAAAATCTATCTTTCTAAACTCTGGCCAGAAAGGTGCACAGAAATATGCTGCACATTCACTTCCATTGGCCTGCCATGGGAGGAAATTAGATACTCTCTCATCTCCGCCAGTGCGTATGATAAGATCCACATCTGGAAGTGCTGTCTTTCCTGATGGATACAGGTGACTGGATATTGTATCCTCATTTATGTCTTCTGGTTCCAGTTCCCCGGTTTTTACCTTGTTTGCTATCTCCCGTACAGCCTGGACAATCTCCTGTCTTCCTCCATATGCGATTGCAACGTTGAGGTTAAATTTATCATAAACAGAAGTTGCAAGTTCAACATTCTTGATAGAATCCCGAAGGGAATCAGGCAATTTCTCAATATCACCTATGGCATGAACTCGCATCCTTCTCTCATGCGTTCTTTCATCCACGACGATCTCATTGAACTTTACCCGGATAAGATCAAATAGCTTCTCTTTCTCATCGTTGGACCGGTTAAAATTCTCCGTAGAAAATGCATAGATAGTCAGGTACTCTATTCCAAGTTCACAGGACCATTCCATTACTTTTTCAGTAATGTCTGCTCCCTTGCTATGTCCAAAAGATGTCATCTGACCTAACTTACGTGCATACCTACGGTTTCCATCCATAATGATAGCTATGTGCCTCGGTACGTCTGCATTTTGAACTTCCTGCGTAAGCAGGCTTTCATATCCCTTGTAAAATATTCGGGGTATACTACGAAGTATAAGTGACACTCCCGTGCTTTAAATAGAACCTAGTTTTGATTTTAGTCTAAAGTCTGCAAAGTACGAAAAGAAGATGAATGCATCCTTAGTAGTTATCGAGGACGTTTCTCACAATATCTCTGTAATCTTCCTTTAGTAGGTATATGTTATGATCGCCAGTGACATCGATGCTCAGGATTCCCAGTCTTGTGTTCATCAGGCCTACCATTGCGGAAACGCCTCTGTAACTCACATCAAAATCCGTATTATGAAGATGCTCGTACACGTCACCTGTAGTGAATTTACCACCGTTAAGGAACAATTTCAGTACTACTTTACGTATACCCGTATCATCGCGACTAAGATATTTGATTAGTCTTTCTCTTACCCGCTCTTCAATCGTTTCCAGTACAAACACCTCTTTCTTCAATATGTTATTTTATCTTATAAAACTATTTACTTGAAATAGTTTTAAAACCCATGTTGGATATGAAAATTGTACCATCTATATCATTCTCCCATATATATTTTAGCTTTTAGAGTGGTATCTTCTCAACAATTAATCCATTCTCAAGAGGATATCTTTCAATGATATACAATTTTCTCCCCGGACTCCTGATATACTCTACAATGTCTTCAAGTATCCACCAGGCAATATCAATTCCATCTGCAGTGATTTCCATCATTTCAGATGGTACTTCCATCCGTGATAGTTCATCATTTATCTCTTTTATTGCATCATTTACAGTACATTCTATATTCCCGTAAAGTATAGTTCCGTCCTCACTAATCTCATCAAAGGGTCTTGCAGTGTTTTCAGCAATACGTATAAGCCTTTTTCGAAGCTGTACTGCATCCTTATAGCTGGAAGCGCAAAAGTGTATTTTTTCACAATTTCGGGCAATCTTAGTTGCATATTCCTCTGAGCCAATCACCGCATTAGATACATCATCCCTGAGGGAATAACCCATTGTTTTCATTGATGCGGCATTTGTATCGGAGAACTCCAGTTCATTTAGATTAAGAAAACATCCTGCCCTCTCTGCAAAAAGTGCCACCTTGTCAGCACCTTTTATTGAAGGTATCTCAATTCCGGTTTCAATTTTCAGTTCCTTTGCAAAGCGGATTGAATCAGCATAAGGGGTGTCATGCAATTTCATCCATAGTTTCACCGGCGGGTGAAATCTTATCTCATCAAGTCCTGCTTGTGCCAGTTCTTTTAGTACTTCTATATCAGGGGCAATGGCTGTATACATGTGTATGTGATGCCCGGTACCAAATTCTTGTTTAAGTAATCTTATGTAGTGAAGCACTTTTTCAATTTTTAAAAGTGGCTCACCGCCGGTAATTCCTGTTCCCAGAGCGTCCATTTGCCGTGCTTCATCAAGTACATCCCTCTCAGAAAGAACCTTTCTTTCGTTAGCATATGTAACATCAGTACGTCTTTCTTCTGACACCGGACAATAGAAACAGTTCTTAGGGCATATTCCAGTAATGAAAAGGACCATCTTCGCTCCCAGCTGGCAGAGTTTACAGCCATCTGAAAGAAAAGAATAGAAAGAACCTGCTTCCCCTGGGATAATTGTACTCATTCAGGCATCCTATAACCTGCAGGTATATAAGGCTATTTTTATAGTCATCAGGTCCGAGAATTTATGTAATATCCCTGCATTATTCTGTTTTGATGGAAGAGCTTGAAGGCTTCATTGTGGCTATAGGCTGCAGGAAATGTGGCAAATGTGAGAATATTTGTCCAAGTGGAGCGCTTTACAGGATAAATGGTTTTGTGAATGTGGATCACAAAAAATGTAATCTCTGCATGAAATGCGTAAAAATCTGTCCTAACAAAGCCCTGGTGTATATGGAATAACCAGAGCCTGTATAAGTTCTAGTAGTTATTTTTCCACTCCTACGGAAAAGGCTTTTCCAAGAAATCCTCCAATACCGAAGTAGCTTCTCTGGGGTGAGTATATTATAGGCTTTATTTTCTTTATATCTGGATTTCCATTTTCGTCCAGTACTGATTCTTCCGTTTTTATGTCCACGATCTCGCCTATAAACTGTGTGTGAAGTCCAAGCTCAAAGCTGTGTACCAGTTTGCATTCAATAATAATTGGGAATTCTTCAATGTAAGGTGCATACACAAGATCACTTTTTACGGCAGTAAGTCCCGTCTTTTCAAACTTGTCTACATCCTTACCACTTACGATACCAAAGAAATCTGTTTCCTTCACATATTTCTCGGAAGGTATGTTTACAGTAAAGGCTTCCTTTTCCATTATATTGCCATAGGTGTAGGTGGCTTTACGCATGGATACACTGATACACGGTGGTTCTGAACAACAGATACCTCCCCAGGCTGCAGTCATTGCATTTGCATTCCCAAACATATCATAACTTCCCACAACCCACGCAGGTGTAGGATATGCTAAAGATTTTGCTCCGATTGATTTTTTCATTGATGCACCTATACAAAAAAGGAATCCAGTAACCTTAAATCTTGCGGCAGTTCTCTTTTCAGATCATTCCTCCGAAGATGATCCTTGAGAATATAGTCGAGACCGTGAAGATTATTATGGTTATTGGAAGGGTCTGCCCGATCTCATATCGTAGTTGTGCTTTATCGCCGCCATATTCAATTGTGCCAGAAAAGCGAACTAATATCACGGTTATCAGAATTATGTATATACCGATTGCAAACATGAAAAGTTCAGAGGGAATTGACTGATTTAGATTCTCGGGTGATATCTGTGCAGGTCCTGGAAATGCATTTTCTGGGAGTCGTTTGATGCTGTCCGATATGTTCTGGAGGATCTTTGCTATCACTTCTGAGAGTGCAATGGTGACACCTGCTATGAGGGGTGCGAAGACAGCAGCAGTTGAGCGCATGGTTGAAGTCATATCATAGAGTGACTGCTTAATTTTCACTTCTACATCCTGGAGCTCCTTGAGATGGTCTGCAAGCTTGATAATTGCCACACCTGCCACAACATGGCTTTTATGGGCACTTTCTACGAAGAGCATCATGGTAGTCTTTATCCTCTCTGAATAAATATCCTTAAATGCTCCGAAATCCTCGTCAAATATTGCAGAGTAGACATCAGTTCTAATATTCATCAGGTTCAATGATATCTTTTCAAAAACACTTGCTATGTCAGAACCCTCCATAGTTGCTGCTGTGTGAATGAATGCCTCTTCAGCAGACCTTCCTTCGGAGATCCTCCTTCCAAGGACAAACAGAGCATCTGAAAACTCATTTTCCATTCTGCGTATTTCCTCCCTTATTTTTTTGTAAGGGGAATAGCTGATATTCAGATAAACGGCAACAGAAAATACAATACCCCATATGATGAAAAGTGTAGGTGGAATAATTCCATCCAGGGTTGCCGTTGAGACTATATTCAAAGGATTGCCTTTGTAGATCAAAATATAGCCAAGTGAAGATATGATAATCCCTATAGCTGAGGAAAGAATCAATGCATGTTGCTTTTTCAGTTTGATATTAGTGAGTTCCGGATGGCTTTCCGGTATGTTCTGTGGGATAAATGCAGCAGGCCGTTGCATTAGTATGTACTCTGCGTATGCAAATGTAAGAAGTGGGAGCACCACATCGTAGACTATGACCAGTGTCCCAATTCCAAAACGAATTCCAACAACTGTAATTGCGGGCATCAGGGCTACCAGTGCAAGAGGAATCAGTATGAATATAGAGTAAAGTACATATGTTGGAGTTTTCAGTTTTGATGCAAAACTGTCCATAAGGTTCCGTGTGCTTTCAAGCACAAGGTCCAGTGATCTGTTAAGTGTGATGATTCTCTGTGCTTCGTCCGGCTCGCTTGTGGAGCTTTTTATCAGATGGAGTGCCCTTTTAAAATACTCGCTATCTTTTCCCCACAGGTTGGAGAATTCAAGTATTGCATCATCAATTCCCCTGTATTCTCTCACATGCAGGTTCCATATCATTTTTTTCAGGTCCTTTGCAAGAGGCCTGCTGGAATTACTAGCTGCAAAACGAATGGCTACTTCCATATTTGGTACGATTTTCATTGACATTACAATGTAACTTATGATCTCTGGCATATCTCCAAGAGAGCTTACTTTCATCCATTTTGCATGTATCTTGATGTATTCGCTCATATATATCAGCACACCCAATGGGAGCAGCAGGCTCAGTACCAATACTGCTCTGAGTGTGGATGCTTCAAAAGTAGTTACCCTGAAAAGAAAGAAATCGAAAGTCAATATTCCTATAAGCGTAAGGAAAGCGGATACATAGGAAAAAAGCACCGTTTCATGAGCTTCAAGTCCGAATCCTGTATAGGTCATAGCATTGTGATAATCTTCACCGGTTGCCTTCTCAGATCTCTGGCGGAACGCATCGAAATCTTTTAAAAGCCACCGGAAATTTGCAGCAGTGAACTTGCAGCAGGTGCAGTACCAGTTATCATTATACAGCCTGATCACCTGTGCATATATATTGTTCAGGTTGCCCTATTGTTTTCTGTATTTCATCACCCATGGAGAAAACACAGGAAGCACCTTCTTCTTCTTTCTTGCCGGCAAATCCATTGAACCAGTTCAGCCACCTGTCATAGATTATCTGGTAATTTGTTTCTTTGGACTCTGATATCTCTCGGTCCATGAGCAGCCAGAACATGTTGTTCGCAATAGCCACATTTCTTGCTTCCAGCAGGCAATGGTTCTCTTTACCGTAATCTGCTATCTTTCCTTTTACTTTTGCTCTCATGCGTATGTTACGCGAAGCCTCATCCATAGAAATGCCCCATTTGTCTGCAATCTTGCCTATCAGGACTGATTGTCCCCTGTCCATTATATCCGATGGCTGAAGACAGTCATTTGAAGCATCATACGTGAGTATGTCCGAGAACACTTTTTCCGGATTCTCTTCCCATTTCTCATTGACTTCAGCAACCTGCATGATGCGTCGTTTCATTTTCATGCCGCCTGCTATCCTTGTATTAGCACAGACGATAACTGCATCAGTGGCCTTGAAGGATGCAGATGGGACTCTAAGGGTGTTCACTATCCTCTCGTATACAGCATCTGTTGATGATCCGTGTATTGTTCCTATGACTGAGTTTCCGGCTGCACCTACTTGCATGGCTTCATACAGCACGGCTACTTCCGGACCTCTTACCTCTCCCATTATAAGTGATGAGCTGCCAAGTCTCAGGGATGCCCGCAATGCAACAGAAGGCTCTATTTCTATGCCATACTTCATGATTGCAGATTGTGAATTGAGGCCCTGGACTTTCCAGCCCATTTCCTGGAACTCTTCAACAGGTATCTCAGGAGTGTCCTCTATGGTTATCATGCGGTATTTTTGTGGCATTTCCAGAAGCAAGGCACACATGAGTGAGGTTTTTCCGGCTCCGACTCCGCCTGCAACCAGGACGGAGGCCTGCCCATCCATGATAAAACTGAGCAGGCCTGCAGTGAGTGATGACAGGGAGCCGTTATTGATTAACTTGGGCAGCGTCCAGGGGTCCTTTGCATGTTTTCTGAATGCATAGGCAATTCCTTTAGCACTTAAAGGGTCTCCAATGACCGATACACGTACTCCATACTCTTTTAAAAACATTTCAAGCACAGGTGTTGCTTCACCGAAAGGACGTCCGCTAATGGAACGAAGTCTTGATACCATAGATTCCATATCTTCCTGAGAGAGGTATATGTTGGTTACACATTCCTCACCGTCCAGTACTACATGCACAGGATTCAGGTCGGCAGGTGCGTTCACATAAACGTCATTGACACGCTCATCGGAGAGTAGGTCCTCAAGTATCCCAAGTCCTGTAGTGTATTTCGTAAGCAGATCGCAGCATAGCTTCACTTTTGCAGGGTCTGATAGTATATCATCGAACTCTTTCTCTTCAAGTAAAAGCTGTTTGCTGAGCCTGTGAAAATATTCCCGTGAGTTCACAGGATCGGCAAATTGCAGGTTGGCAGGCCGGTGTACTATCATCTTCTTCCGTACTTTTTCTATCAGATTGAGTTCCCTTTCTTCCAGGGAATATTCTGTCGGGGTGATCATGTACATTTTCTCAGGACGGTCTGTCAGCTGGTATATACTCACAGGCAGCGGTCTCTCATCCTGAAAACGGATGTCGTAACATTCCTGGAATATAGTATTGTCCGGTGGTTCGGTGTAGATCCTTGATGTGGAAAAAGGTGGTCTTACATAAGATCTGAGATACTTTTCATATTCAATTCCATATTCTCCTTGATATTCTCCAGAGATTTGCATATCAATACAGTTTGTTATTTTTTTCGATATTGAGTTTATTTCACGGAGAATATGTGTGGATTTTTCCCTACAAAGTACACATTCGGGCCTGGTCTCTGATCGAGGGTCCCTCGTTACTTTGTATTCAATAAGTTTGTCAATGATATAACAGGCCTTAAGAGGGTCTGTTTCTGATGTTTCAATTATCAGTTTCATTACCTCTGTATACTCTTTGCTGCACTGTGCGGAGTTATCGCATGTTTCAAGTACAAACTTTGAAGTTTTGTATGGAACTAGTTTGTCTTTCAGGCTAGCCATGAGGTATATCATTTCCATGGCCTTGCCTTCGTAATCTCTTTCGTAGAGTTTTGAAAGGGTGAGCCTTTCAGCAACCGTTTCTTTCTGGAGAATGTGAAAAATGCTTTTTCTACAGTGCTCATTTTCAAAACAGGACCCATGGTCACATTCCTTGCAGTCAATAATAATGCCTCTGCTTTTTTTAGATATTCTTAGTTTGTAAGTACAGCCTTTATTGTCTTCTTTCTGTTTTCCTGCAAGCGAGGACAAGCTCCCTAGAAATTTATTGAAAACTCTTTTTACCTTTCCTTTGTTTTCCGGTAAAATATCAACCGGTCTTCGTTCGGACAGGACCAGTTGTATTTGATCATATTGTGCAATATCAATAGTATCGTTTTTCAGTGTAGGGTAAGTTTCTGTTTTTTCAAAGATCACGTTTTATCCCACCAGCTAATTTTTTTTAAAAACAGGGTAATCTATTAATAAGTTTCGAAATTATCTTCTAATGATTAATTTTTTTAAACACTCATATAATCCTAAATACTCGGTTCTTTTCTTTTAAATCCACATCTGCGGGTAACAAGTGTTAATATAATACTTTCACCTAACTCCCCTCTGGACTTTATATTTGCAGAGCCTATCTTCTTTAAGGGCCGGAGATTTTACATGGGTATATACACTGTTTCACAATTGAATGACTATATAAAGCAGGTTTTTTCACATGATCCGCAACTGGGGCAGGTATGGGTGCGAGGTGAGATATCAAACCTGACAAAACACAGCTCTGGTCATTATTATTTCACTTTGAAGGATAAAGGTGCACAGATAAGTTGTGTGAGTTTCCGGATGACTAACCGAACCCTTAAATTTGAACCGGAGTCGTCCATGAAGGTTCTTGTTTTCGGGTCAGTGGATGTTTATACCGTGCGAGGCCAGTATCAGCTGCGGGTACTGGACATGCGTCCTGATGGTATCGGTGAGCTCTACAAGGCTTACGAACAACTCAGGAACAGATTGGAAGAAGAAGGTTTGTTCGATGTGTCCCACAAGAAAAAGATTCCTCGTTTCCCGGGGAAGGTAGGAGTTATCACCTCGCCAACAGGCGCTGCTATTCATGATATACTCAATGTGCTCAAACGCAGGTTCCCTGTGGATGTACTGCTAAGTCCGGCAATTGTCCAGGGAGAACAGTCTGCTGCAAGTATCGCCAGGTCAATTGAACATCTCAATAGAACAGACGTTGATGTGATAATTGTTGGCAGAGGCGGTGGTTCATTAGAAGACATGTGGTCATTTAATGAGGAAATTGTTGCAAGATCAATATTCGAGTCCAAAGTACCGATTATCTCAGCTGTGGGACATGAAACAGATTACACAATTGCTGACTTTGTGGCTGATGTGAGGGCTCCCACACCATCGGCAGCTGCAGAGATCGCAGTTCCGGAAAAGTCTGAATTGACGAAATATGTGTTTTCTCTTTCATTACGTATGGAGCAAGCTGTAATGCATTATATGTCTGACAAAGTCCGCCATGTGGACTATCTTTGTTCCAGAATTGACCACAAAAGATTTGCTGAGATACTGCGGCGTGATCTACAAAGGGTTGATGAACTCAGCTCACGCATGGAGTTCGGAATTGCTAAGATAATTGAGTCAAAGGTGTCCTCGTTATCCGGGGTTGCAGGTCGTCTGAATGCTGTAAGCCCGTTGAATACGTTAGAGAGGGGATACAGTATTGTTCTTCGTAGCAGGGATCATAGCATTGTCAGAAGCATCGGGGATGTGAGTCCGGATGAATGTCTGGATATAAGGGTCATTGATGGTACTGTGAAATGCAGTGTAAAGGGTATCAAGCCTGAGAGGCGAAACATTGATGAGATGGAGTTGAATCTATGAAGGAGATAATAGATGATAATGAAGAGCTGGAAGGGCTGAGTTTTGAAAGCTCGCTGGAAGAGCTGGAATCCCTTGTAGATAAGCTTGAAAGGGGCCAAATGACCCTGGATGAAAGCCTTTTGATATTTGAGCGTGGCATGAAACTTGCCCGTGTGTGCAACCATAAGCTATCAAAGGCTGAAAGGAAGATTGAAATACTGATTGTAAAGAATGGTAAACTAAAAACAGACACGTTCATTGATGAATGATCTGGCTGGGGATTAGATCATAACTATTTTGACGGAGATTATATTAACAATTCCTTAATATTTCCTCAATTAAATATAATATTTAAAGTAGTTTACATAGTTGAAGATTCAGGCAGAGTCTGATATATTCTTTTCATTTTCCAGATATCTTTTTGCTAAGAGGTATACGCTGATTCCTGTTATTATCAAAAGGAATATGGCAATCACAAGTCCATGGGTTGTGAAATCCTGCCATGAATGCACTGAAGCCCATATTCCACTCCTTGTAACAAAGGTTGCAAATATCACCAGAATGAATGATGCTACTGCAAGCAGTGGTGCCAGGAATCCGTATTCGCCGTGTTTTGCGCGTGTCTGGGCATGCAGGTATGCTGTGGCTGTTATCCATGGTATAAGTGAGGATGTTTCTACGGGATCCCATGTCCAGTACCATGCGCCCCATCCAAGTACCTCGTATGCCCAGAATCCTCCAAGGCCAATCCCTAGTGTGAGGAAGAGCCATGCAATTCTCATCCAGTCTCTTGCCACAAGTGTCCATCGTGTGTCCTTTGTGACAAGGTTGGCAATGGCAGCTGCGAAAGGTATAGTGAATGCTGCATATCCAAGGAAGAGTACAGGTGGGTGGACAGCCATCCAGGGATTGCGCAGGAGTGGGTTCATGCCCTGTCCGTAAGGTACATCAAACAGAACCGCAAACGGATTCCAGTTAGTTGCTTCAACAGCGCCAGATGGGAGTATACGGTATGCTGAGAATGGGTTGTCGATTACCAGCAATGTCAGAAATACGGATACTATTGCTATAGATGCCATTCTTGTAATGTCCATCATCCTTGTTTCAGTAAGCTCCTTTGTGTGTCCTGTGTAACGGAGGAACATCAGCATTACAAGTATTGCCCATGTCCAGAGCAGAAGAGAACCTTGTTGTCCTGCCCAGAAAGCAGACATGCGATAGAACCATGAAAGGTCTTTGCTAGAGTGATTGAATACGTATTCATAGGAAGCATTGACACTCAGAAGGTATGTCATGAGTATGAATGCAGAGAGTGTAATACAAGCAGTACACATCATTTCCAGTTTACTTAAGCGTATCTTTGCTCTGTAATCGGATAATGTATAATAACGAATTGAATAGAATGTGGCACCCCAGCCGCATATAAAGGCCAGCCATATGAAGATCATACCCAAATTCAAATCATCACCTCTTTCCCTCTGCTCTTTTTAACCTACGTTTTTCTATTTCCTGTTCGAGCAGTCTGTCATATGTTCCTTCCGGGCCTGTTTTCCTACTTACACTGGATGAAGTTGCTTTTCCGTCGTTTGTGCGGTCTGCCAATAGCAGGGCAGTGATGCCTATTACCATCAGGTATATTCCTCCCCAAAGGCAGTTGATGAAGGGCACAGTTCGCATGTAGATATCGACTTTACCGCCGGATTCATCTATAGCCCTTGGAGCAATGAACAGCTCTTCTGTAAGTCCTCGATTAATGTAAGTGGTGGTGTATGTCTGTCCCCATTTGAAATCAGTGATATAATTGATCTGTCCTGTCTTGAAATAGTTCCCGTTCTTATATATGTCAAAATCAATTTCAGTAGTGTATGATGATGCAGGATAGCTGCGGAAAGCCTCACCACTATAGTATGAATTCATACTGTTGATCTTCAACTGGTAGTGCTGTCCGTCAAATGAGCCTGTCTCAGTTGTCCCGAGTACAGCGGAATTTTCTACTTTCATGTTAGAACTGAGGACGATTCCAAGCAGGATGAGCAGGATTCCCACGTGTATCACATGTGCGCTGAGTTTCTTGATCTTTACTAAAGTGATATCATTCTTGCTGATGCTGTATATTTTTATTATTCTGTAAAAGGTTGCCAGAAGGGCAACGATAAGTACGGGCACGGAAATGTCCATAGGTGTATTCTCTAAGGGTGAGATTACGGCAAAAAGGATTGAAAGTGCAGCTGTTCCTCCTACTATTGGGACGATGTGCTTGCGGTTTGCATAACCTACGAGCATGCATGTACTCAGGAGAAGAACCAGGATGGTCACAGGAATTGCAGCCCTGTTGTTGAAGTAGCTGGATTCAAGGCTAAGTTCAGCTCCGGTTGTCAGTTTTGCGATGAGGGGTGTTAGCATTCCCATTGTTATGATTGTTGCCAGCATGAGAAAAGTGACAACAGTCGCAAGCATAGTATTGCTAGTTGTTAAAGGGGGTATTTTGTTTTTCATCTTGCAGGCAAATTCTATGTATACAACATATTTATAATTAGAGCTATTTTACCCAATGTGTTTCGATATCTTAAATAATGATGTTGCATATCAGAACAGAGCAACAAATGTGAGTTGATAAATACGATAGAGATGCTGATAACTGCTGTCTGGCTGATGCTTCCTGCCTATATTCCAAGTCCTGTGGCAGCTGTCTTTGGTGGAGGAAAACCAATTGATGGTGGCAAGACACTTGGGGACGGAAGGCGTATACTTGGTGATGGAAAAACATACCGTGGCCTTCTTTCAGGCATATTTTTCGGAATGGTAGTTGGTCTGTTGCAGATGTATTATCTGTCCATGAACTCAATGTTGTTCTCAGTAGAGCTTCCTTCTTTTGCAGGAAACGGTGTAAATGCTACAGTTGTTATCTTTGCACTGGCATTTGGTTCTCTGTTTGGGGATATGTTCATGAGTTTCTTCAAGAGGCGACTTGGCCTTAAAAGAGGTGCACCGCTTCCGGTTGTCGATCAGCTTGATTTTGTATTCGGTGCATGGTTGCTCACGTACATAATAGCTCCCGGCTGGTTCACAGCCAACTTTACTGCTTCAATAATAATTGTGCTGCTGGTTCTGACTCCTGTCCTGCACCTGAGCACGAACATTATAGGATATTTCATCGGGGTCAAGAATGAGCCTTGGTGAGCATTTAATATTTTGAACGATTTTAATTATCAGGTGATCTAATGTCTGAAGGGAATGGTAAACGTGCATTGATAGATGCTCTGAAGGCGTGTGGTGCTGTTAAGTTTGGCGATTTCACACTTGCCTCAGGTAAGAAAAGTACATATTATATTGATATCAAGAAGGCAAGCACGGACCCTGCTACGCTTAAAGTTATAGCAAAGGAAGCATCAAGGGTCATTAAAGGACTTGAAATTGATGCTGTCGGCGGTGTTGTGCTTGGCGGTGTTCCTCTTGCCACGGCTGTCTCTCTTGAGGCAAACCTGCCACTTGTGCTGATACGCAAATCTGAAAAAGGTTATGGCACAGGCGGGCGTTTTGTCGGTGATTTCCACGCAGGCTCAAAGATATTGCTTCTTGAGGATGTGACTACAAGTGGTGGTTCTGTAAAGGATGCCATTGAGGCAATACGTGAAGCAGGTGCCGTTGTTGACAGGGTCATTACAGTTGTTGACAGGGATTCAGGGGCAGAGAAGAGCCTAAGTGACATTGGTGTGAAGCTTGTTCCTCTTGTCAGGGCAAGTGATCTGATCTGATTCATTTTAATTTGATTTTGCAGGTAAAAAAAGGCAAGTTATTTATTTCAGGAATTAGAACTCTCTGATATTCTGATTCCTAATAAAATAACAAACATAATTACGGATATTGAATACAGATATTGAATTGAAATTATCTGCACGTAGTTAATAGTAGTTTTCTTATGATGAGGTTTGATATATGAACATATTAGTAGTTGGTGGCGGCGGAAGAGAGCATGCTATCGCAGCAGCAATGGCACGAAGCAGGAAAGATCCGTCCATCTATGCCGTGATGTCAAAGAAGAATCCGGGAATTGCTGAATTATGTGAGGATTTCCTTCTTGAAAAAGAGACCGATGTGGATAAAATTGTCGGGTTTGCATTGTCAAAGAATGTAGAGCTCGCTGTAGTTGGCCCGGAAGCACCGCTTGCAGCTGGTCTTGCAGACGCTCTGGAGGATGCGGGTATCAGTGTTGCCAGTCCGAAAAAGAAGGTTGCACAGCTTGAGTTTGATAAGGCATGGGCACGCAATTTCATGAAGAACAATAACATTGCAGGTTGTCCTGTCTTTGAGGTATTCACTGAGAAGGATGCTATGGATGCTTTCATCTATGAGCTTGGAAATGTTGCTATCAAGCCATCAGGTCTTACAGGTGGCAAGGGTGTCAAGGTAATGGGCGACCAGTTGCCTGATGTGGATGCCGCAAAGGAATACGCTTCAAGCCTGCTTGGTCAGGGAAGCGTTGTTGTTGAGGAGAACCTCGTTGGCGAGGAGTTCACACTGCAGGCTTTTGTTGATGGGAGGAACCTTGCTTTCATGCCAACTGTTCAGGATCACAAGAGGGCATTTGAGAACGATCTTGGCCCAAACACAGGTGGTATGGGTTCTTACAATGCACCAGGTGAGATCCTTCCTTTCCTTACTGCCGGGGATGTTGAGAGTTCCAAGCAGATAATGATCGACACTGTCAAGGCGCTTTACAAGGAAACCGGACAGAAGTACAGGGGTACGCTGTATGGCCAGTTCATGATCACAAAGGATGGTCCTAAGGTCATTGAGTTCAATGCGCGGTTCGGTGACCCTGAGGCTATGAATGTGTTGCCTTTGCTTGAAACCGATTACGTGGATGTGCTTTCTGCAATGGCAAGCGGTACGCTTGATAAGCTGGATGTGAAGTTCAGCAAGAAGGCAACAGTTTGTAAGTATGCTGTTCCGGCAGGCTACCCTGACAATCCGACAAAGGACAGGGAAGTAGTTGTAGGTGACATTGGCAGTGCCATTCTTTTCTATTCCAGTGTTTATGAGAAGGGTGGAAGGGTCTTCACCACCGGTTCAAGGGCAGTTGCTGTTGTAGGTGTTGCGGATTCCATTGCTGAGGCTGAGAAGATAGCTCAGAATGCCCTGGAGAATCTGTCCGGTGACCTGCACTACAGAAGTGACATAGGTACGGCAGGCCTTATCCAGAGACGTATTGACCATATGAAACAAATACGCGGGCAGTAATATAGTTTAATAGTGATGTTAGTTTATTAATAGTTTAGTGAAGGTTGATAGTATGAAACACCTGATTTCAATGGCTGACCTGACTCATGATGAAATAGTTGAGTTACTCGATATGGCGGAAGACCTGAAGGAAAAACGCCTGCGGGGCAAGGTCACAGACCTCCTGAAGAACAAGAGCCTGGGTATGATATTTGAGAAATCCTCTACACGTACCAGAGTGTCATTTGAGGTTGCTATGTGCGATCTTGGCGGGCATGGGCTCTACCTGAATCCAAGGGATATGCAGCTTGGCCGTGGTGAGACGGTTGGGGACACTTCCGAGGTGCTCTCAAGATATCTCTACGGTATCATTGCAAGGGTCTATAGCCATGAGACGGTGAAACAGCTGGCAGAGCACTCTTCTATTCCGGTCATCAATGCGCTTTCAGATAAGGAGCACCCATGCCAGATACTTGCCGACCTGCAAACTATCCGTGAGTACAAAAACAGGCTCACTGGCTTGAAATACGCATGGGTCGGCGATGGGAACAATGTATGTAATTCGGCTATCCTTGGTTGTGCCATCATGGGTATGGAGGCTGCGGTTGCATGTCCTCCGGGATATGAGCCGGATGAGGATATTGTGGAGCTTGCAAGGGAGCTTGGCGGAAAGGTCACTGTCACCAACGATCCCAACGAGGCTGCCACAGATGCTGATGTTATCTACACTGATGTGTGGGTGTCCATGGGCGATGAGGAAGAGCGCGAGCAGCGCCTGAGGGACCTTGCTCCCTACCAGATAAACTCCAGACTGGTCGAGCTGGCAAAATCCGATGTTATCGTCATGCATTGCCTCCCTGCACACCGTGGCGAGGAAATAAGCGCAGAGGTCATGGATGGTCCTCACTCGGTCGTCTTCGACCAGGCCGAGAACCGCCTGCATTCCCAGAAAGCACTGTTACTGAAACTGCTGGCATAACCCGCCACCAGTTTTCATTTTCCATCCGTTTTGTCCCCTTTCAAACACAAAGTTTAATTACAAAAAGCACTACTAACCATCACTCACAATGCGGGAGTCGCCCAGCCAGGTCAAAGGCGCTAGATTCAGAGTCTAGTCTCGTAGGAGTTCGTGCGTTCGAATCGCATCTCCCGCACCAAGCACTATTTTAGGACAATATTTTTCTGTATTTATTAACTTGAAATCTTGTTTTATTGTTATTTCTCTTCATCAACGATTTATACCTCTCCATTTCATATTCTCATCTAATCAATCCAAACAACCCCGAAAACAGAGGAACACACCATGAAGGTAGTCGCTATAAACGGAAGTCCACGAAAAGAAGGCAATACTGCTGCTCTGCTGAAAGAACTAACATCCAAACTTGAAGCTGAAGGAATAGAAACCGAACTCGTACACATAGGCGGGAAGAAGGTTCACGGCTGTACTGCATGTATGAAATGCTTTGAGATGAAGAACGGTCTTTGTGTATTTGATGACGATGGCATCAATGAGTGTATCGTAAAGATGAGGGAAGCTGACGGGATTGTCATCGGCTCACCAACATATTTTGCTGATGTTTCCACCGAAGTAAAAGCGCTCATTGACCGTGCAGGATTCGTTTCTATAGCAAATGGTGGATTACTTGCTAGGAAAGTCGGTGCTGCTGTCATAGCTGTGCGCAGGGCAGGAGCGGTGCATGCTTACGATACTATCAACCATCTCTTTGGTATTTCCAGCATGATAACCGTGGGGTCATCTTACTGGAATCTGGGTGTCGGGCTGAATCCGGGGGATGTCAATGATGATGCTGAAGGGATGCTGACCATGGGTAATCTTGCTTCGAATATGGCGTGGCTATTGAAGAAGATCAATTCTGAATAAAGGTAAAACAGGAACAAAATAAAAAAGGAAAAATTGATTTTCCTGCAGGGAATTTGCAGATCTATCCTGTAAATTCCTTTAGCATCACTTCATCATTAACGATCTCAATATACTCTAATTTCTTATCATCGCCAAAACCCCAGCTGCCTGTATTTGCAACCTTATTTTCCTTTTTTAAATATTGGTGGTGGGTATGGCCATAGATTAAATGTTGTCCAGGGTGTATGTCGAACAGGAAATGTCTTGTCTCAGCTCCTGCAAGCTCTTCAATCGGTTCAATGACATTATGCTTATTGAAGTTCCTGATTCTTTCCTCCGGCGGCTTCATCATTGATCGAAGCGCATCCAGAGGATTTTCAGGAATTCGTTTTAACGAATCCAATATTGATCTACTTGACTGGAATAATTTCCATGCAGCATCAGCAGCATTACCAGTGTCATCTCCAGCAAGGCACATTTGCTCGCTGAAGGTTTCGTATGTTTTCATAGACTTGTAATACGGGTTACACAACACCTCCAGCTGGTAACCATGAAAGAAGAAAAACTCCTGGTTTTTACTCTTTATTACAGTTGATTTCTTCACCTCGAAAGGAAAGTTCTTTCCCAAAAGTTCACTGAGCCTCAGTAAATAAAAGTCATGATTTCCCACAATATAATGGACTTTCATTTTATCTGCCAGATCATTTAGTAGTGTCAACGATCTTGAACACTCAAGAACCGCTTTTATAAAATCTCGTCTCCATATATCAATTATATCTCCAAGAAGAACTAAATGTTCAACCCCTTTAAGTTTTGCCTCTTCGATAAAATTGACGAATTCTTGCTCTTTTGCTCCCTTCATACCAAGATGTACATCTGAAACTGCTATAATTGACATAAATCTCCCTCAAGAAATGCGTTCCATCTCACATATGTAAAATTAGTAGGTTTCTACCAACCGGTGTGATAATGAAGTAGCTTTATTATAATATCTAAAATCTTTTTTGAAGCATAATTTCTAATCTATTTTTCTGTCCTATATTTAGAAACAATATCCTTTATCACTATTACATATTGATATGATAAGGTAAATATACGGAAGGGGCATCAGGAGTTCCTCTCCTTGTCCATTCTTCCGGCATTTTCAATGGTTTTTGTTAGACTTCTATTAATTAATACCAACAGCTATTCTCCTCCTTCAATGAACTATACTGTACTTTGATGCATAATAAAGTACAATAAAGTTTGAATATGTTTTTGTTCTGTCTGGCTTCTTATTAGTCTCTGGAAGTCTATCATGTTTCCTGATTCAGGTATAAGTTAAGCCGGATCTGGCATTTTGGGGATGGCAAGTTATTCATACTTATTTATCCTTTAAAGGTCATTATCTAGTTTATACCCTTATCAACTGAATTCCTGGTTAAAATGAAACTCTATAGCACAAATCTTAAGGCGCCGGAAGTTAGCTTTCAGGAGGCTCTGATCACAGGGCTTGCACCGGACAGGGGGCTTTACATGCCAAAGAGCCTTCCGACCTTCTCTAAGGAAGAGATCGACTATTTCAGGGATGCACCATATCCTGAGATCGCGTACAGGGTCCTGAGCAAGGTCCTTGAAGGCGAAGTTGACGAAGAGTCACTGAAAGCGCTCACTTTTGACGCTTACAACTATGATGTTCCTCTTGAGAAAATAGATGAGCAGACTTACATAATGAGGCTTGACAGAGGACCCACAGCTTCCTTTAAGGACTTTGCAGCCCGCATGATGGCAAGGCTCATGCAGCATTACCTCAGCAAAGAGAACAAGAGCCTGACCATCCTCACAGCGACCTCCGGAGATACCGGCAGTGCCGTTGCTCATGCATTCTATGGGCTTGACAACATAAAGGTCATCGTACTCTTCCCAACCGACGAGGTATCTGACCGCCAGCGTAAGCAGATGACAACCCTGAACCAGAACATCACAGCTATCTCAATAGATGGCAAATTCGATGACTGCCAGGCAATGGTAAAGCAGGCTTTTGCAGACGAGGATCTCACTCATTTCAATCTCTCCTCCGCAAATTCAATTAACATTGGTCGTCTTGTCCCGCAATCTATCTACTACATCTATGCATATGCAAGACTCAGGAACTACCCGGATGATATCATATTCTCGATTCCCTCTGGCAACTTTGGTAATATGATGGGCTGTGTCCTGGCAAGGACCATGGGCGTCCCTATAAGAAAGATAATTGCGTCTGTGAATGAGAACGATGAGGTCCCTCATTTCCTTAGTACCGGTAACTATGAGAAGATTGTTCCATCAAAGAACTGCCTTTCAAATGCAATGAACGTGGGACACCCAAGTAATCTTGCAAGGCTTATCGCTGTTTATAGCGGTGAAATGGATGAGAAGGGTACTATCAGCAAAGAGCCTGACATGGAAAAGCTCAGGGATGATATTTACTCCGGCTCTGTCACAGATAGTGAGACCAAGGCTACAATAAGGGATATTTACGAGAAGTATAACATTCTTATCGAACCACATGGTGCAGTAGGTATAAAAGGGCTGCTTGATTACAGGTCTCAAACAGGTGATAATACACTTGCAGTAACACTGGAAACAGCAGACCCTGCAAAGTTTCCTGAACATGTAAAAGCCGAAACAGGTGTTGAGCCTGAGCTTCCTCAAAGCCTGAAGGAGATCGAGGCAAGGGAAGAACACATGGATTATCTTGGTACGGATTATGCAAGTTTTAAGAAATACCTGCAGGAAAAGCTCGGATGAGCTTTTCTTACATCCATTTCAATAATCCTTTAAAATCAATAACAAAAGCATGTTTCGTTTTTCATTGTCCTTTAATATATTGTGAGGTGTACTTCTGGATACTGATCCTTCTAATAAATCGTGCTTATCAGAAAGATGTGGCAAATATTTTGGGATTTGTACTTCCTTTCATCACTCCAAAGGTTGTAGTTGTCCTTCCTGCCCATCTTATCCGGGAGCAGGCACCTTCATGTTTTGTTCTAAGGGAGCATATCCGGATACATTAAAAAAGGGGTGTATGTGTTCTGAATGTTTCATATATGCAAAATTTGCTTTGCAAGGGGAGTATTTTTGCTTAGAATAATATCTTTTGATATATTCTTTGTTATATTTTCTTCTCGAATTCAACCTCATCATCATTATGCTCATTATATATTATAATGTAGATATATTTTTATAGTAGAAAAATATACTACTAATTGTGGCAAGATCTTCCAAGCAGAGATTGCCTCAATTGAAATGTACCGTCTAATAGTACGATGTGGACTTCATCCCAAATCCCCTCGGTAAAAATGAAATTGGATTGCACGGAATTGTGGGCGTGATACCTTCCCTCTCGGTATCCAAAAACAGCATATTAAAAACGGAAAATGCTCACACTTCTAAACCAATGGGAAAATGAAGTAGGAGTATGAGCGATTTCAAAGTGGGGTATAGTGGATAATGGAGTATGAGCGGGTTCGGGGTGCCATTCCAGGATCTTCCGGATGGTTCCGGGGTTATTGTCAGCATTATTGCCAATGGGGTTATTGGCAATAAGATATTTTCCTGCTTTTGCAGGTAATCTTATTTTTTTAGTTTATAGCTGCAATAGTTATTTCTTATGTGTCTAATATATTATGATGTAGTACACTCCGTGCACTATTTGCCAATATTTAGTTATCATTAGGTTTTTATAATAATCGACCGGTGTTACTTAATGAGTGAAAGAGGAGATTTTCAGATTCGCAAGATGAAGCGTTCAGATGTAGATATAGCTATTATGTGGGCAGAAGAAGAAGGCTGGAATCCTGGGATAAATGATGCTGAGTGTTTTTACGCTGCAGATCCTTTCGGTTTCTTTATAGGTGAGCTTGATGATGAGCCTATATGCTGCATGTCAAATGTCATCTACGATGATATGTTTGCATTCGCCGGTTTCTACGTTGTAAATCAAGAATACAGGAATCAAGGCTACGGAAACAGGCTTTTTGCTGAAGCCATGTCTTATGCAGGCAACCGAAACATTGGTGGTGACGGGGTAATGGAAATGCAGGAGAAGTATCAACAGAGGTCTGGTTTCACTTTTGCTTATTGCAACATCCGTTTTGAAGGTATCGGAGGCGGCAAAGAACCTGCTGGACTTGTCCCGGTTTCAGAAGTTCAATTTGACGCTCTTGCAGATTATGACAGTTTGCATTTTCCCTCCCGCCGTGAGAATTTCTTGCATGCATGGCTCTCTCAAAAAGGATGCAATTCATTTGTAAAACTTGACAAGTCGGATGCAATTTGTGGATATGGTGTTATAAGGCCATGTTTCACTGGCTTTAAAATAGGTCCGCTATTTGCTTCAGATCCTGAAATTGCGGAAGATCTATTTAATGGCCTCTTGTCCTCTGTTGGCGAAACACCCGTGTTCTTTGATGTTCCTGAACCCAACAGGCAGGCATTAGATATCGCAAAAGCACACGGTATGACTAAGGTTTTTGAGACTTGCAGAATGTATACAAAAGAAGTTCCTAAGCTTCCAATTAACAATATTTTTGGTGTAACCAGTTTTGAATTAGGTTGAAAGATAACTATTTCTCAAATTGGCGGAATAATATCCTTTATTTCTGTTATCTATGGCTCTGTAGGTCTTATTATCCTCTAAGATATATTCATGATTGTTTGTTTCAAATTTCTTTATATATCATGGGGTTATTCCTGCAAAGCCAGGATGATATCCACTAAAAGTAGCAACTATTCTTATATAGAGCTTATAATTTCATGTACAATATTTGGAGCTAGTGGAATCTTTATAAAGCACATTTATGAAATGCAAACAGCATCTATAATCTTTTACAGGCTTATATTTGGATTCACACTGCTATTGGCCTATTGCATATTAACTAAAAAGTACAAGATGCTTTATTTGGGCAAAAAGAAGCTTTTTATTCTTTTAATTGCGATATTCAATGTTTTGACTCTTTACACTTACTTCAGCTCTATAAAATATGCAGGTGTTTCATTAGCTGTTCTGTTGCTTTACACTGCTCCTGTATATGTTGCATTACTATCTCCTTTTTTTCTAAAAGAAAAAAGAACAAAACGTGGCATTTTTTCCATGTTAGTCTCAATAGCCGGGATTCTTATTATCATATTGCCTGGAAGCAGTGCATCTGGGTATGATGCCTGTCTTTTAACAGGTATTGTCCTTGGTATCCTGTCAGGTCTTTCGTACAGTGGTACCATCATGACTGTAAGTTATCTGAAAGACGAATATTCCGGAATTGCCCAGTTGTTCTGGTCAACGTTGATCAGTTTGCTGATTCTGTTGCCTTTTGGTAGCAAAGTTCCTGCAGACATTTTTTTCATGAACATGCGTACTCTTTTTCTCTTCGGACTGATAACTACAGCTTTTGCTTCAGTCCTCTATCTTAACAGTGTTGCAAAAATTCGCGCACAGACCGTAAGTGTACTCGCACTGCTTGAACCAGTAAGTGGCATATTCTTCGGATTCCTGTTCCTTCACGAACCAATATTCCTGAATACGATACAAGGGTGTTTCTTCATAATACTGGGTGCATTCATCCTCATTTATGAGCCGGGAAATGCAGCTATCATGTCTTTGAAAAGCTCAGGAACTTACTTGTCGGTAATTGGTAAAAATAAATTATTAAATATCCCGTCAATATATTCTTCATGGATCTTTAAAAAGTAATCTCTATTTTCTGCTAAATAGTGCTATTGAAATTATAATGAAGACCGGTAGTATTATGGTAGAGAATTCCGGAATTTCATGATTTTCTTTCTCCGTGCCATCATCTGAATCATTATCAGTGTTTTTGTCATTGTTGAACTCGTCTCTAGTAGTCTTAGAAGATACTGTGCTGTGTCCTGTATGTTTCCACCACCCGACTACTTCTTCAGCAGGTGTATTGTCTGTTGTTGACATCAAAAGTGTTTTTTCGGAAGTAATACCTGATGGGTTATCTGTTATATTTGTTATATTTTCAAAATCCTCATAAACTGTTTTTTCCAGTGGTATTTGCGTTACCACTATAAGTAGCAGAAAAAGTATGAACCCCGCAATAGCATGGTATTTAGTAAAAGCCACCATTCTTTATCTCCTCAATCCTGATTAAATAGGATCAATCTGTCTCCTACTTTTATGTATTGCGTGAAATATATATCTTTCTATATACGTAGTGAAAAAATATTCATTGTTTGTAAGACAAACTAATTTACACCGGTGCTGCAAAACTATGTAGTGTCTTTCAGATCATGCCGTTTGCGACATCTATTAACATAGGTGTTTCAAATTGGTGTTGAGCAGATACTGGATATTAATTTTGGACACCAAAAAGGTTTAAAGTTAAAAATCCTATACACAGTAGCATCATTATGAAAATTCATTGTCTGGTTCATCTGGAATTCGAAACCCTTGGTAATATCAGAGAATGGGCATGCAGTAAAGGCTATTCTATATCCGTAAGCATGCCATCTGCAAATTCATTTTTCCCACAGCCTGATGACTTTGATCTCCTCATAATAATGGGTGGGCTGATGAGCGTTTACCAGGAGGCAGAGTATCAGTGGCTGAAGAATGAAAAAGAATATGTAAAAGCTGTAATCGGATCTAGCAAAGCTGTTTATGGAGTCTGCTTTGGTGCCCAGATGCTTTCCGAAATATTAGGCGGGACAGTATCGAAAAACAAGTTCAGGGAAATCGGCTGGCACAAAGTCAGGTCACTGGCAGTATTTCATGAAGATCACACTCTATTTCATGTACCGTATGAATTAATTGCTTTCCATTGGCATGGTGATACCTTTACTCTTCCAGAAGGTGCAAGACGTCTATTTGAAAGTGAAGCCTGCATGGAGCAGGGTTTCATCTATGGGAGCAATGTACTTGCAGTGCAGTTCCATCCGGAAGTTGATGAGGATTGTGTGGACAATCTGCTCGTAAATTGCAGTTCAGATCTTATAGACGGAAAGTACATTCAATCGGAATATTATATTCGTAGTAGAACTGATATGATCAAATCTTCTTCTGATCTGATGTTTGCAATACTTGATTGGTTTGAAGGCAATATCATGCAAAAGAGAAACTAGTTTCATCTTCGGTCGATGTAACGACTCTAAAGCAACTAAAGGTGTTCCATTCTGGATAACGAACCTGATGTACAGGACAAGCATGGAAAAGTGACTACTTCTTCTGCCAGCCGTATAACTTCTCATATATGAAATATGTACCTATACACTGAATACTTATACATATAGAGTTCGATATAAATACAGGTTCATAATAATTCATAAAAAGAGGGATATGAGGACATGCCTCATATCATTCGGATACGATCTCATCATCGTTTCTGATAGCTGCCACAATCTCAACCGGGGATACGAATATCTTTCCATCACCGAATTTACCGGTTCGTGCACTCGCCCTTATGATCTCGATGATAGGCCTTACGTCCTCATCACCTACGACCATTTCGATCTCGGTTTTAGGGATCATGTCTACTTTGATCTGTTTACCTCTATATTGAAGGCAGATACCTTTCTGTGCGCCACGTCCTTTTACTTCGGTTACGGTCATAGGAAAGTAACCTCTTTCTTCCAGTGCTGCTTTAACATCATTCAGCTTTTCCGGGCGAATAATTGCTTTTACCATCTTCATTCACATCACCTCAGGCTGTTGTGGATTCTCCGTGCTGGGATATATCAAGTCCAACATATTCTTCTTCTTCGGTCACCCGCAATCCCATTACTTTGTCTACTATCTTGGCAAGTATGTATGTCATTACGAATGCATAGATTATAGCAACAGAAGCATCAAGGATCTGTATCAAAAACTGGTGTGTGTTTCCGTAAATAAGTCCGTCAACTCCTCCAATGGCTGCGCTTGCAAATATTCCTGTTGCAATTGCTCCCCAAAAACCCCCCATTCCATGAATTGCCCATGCATCAAGACTTTCATCAAGTCCCTTACGCACACGGAATAGCAATGCTCCGTAACAGAGTAGTCCGGCAAAACCGCCTATTATTATGGCAGACATCGGGCCAACAAAACCGGAGGCTGGTGTAATGGCTACAAGACCTGCAACAGCTCCACTAACAAGACCCAGGGAACTTGGTTTGCCTTTGATCCATGATGCTGCCATCCAGGTAATCGCTCCTGCTGCGGCAGAGACATTGGTAACCACAAGTGCATTGACGGCAAGTCCGTTTGCTGCAAGGGCGCTTCCTGCATTGAATGCAAACCATCCAAACCAAAGAAGTGCTCCTCCGAGGAGAGTTGTTGTTATGTTCTCTGCCTCCATGCTGTACTTGCCGAATCCGGCACGGCTGCCTATAACAAGAGCAAGGGCAAGAGCACCGAATCCTGAGCTTATGTGTACTACAGTGCCACCTGCAAAATCAAGTGCACCTATGCTACCTGCCCAGCCGCCCCCCCACGCCCAGTGGGCAAGTGGATCATATACCAGGGTTGTCCAGAGTAATCCAAAAACAATAAAAGAGCTCAATTTGATACGTTCCGCAACACCTGATGTGAGGATTGCCAGTGTGACTCCTGCAAAAACGAGTTGAAATGCCATAAATAACATGTCAGGAATTCCTTCGCCGTCCAGTCCTACGCCTGCAAGGCATAAGTGATCAAGGCCACCGATAAATCCTGAGATGTCAGTTCCAAAGGCAAGGGTATATCCGATTGTAACCCACTGGATACTTACAATGGCAAAGGAAACAAAAGCCATGGCTATCATCGAAATTATGTTCTTACTGCGCACCATTCCGCCGTAAAATAGTCCTACTCCCGGGGTCATAAGCATGACCATGGCGGTACAGATAATGATGAATGCTGTATCTCCTGTGTCAAGTACCACTTACATCACCTGTTTTTTTGAATTATAATTTATTGTCTGTTCCATAGTTCCACCTAAATTTAATATTTGGTAAATAGAAGTCTGCAATATCCTTCCCTTTTCCTATTCCCTTATATTTAAAACAATTGGTCAAATCCACAGACTGTCATTGTAATACTTATAGTATTTGTAGTTACTCAGGGATGTATGTGAAATACAGTCATATCACAAGTCTTTTAAGTACATTCATTATTTTCGGTTTATACAATAAACTGGAGGTTGGTCTTTGTGCCCAATATAACGAGTATTGTAGAGAAAAATGATGCAATCAGTAATTTGAACATAATTATCGCAGTTGTTGGTGTTGTTGTTATAGGTGTGCTTACAATTGTAGCAGCTTCAGGAATGATATATATTCCAATCCTGACCGAAATACTTGGTACTGATGAACCGGTAGATCTGGGTGTGGAAGTTGATCCAGTGTTATTCGATAATCTCGTAGAAGAACAGGGTATTACTCTTGCTGATCCTGTTTCACAATACCAGTTAACGAGTAACATTGTTTATTCCGATACAGCACCTATGGATGTGAGCCTTTCAAGCTCTGATCTCAGTTCATATCTGCAGGCGACAAATAACGAAGGACCCCTTCGGGATATACAGGTAAAACTTGGGGATAATAACCAGGCAGAGATGTCAGCATACATCGATCTTAAAGACTATGGTTATGACTTCAAAGGACCTGTGTATGCAGAGGGCAGCATTTCCAAGGCAAGTGATAGTAGTATCCAGATCGATATAACAAACGCAAAGGTAGGGCTTCTTCCGCTTCCCGAAGGCAGTGCTGACCAGGGAGCGCAGGAACTTGAGAGTCTTATTAATTCACATCTGGCAAAGATGCCGGGACTTAATATAGAAACTCTGGATATATCTAATGGAAATCTTAATTTTAACGGGGATTTCCCCAAGACGGCTGATGTCGTCAATGAGTAAAGCATTCCATATCAGGCATTGCTGCCTCTTTTTTATTTTAGGTCCATACAAAGCCTATTTATTGGTAGATTAACTATACCAGAAGCATACTGTTAATTTGAATGATATCTATAATAGATTTGTATATAGATATTTTACTTAAATCAAGATCATGGAGATTCAATAAATGGCAATCCATCCTATAGAATACCGTTATGGAACAGACGAAATGAAGTTTGTCTGGAGCGAGGCAAACCGCCTGGAGAAAATCATGAAAGTTGAGGCTGCACTTGCCAGAGCCGAGGCAGACATAGGACTGATCCCTAAGGAAGCTGCAGATATAATAGGGGCAAGCATAGGTTATGTGGAACTTAGTAGGGTCAAGGAAATCGAAGATGAGATACACCATGACATGATGGCAGTAGTTATTGCAATGTCAGAAAAGTGTGAAGAGGATGCCGACAAGTGGGTACACTTTGGTGCCACATCAAACGACATGCTTGATACCGCGACAGGTCTCCAGTTAAAAGAAGCTGTAGAAATCCTGGAAGATAGGATCTGCAAGCTTCTGGATGTACTTCTCCTGCAGGCGGACGCCCACAAGAAACTGGTATGTGCGGGAAGGACACATGGTCAGATAGGTGTCCCGACAACATACGGACTGAGGTTTGCTATCTGGGCATCTGAGGTTGCACGTCACATTGAGCGCCTTGAACAGCTCAAACCACGCCTGATCGTCGGCCAGATGACAGGTGCTGTAGGTACACAGGCTGCATTCGGTAAAGACGGTATTGAGATCCAGAAAAGAGTTATGCAGTATCTTGAGATCGGTTCTGTGGATGTCTCAAACCAGATCATCCAGAGAGACCGCCATGCTGAATTTGTCATGTGGATGGCAAACACCGTAACAACAATGGACAAGATAGGTGTGGAGATCCGCTCCCTGCAGAGAAGCGAGATCGCGGAGGTAGAGGAAAGTTTCAGGAAAAAGCAGGTTGGCTCTTCCACAATGCCACACAAGCGCAATCCTATCAAGTCCGAGCAGATATGTGGTCTTGCAAGAATAGTGCGTGCTATGGTCGAACCCGAACTCCAGAACAACACCCTATGGGATGAAAGGGATCTGACAAATTCATCATGCGAAAGGATAGTGTTCCCCGAGGCATGTGTCCTTACCGACCATATCATAAAACTTGCAATAGGCGTTATCGAGAACCTCAGGTTCTATCCGGAAAATATCCGCCGCAACCTTAACCTGCTCAGGGGCCTGAATATGGGAGAGGCTGTAATGATAGAACTTGCAAAACGTGGTGTAGGTCGCCAGGAAGCCCACGAGCTTGTACGCTCAAGTGCAATGGAGGCTCACGAGACCGGCAAACACTTCAAGGAAGTCTTGCTGGCAAATCCGAATGTTGCTAACTATCTAAGCGAAGAGGACATTACCAACCTTGTAGACCCGGACAAGTACATTGGTACTGCTGTGGAACAGGTTGAGGCTGTAGTTGCCAAATTGAAGAGGAATTGATTTCCTTTTTTTATATTTTTGGAAACTAATTATTGAACTGACTGCTTTGGAAATGAGTGTATCTGTGGTTCATAGTTCTCTAATTGATCAGGATTTCTACAAAGTCCTTTTTGTGATCTCTTTTTCCAATTCCTGTTTAACGAATTCGATCTCATCTTTTATCTGTTCAAGCAACTCAGGAACATTTTTCTGATTTTCCTCAATGGCTTCTTCCAGTTTCTTTGCCAGATTTCCAAGAACATTGAACCCAATATTAAGTGCGGCTCCTTTCATTTTATGGGCGTGAACTCTTACTCCATGCATATCTTTCCCTGAAAGATCCATCATCATATCTTCCAGATTACAGGTAGTAGATCCGATTGCCATGTTAGTCAACATGCAGTAAACTTCCTCATTACCATTTGTTGTATTCCATAATCGTTCTCTGTCAAAATGAACTGGTTCAATAACAACATTGTCGCAATCGCTTATTTTATTAAGATCACTCATGAAAAGCCATTTATCTATAATATATTGGATCACATTGGAAACAATGGGTTTGGTAATATGTTCATCCATACCTGCTTCTAGGCATCGCTCTTTTTCACCACTGAAAGCACTGGCAGTGATAGCGATGATGGGTGTACGTCTTTCATTTTCAAGTTTTCTGATTGCCATGGCAGCATCATATCCGTTTATTCCAGGCATTTGTATATCCATAAAAATCAGGTCTGGCTTTTTTTCCTTGAACATCCGGACGACTTCAATTCCATTTTTTGCTTTCAATATTTCTGCCCGTGGCAATAATCTAGAAACAATAATTGAAGCTACCTCCATGTTTGTTTCATTGTCTTCAGCTATAAGTATGGAGCATCTTGCATCGTTTCTATTTTTTACTAGAGATTTGTAGTCATTTCCGGAAGCATCTGCAACAACATTTTCTCCTTCTTCCACAGGAAAAACGGCAGTAAAATAAAAAGTACTTCCTTTTCCAGGCTCGCTTTCAAGCTCAAGTTTTGATCCCATCATTCCCAGGAGTCTGCTTGATATAGTGAGTCCAAGCCCGGTACCTCCGTATTTGCGGCTAATAGAACCATCTGCCTGTGAAAATGAATCGAATATCCTGATCCTGTCGTTTTCTGCAATTCCAATTCCTGTGTCTCTGACCGAGAATTTAAATTTCATTTCATTGGTTTTGTCCGGAATAATAGATGTTTCTATTTTTAATTCGATTTCCCCTCTTTCTGTGAACTTAATGGCATTGCTTAAAAGATTTATTAATACCTGCCGCAGTCTCAGGTGATCGACAACAATATGCTTTGGCAGATTTGCTGATACATTTAATTTAAGTTCAAGCTCTTTCTCATGGGATTTGTATTTTACAATATCTGTTATCTGGTTAAGTAGGACAATGAGTTCTGTTGTTTCAGGATCGAGCTCCAGTTTTCCAGCTTCTATTTTTGAAAAATCCAATACATCATTGATAAGATCTAGCAATGTAATAGCTGATGTATGTACTGTCTGCATGTAATGGAGTTGTGAATCTGTAAGTTCTGTTTCCATCAGCAGGTCCGAAAAACCAATAATTCCATTAAGTGGTGTGCGAATTTCATGACTCATGTTGGCAAGAAATTCGCTTTTGGCACGGTTTGCCAGTTCTGCCTGAACAGTCATGTTTTTTGCATAGACTGTTGCTTCTTCAAGTTCCCTGTTAGTTTTCAGGAGTTCTTCCTCTGCTTCTTTGCTCTCCGTAATATTTCTAAGTATTATCATTTGCCCCATGCTGTCATTTTCATTGGAAAGTGGCAGGAAATCAACATTCAGCCAGACATATGATTCTTCAATCTTCTTTTTGAGTTCGATGCTATTTCTCTTATCGATGTCTTGCTCTTCGTTAATGAGTTCAGGCCAGGAATCCAGTACATTGGAAGCTGACTTTCCAATATCTTCGGATGTTATTTTTAGATATTTTGCAGCAGACGGGTTATAATCTACGATTCTCTGCATCCCGTCAAGAACGATTACCCCATCAGGGAGTTTTCCAAAAAGCAAACTGCGTGCAAGGGGAGCAACATCAAGCAATCTATATTGAGTTATTCCCACATAGATCAACAGGCTGCTAAATGCAAGGGAATAGGGAATGGGATCAAGGCCGGGTGGGATCATGCCGGCAATGTACAGTAATAATGCTAAAAATGGTATCAAAGTACCGATCATTACTATTGTCACCTGCTTTCTGAAAGCTGGTGTCACTTCCAGCCACATCTTCAGGAGAAGAATGATGCTGAAAATAATACAGAGAATGTTGTAGAATTCCTGGACTCCATACCATATGCCCGGTACAAATGTCAGGGCAGGGAAGAGTGCTTCAGAATTCATGAACAACTCTTTATGATAAAGGGTGTGTTTTCCGGTGGTAAACACAAGTATCAGAGTTATCAATGGAATAGCAAAAATTGAAACTAAAGTAGGTGTGGTTAACCAGTGTTTTTTTCCAGTGTATTTTATTGCAAATGTCAGAAGGAAAGCAGGTATGAAAGGAATTCCTATATACTCCAGTTTATAGTATATCAGTGCAGAATCAAGTGTTGTTGAACATATTTCAAATGCATAAAAGAACGCATAGATGATGGTAGAAAGCAAGAGGAACGAAAAACAGGTTGTGCCAATTGCATCTTTGTGTTTTCGTATATGAAATAACAATGCGCTCAGAATTAATATCAGGACAATTAAGGGAATTGCGTAGTAGTTGAGATACATTTTACTTCTTCTGCCATCCGACAGCACTTTTTATGGTTGGTTTTGGACTTTGCTGTATGGCTGTTTTTCAGGTAACCCTTATCTCCGGGTTCAGGAATTCTATAATGACCTACTGTAATACTGTCTAATGTAATACTGTCTAATAATATATAAATTTAATATATATCAGTAAAAGTATATTTATCCGGCGATTCAGCATTCGTGGAATACTGTTGTATTACTGAGCATGATGCAATATGATATTTTCATATCAACATTTTCTTCAAAAACCTACCTGTATAGGAAATATCACTCTTAGCAACCTCTTCCGGAGTTCCCTGCGCGATGATCTCGCCGCCCCGGTCTCCGCCCTCAGGTCCAAGGTCAATTATCCAGTCTGCTGTCTTAATTACATCGAGGTTGTGCTCAATGACGATTACAGTATTGCCTGCATCCACAAGTCGCTGGAGAACTTCCAGAAGCTTTTTAACATCGTCAAAATGCAAACCTGTAGTAGGCTCGTCAAGTATATAGACAGTCTTGCCGGTGGATCGCTTGCTTAGTTCTGTTGCGAGTTTCACTCTCTGTGCTTCTCCGCCTGACAGTGTAGTAGATGACTGTCCTAGTTTAATATATCCCAGTCCCACATCGTTGAGTGTTTGTAGCTTGCGGGATATAGTTGGGACGTTCTCGAAGAACTCAAGTGCTTCCTCTACTGTCATGTCAAGGACTTCTGCAATGTTCCTGTTCTTGTAGGTCACTTCCAGGGTTTCCCTGTTGTACCGCTTGCCGTGACACACTTCACATGGAACGTAAACATCAGGCAGGAAGTGCATCTCTATTGTGATTATACCGTCACCTGAACATGCTTCACACCTGCCGCCCCGGACATTGAAACTGAAGCGTCCTGATTTGTAACCCCTTGCACGTGCTGTCTTTGTCTGGGCAAAGAGTTCCCTGATAGGGGTAAACAGATTAGTGTAAGTTGCAGGATTGGATCTGGGTGTGCGTCCGATCGGTGACTGGTCTATAGTTATGACCTTGTCCACATTCTCAAGGCCTTTTATGGAGTTGTACTTCCCCGGTATTTCCCTTGCTTTGTTTAGTTGCTTTGCAAGCACCTTGTTGAGTGTTTCATTGATAAGTGTGCTCTTTCCAGAACCTGAGACGCCGCTGACACAGATCAGAATACCAAGGGGAAATTCCACATCAACAGATTTGAGGTTGTTCTGGCCTGCACCGAAAAGGGTCATGGTGCCAGTTGGTCTTCTCCTTTTCTCCGGGACCTCTATCTTCATTTTTCCACTCAGGTATTTTCCGGTCATGGAGTTCTTGTTCTTCATTATTTCCTTTGGAGTACCTTCGGCAACGATCTCTCCGCCATGGATGCCTGCCCCTGGTCCCATATCAACCACATAGTCAGCATTCATTATAGTTTCCTCGTCGTGCTCGACCACAAGTACGGTATTACCTATGTCCCTCAGGTGCTTCAGAGTTGTAATAAGCCTGAGATTGTCCCTCTGGTGCAGGCCGATACTTGGCTCGTCAAGGATGTAAAGCACACCCATGAGGCTGGAACCAATCTGTGTTGCAAGCCTGATACGCTGTGCCTCTCCTCCTGAAAGTGTAGCTGCAGACCTGCTTAGCGTGAGATAATCCAGTCCTACATCTATCAGGAATCCCAGTCTTGCCTTTATCTCTTTGAGTATGAGGCGGGCGATGGCATATTCCCTGTCATTGAGTTTTGTTTCAATCTCCTTGAAAAATTCCAGTGCCTCTTCAACGGACATCCCTGTGACATCAATGATATTCTTACCGTCAATTGTCACGGCAATGCTGACAGGTTTTAGCCTCAGGCCCTGGCACACAAGACATGGTTTTGTGCTGATGTACTTTGTCATCTTCTCTTTGCTGTTTTCGGACTCTGTACCTTCATATATTTTAGAAAGGTTTGCTATAACTCCCTTGAAGCGTCCTTTATGTTTCCAGACTCCTCCATTCTTTCCCATATGAACAAAGGGAATTAGTTCTTCACTTCCATAAAATATGATATGCTGTATCTCAGGTTTAAGCTCCTCAAAAGGAACATCCATTGAGAATCCCATGTAATTTGCTAGGGATTCAAGTGACTGCATATAGTATCCGTCTTTGGTTTTACTGTACCAGGGCTCGACTGCTCCCTGGTTTAAGGTCAGCGTTTTATCAGGCACTATCAGGTCCGGGTCGAATTCCATGGATGTACCCAGTCCGTGGCATTCCGGACAGGCACCCTGCGGGCTGTTGAATGAGAATGCTGCAGGTTCCATATCCTCAAAACCTATCCCGCATTCAGGACATGCAAGCTTCTCGCTGAATGTAAGTTCCTCTCCATCGATTATCTGGACTGTAAGTGTCCCTCCGCTTTTTAGAAGTGCGGTTTCAACTGAATCCGATAGCCTTTCCTCCATTCCTTTTTTAATGACAAGCCTGTCTACAATGATGTCAATGTTATGCTTGAAGTAACGCCCGAGTTCTACATTCTCAATATCATCTAGTGAATGTACTTCTCCGTCCACACGCACACGTGTGAAACCCTCGGCAAGCAGGTCGGTGAGGAGTTTCTTGTATTCTCCCTTTCTCTCCCTCACAAGCGGAGCAAGTACGTGTATTTTTGTACCTTCCCGCAGGTTCATGATGCTGTCAACTATCTGGTCAATGCTCTGGGTCTCGATTATCCGTCCACAATCCGGGCAGTGCCTTATGCCTATGCGAGCAAAGAGCAGTCTCAGGTAATCATAAATTTCAGTAACAGTACCCACTGTAGAGCGGGGGTTCTTGCTTGTGGTCTTCTGCTCGATGGATATGGCAGGGGACAGCCCTTCGATATATTCCACATCCGGTTTTTCCATAAGTCCCAGGAACTGCCTGGCGTAAGCAGAGAGCGATTCCACATACCTGCGCTGTCCCTCGGCGTAAATTGTATCAAATGCAAGCGATGATTTACCTGATCCGCTAAGCCCGGTGATGACTATAAGCTTGTCACGGGGCAGAATGAGGTCAATATTCTTAAGGTTGTGCTCCTTAGCACCCTTTATCCTGATGCTGCTCAAAGACATTATCTATTCTCTTGAGATGGCTGATAGGTATAGTTTACGGTGTGAGCATGATAAGTTCAAAACAGGTTTTGCCTTCTGGCCTTATCTCTGGCGGAGGCATCCTTTTTTTGTATACTTCTGATCGTGGTTATGATCTTTACTTTTTTCTCGAACTCTGTCATTGGTTGTTAAATGAAGTTTTGTCTATATATGGGTAATGTAAGTGGAGTGAAAGTATTATAATATGAATTTTTAGTTTGTTTTTAGGTAACTATTCAGCCTGATAGAATCACCATCAATAACCGTTGTGATAAAAAGTTGATACGTGAATTTCTTACGCTACATTTATTTTAATTGTACCACTTGCTTTCGTTTTGCATTTCAAATTAATTTAGGACTAAACTTCTCAATTTTAACCGAATCATCATCAATAGGCTGATATGGATAGGCTGAATAGTTACGTTTTTAGGACGAAGGGCAAAATGTGAAATCATATATGCTTGTACTTGTGATGATTTAGGTAGTTGAAGATTACAAAGCTTGGCAGTTTGAAGCATTGTGTACTAAATGTTCATCAAAAAACTTTTATATCGGTATTGCCTTGGACCCTCCAAATGGACATTTAAGTGGTATTATTTTATCATTAATGTATATGAATATTCATTAGTGTCTTAAAATGTTAATATAACTAAGATTTCGTTGTTAACTAGTCGGTGTATTTGAATCGGATCAGGAGTGTAGATTCCCATGAAAAACGAACAGCTTCGCGTTGTCCAAAACAAAGAGATGCATTCTGCCTTTAGAGATAAAGACTCTTTGATCAATGATTTTCAGAATATTGAAATGATTTGTGAAAACTGTAAGAAAAACGATTTGTTTTTTGGAAATGAAGGTATTTATAGTTCCTTCTTTAAGGAAAATAACATGGCCATGCTACTTATAAATTCGAATAGTTCGGATATTGTTGATGCAAACAAGGCAGCATGCAAATATTATGGCTGGACACTTGAAGAGATAACCCGCAAGAAAATAAATCAGATTAATGCTTTGTCAACAGAAGAGATTAAAGTTGAAACGCAAAGAGCAGAAGATGAAAAAAGAAATTACTTTTTGTTCAAGCACATTCTTGCAAATGGTGAAATACGCGATGTAGAAGTTTATTGTGGTTCGATTGTATATAGTTCTCATTATCTGATCTACAATATAGTTAATGACATCACTGAACGCAAGCTTTTAGAAGATAAATTAAAAAAGAAGAGGATGCAGCTTTCTACTGTACAAAGACTTAGAGATGTAGGAAGATGGGAAGTTGATCTGTCATCTGGTATGACGACTCTCTCGGATGAAGCACGAAAAATATACGGACTTGAAGGTGAAATATTCACAAGGGATCAGATTCGAAAAATACCATTGTCACACTATCTTCCGATGCTTGACAAAGCGTGTAATGACCTTGTAGGGAATAACGTCCCTTATGATGTGCAATTCAAAATAAAAAGGCAAAACGATGGATATGTCCGTATCATACACTCCGTGGCTGAATACGATATTGAAAGAAATATGGTCATAGGTATTTTTCAAGATATTACGGAACTTAAGCAAACAAAGAATAAACTTCGAGAAAGAAAATCTCTTTTGAATGAAGTTGGTAGAATTGCACATGTTGGTGGCTGGGAACTCGATGCACCAACAGGTAATATTACATGGACTAATGAAGTTGCAAAGATACATGAAGTGGATCCAAATACTGCTGTAAATCTTGAATTTGTTTTGAGTTTTTATCCCACAGCTTCCAGAAAAGTTCTTGAAGATGCTGTGAAAAAAGCAGTGGAAAAAGGCCAATCTCATGATATGGAACTGGAATTTATTACTGCAAAAGGAAAGCACAAATGGATTCGTATAATTGCCCATCCTAAAATAAGTGATGGTAAAGTGGTGAAAGTAACCGGATCATTTCAGGATATTACAGAGCAAAAACAGGCTGAAATCAAATATTCAGAGGAGGCAATGTGGCGTCGTCTCCTAATGGAACAGTCACGAGATGGGATAGTCATTATTGATCAGGATGGAAAAGTTATCGAGGCAAATCCGCGTTATGCTGAAATGCTTGGTTATTCCCACGAAGAAATGAAAACATTACACATCTGGGATTGGGATGTCCATGCAAGTGAGCAAATAAAGGAAATGCTTCAATTAGCTGATAATAAAGGAATCCTTCATGAAACACGCCAGCGACGCAAGGATGGTGATCTTATTGATGTGGAGATTAATGCAAACGCAGCTATATTTGGAGAAAGGAAAATGATTTTTTGCGTTTGTCGTGACATTAGTCTTCGTAAGAAGGTTGAGCAGGAACTTCTGAATGCTAAAATTGTTGCTGAGAATGCTAATAAGGTAAAGAGTGAGTTTCTGGCTACCATGAGTCATGAACTCAGGACGCCACTCACTGCAATAATAGGTTTTTCGGATGTGATACTTGACGGAATGGCTGGTAGTCTGAATGGAAAACAGACAGTTTACATGAATCATGTTTTAAATGCTGGTAAGCATCTATTGGAGCTCATAAACGATATACTTGATCTCTCAAAGATCGAAGCTGGTGAGATGGAACTTAATTATGAAATATTCAATGTTTCTCAAGTTATTAAGACTTTAATAGTACAATTTTCTCCTCTTGCAATAAAGAAGAACATTTATCTGGATGTTGATGTTGATCCAAAATTAGAAATGATCAATGCAGATAAAACCAAATTTAAGCAAATTCTCACTAACCTTCTTAGTAATGCCATTAAGTTCACACATGAAATCGGGAATGTGGAGGTCAAAGCAAATTATTCAGGCAATTTTGTACAAGTCAGTGTAAAAGACAACGGTATTGGAATTGCAGGTAAAGATATGGGCAAACTCTTCCAGCCATTTAAACAACTAAATCCGTACCTTGCCCGAAAATACGAAGGAACGGGGTTAGGCCTTTCCCTTTCCAAAAAGTTTGTTGAGATGCATGGGGGGGAAATATGGGTTGAAAGCAAAGTTGATGAAGGCAGTATTTTTACATTTATGATTCCAGTAGATATTGAAGTTGATAATACTCTCCAAATCTAACAGGAAATAAATGAAATAAAGAAGTTCGATTCAAATGAAATAAGCAGTTGAATTAATACAACTTATATTCCGCAGATGTCCTCGAATTTTGCCAATTATCTGGATTGCAATTATTTATCAATTAATCGTAACATAATTAGATTGATAAGTAGCACTTATTAACCTCTATTTGATATAAGTATGTGCAAATCTACGCTAAAGGAAAATATCCGTTTTTCTCTAGACATTTGCGGAAAGTCGGATACAATGCTTATAATGTATTATCAAAATGTTTATGGCCCCAAGATCTCTCTAAAGACCATTTACTTTATCTGTTAATCATTCAGACTCTATGTCTGAAAGATGCTATTGTTTGCTTTACTAGGTCATTTTTTTGTATCTCCCACACCCTACTACACTTTCCTGACGCTTATCTATATAAATCTATAGCGAATACACTAATTTATCAAAAAACAGAGGTATCCGCATGAAAACACTTGTTACATACACGTCCCAGACGGGAAACACAAAGAAGATAGCTGAAGCTATTTATGGTGAGATCAAAGGTGAAAAAGAACTAAAAGACATATCTGAGGTCAAGAATCTTGAAGGCTATGACCTTGCATTCATAGGTTTCCCTGTATTGCAGTTCGATGTTCCTCCTAAGGTAAAGTCATTCTTATCAGAGAACACTGCCGGCAAGAACATCGCCATATTCATGACCCACGCCGTGCCAGAGGGATTCGAAGCCATCCACTCATGGACAGGTTCTTGTGCACAAGCAGCAGCCGGTGCTAAGATCCTCGGATCATTTGACTGCCAGGGAGAGCTTGCCCAGCCTGTTATCGACATGCTGCTCAAGGCAGACGACCCGCAGATGAAAGCATTCGGTGAAATGGGTCCGGCAACAAAAGGACAGCCTGACGAATTTCGTGTACAGAAGGCAAAGGAATTCGCAAAGGAAATCCAGGCTAAATTATAATAACCTGTCTTACTTATCTTTATCTGTAAAAACGGCAGACAAATCTAAACAAACGGAGGGGATAATTAGTGACAGACCAAAAGAAGGCTCCTGTATTCTGTGAGAACTACTGTCTTGTATGCAAAGGTGCACGTGCCGGCAATGGCTTTTTCAAGGCGATTCAGAACCTTGAACTCAAGATATTCGGTAAAAATGGTTGCCCGTGGGGCAAGGCAAGAACGGAATATTACGGTGTAACACCGGATAAGCCAATTCAGAAATAAGTTTTTAGTTAAAAGGTAAAATAACCCTTTTTCTCTTTTATTTTTGTACGTTTCTGATATTTTCTTGTTCTCTTGCTTTGTTATTGAATGGATAATTAAGAGTTGCGAGATGTGCGGCTGATGTATGTGGAGGTTTTTTGACTTCATGTTTCCCATAAAAAAGGAAGATATGGAACAATTTGATTTTTTAGCTGGTAGCTGTACCAGGGACAATTCTGCACTGTCCTGAACGTTCTTTAAAAAACAAAATCATTATCTTGATACCACAAAAGATTTAAGCAAGAGTTATCTTAAAAAATATTCATGAGCGAATCACCTATTTTTGAGATATTTGATGGTTTACCCAGACAGGGTCCTGGCAGTAATGAATGTACTGAAAAAGCCTTTAATTTGCTTTCTTCCGTTCCTGCAGGCAGTAAGATCCTTGACATTGGTTGTGGTGTCGGTATGCAGACAATACATCTTGCGAAGATATGCAACGACTGTCACATCACTGCAACTGACGTTTACCAGCCTTTTCTGGACAAACTGATGGAAAATGCGGTTAAAGAAGGAGTAGATGCCAGGATCACTACAGTTTGTGCTTCCATGGATGACCTGCCTTTTGAAGCAGAAGAATTCGACATCATATGGGCAGAAGGCTCCATCTTTATCCTTGGTTTTGAAAAAGGAATTAGCTACTGGAAACAGTTTCTTAAAAATGGAGGATATATGGCAGTGACAGAGAACACATGGTTCACGGATGAACCTTCTCCAGAAGTGCTTCTATTCTGGAAGGAGATATATCCTGGCATCATGAACATACCTGACACTGAAAAAGTTATCACAGCAACAGGATATGATATCATTGACCACTTTAAACTTCCAGTTTCTGTCTGGTATGATTTTTACTCCAATCTGGAAAAAAGAATCGATGACATCAGTGATAACTATAAAGGAAACACCGAGGCAGAAATGATACTTGAGTTTAACATAAAAGAGATTAAGCTCTTCAGAGAACGCCCGGATGAATATGGTTATGCATTCTACATTTTTCAGAAGAATATCTAATATTGTATATGGGGTGACTTGCTTATAACAAGCAGGTCACATCCGAATACAAATCGTTCTTTATTTGATTTTTTGCTCTACTACTCGTTCCCACTTGTTCGATTCGTCAACCGCATTTTATTCAAGTCTGCCAAATAAAGGAAAAACTTCCAACAGCATTTTGAAAAAAACCTTTTTCATTTTAAGCAATCTCGGTTTTACTGCAAGCCTGAAAGGTGAAGATATATTTTATCCTCCTACATCACCACCAATTTTTTATGGATAAATCGGGATTCCCTATTAATGGCTCTAAACACGCATCCTCATAAAACGACTAAGAAATGTAGTCATTCTATTGTTGGTGTGGATTCCACTCCATTGAGCTCACGTACTATCAAGCGCATAGAGGAAGCTGAAAATGATTTTCTGGAAGGCAATGTTTTGACTCTGCAGGAGATTAAAGCCAAGTACGGATTAGAGTGAGATTTAATGGCATTTTTACTAGTGCTTTTGATAAAGATCTAAAAGCCATTAGCAAAAAGCACCCCAAAGACGTAAGATATATACCTGAGTCTATTGACGCTATCCTTTTAATGATTCTTTCTCCGCTGATACTAAACAGCTGGAATGCTTCAAATATTACAGATACCGGATTGGAAAATACAGAATTGTATTTGATCTCTGGGAAACAAACACCATTGTTTTTCTGGCTATTGACCACAGGGGCTCAATATATGAGAAGTTGCGTAAAAGGTTCAAAAGATGTTGATTTATAATTTGAAGTATTGGTGAAAAAGGTTTTATATGGGGCAAGGCAAAAACGGAGTATTATGGTGTAATGCCTGATAAGCCGATTTCGAAAGAAGGTTTAATTGAAAGGAAAAATAGCTTTTATTCTCTTTATTTTACTGTATGATTCGTGTTTTCTTTTATCTTGCACCCTGTTATTGAACAGGTAATTAGGATTTTAGGGATGTGCGGCTGATGTATGTGGGTTTTTTACTTCCTGTTTACCATAATAAAGGAAAGGATACAACAAAGTTGCAATTATTTAAGATGATGATATTTATTTGCGTATAAGAAGTCCGGTATTATTTATGGTAATCGTGACAAATATTTATGTAGTACCCATTATATGTTCACTTATATGAAAACTCACATTGCTATAATAATTCTAATTGCCGGAATGGTTGTGCTGTCAGGTTGTGTTGAAGACACTTCTGTAGATTCGATGATTGAAGACTTAGGTAGCGAAAATACAAGTGTTAAAATCAATGCAATGGATTCTCTCGTAAAAATTGGTGATGAAAGTACAATTCGATCACTAATTCAAGTCATGGAAAATAAAAGTGAAACGATTGAAAAACGAGAGAATACAGTTGTTGTTCTTGGCAGAATAGGCGACAATGAAACAGCAGACGTGCTATTAAATATTGCCATGGACGAAGAGGAAGAAAAAGGCATCAGGATGGCGTCAATATTAGCTCTTGGGGATATTGGAAACGAAACTGCACTTAAGTCTCTCTGGGGATTGAGTTATGGTGATGACGGGCTCATTCTATATCATGCTGCGTACGTCCTCAATCAATTGGAGGGGAGTTATGAAGTTTTTGCAACTTATGGAGAACTTCCGTATCCTTTGAGTGATGAACAGAGGCTTTACAGGAACAATGTGTATGAAATAAGCAGAGCTTCTCGGAATAATAGCATTTTCCCAACTATAGAAAATGCAACCAGTGTTTTAATCGGTTACAATAGCAAAAGTGGCTACATTGATGTTTTAAGTGATGTAAGACCGAAGACTTCAGTAATGGATGAGATCTATCAGATATATGACAATGAAGCAAAGAAAAGAGGAGTAAATCAAGTACCTGTGCGATTTGTTCATGCTGAGGCCACCCTCCCATATTATTATTATCCTGATTTATAGATATAGCTTATATTCCGCAGATGTCCTCGAATTTTGCCAATTATCTGGATTGCAATTATTTATCAATTAATCGTAACATAATTAGATTGATAAGTAGCATTTATTAACATCTATTTGATATAAGTATGCGTAAATCTACGCTAAAGGAAAATATCCGTTTTTATCTAGACCATGACTTCCGCCTTTTTAGGCGCATACACGTCTCTTGATGCGGAAATATGTGCTTATATTTTACAACATTATTCCGTTTGGCAAGAAGTAAAAATCAAATTCTAGTGGCGTTTTCTATTTACATCTCCTGCTGATATGCGCTTAAAACTTGGGAACTCAGGCTAGACATCTGCGGAAAGTCGGATATAGTCCTAAACAACCAAGTAAAGGAAGCCATCCCATAGATAAGGAAGTGTGAAAGATGGTAAAGTGTTGCAGTTGTGGAATATACAACGATGAAGAGGACTTCTTTGTCTTGGTCCGTGGTAAATGGTACTGCGTGATATGTGACGAATCTAACCCACATGAACAGTTCCCATGGGAAAAGCTCAGGACAGAAAAAACATTAGATCCTGACTTCCGCTTTTTTAAGCGCATAATTCCATTTTCCCCAATATCTCCTTTTGCTTCCTTGTGAGTTCTGTAACGATCACTTCCCCATTCTGCATTTCGATTTTCCTTATCTTTTCAAGCTCTAAAAGTAAACTTTCTACTGTATGGTCTTCGATAATACCAGTTTCCTTCATCATTTTCAGTAACCTCATTCTGATCATCAGTCCAATGAAGCAGATGAAAATGAAT
>NZ_MBKP01000037.1 GCF_002243045.1 Methanolobus psychrotolerans
ATAACTCCTGCCTCCACTTGCATAAAAGGCGGTGATTGTAAGCGTTTTTGCCGCGATTTGCGCGGACTCCTACAAAGGACATCATCGTATATATACCTTCCGAACCAAATGATCCGAAGGCATAGAATGAACCTTTAAACACCAGCCTGATGAAATGAAATTAGTACTTCATCATGTGCTTCACGTAGAGTCGATTATCATGATGCAGTAACGCACCAGTGGGCTCAACGCGAGCACCCTTACAAGTCAACACTTGTATAAAAGGGTTGCGGAGGAACGATGCATAACAATTGTTACTTATTATAAAAATACATGGTTTTTGTAAAAAATAAAAATCAAATTACTAATATAAAATGATTAAAACAAAATACTTACTTTTGTCACTTTTATTTTTTAAGAATACCCATAACCTTAATCCATTCTTGACTAATAATTATAGTTTTGTCAGCATTGCTGATACTCTTTTCACAAAAATCCATCCGGAAATTCTTCAGGAAGCACCATTTACCACTTATTAGAAGCACCCAGCTTCCTGAAAACTGTAAAAGCCCGACCCTTGACTTCAGCAGACCTATCTGTATCAAGCACATAAGTATCAGCAGCCTCAACAACTGCCAGATCCCTTGCCAACTCAGCAGCCAGTGATACGTGAAGAACATCTGCCGTAGGCAATAATATCGTTTTAATACACCAAGCCTGTACATAAGAAGAGATGCAAGAACACTGAAACGTGAAGATATGCAGACTGTCGATGAATAAGTGAATAAAAATATGGTGCGGGAGGTGCGATTCGAACGCACGAACTCCTACGAGACAGGGTCCTAAGCCCTGCGCCTTTGGCCAGGCTGGGCAACCCCCGCATAAGATATTGCAAAAATAGCACACTGCCATATTAATCTTACGAACGGCACCTTTACTCAGAGGATACAAATCTACACAGATCTTAAAGGAATAATATATGGAATATCGTTTTCTTCTTTGATCAGAGCTTCAACACCATAATGAGTCCTTATATTTTCCTCGTTCATGACTGACATGGGACTTCCTGCAACTACATCTCAACTGACAGAAGGACTCCCCAATGAAAGCATTTCCCACAATCAAGTATTCTCCCCCTGCAAAACCAGCACCAAGTGTTATAGCGACCGCAGCCCCGAAACCAGCAGCTGATGAAATACCAAGCGTATAAGGTGAAGCAAGTAGGTTTCTTAAGATAACCTGCATCATGGCACCCTGCACTTCTCGCCCCTGAGCACCTTCAGCTCGTCGTAGAGCATAACCATCACCACTGCAAACATCAAGTAATCAGCCACCGGAGTTGCAAACCACACACCACGCAGACCGAAGAACATGGGCAATGCCAGCAGCAGAGGGAGCATGAACACAAATATCTTTCCCAGGTGGATGAACAGCGCATATCCTACCCGGTTTATGGACTGATAATAAGTGGCATTCACCACCACTATGCCCTGGACCAGCAGTGATGCCACAATTATCCTCATACCAGTAACGGTAGTCTCCAGAATATCCTTGGTGTCAGGATTGAATATGCCAGCCACCATCTCTGGAACCAGATAAACGATGATGACGCCCACAGACCCGATTACCACACACGCAACCATAGCTAGTTTCAGGGTTCTGCACACACGATCATACCTGCCTGCACCGTAATTGAAACCGATTATAGGCTGCACACCCACAGCAATACCCTCAAACAGCATGTAGAATATGGCAAACGAATATCCGATTATCCCGTATGCTGAGACCGCCCCTTCATCACCGTGCTGCAGCAGGACGAAATTGTGCGCCAGGAACAGTACAGCCACTGAGAACTGCATGGCAAACGACGGCAGGCCGCTCTCAACTATCCTCAGCACTTCACGGGTATGGAATCCCATCATACTGAAGCTTACCCTAAGACCCGTCCTGCTGCTAAAGAAATGCAACGAGAGGATCGTGGCACTAACTGCAAATGCTATAACCGTGGCAAGTGCCGCACCAAAGAGCTGCATGTCCAGATGCATGACGAAGATGTAATCAAGCACCAGGTTCACCAGCACTGCAAGTACCATTGTCCTCATGGCCAGCAACGGGAACCCGTCATTCCTGACAAGCGGGTCAAGGGTAATGGGAAGCAGTATGAAGATCGAGCCAAGGAAGATGATATCCACATACTCCACAGCCATGGAACGGACAACATCGCTGGCCTCAAACATACCAATGAGAGACCCGCCCAATGTCAGACCAAGCACCGTGATGATCGCCCCTGCAATAAGCACAAGAGGAAAGACATTGGACATAATCCTCATTGCCCTGTCCCTGTGCAAACCGCCCAGCTCAAGAGCGATAAGACTGGCAGATCCCATGCCTACCATTATGCCGGCTGCTACAATGAACATCACGAAGGGAAAGGCAAGCGTCACCCCGGCAAGCCCCTGACTTCCCACACCCCTACCAATGAAAATACCATCGATGATGGTCTGGATGCCTGCTACCAGTATGCCAGCCATGGCAGGGAAAGTAAACCTGCGAAACAGACTCCATATACTATCCGACAACATCTCTTCATCGCTTACCATATATAACTCCGACATTTCTTGTGAAAGCAACTTGTTAGAACAGAGCAATATTTAAAACTGCCCCGATTAAAAATGAAACCCATTCCCGACAGAAAGTTGCAGGACGATGCAAGCCTCGATAAAGAATCATAAGGAGCTAAATGCTGCCAATGTCTTTGCTCTTTCCTTTTTGTGATCAACTATTGCAGGAGGATACACTATTGAAGATGGTTGCTTGTTTTTTTCAAGACCATGTATCTCTACAGTATCCATCCCACGAAGCTCCATCACCCACTTCTTGATGTACTCACAATCAGGATCGAACTTCTTCTGCTGTAGCCATGGATTGAAAATTCGGAAATATGGCTGAGAATCTGCCCCTGTAGACGCAGACCATTGCCAATTACCATTATTAACACATGGATCGTAGTCCACGAGTTTACTAGCAAAATATCTCTCACCCCACTTCCAGTCAATATGCAAGTCCTTCACAAGAAATGAGGATACTATCATCCTTACACGGTTGTGCATGTACCCGGTAATGTTAAGCTCACGCATCCCTGCATCAACTATTGGAAAACCAGTCTGCCCACTACACCAGGCATTGAAAAGCTTCAAGTCATCTGACCACGAAATAGCATCGAATTTTTTCTTAAAAGCATGGCTGAAAACATGAGGGAATGCAATAGCTATATGCATGAAAAAATCACGCCAGTGCAATTCGTTGATAAGGGTATGGTCCGGACCAAGCTCATTTGCCACATGATGATAGAATTCCCGTATGGAGACCGTTCCAAGCTTGTTGTGGGCTGAAAGGCCGGTTGTTCCTTTTATAGAAGGATAGTCGCGTTCATGTGCATAATTTTTGAAATCCCCCATTTTCTGCAAAACAGACAAAGCATGACCCCTGCCCCTTTTTGCGAAAAGGTGTTCATTTTTCTTCCGGGAAATGAACCTGGAAAGGTCAACCTGTTCCAGCATTATGTTTTCTTTACAAAACTTGCCACCTTCCTGCATAATTGGCAACATAACTTCAATTTTGGAGGCTTTCCGGAAGAACTGGGAAAATACTGTATAGGGCTTACCTTCTTTGGTAATTACAGTGCCCGGCTCATGGAGGAGTGCATCATGATAAGTTCTCACATCTATACCTACCATGGCACATACTTCTTTGATGATGTTATCTCTCTTTATGCTGAAAGGTGTATAATCACGGTTGAAAAAAACCGCATCAATCCCTGCTTCCTGTTTAAGACCAATGATGACATTTTCCGGAAGACCTGAGAAAAGCAACAGTCTGCCGCCTTTAGCTTCCAGCTGACCTTCAAGATCTTGAAGGCACTCCAGCAGGAACTGGAAGGCATTGTTATTGAAATGTTTTCTGCTATTGTCCGCAAGCCGTGGGTCGAATATGAAACAAGGAACAACTTCATCCGACAACTCCAGTACCTTGTTCAAAGCGACATTATCATCCACTCGCAGATCACGTCTGAATATGAAAATAGATCGTCTGTATGCTGTTGTCAACTACTCACCCCGATCGTAATTTAATTTGTACTTGTATAAGAGAAGGCGATACAGTATTAAAAAGAACGCTGCATTAAAAATAGTCCCCCTATATAGGCACTATATTGAGTATAGAAGTGCTCTTGTCTATGACAAAACCCGAGAATAATTAGATATACAGAACTACCCTCTTATTATCTGTGATCAAAGCCCTGATTTTTGATATGGACGGTGTTCTCATAGACTCAATGCACCTGCATGCGAAAGCTTGGAAGACTGCATTTATGGAAGCAGGAATCTGCATCGATGAAAGAGATATTTTCGGACTTGAAGGTGAGAACGACACAGGAATCGTAAAGAGAATACTGAACAAGAATAAAACAGATTATTTCGAAATTGAAGAACTCTTTGCATCAATCCCTGCCAGGAAACACGAACTTTTTGATATGGAAAGCGTTACCATGTTCGAAGGAATGGATACATGCCTTCGAAAACTGAAAAACAGATTCATGCTGGCTGTAGTATCCGGTTCTGACAAATCAATTGTGGAAAAGATAATGCAAAAGTATTTTCCAGGCATTTTTGATGTAATAGTTAGCGGAGATGACACTTCTAGAGGAAAACCAGCCCCTGACCCTTATAACAAGGCCGTGGAAATGCTGGATGTGGACAATAGAGACTGTATTGTCATAGAGAATGCGGTACTTGGAGTCATGTCCGCCACGAATGCAGGAATATTTACCATCGGATTGCCCACATACATTGACAGGAAAGAACTGGGACATTCGGACATTGTTCTGCAGGACCACGGCGAGTTGTTCAAGTTTCTGGAATTAATGCTGAGAAACTGAGACCGGATGTTTTCATAGTATAATATGTTTCCAGCTTTTTTCGTATATATCCAGGACCATCCAGGGATTGTGCATGCTCTTTTAATTTTGATGCCTTTGACTTGAACTTTTCATCATGCAAGAGAGAATGGACTGCATGCAGCAGTTCTTCAGGAGATACTGAATAGGACAGAGAGATTCCGTATCCGTTTTCTTCCACACGGCGGGCATTGTTTTCCTGCTCATTATGTAACTGGTCCGGGAAAGAGATAACTGGCAGGCCAAAGCTTAATGACTCGGTGAGCGTGCCATGCCCCCCAGTACATATAACGACATCACTTGATCGGTAGTAAGGAAATGGATCTGCCACAAACCTACAGAGATTCACATTTTCAGGTATCTCTCCAAGCATATCATAATCTAGATCCGGACCACCTATGAGAGTATAACTTATACTCGGATCCATTTTTGCAGCCTTAGTTATCGTCCTGAATATCTGAAGGCGGTATCCGAATCCCCCTATACTGCAAAGCACATGGGGATGTTTTACACCTTCCTTTGCAGTCACTTCCCCAAACCTTTTCCTTAATAAAGGACCGCTGAATTCGATCTTGCCCCATACCTCATAAGGAAATGCCAGATTGGAAGCGCATATTGCAAAAGGAAGAGGGAAATCCGGGACAAAAATAAGGTCTGTTCTCTTGTATATCCATGTATAGAACCTGCGGACAAACGAACCTACAAACCGTATCATAAAGCCCTTGCCTCTGAAAAAATCCTGCATATTGGACTGGTTCACTATCATGCACGTACGTACTTTCCTCCACATGGAAGCAAGGATACCCAGATAATAGCCGTCTGAAATAACAAAATCAGGTTTTGTTATTTCGACCAGATTCAGAACTGATCTCATATCTGTAATAGAAATACTCTTTGCCGTTCCCACGATGGAACTTTTCAGATCGAGCGAGCCGTTATTTCCCGTAAGATTCAGTTCCCGGGGTATCTGCCTTGTCCGGTGACCGGACCTTTCGATGAGCTCCCCGGAATAACCATAGGCACCGATGCATACACTATGGCCTGCCGCCAATAATTCATTTGCAAGAGAGATGCATCGTCCTGTGTGTCCCAGACCCTCACCGCATACGAAGATCAGGAATTTCATACAATCCCCATGATTTTATTTTGGTTTGTTCCGATGCTCGCAAAACAGTAGTCATATTTATAATTGAGATTTTGAGGTATAAAGCAGTTATTTACATATAAGATATAGATATCTATAGATAATAGAGATTAAATATTTATTTGTATCCAGGAACATATAAATATAGAACAATAATACAAAGATAACATTGCGGAGGCAAGGAAATGTTCCGGAACCGGGATAATGCAAAACAAAAGATAATTCAGTCCGATAAAGCGTCAGAGCTTCTTGAGAACGGCTGGTGTAAGGCAGACCTACACGTGCACACATCCTGTTCATATGACGTACCCAAGAGCAAATTCACGTACCCGAAAAACCTTTTAAAAAAGGCAAACTTGGACGGCCTTGATTTTGTTACATTCACAGACCATGACACAGTCAGTGCATATGATATTATGGGATGGAACATTGATAAACTGATTCCTGGAGTGGAGCTCTCCATTACCGATATGCAGAATGTGGGACATACGGTTCACATTAATGCTTTTGAGTTTGACAAGAGCCAGTATGCAGAAATTGAGCTGATAGTGCAGAAGGAGAAGAACATATATGACCTGATTGATTATTTCAAAAGTAACGACATCCCGCATATATACAACCATCCGTTCTGGTTCAAGCCAGGGGAAAAACCAAACATCTTTGCTGTCACTGAACTTGCAAAACACTTCCCGGTAATAGAGTACAATATGCAGGACCTGCACAAAAAGAACCTTTTCTCCATGATGCTGGCACAGCGCTACAGAAAGGGAATGGCCGTGACAACTGACAGTCACACAGGCAGGATAGGCAGGGTCTACACTGTAGCAAAGGGTGATACTTTCAGGGAGTATTTCAGGAACATCGAGAAAGGCAGATCCTATATGATGATCGATGAACCAATATGGAAGCACATCACCCAGGAACTTAATGCGTGGATTGAACTTGTATTCAATATGGAGAACGGAACTTCAGAAGAAACAAGATATTCCACCGGAGTGAATACCTTCGATAAGATAGTAAGTCTTGTTGGAAAAGATAGACTGGGTAAACACTCACTGATGAATATGACGACATTATACCTAGCCCAGCATATATCTGGCTCCGGACTACCGGTATTCTTATACATGCTGTCAAAGCAGCCACAGGTTTCCAGGATCAACCGGATTATAAAAAGTTAAGATCAGGGTTCTGTAGAATTTATCATAAATATTGCATGATGTGGTTTGAGAATGAGAACAACATCAGATTTACAGGGAACAAAGTACAACATTTGTTTTCCCTGTTTATCTGTGATTCTTATTGTGACTGATTTCTACAAGACAGGATCTTCCTGATGCAGAACTTTATCACGAAATGACCTTAATGAGAATATATTTTATTCATTAAGACATATGGAAACCATCTTAGATCATTTATTGGTTTTTATGGTGTTCTCATGAAAGTAATGATTTTTGTCTGCGGAGAGGGACTAGGACATGCCAGCAGGTGTATTTCGATAGGGAAGGAACTAAATTCTGCAGGACATGAAGTTCATTTTGGTGCTTACGGATATTCAAAGGAGCTTATCGAGCGCAATGGCTTCATTACACACAAAATACCTTCTGAGATCACGCTTGCAGGCAAGGCAGGAGCCCTTAATATGAAGAAGTCCATTCTTGTCACTTTCAAAAGAGGGCAGTTCCTTGGACTGATGAAGCTTCGCAAACTTCTCAAGAAGAACAGGCCGGACGTTGTTATCTCTGACAGTTATTATATGGGCCTTATCGGTGCAAGGGCACGTGACATCCCATGTTATCTTATCCTGAACCAGTCGAACATGGAAGAATTCTTTAAGGGAAAAGGCGTGTCAAGCAAGATACTTGGCGAAATCGTGAAAAAGTTCTACACGGGCATGTTCAAGCTGGCGGACGGCATAATCATCCCCGACTACCCGCTACCGAATACGGTGTGCAGAAAGAACCTGAAATTTAAAAAGAAGAACTGCAAGAAGGTTTTTTTCAGCGGTCCCCTGGTGGGCAGGTCATTTGAGGGGACCGAAGCAGCACACTTAAGCCGACCGCATGTGCTCTGCACCATTGGTAGTTTCGGATACAGGGAGCCAATCTTTAGGAAGGTTATCGAAGCTGCAAACATGGATGACGCTATCAACTACACACTGCTTTCAGGACCAAGTATTGATCCCTCTGATTTTGGAGCTATTCCGGAAAATGTACATATCCTCAGATTCATAGATGACCAGTTCCCGTACATGAAAGCTTCGGATGTCATCGTTGCCCCTGGAGGCCACAGTACTATGATGGAAGCCCTGAGCTTTGGCATCCCCATGATCACAGTACCCGACCGTAACCACAGCGAACAGCAAAACAATGCCTCGGTCATAGAAGATGAAGGTCTTGGCAGGAAACTCGACTACTCCGCATCCCCAAGAGAGATACTTGAGAACATCAGGCTCCTGATAGATAATGAAAAGTACAGGAATAAGCTGTTGCAGATGCGGGAGATGGCAGCAGAGTTAAATGGGGCTGCAGGTGTGAGAATGAAGATAGAGGAAATGTTTGCGGCATCTATAGAGCCAGGAAATCACAAATAGAATTAAGAAAAAAACACCGGTATCAACCGGTGGAAGGTGGTGGTTGGTATATTGACCTGAAAGTTGCAAACGACCCTGTCGTCATTCTGCAACTTCCGATCATTACAAAATTGTCTTTTCAAACTGCTCGATCCAAATCCCTTATTCAATGTAGTATGTGACCTGTAATGATATTGAAACAGTAGACTCTCCCGGCTCAATAGGTGTGGAACCTGTTCCCAAGTCCTTTGCTGATGTTACCATGTCATATTCATAATATACTCTGGAGCCGCTGCTCTCACTTATAGAGGAAGTCTGAACGCCGGTGATCTTGACACCCAAGCTGTTGGCAAGCGTGGTGGCCTTTGATGATGCATCAGCTACTGCTTCATCCATCAGGTCTGCACGGAGCTGCTTTTGCTTGTCGTCTGATACTGAGAAGGAAATGCTTCCTACCTCATTAGCTCCGGAGGCTGTTGACCTGTCAATGATATCACCCAGTATGTCAAGATTCGTCGTAGTGACCCGCACGCTGTTGGAAGCGGAATAACCTGTTATCTTTTGTGTTGTTTCATAGCTGTATACCGGATATACGGAAACATAGGATGTCCGTATTTCCTTGTCCTCCAATCCCAGTGCTTTAAGTTCTGCTATGACAGCACTCATTATGGCCGCATTCTCGTCAGATGCTTCCTTTGAGGTTGCTGACTGGATTACAACACCTATGTTCAAACTTGCCGTGTCTGGGATAACTTGCTGTTCAGCGTACCCGCTCATGGAAATTGTGTCGGCGGTACCACTTTCAGAACCACTCTGTGAGATGGCGTATATCGTTAACGACATCACCACCAGGACAATTGATAGTGCGATTATAGCGAAATATGATTTATCGTTTTTTGTTTCAGGTGACATTTCATGTTCTCCTTGTTCGATGCTTGTTAACCGGGGATTATGTCCGGTTATTGCAGTTAATAGAAGTATCTGCACATATTAAAGAATTGTCTAAACTTCGAGTTGGGTTGTAGTTATGTGTGGCGCAGGATGGCGATGGGAAAAAATTAAGAGAATATACAAATTGATTGAAACTGAAAGTTGGTGAGAGATGATGTATCTGCATAGAACGTAATGACCGTTCTCTGGACGATGATTTATTCGTTTCAAAAGCCTTCAAAGAACCCGAATACCTTATATATCCTCTCAGGAACTGTAACATTTTTTAGGCCTCCAAAGCTAACTGCTCAGTCCGTCAGCGCCTTGTCAAAAAAGGCATCCTCCACAAAAAGTACTAAAGCAACGGCATGCAGCAGCGAGGCGGGCATGTTGTTAATCCGACAATCAGGGATTTTCTGAATATATATATATATATATATAAGGTGAGAGAGAATTGGCATTTCGTGAATGAGGGATTATATCCAGAACTGTGATACAGACGGTGATGAAATGATCTGAATTGTTACGATGATGAAATGATTGGGGATCAGCCTGCTTATATGCCGCAGATACCTTGAATTTTGTCACTTTTTTGGATTGTAGCTATTTGCCAACTAATAATAACATAACTCAATTGAGAACTTTTTATTAAGCCCACTCCAATCATCGTTGTTAGGAAGTAGTATAAAAAGTCTGTGTCGTATATATAAAAATACACATGTAGTTCTTTGTTATATACAGAAAAAAAAACAAGCATCTGAGATTATATTAAAATAGCTGAATATTAAATCAGAAGAAATATGGGGTGATGCGCCAACCGGGATTCGAACCCGGGTTTAGGGCTTGGAAGGCCCCAGTCATAGCCGCTAGACCATCGGCGCACGCTGCAACCCTTACAGGAGTTTTACAAATATAACGTTTTCGCCTGATAATGAATATAGTCAGGAATTATATTTAAATCCATAAACATAACGACTTCCAGTACTTCATCCGCATGTTGCATCAGACGGCAAAAAGACAATACCCGGACTGCTAAAAAAAATTAGTCGTGGGCTTGATATAGAATTGGCCAGCATAAGAACAAAGTAAAAAGCGGCATTTGCCATATAAAGCTCACAGCAAAATAATCACATAGAATAGCTTTCCTGCAGCTCTTTTATCCGGTCCCGGAGTTCTGCCGCCCTCTCAAATTCAAGATTCTTGGCGGCAAGATGCATATCAGCCTCTAGATCGATGATTATATCTGCAATTTCCCTTACAGACATGTCTTCAGCTATTGCCAGAACACCGGACACAGCTTCATATTCTTTCGTTTCCACAAGTTCTTTTTGCAGAGATTTACGAATAGTAGTAGGAGTGATACCATGCTCTTTATTAAATTTCGTCTGAAGCTTGCGACGCCTCTCAGTCTCATTAATGGCACGCTCCATAGAACCTGTTATCCTGTCCGCATAAAGGATAACACGACCTTCCGAATTCCTGGAAGCGCGACCAATGGTCTGGATAAGGGAACGCTCTGAGCGCAGGAAACCTTCCTTATCAGCATCAAGTATGCCAACAAAAGCAACTTCAGGAATATCGAGTCCCTCACGCAGGAGATTGATACCCACAAGTACATCGAAATCTCCTTTCCTCAGGCCCCTGACGATCTGCGAACGTTCAAGGGTATCGATATCAGAATGCATGTACCTTACTTTTATCCCCAGTTCCAGCAAGTATTCTGTAAGGTCCTCAGCCATCCTTTTGGTAAGTGTTGTCACAAGAGTCCTGAAACCTTGGGCGGTCACTTTACGGATCTCGCCAATGAGATCATCCACCTGATTCTCCACCGGCCTTATGGTGACCTCCGGATCTACAAGACCTGTTGGACGAATGATCTGCTCCACAACAGCCTTGCTTTTGCCAAGTTCATATTCAGCAGGAGTTGCTGAAACATAGATGACATCATTAAGATTCCGCTCAAACTCATCATAACGCAGAGGACGGTTGTCAAAAGCAGAAGGCAAACGGAATCCATAATTTACCAGGGTCTCTTTCCTTGCCCTGTCACCGTTATGCATACCACGTATCTGAGGTATCGTTACATGAGACTCGTCTATTACCACAAGATAATCATCAGGGAAGAAATCCATTAGTGAAGAAGGCGGTTCCCCTGGGCGGCGGCCGTCAAAATGTCTTGAATAGTTCTCAATTCCGCTACAGTAACCAAGCTCCCGAATCATTTCCATATCGAATTTAGCCCTCTGTTCAAGCCTCTGGGCTTCGAGGAGCTTGTCCCCGGACCTCAGTACCGCCAGCCTGTCCTGGAGTTCGGCTTCGATGGTCACAAGTGCTTTTCCAATATACTCTTCAGGCATCACAAAATGCTTTGCAGGATATATACCGATGGTTTCACCGGGAAGTACTTCTTCCAGGACTTTTCCTGTGACAGGTTCAAAATAAGCAATCCGGTCTATCTCATCACCGAACAGCTCTATCCGGATAGCATTATTTTCCTGGGCAGGGAATATCTCAATAGTATCACCCCTTAAACGGAAAGTACCCTGAGTGAAAGCAATATCGTTCCTTTCATACTGTATATTGATGAGCGACTCAAGAAAAGCCGGCCTGTCTATCTCAGCACCCGGAGTAAGCATGACAGACATGGCCCTCCATTCATCAGGAGAACCAAGGTTGTAAATGCAGGAAACACTGGCAACGACTATTACATCCTTACGCTCAAGCAGGGATTTTGTAGCCGAAAGCCTGAGACGGTCTATTTCTTCGTTGATGGATGCATCCTTTTCAATATATGTATCTGTTGTAGGCATGTAAGCCTCAGGCTGGTAGTAATCATAATAACTGACAAAATACTCTACGGCATTGTCAGGGAAGAATTCACGGAACTCAGAGAACAGTTGTGCTGCAAGTGTTTTGTTGTGAGCTATCACAAGAGTAGGTTTCTGCACGTTCTGGATGACATTGGCTACTGTGAATGTTTTTCCTGAACCGGTCACACCAAGTAACGTCTGGTGTTTTTTCCCCGAAAGCAAACCCTCGGTCAGCTGGGATATTGCTTTTGGTTGGTCACCCTTTGGACTGTACTCTGAAACTAGTTTAAAAGGACGCATCAATGTATGTATTGAACTGAAGAAGTATAAACATATTCACAGGGGAGATGCATGCACATTCTAACTATCATCACAACAAATAAAAGGTTCACAGAATCACCAGTTCACTACAGCATTACACAAATATCAGAAAGTACAGAACCATAAGAACAACTGCCTGTATTATCAGGACCTGGGTGCTTTTGTGGTCTGAACCAAGGATTATGGAAATAGGACCAAGCGTGATAATACCGCCTCCCTGTACTTCAGTCTTGTTTAGAAATGCTTCGTGATTTGCGTGCCTAGAAGAAGCCCTTGAATCATTAGAAAATGAGTTCAGAGTGTATTCATCTATTTGATTAGAGTTTCCCGCTCTATAAACGTTTTTTGCAAATATCAGCAAAAAACCGGATACGATCATCAACACGCCCATAATCACAAGATAGGAACCAAACATCAAAGCCCCCTCCGCACCAGCAAATAGACAACCGCTATGAGCACACCTACCCAAAGCATCGATGACGTAATTTCAGGAGAGGAGCCGAATACTATTGGAATCGGACCTATCAGAATAAAACCGCCAAATTCACCTGCACCGCTAAGTGAAGAAACTAACATACCTGAAAAAACAAAAATAAAACCCAGAACAATAAGGATAATTCCAAAACTGAAAATATCCTGAGATGGACGCATAGAAACAGATATAGCAAAAGGAATATTAAAAACCTGTTAATGCAAAAAATGCGGGGTCAATACTGGAGCCTGTGGTGAACAGGTGCCTTTGCCATTTCTTCCATACTATAAATGGATTCCGGCTCATCGCCTATGTAGCGATATTCCCGCTGTGTCCTGTTTCCTCTGCGTTCAAGCAGACTCTTGCGATACATTCGGGAAAGATAAGTAGATACTGTACTTTGTTTTATTTCTCCGTATATCCTTTCATAATGCTGCTGGACATCCTGCGAAGAGAACCAGACACGAGGATATTCGTATTTAAGGAAGAGCTCAAGGCGCTCGTTGATTGTAAGAGACATATCATTCAGCCTGTCCTGAAGCATAGTAGTTCTGCGGCGCACAGGTTGATTTATAAGGGAAACAGCCGGCTGAGCCTGTTGGTTAGAATATGTAGTTTGGTGGATCGTAGATGACATCGGTTGTGCCGGCTGTCCATAGCCATACTGTTGCAGCCCTACAGGAGGTGAATTAGGCTGTACATATTGTGGTGGTTGATAATTTTGCATAACAGGCTGCTGAGAATAAGCCTGCTGAAATTGCTGTTGCATTCCAGGCATTTGAAATTGTGGGACTGGCTGCTGATATTGTAGCGGCATAGTTGCCTGCTGGAACTGCTGTTGTGGAATAGCTTCTTGGAACTGTTGTTGAACATGTCCCTGGAACTGTGGCGGTGATGCAGTCTGCTGACCGGACTGCTGGAAACTTTGTGGTGCCTGTTGCTGAGCATATTGTGCTTGGTATGCATGCTGATCAGCTATGGGAACCTTAGAATAAGATGAAATGGATGAAGGTTCGGAAATATTATCTGTCTCGTCTTCGACCATGTCTAGAAATGCAAGAAGACGCCTTTTCCAGTGCCTTCCCGCAAATTCGACATTTGCGCTTTCAATGCCATCGTCATCGATGATCTCAAGCCGAACCTTCATCCTTTTTGCCTCTTTGCGGATCCATTCATCCCCTCAGATATTGATGGATTCACAAACCATTTATCCCCTCAGACAATGGTGTTGCTCATTTAATCTTGATCCGTGATTTTGTGAACACATCAGGAACACGTTGTTACTGTGTGACTCACAATTACTTACATGTATTTAATATTATATAAATATTTGCTCTAATATTAGTATTCAAATGTTTTAAAATAAATCAGAGCCCTAATATAGCTTCTTTTTACCTTAAAATAATTAGATACAGATTAAGCATGTTGTGAAACATACCTGCAATACAAAGATTGCAATAATGATACATAAGTATTTCGTTTTTTGTCGAATTTTAAGAGAAAATAACAGTACCTACCATATACAGACAGATTTCACGTACTTTAATCATAAAAAAAGAGTTATAAACACTCTTATTTAGAAATAAAGTAATAATATCAGAACAAATCCTGTTTTTTGTGATTAAGCCAAAATAGATGAATACCCCATTACAATATAAGAAAAAAAGAGTATGCTGCAAGCAAAAACACTATGCAATGATTCAGTGGGGTTTATATCCAATGATACCCATAGTAAGCCCCTATGTCAAATAGTAGTGCCGAATCACCAATTGACACAATCAGCTCAAAAATAAAGACGCAGATCGAGTCTGACAGTCTTGACGAAAAAGATGTAGAATCATTACTTCACGAAATAGAGATACTCAAAGTCAATAATGAAACCATGCGAGCCAAGCTACTTGAAGCCAGCATGTTAGCAAACAGTTACCTTGAAGAAACAAGCAAGCTCAAGAGACAAATAGAGCAACTAACTACTCCACCGCTGTTCATTGCCACAGTTATGGAAGTCGAAAATAAGATGGCAATTATCAGGCAACATGGAAACAACCAGGAAGTCCTGATTAAAGTAGCACCCCACCTAAACGTGGAGCCAGGCATGAGAGTTTGCGTCAATGCCGCATTCTCTATTATATCTATAATAACCAGGGCTGCAGATGTGCGCGCCCAGATCATGGAACTTATCAACTCCCCGGGAATAGATTATGACATGATCGGTGGCCTGGATGATGTACTCAAAGAGGTCATTGAGTCTGTAGAACTGCCGCTTGTTGAACCTGAACTTTTTGAGAAGATAGGCATCGAGCCACCTACAGGAGTACTGCTTTATGGCGCCCCCGGAACTGGTAAGACACTTATCGCAAAGGCAGTGGCTTCCAGAGCAAAGGCTACTTTCATCCGCATGTCCGGCTCAGACCTTGTGCAGAAGTTCGTCGGAGAGGGTGCACGCCTGGTGAAGGATGTGTTCCAGATGGCCCGTGACAAGTCACCATCCATCCTTTTCATAGACGAGATCGATGCAGTAGGCGGTATGCGCACACATGACGGAACCACCGGATCTGCAGAAGTCAACCGTACAATGCTCCAGCTACTTGCCGAAATGGATGGTTTTGATGCAACACAGAACGTGAAGGTCATTGCCGCAACTAACAGGATAGACCTGCTTGATCCCGCATTGCTTCGCCCAGGGCGTTTTGACCGTATTATCGAGGTTCCAATACCTGATGAGAGAGGGCGAATGGAGATATTTAAGATTCACACGCGCAAGATGAATCTTGCTGATGACGTGGACATTGAGAAATTGGCAAAGATGACAGAAGGCCTTAGTGGTGCCGATCTGAAAGTAATCACCAAGGAAGCGGGAATGTTTGTACTGAGACGACGTGGCGAGAGCATTACCATGAAAGACATGTTAGAAGCCTTCGAAAAAGTGGTTGCAGAAGAAGAAGAATCAAATGCACCGCACAGTATGTTTGTGTAAATCACAAACATACACCCTTTTGCCATAAACGAAACATTAATAAATCTTGAGTTACTTTCATGGGTGCTGTTAGCAAACCAAACTGCTCCGATAGTGTAGCACGGCCAATCATACAGGACTCTCACTCCTGCGACTCGGGTTCGAATCCCGATCGGAGCACTATTTTAGCTTTTAAGTAGTCCAAGTTTTGTTGCCGAGTTTAGTTCCTTTGAACTTTAATTTCAAAACAAATACGTAGCCTGAAATGACGATTTTTAGTGCCAGTCACATAACAAATATGCGCTTGCAAGATGTTATCCTGTACTGATAAATAAAAAACGTACGTATTTTCATTTTACTCTTCCTCACACCCATATGAGCATGCACCTAAGAAAGCCATGGTATGAGAGTATTGCCCAAGAGTGACAAATCAGATATGCAGTCTAGCTAAGTGATAAGAGGACATATTGAAAGATAGTAGAAGAATTATTAAGACAGCTGCCATTAGTACTAAAAATAATAACACAGAAACTATTAAAAGCATTATTCGCTTTTACCTTCCGTGATTAATATGTCATCTGAATGTTCAACAGAAAACGCGACAAGACAGATCCCTACCTTTGAAGAAGCTGCCAAATTCCACGGACACATCTGTCCTGGACTTACAATAGGCTACATTGCCGCTAAAGCTGGAATCGAAAAACTTGAAACTGAGCGCGATATCGATGAAGAGCTTGTAACTATAGTAGAGAACGATGCCTGCGGAGTGGACGCAGTCCAGGTTCTAACAGGATGCACCATCGGAAAAGGCAACCTGATCTATAAAGACCATGCAAAACAGGCATTCACATTCATATGCAGAGACAGCGGAAAAGCTGTAAGGGTTGCCCTTAAAGCAAGTTTCAATATAGATGCTGTTGACCCAAAGGTCAGCAAACTGCGTCCAAAGGTCATGTCAGGTACAGCCACAGAAGAGGAAACAAAGGAATTCCGGGAGCGCATGGAAGGTATATCCGTGACCATGAGAAATACGCCTGTGGAAGAGATGTTTGATGTTAAATTCGTTAATGTCGAAATTCCGCACAAGGCCAGGATATTCAATTCCGTCAAATGCATGAAATGCGGGGAAATGATGGCTGAATCCAGAACAAGAGTACAGAATGGAGAATATGTCTGCATCCCCTGTTACGAGGAATACACAAGAGGATGGTAAGGACCGGGAAATAATTCCCACCCCGCCATCCTTCTATTTTACTCAACGTTGACAGCAACAAGAGAAAGACCCAGCTTTTCTTCCAGTTCCTTGATATTCATAAGGTCTTCTTTTGTGAGTTCAGCGTTCTTGATATTGAGACCTGAGAATGCAAGTAAAGTAACGTTCATTTTTGATTCGAGTTCGTTGATGGCTTTTATCTGCTCATCTTTGAGTACGGAAAATCCCCATAGCATATTTTTAATCTCCTGTTTTTACATTGACCATTGAAGTCTATTCCACAAATTAACTAATACTATTTAGCATTTATGAAAAGGATTCTGAAAAAAAAATATTAACTTATACTCTAAGTTTTGTATAAATCCATCTAAGTTATAAGACCTAGTGAGTATGGCAGCACAGTCCTAGTCTTGAACCCACAAGCCTTTTTGTGTACTCATCAGAAGGTGAAAACATCACATCATGAGAATTACCCATCTCTACGATCCTTCCCTTATCCATAACGGCTATCCTGTCAGCTATCTTCAGTGTCATGGACAGGTCATGAGAAATATAGATCATTGCAAATCCTCGCCTGTTCTGAAGGCCTTTTAATAGGCGCAATACATTTGCAGAGGTTGAAACATCCAGAGCCGAAGTAATTTCATCCGCAATAAGGAGTTTTGGCTCCATGACCATTGCTCTGGCAAGTGCCACTCTCTGCCTCTGTCCCCCACTGAGTTCCCCACAATATTTACGGAGGAAATCATCTGTAACTGGAAGATGGACAAGTTCAAGGGTGCTTTTGACCATTTGCAACCGTTCTTCCTTTAATCCGATCTTATTGATATCAAGAGGCTCTTTGATCGCATCAAGCACAGTGAACCTGTTGTTTGTAGAACTGAAAGGGTCCTGGAACACTATCTGAATGCCATTGAGATTCTTTCCAAGATTACACTTGCAGATACTCTCCCCCATAAAAAGCACGTTACCACTCTCGGATCTTATTACATTTGCAAGAATATGGGCAAGAGTTGACTTGCCTGAACCGGTCTGTCCGATAATTGCAAGAACCTCACCTTCCTTCACTTCCAGATTAACATCATCAACTACTTTCAGGTATTGTCCATCGGGAAGACGGTAGCTGTGATTTAGGTCTTTTGCCTGTAAAAGCCCTGCAACACCCCCCCTGTGACATGCAATTTCCCTTCCCCCCTCAACAGGAATAAGATTAGGAGTTGCTTCATTGCATTTCTTGATCTTTTGTGTGCATCGTGGACAGAAAGGACAACCCTTAAACTCGGTGCCTGCAGGGATATCACCAGGGATCCCCCAAAGGTCTTTATATGCAAAAATATCCGGCGTTGAGTGTACAAGTCCTCTTGTATAGGGATGACGGGGGGATGACAAAATATCCTTAACAGGACCGGTCTCCACAACCCTTCCGGAATACATGACAGCAACCCTGGATGCCACGGAAGATACAAACGTGAGGTCATGGGATATCATTAACATCGTATAACCGTTCATCTTCTGAAGATCGACCAGAAGGTCCCGGATCTCCCTGCGGGTAAATGCATCAAGTGCGGAAGTGACCTCATCAAGGATCAGTAATTTAGGATCACATGCAAGGGCCATTGCCAGAAGGAATCTCTGTCTCATGCCTCCTGAGAGCTGATGCGGATATGCATCCAACCATTTCGGATCAAGGCGGACGGTCCTGAACAGGTCGGCACATTTGCTGCGGGCTTTTTCCAGGCTGATATCAAGGTGCTTCATCATGGGCTCTGTTATCTGGGTCCTGAGTTTCATTACAGGATTCAGCACCTCCAATCCATTCTGAAAAACAATTGCAATATCATTCCATCGAAATCTGTCAAGCCCGGAGCAGTACAAAGAGGAGAGTAGATGATCCCTGTAAATGATATCACCGGAGCTGGTTGTATTTTCCGGCAGGATGCCCATGATCCCAAGGGCGATAGTGGTCTTGCCACTTCCGGATTCTCCAACTATTCCCAGGATCTCTCCTTCATCTATCTCAAACGAAATGCCGTCTACTGCCTTTACAATGCCAGCATCGGTCTGATAGTGGCATTTTAAATCCTTGATTTTAAGCAGACTCATGATCAGAAACCTTTTTTTATCTTTAATTTAGGATCAAGTATCCTCTCCATATCCCTGCTTATGAAAGCAAGACACAGCAGGAGAACTATAAGCATGAACAACGGAGGCAACAGCCACCATTGCCAGTAAGGCGTGAAATATATCGACCTGAAACCCGTTGCATTGTTAAGCATCATACCCCAACTCTTGGACGTAGGGTCCCCGAGCCCCAGGAATGCAAGTCCTGCCTCGGCTATGATCGCATGCGAGGATATGTCAATAACAAGCACGAACAGCACAGGCAGGATCTCCGGGAATATGTGTTTGCGGAGAATGTAGAACGGTCTTGCGCCATAGTTGCGGGCGGCAGTGATATAGCTGTTCTTCTTAATAGCCAGTGCCTGGGAACGCGCGATACGTGCGGGCTTGGCCCAGCTGAAAAGAACGAGTATGAATATCACATTAAGTATACTCGGCCCGAGAAAAGCGGATATCACTATCATAAGCGGGAAACTTGGAAGTGACATTGTCACATCGATTATTCTCATAAGTCCCTGGTCTACGTGCCCGCCTATGTACCCGGCCAGTACCCCGATAGCTCCTCCGCCAAATCCTGAAATGAATGCCACGGCAAGACCTATTGTAAGGCTCATTCTTGCACCGTAGCATATCTGCGACCAGATATCCATACCAAGCTCATCAGTACCAAGTATGTGAGCCGGACCGGGAGCTTCCAGTGAGTCGCCTGTGATCTTCTGGGGAGAGTAATGTGTTATCACAGGAGCAAAAGCAGCCATCAGGACTATGCAAAGAATTCCAAGGACACCAATCTTGCCTTCTGTGCTGAACTTCGAGAATGTCGTGCTTAGATTAGTACTAACTCTGCAAATGTTCAAAGCCTGAATATAAGAGGTTATTCCGGCATATCCGGGGACATTGATGTTCTTGATCATATCGAAACCCTCGGATCAAGTTTACTGTATATTTTGTCAACCAGCAGATTGCAGATCAGTATGGACACTGCAATTACCAGGAGAATACCCTGTATAAGGGGATAATCCCGGCCAATTACAGCACTTCTAAGGGTCATTCCTATACCCGGATAGGAAAAGACGCTTTCCACCAACACAACACCCCCCATCATTATCCCGATCATGAAACCTGTCCTTGTCACCACGGGAAGCAGCGCATTTCGGAGTGCATGCCGGGTCCATACGGTCCTTTCACCCAGTCCTTTGGACCTGGCAGTTCGGATATAATCCTTTGTGGTCACTGTGATCAATGAATTCCTTGTGAGCAGATAGACACCTGTCAGCTGTGCAAGTGTCAGGGTCAGGACAGGCAGGAAAGCGTGGTGCAATATGTCCCATACATGTTCTGCCAGACCACTGTAGTGTGCGAAGGGAGTGATAGCACCTGCAAGCGGGAAAAGACGCAGATGTACGCTGAAGACCAGGAGAAGTACCAGGCCAAGCAGGAATGACGGGATCTCCGCAAAGGCAATCATGCCTGTCATCATCATTCTATCACTTCCTTTTTTACGATTCTTTGCCGAGAACGTTCCAAGGACCACACCGGCAATCGTGCTGATCAATGTTGATCCCAGGACGATGAACATTGTCCAGGGAAGATGGAGTATAATTACGTCGCTGACCGGCTTTCTGTAAAATATGCTCCTGCCCAAGTCCCCTTTCATCAGGTTTGTGATATAGGTATAGAACTGCTCGTGCAACGGCCTGTCAAGCCCGTAGTATTCCAGGTAATAGAGCCTCTGCTCTTCTGTCATCACAATTATATCTTCTCCGGGCATATCAGCAGAAGTTGTGGAGAACGGGTCTCCGGGCATCATCCGGGGGAGGAAGAAATTGATGACAAGAATTACAAAAAGGGTTATCACTAACCTGAAAATAAAGGAATTCCTGTCATTTGCCATACTGTCATCCTCTCTTTAAACTTCCCAGACCATCATACCGGTGTATGAATCGGACTCGGAACTGTAAATTCCATCTACAGACGCGTTTTGATAATAATCCATTATCTTTTGTTTTGTGCCATCATCAAAATCCCTGCCCCGCCCAATGAAATCAATTGCCCATTCCGCTGTTTCCTGCCAGTTGTTTTCTTCCTTCAAAATAGAATGGTTGATCCTGACCGAGGGCCTGTAGCCTGAGAGGTAAAGATACATGAATGGGAAAGATAGCCCGTTCATATTGTTCTCTGCACTTTCACCAAGTATCGAGCTGCGGATATCACGATATGCCTTGTCCTCCTCTCTTCTCAGGAAGTTACTGTAATAACAGAGCTTCTTTGAGCAGGCCATCATCCGGTCAAAGTTCTCGACATTCTTTATTCCCGGTGTCATGGAGGCGATCACAAGATCGAACTCATTCCTGAACCCAAGCTCGTCTATGTCTGCCGTCCACCAGGAACATTCGATGATATCTATGGGAAGTGACTCCTGTTTTACAGCATCTTTGAGCCTGTCAAGCATTCCTGATGATATATCAAGTGCAGTCACATCCGCTCCAAGCTTTGAAAGAGGAAGGGAGAGAGTTCCGGGCCCGCATCCTATATCCAGGATCCTTGCACCATCCGGCTCAAAACCGCATTCAGCAAGGAATGCAAGGATCTCATCAGTTCTTCTCTGTCTGCTGCTTTTCTCCATGTTCCTGGCAAAGCTGCCGGAACGTTTGTTCCAGACATTCGCCATCCTGCCTTCATCCAGTACATTCAGACCGCTGCCGGAAGCTTTATTCCAGCAATCGATCAGGTTAGCGATATTATCTTTTTGCTGCAATTCCATCCCTCTGTGTATATGAAAGAATGCTGTGTGTTCTTGCATGGTGGTCGTACATGTTCATCCAGCCATCATATTTTGAAATGTGCCAGGCATCATAGCTTGTTGTATAATAGAGCGGTATCGCAGGTATATCCTCAGCAAGCACGGTCTGCATTTCGTAGACTATCTCCTTGCGTTTCTCATCGTCAAGTTCCTGCAGTTCCCGGGTCCCAAGAGCATTCAGTGTGTCATTGTGGTAACCAAATACCGATGCACCGGATGCCACGCTGCTGATTCCGGAATCAATGTCACAGAATCTTGTACGAAGATAATCTGCGTCTTTTCCCCATCCTCCGTAGCCGCTTATTGCAAGCTCAAAGTCCCCGGTCTTTAGATTTGCATCGCGGGATTTGCTTTCAAGAGCTTTGACCAGGACGTCAATGCCTACTTCGCTAAGTCTTGCTTTTATAAGCTCACCCATACGGACTTCACCACTGGCAAGAGACAATACGTAGGACAGTTTTTCTCCATCCTTATCACGTATTCCATCACCATCCGTATCGGTCCATCCGGCTTCCTCCAGCAATTCTCTGGCCTTGTCAGGGTTGTATTCATATGCAGGCTGGTCTGCATTATACCATATATGGTCTACCGGGAGAATTCCCATCTCACCAGGTTTTCCTGCGCCTCTTTCTATTTTTTCAACAAGCTCCTCACGGGCGATGGCATAAACAAAGGCCTGCCTGATTATTTTGTCATTGAGCTCTGCACGTTTGTTAATGTTGAAGTAGAACTGGTAGCCCCAAAAAGCAGGCTGCTGGATAATTCTGATATCAGGTTCTGATATAAACCTGTCAAGGGTGTCAGGTGATATCTCCGTGAAGTCTATTGCTCCCTGCTCGAAAGATATCATCTGATCACTAACAGGAATGAACTCAACAGCTTCAACAATCGTATCCGGTCCCCAGAAATCCTCATTCGCCACAAACCTGTAAGAACCGTGTTCTGCGTTATACTCATCAAGAAGGAACGGGCCGGTACCAGTAACAGCTTCGGGTTCAAGGAAACTGCCAGGATCAGAGACATCTTTGTATATGTGCTCAGGTATGATCTTAAAACTCGTGAGCTTGTAAAGGAATGTTGAAACTGGCTGAGTAAGTACGAACTTGACAGTATTGTCGTCCACAACCTGAACTTTATCCACAACTCCTGATTCCATCCCGCCTGCTATCGGTACATTTTCCTGCTCATAATCAAAAGTGAATTTAACATCATTTGCCGTGAATGGTTCCCCATCGCTCCAGCTTACACCTTCACGAAGATGGAATGTGTATTCTGTTCCATCCGCATTGACATCCCAGCTTTCGGCTATCCAGGGAATTATACCGATCTCATCTCTTTCCACTAGGCTGTCAAAGATCATTCCAACCTTTGATGATCCCGGACCTCTCGGATATATGGAGAATGGCTGCGGATAACCATAATCACCGCCGGTCAGATGAAGGACATCTACCTTCTGTGATCCTTCGGCAATGTCCTCATCCGTGATACTGTTCTGAGTACTTTCCTGATCGATACAACCTGCAGTCATTAAGACAATGGGAATAAGGAATACAGAAAAAAGTACTAACAATTTTTCTTTATTCATGAATTGATCCCTCTGTTTTTAAGATCCATCAAAAAAGAAGCAATAGAATCTATTTCCTCAGATTCCACATTGAACTCGTTCCCCAGCAGCCCTGCCCTGAAAACAGATTCTAAAACAGGAAGTGACCCAAGTATGCGGTTTTCAGGGACTTTTTCATGAAGAATGGCCTTACTTTCACCTTCAGCCCTGTTAAGTATGTAGTAGAGCTCCTTTCCGGCAACTTCTGCAAGGCTGCTTATCTTCTCAGAAAGACGTATAGACTCATATGAAGGATCTATTACCATCAATAATGCATCGCAGCCTTCTTCAACTCCCCTGCCGAAATGCTCGATACCGGCCTCTGTGTCAACGAAAACAAAATCATTGCTGCCAACATCGATGTTCTTCAGCAGGTGCTTTGCAAGCACACCCATGGGACAGGCACAGCCCTCACCGAAATCATGTATCTTGCCCACTGCCATAAGAGACAGGTTGCCATTCGCAGAAATATAATCCTCCGGTATATCCGCTATTTCCCACTTATTCTCAAAGATCCTGACCGTATCTCCTGTGGAAAAGGAATTCCTCATTTTGGCCCCAAGCTCTTTTTTCCCGCCGAAATAATTAAGGAAATCCTGAGGCAAGTCAAGTCCCAACTGCCTGTGAAGTCCGAAATTGGATTCGTCGTTGTCTATTACAAGTACGTTGCATCCCTTGCGGACCATGGACTGTGCAAGCAAAGCTGTCAGTGTACTTTTTCCGCATCCGCCTTTACCACATATCAATATTTTCATAATTTCACCTTATTTTTGTATATTTTGCATTTTTAGTTCTTTTCCCAGCAGATCCTCACCCGTATGGAAATGCCCCGCTCAACAAAATGGCCATTCTCCTGAACGAGCATTTTCCCGAGATAATTGAGAAGTATAGCTTCCTGCTCCTGAGTCTCTATCACATAGCGTGACCGGAAGAAATCCATGGCCTCGTCCATAGATGAAAAAAGATTAGTGTATTCCAGAGGAAATACGCGCATGTCAGGGTAGATGTCCATACCATAGAGAACATTGTAAAGCACATCGCACTTGGGACCGCATACGTAGCTTTTGCCGTAAAGTTTAGGCCACAGATTCACTGAATGCTCTTCCCATGGTGTGCCTCCTGCAAACCAGTAGAGATACACATATTTAGAGGAAGCCTGCTCCATTTTCAGAATCGCTTCCCTTATATCAGGCATCCCCAGTGAAAAAGATGCAATTACCAGGTCATATGTACCTTCAAGATCGTTAGCAACATCAATATCCTCCCAGCGTTTGCTGACACAGTTAATGTTGCTGATTCTCTGCTTTGCCATATTTTCCAGAAGTAGGTCCTTCATTCCTTCCGCGGGCTCAACAGCAGTGACATGAGCGACCCGTTCAGCAATAGGTAATGCAAGCCTTCCGGGACCTGCTCCGATATCAAGGACCCGGGACCCGGGAGTCAGAGGTAACTCTCTAAGAGTATTTTCTGTTATCTGCGAATTTCCCTGTGACCTTTTCCAGAACCTTTCTGCATTGTCTTTTTTATTCCACAATGCATTGTTCCCTTCCTTGTCTGCTGTCTGCTGCCCGGCCATAAGCTCCTTCCAGACATCGTTCCAGTCTATATTTTCTTGTTTCATTCGAGATGCCTCATAAAATGAAATATAGTTTTATGCAAATTAGCGAACAAAATGGTTGGAAATAGATACTTCCAACCATATCCAACTTTATTTTCTGAAAATTGCTGCACCCAATAATCCCAGAAGACCTATCAAAATTTCAAATCCTGGAGCCTTTACGGAACTCTCCACTACTTTATTATCCCCTGCATCATATGCAGGAGACGATTCCTTTCTGTCATCAACAGAAGCTGTAGTTTCCTTTTCATTATTTGCTTCAGCCAGGTCTACAACTACAACATCATCCTCTTTTACCGTCTCTTCTTCAACAACCTTTGCATCTGCAGATGCCGGGGCTTTGATGGTTTTCGTCATCCAGAGAGTCATCTTAAGGACCGGACTGCTGGTATCCTCGGTCTTGAGATACATTCCACCATAAAGATCGATCGTCTTTTTCCCATCGAGATCGATATCTTTGTTGCTGGACATCACCAGAGCATTATCGCCAGTATTCAGTTTTGTACCACCGCCACTTCCTGCATAATTGATTCCATTCATGACAGCAGGGACCTCAAATCCCTCAACATCGAAAGCACCATAGATGTCCCCGGTTTGTATGGTAGTTATATCGCCCCTGAGGAAAGTGTATTTGAATACCACGAAATCATCTGTTGCCCCCCTAAATACGGAATCTACATAACA
>NZ_MBKP01000002.1 GCF_002243045.1 Methanolobus psychrotolerans
AAGGTCAATTTCCACTCGAAATTGCACGAATGAAATACAGTTAAAATTTCAGTAGAACATATTTTGCTTTTTTATTAGTGGCAACTGTCTACAAATGAACGTCTTCATTCCTACGTTTTTAAAAAGGTGCATTCAAATGATTAGACTGCTAGGACTAATCATTTGAGAGAAGGGGGTTTAATAGGGTTTGACCACATTCGAAGCTTGAACAGAAAATAATAAAAAGTCTCATCTTTATTATGTTGCTCAGGCTTAATGCTTCTAAGTATGGGTTATAGGATATTTCATCCTGCAGTTCATTGAAATAGATATCGATCGACGGATTTAGTACAAAAAGATGATCAAGATATCCTTTGAAATTCTCGTAATTGCTGAAGGCCACTACTTCATCAGGTCTGATGCAATCTTTAATCCGAACATTGCTTTCTGAGGTCTTAGGAATAATCCTGTAAGGGAGTCGGATATTGTTTTTTAAGATGCTCTTCTTGTCTTCAAGGAAATCTTCAAGCATGTCTGGAAAATATGAATAACGTTTCTGACACTCTTTTTTCTTTTTTTTTGAGGTTGTGTATTTTTTGTTGAGAACATAACTTTAAATTTTGTATTGTTCTGTGTTATCAAACTTAATATTGTGGCTTTGGATATGGTTCTTTCAAACAGGTTAAAGAAATCGCTAAGCATTGTCTGAGTTATGTGAATGATACGGACTTTTATATTTTCTTTTTTGGCCTCTATCTTTTTTCCAAATAATTTTTCGTATTCTTTTATGCCGTTGACACTTTTTAAACTTATTGTCTTTACTTCACAATTTCCTATAAAGTCACATACTTGAAGCAATACTTTCTTATATCCCTTGCCAATAATCTTAATCATGGATTATACCTTTTTGCGAGTTATTTTGATGTTTGCAAACCTAAAATAGCTTTAATTAGGTATAATCCTTTCTATATAAGTTAGATTTTGATTTAAGTTATGTTTATGCAAATTTTTACAGAAACAAGTATTTTAAGAAGAGATTAAGGGAAAAGAAGAATTTTAGAGGCAAATGGTTAAGCCTCAATTCTTTTTTTTACGTATTCTGCAATACTGTTGCCAACTTGTGATGTAGTGTATTTGCCACCAAGGTCCGGGGTGCAGATGCCTAAATTAAGTGCCGATTCAACAGCTTCTTCCACAATGGTGGCCTCTGCAATATCACCATGCCATTCAAGGAGCATTTTCAGGCTTAATATCGCAGCAATAGGATTTGCTATGTTCCTGCCGGCAATATCAGGAGCACTTCCATGTACCGGTTCAAAGAATGCATATTTCTCCCCGATGTTAGCGCTGGGTAGGAGGCCAAGTCCCCCAACCAGTGCTCCTGACATATCGCTCAGAATATCGCCAAAGAGGTTGGTGGTGACTATAACGTCATAGTTCCAGGGAGATGTGATCAGGTTATAGGCAAAAGAGTCTACAAGTTCATCCCGGTACACAACTCCTGTATCTATGGCAGACTGGCGGGAAACATCAAGGAAAAGCTTGTCAGATTTCATCACATTAGATTTATGGACAATTGTCAGTTTATTTGTTCGGCTCTTTGCAAGTTTGCATGCGTAATCGGCAATCCTTTTAGATCCTTTCCTAGTGATAACCCGCTTAGTAGTAGAAATATCAGTTCCTATTTCCTCGATACCTGAGTACATGCCTTCGGTATTCTCTCTTACTATGATGAAATTGAAGTCCTTGCGTTCAAGAATACCTTTTACTGAGGGTAAAGGACGTATTGGACGGATGTTTGCATACATGTCCAGTTCTTTCCTGATGGTGAGAAGCACACTCCTATAGTTCGGATCAGGTGGTGTTGTCACAGCACCAAAAAGGATACAATCACACTCTTTCAACGTAGCAATATCTTCGTCGGTTATTGCAGAGCCTGTTCTTTCCCATTTCCCATATCCAAGTTCCACTGGCACTTTTTCAACTTCAAGTCCCAGAGCGTCAAGGACCTCTATTGCCGCAGGAATAACTTCTTTCCCAACTCCGTCACCTTCAACAACTGCCAGTTTCATAGCAAGCTTCATAATTTTTCCTCTGTTTATTCCCTTCTCATCTCTTCAACAAGATTCCATACTGCTTTAGTTACCTCAAATTCAGATGCTCCCCAGTGAACTACTGCTCCGCGAATGCCGTTGATGGTAACGATGCCGGATTTTTCGGAGCGACAACATCTTGTAATAAAAGGTTTGGATGGCTTGAACACGTCGGATTTGAATGGGCATATATTCACAAAAGAATATTCAAGTCCCGGAAATCTTGATTCAAAAAGTGTTCTTGATATCTCGCACCCGACCAGGAGTTCTCCATCTTCTTCAATGACATCACAATCCAGGCATTTCCCCCTGAGACCGGAAGAAGAACATGGGAATATGGTATTTTCACTTTCAAATCTTCTAAGGTCTGTGAGGTTTTCTGAGAACTTTATTGTAAGATCGCCGAATATCCCGCTTTTTTCCAGCCTGTGTACAACACTTGCAAGCCAGGAAGGTTCGGGTGGTACTACATCCACTATTTCAATATCAATAATTGCCGCAGGGTCAGGTTTGTGGACAAATGTCAGGTGTTTATCAATACCTGTGAATATGACTGTATTGATTTTTCCTCTACAAATATTTGATGCGATATCTATAAGAAGTGCTCTGTCTTTGATGTTCAGTTCTTCCTCGTAGCGGATTATCTCCTCACAGGATGCTATTTTCGTAAGAGATTCCACGTCTCTTAGCAGGTCATCTCCCAGGTTCTTTACTTCATAAAGGGAGTAACGTTTGTCACTACCACAATGCTCTACTATCAGGTATTTTGTAAGGAAATAAATACGCCTGTCATTGCCTTGGGGAATTTCCCTGCTATGACCCACATATTTGTACTCATCAGGAAATATCATGTTCGTGTATTTGACGATTGATTTTTCATTGCTTTCCGGTGGGCTACAAGTCCACCATCTGTCAACATCTCAAGAAGGAAATCCGGTAGTTTGTTTCCCTGGAATACTTTACCGCTCACCTTTACAGTTCCCTGATGCAGGTCTATTTCAACTTCATCTCCTTCATTGCATTGTACGTCTGCTTCCATCAGTGGCAGTCCTACATTGATGGCATTCCTGAAGAATATCCTCCCAAATGATTTTGCCACCACACATGCTACACCTGCATATTTGAGTGCCAGTGCTGCCTGTTCCCTGGATGAACCACATCCAAAGTTGTCATTTGCAACGATGACATCTCCCTTTTGAACCTTTTTTGGGAACTCGGGGTCAATCCCTTCCAGAACATGATCTGCAAAAACCTGCATGTCTGTTGTGCGCAGGTACTTCCCGGGAATTATGACATCAGTATCGATGTCACTGCCGAATTTCCATGCTTTTCCCTTGATTATATTACCCAATATATCACCTTAAAGCTAGCTTCTGCATGATATTATTTGTAAGTGTCGGGAATAAGTGAAAAAAAAGTAAAGATTGAATGGGAAAGAAGCTTTCATATTTCTATTATGTTCCCATTCAGGATATCCGCTTCACTGATGCTGACCTGTTCAGTGACAGTTCTGTAACTTATTACATAAGGTCCGACAGGCATTGTATCGAATTGTGTTTCGCCTTCCATTGTCCCTTCTGTGGAATAAGGTACTGTGAATGAATACGCTCCATCCGATCCCGCAGTTGTGGACTGTGTGTATGTGAATGTTCTCATCTGGTTGGTCATTATGGTGGTGCTGATGGCCACAGTTTCATTTTCGGGTGCTGTTCCAGTGACTGTGGCACCATCGACGTACTCAAAGATCTTGACGAACCCAGATGCACTTTCAATAGGAATGTTTTCCCCGGTCCACATATTATATATATTTTTGTAGAAGTATTCCAGATCTACATAGGGTTCATGACTTGGATTATAAGCTTGGGATTCATGCACCATCCTATAATGCCGCAGTCCACTTCCATCAAGCAGATGTAATTTCATTTCCATACTGTTCAGGTACTTCATACTTGGTACATTTACAAGACCTTGATCAGAGTTAACCTGGGTATAGTAACCACTTTCGTCTCCGTCCCATGCTGCCATCGCACCGAAGATCGTATAGGCCATTCTTCCGTTACTGATGATGTATCGGCTTCCAAGAACATCGGCAATAGTGTTCGCTTCCTCTTCAGACTGTGATGTGAAATACGAAGCTGCACCTGGTACATCACCGCCGCCAATTCCTGACTGGAATGGATTCGCGTTTGGTATACGGTGTCCGATGTATGTGATCCAGTGCCCGTAGTCCCACCAGGACATGATGCCATAAGCTGTATCAGGGTATTGGTATGTTTCGCCTTCTGCAGGAGTTTCATATAGCTCATAAAAATCAACTCCTGTATCTGGTGTGTTATAACGTAACCATGTCAATGATTCTATCCATGCTGCTTCGGGTCCTCCAACTCCTGTATTCTGCGACGTGGATTCCTGCAGGGGTCCGACAGGATATATGAGGACAATGAATAGTATCAACATAGTAAGAATGTGGATTGCTTTAATGTTTTTTGATTCAAATGGGCGACCTTTTTCTTTTGAAAGCAGGTATTTTTCATATAGTTCTTTCCAGCCAACAGCTTCCAGTATTTTTACAGCCAGGTATGCGGAAAGAAGTGCCGCATTCACTGCAAAATAGTATGCAAAACGGTTCTGCTGATATAAGGCCCAGACCATCATCATTGTCCATACTACAAGCCATATCTCTTCCTGCTTATGCTCACGATATGTCTGGTACAATAATACAGGGATAGCAAGAAATGCAATGTATCCTTCAATACCAAAGTTATCATAGAGTGGAGATAACGAGAACAGGCCTGTAGACCTGTCTACAAAGAAAGGATATGCTTCTGCTATTGTAAGTCCGCCTCCGGAGCGCATGAAATAACCGAATACGCTGATGATAGTTGCGTATACTGTTGGAATAAACAATTTTGAAATTATCAGAACTGTCATAAACAATCCAACGGGAGCTAAGGCAAAATATTTCCTGTTCATCTTTCGCTGGTTCATAAAGCGTGATATCAGGCTGAATACTACAAATCCAATTATTCCTGCAGGAAGGCCCAGCATATACTGGGATTTCGAGGATCCGAGGTCTGGCATTGGAGCGATTATAGCAAATGCAATGAAGAAGGAAATGGCTCCAATAATCGCGAGATACTCCGGATTTTCATTTCTCAAATGATCTATGATATGCTGTATCGTTATGTAAACACCAATGATAAGTGCAAAAAAAAGTGCTCCTTTCCACGCGAGTGCATACAGTCCCATTGATATTCCTGTAAGAACAATATATTTCATGGAAGGCTTCAGTTTACTGAAGTCCTTTGCAAGTATATCATCGAAATTCACCGGATGTTCTCTCATAGTCTTCAATGACATTATCAGGAACATTGCGGTAACGGTACTCATGAGGGTTTCAGCTACGTGATGGTCTGTGAAACCTAAAAGTGACCTGTGCAGGAAGGCGCCTGGGAGTATTGCTATCAGGAATGCGGAAAGTAAACCTACGTTCCGGTTGAATATCCATTTTCCAACATAGTAGGTAGGGATGACCACAAGAGTTCCAAGAAGTGCCGGGAAATATGCTCCGATAACTTCCATCTGATGTGTGGAAGGGTTTCCAAGCGTTAACACATATATCAGGCTTGCAAGTACCCAGTCAAACAATGGGGCAAAGACCATTCTTTGTCCGGTTGGGAACAGGGTATAGGCCTCAAACCAGAGATTATGGGGGTAATTGTGCAGTATCGTACTCACAACTCTCATATGATACCATGGGTCGTTACCTCCGAATCTCACAAAGTTCTCTGACAGGATAACGCTTGCTTTTGAACCGGTTCTGATATAGAACGACACTAATAAAGATAATATCACCCCGGCTATGTAGGGTAAACTATTTTTCAACGGACTTGCTTTTGTTTTTTTATCTTTCATGCATTCCCCTCACAACTAAACATAATTTTTGACATAGATATAAAATACCTTATGGTGGATTACGTTGCTAATAATAAATACTATATAATAAATATAGGTATTGTTAAAATAACATCACATTATTATACAAATAGATTTAAGCCCCGAATTTGATTTGATATCTATCTATAAATGGAGTGTAACACAGATTGTGCGGAATATGCGGATTTGCCGGTTTTGAAGATGAAAAGCTGCTGAAAGATATGTGTTCAGTGATTCATCATCGTGGTCCGGATGACAATGGCATGTTTCTGGACTCGGGTATTGGGCTTGGCCACAGGAGATTAAGTATAATTGATCTGGAAGGTGGCCACCAGCCTGTTCATAATGAAGACGAGACGGTGTGGGTCATTTACAATGGTGAGATATATAATTTTCTTCAGTTGAAAGCTGACCTTGTATCAAAGGGTCATCGGTTCTACACGTCATCTGATACAGAAGTTCTTGTGCATCTTTATGAGGAATATGGTGACAAACTTGTCCATCATCTGAGGGGAATGTTCGCGTTTGCTTTGTGGGACATGACTAAAAAAAGACTGCTTCTGGCAAGGGACCGTCTTGGGATTAAACCTCTCTATTACAGCCTGACAGGGAACAAGCTACTTTTTGCCTCAGAGATAAAAGCGTTGCTTCAATGTGAGGATATAAGACCCTCTGTCAATGTGGCAGCTTTGCATGATTATCTTACTTTCAGACATAATCTTGCTGATGAAACGATGTTTCAGGGTGTTCATAAGTTGATGCCCGGCCATACACTGACCTATTCTGGCGGGAGCATTTTCATAAGCCAGTACTGGGATGTCCCTGCACACGGAAATAACGAATTTACGGAGGATTATTACGTTAATAAATTAAGGGGTCTGCTTGAAGAATCTGTGAGAATCCGGTTGATGAGTGAAGTACCGTTAGGTGTTTACCTGTCAGGAGGTATCGATTCAGGCATAATTACGGGAATGATGAGTAAAATGGTCGATGAGCCCATTGAGACATTTTCGGTCGGCTTTGGGTCAGAAGGTCAGATTGGGGAACTCAGCCAGGCACAGGAAGCTGCGGATTATTTTGGTACCAATCATCATGAGATCGTTGTGGAGCAAGGCGCGTATGCAAAATATTTGAAAGATGTTATATGGCACAATGATGAACCTGTGGCAGACCCATCTGCTCTTGCTGTGTTCCTTCTGTCAAAAATGGCCAAAAAGCATGTGACTGTAGTGCTCAACGGTGCCGGCGGAGATGAGATATTTGGCGGCTATATAAGTTATAAAGTAGGAATGCTGAATAATCGTTATCACAGGCTTGTACCGGGTTTTGTCCGCAAGGGTCTGGTTGCTCCAATCGTTGATTCAATAAGCCCTCATCTTCCAAGTAAATTCTATGTTGGTATGAAGAGCGCTTCTCATGAGATCACAGAACATGGTTTCCTTTTTTCCAAATCTGTGTTTAGTGAAGAGGACAAACATTCTCTTTATACCGGGGAATTGGATAGCAGAATATCTCATGACTCGTTTAATAAAGCCACAGATATACTGTTCAATAACGCAACTGAAAAGTTTGGTAACCGGCAGGAGAGCCTGCTTTCAAGGATGATGTATGCTGATACACGTTCCTATCTTGTGGATCATATACTGCTTGAGACGGATAAACTGACAATGTCAAGTGGTATAGAAGCAAGGGTTCCTATAATTGACCACAACGTTGTAGAATTTGCTTGTAGTATTCCTGATAGCCTGAAACTAAAAGGTATGACTGAAAAATACATCCTTAAAAAGGTAGGTAAGGATATTCTCCCCAAGGCAACTCAGCAGAGAAAGAAACGTCCATTCCGTATACCCATTGGTACATGGTTTAAAGGGGAGTTGATGGAAATGGCAGAACAGGCAATGGATGACTCTGTAATAGTCCGCGAGGGATATTTCAAACCGGAGGTCATACAGGATATCATGAAAAAACATAACCGGTCTGAATTGCTCTATAATCACAAGCTGTATGCTTTGCTTGTGTTTGAGATGTGGTCGGAAACCTTCCTAGAGCGGTGAGAGTGGAGATATTGAAAGTTCTGTTAATATCCAATATGTATCCACGAAAGGGTTTTTGCTTTGGCACTTTTGTGAGGGATCAGGTAAAAAGTATGGAAAAAAGAGGTGTGGTTGTAGACAAGGTTGTGAAAAGGACAAAGAACCCACTTGGTTATTTTTCGTTCCTCAGCCTGAGCATATACAAATTACTGTTCTCGAAGTATGACATCGTACATGCTCATTACGTGCCTCATTCCGCACTTATCCCGGCAATGATCAAAAGAAAACCTTTTATCGTGCGTTTTCATGGGGATGATGCAAGGATATTTCCATGGAAGAACCGCATGAATTATTCCCTTGTAAAATTCGTCACCAACAGGGCTGATAAAGTCATATCCGTAAGTGAAGAGATGAAAGGAATTCTTGTAAATCGTCTTGGTGCTGACAGTTCCAAAGTGGAGGTCATCAGTTCAGGTATAGACACGCATAGTTTTATCCCTATGGACAGGGAACAGATGAGAAATGAACTTGATCTTCCCATGGAGAAAAAAATCGTCCTTTTTGTAGGCAGATTGCATAAATTAAAAGGATTAGACCTGACATACGAATGTGCAAAACAGACTCCTGATATCCTCTACGTATTTATTGGAAGGAAAGATGGAGAACAAGTGGCTACTTATGAGAACTGTTTATTTGCCGGTGAAATTCCCAGAAATGATATCCCTAAATGGATGAATGCTGCTGATATACTTGTTTTGCCCAGTTATACTGAAGGTCTTCCTAATGTTGTTGTGGAGTCCTTGTCATGTGGAATTCCTGCAGTGGTATCTGATGTTGGAGGTTGTCCTGAGGTTGTGAAGGATGGGGTCACAGGTTTTGTTGTCAGGACCGGGGATGCGGAACAATTAAGGGAAAAAATAGTCTTTTTGTTATCTGATGATTCTTTAAGATACAATATGGGAATTGAAGGAAGGAAAGATGTTGTTGAAAGGTATGACCATGACCGACTGATGGACAAGCTCGAAAAGGTTTATCAATCCCTGATGAGTTAACAATTATAAGTTCGTGTATATATTTATTGGTTGCAATGATTACTATGATCCAGCTGAATGAAAAAATAATCGATAAAAGTGCAAAGATCTGTGTGATAGGCCTTGGCTATGTCGGATTGCCTACATCTGTTTTCTTTGCAGATAAAGGGTTCAATGTAATAGGCGTTGATATCGATAAGAAAAAGGTTGAAAAGATAAATTCGGGTATATCTCCGCTAAAAGATCTGGGTCTGGACGAACAGGTAAAGAGACTTTCCGAAAGCAAGAACCTGGTAGCCAGTACCAGTATTGCAGATTCTGTGTCAAAATGTGATATCGTTTTGATCATAGTGCCAACCCCTGTCACCGAGGCAAAGGAACCGGATCTCAGTTATATCGTTTCTGCGGCGGAAGGCATCGCCAGTTCACTCAGGAAAGATCACCTTATAGTCCTTGAATCCACTACTTATCCGGGCACTACTGAAGAAGTACTGAAACCCATACTTGAGAGCACTGGGCTTGTCGCAGGCAGGGATTTTGGTCTTGCTTATTGCCCTGAGCGATATAATCCGGGAGATTCCAATCATACCCTTGAGAATGTAGCCCGTATAGTTGGAGGTATTGATCCTCAGTGGGGTGAGGTGACCCGTGGTTTATACCAGAATATCATCAGGGAGAATGTATTCTGTGTAAAGGACATAAAAACAGCAGAAGCTGCTAAGGTCATTGAGAATATCCAGCGTGATCTTAATATCGCTTTGATGAATGAGCTGGCTCTCATATTTGAGAGGATGGGAATAGACATTATCGATGTCATAGAGGCTGCCTCTACGAAGTGGAATTTTGTGAAATACATGCCCGGTCCGGGTGTTGGTGGTCACTGCCTCCCTGTCGATCCTTATTACCTGACCAAGCGTGCTCAGGAACTTGGATATCATGCCCAGGTCATCCTTGCTGGAAGAAAGGTTAATGATGAGATGCCACATCATGTTTTTGATATGGTTAGTGATGGTCTTAATGACGTTGAAAAGCCTGTGAAAGGTTCAAATGTAGTAATTCTTGGTGCTTCTTATAAGGCAAATACGGCAGACTTCAGGAATTCTCCCAGTGAAACCCTTGTGTCTGATCTGAAAAAACGCGGAGCTAACGTGTATATTGTTGAGCCGAATGTTGAGCTGAACGAGGTTTTTGGTTGCCCATGTATTAGTGTTCATGACTATCTCTCAGTTGATCCGGACTGCCTGGTCCTGATGGTAGCCCATAGGGAATTTGAGACAATTGATCTGTTATCACATGAAAGCGACAGGAAAAGTATTGTTTTTGTGGATGCGGCGAGGAAGTATAAGTCCCTGGATGTAACAAAGGCCGGCTTCCTTTACCGGGCTATTGGTGGCGGGGGTACGAACTGATGTTAAAGGGAAAAAAAGTTGCCGTAACAGGTGGGGCAGGATTCATAGGTTCGAATATTGTTGAAAGGCTGGTATCCTATGGCAATGAGGTAGTTGTTATAGATAACTTCCTGACTGGCAGAATGGAGAACATAGGTGTTTTCAAAGATGATATCCGCCTTGTGAATGGCAGTATACAGGACCTTGGTCTTCTGAGAACCGAATTTAAAGGAGTTGACTATGTCCTTCATCAGGCAGCTCTTCCATCGGTTCCGCGCTCCATAGATGATCCGATAGCAACCAATCAGAACAATATAGATGGTACCCTGAATGTGCTGGTCGCTGCAAAGGATTCAGGAGTAAAGCGAGTGGTCTATGCCGCTTCATCTTCTGCCTATGGCAATACTTTAACCCTTCCAAAACATGAAGGAATGTCGCCTGACCCGTTGAGTCCATACGCTATCAGCAAGCTTGCAGGAGAACAATACTGTAAAGTGTTCTATGATATCTACGGGCTTGAGACTGTAGCTCTTCGTTATTTCAATGTATTTGGTCCGAGACAGGATCCAAATTCCCATTATGCTGCAGTGATTCCTAAATTTATTAAGAATATGTTGAGCGGAGAGTCGCCTGTTATTTTCGGTGATGGAGAGCAAAGCAGGGATTTTACCTATGTGCAGAACAATGTTGATGCAAATCTGCTTGCCTGTACAGCAGCAAATGCTCCGGGCAAGGTATTCAATATTGCATGTGGCAGCAGGATCAGCCTTAATGAACTTGTCATGGCATTGAACGATATTATAGGCACGGATATTGAGCCTGCCTATGCGGCTGAAAGGCCGGGTGATGTGAAACATTCGCTTGCTGATATCACAAGAGCACGGGACATTCTCGGTTATAAGCCAACATATGTTCTGGCAGAGGGCCTTGCAAGGACAGTTGAGTGGTTCAAAAAGCATTGATAAAAAGGAAATAATATGTGTGGAATATGCGGTGTCTTTGGACTTAATGACATGTCCCTGATTAGGAGGATGTCAGATCAGTTAGTTCACAGGGGGCCCGATGACTACGGATTTTACAGTGATGAGTTTGTGATGCTTGGTCATCGCCGTTTGAGTATCATCGATCTGTCATCCGGTAAACAGCCTATACACAATGAAGATGAGTCCATCTGGATAACTTTCAATGGCGAAATATATAATTATCTTCCCCTCAGGGCAGAGCTTGAGACCAAGGGTCATGAGTTTTACACATCAACAGATACCGAGGTCATAGTTCACCTGTATGAAGAATATGGTGAAGAATTCATATCCCGGTTGAGAGGGGATTTTGCATTCTGTATATGGGACTCAAATTCGAAGAAGATTCTCCTTGCCCGTGACAGGTTAGGAATAAAGCCTTTGTATTATCTGTTGACGAATGGCGTCTTGCTATTTGCTTCTGAGATAAAGTCCATTCTTCAGTACGAGGAGTATACTCCGCGGGTAGATCCAAATGCGCTCCATAATTTTTTCATGTATGTTTATAATAATTCCTTGCAGACCCTCTTCCAAGATATAAAGAAAGTTCCTCCGGGCAGCTATATGGTTTTTCAGGGCGGGGAGCTGCAAATCAAGAGTTATTGGGATGTGCGGATCGATGAATCTGCTACCACGGATGAAGAGGAATATTCCAGAAGGCTTCGTGAACTTCTGGATGAAGCCGTTGAAATGCAGCTTATGAGTGATGTTCCTCTTGGAGCTTATCTTAGTGGTGGATTGGATTCAAGCTCAGTCGTAGGTCTGATGTCTCAGTTCGTTGATGCTCCCAAGACATTTAGTGTAGGTTTTGGTGATTACGGTGAGAGTGAACTGAAATATGCAAGAATCGTTTCGGAGCATTTTGGAACGGACCATCACGAAATCATTGTTGAGCCGGATTCTGTCAATCTACTACCCAAGATAATCTGGCATCTGGATGAGCCCATGGCTGATATGGCCACAATACCTGTTTATGTAATGTCAGGGGAAGCAAAAAAAATAGTTTCTGTTGTCCTGGCAGGTGATGGCAATGATGAGATATGGGCAGGTTATTCGAATCACTACATTTACAGCAAATTGAAAAAGGTTCAGAATTCGATCCCCAATCCTCTGCGCAAGGTCATGCTTCCAGTATCCAGGGTGCTGATCCCTCCTGCATCGGAACTTGCATCGGCATTCGTAAAAGACCCTCTTACAAAAGCACGTTTCCATTACAATGGTGAGCTTGTTGAACATTTGCTTGAGGGGGGCAATGAATTCATTTACAAGACCTGTTACCCGCTAAGCCACGTGGATATAAATGAAGTTTATTCTGATGACTTCCTGAAGAATGTAGAATCTCCTGAGCAGGGCAGGGAAGTGAGCCGGAGGTTCATGGAACAGAAACATGATGTTCTCAATAACCTGCTTTTGATGGACGTGAAGACAATTCTTCCTGACAGCTATCTGGTAAAAGTTGACCGGATGACCATGGCGCAGGGAATAGAGGCGAGAGTTCCGCTAATTGACTATAAGTTGGTCGATTTTTCATTTATGGTTCATCCAAAACTCAAACTGAACGGGAGTACAGAGAAATATCTGTTCAAAAAGGCTATGAAAGGTCTGCTTCCCGAGGTAACGGTTGCAAGGAAGAAGAGAGGATTCGGTGTGCCAACTGACAGGTGGGCTGAGGAACTGAAGGATGTGTTTGAGCCTCTTCTTCTGAGTCATTCTTTGGAGAAGAGGGGTTATTTCAGGAAAGAGTTCCTGATAAAAGCGGTAGCCTCTCTTAAGAACATAGATCCTTATCAAACAAGGGTTGCCTGGAATCTTGCCACTTTAGAGATGTGGCACCGGATCTTTGAAGATGGTGGGTTGCATATGGATATTGAGACCATCTTGCATGGATGGGATTAATTTGTAAGGTCATATCCTTGTTGTGGTATTTGTTCTGATTTCAGGTTCGTTTTGTAGAATTCAATATGGGGATGTTTTAACATGGCTTTTTTCAAATCATTTATCTATAGAGCAAGGTTGAAGCAAATTTGATATTCTTGACATATATCTTGAAACTTCTATACATTATATATAACGTATTCTGCCAATGCATTGTTGCAGAAAAGCATTTCAACATCAGGTCTACAGCATGAAGCTGTTTTAATTTTATACATTTGTTCTATATCAGCAGCTTATCTTTTAGCATGTTGGAGGTTTTTGCACTGTTAGTTAAAAGCAAAATCTATAAAATCCTCCAACATATAATATCATTCAGTTGCTATCATAGATTTCTACTAATAATTCGAATACGAAGAGTTTTTTATGGAAATTATCACTATTTCTTTTTTAATAACAGATGAACTTCGGAAGAAAGATGCTTTTTGTCTAATTCAAATTGCATTGAATCAATAACCGGAATTATCATTTCTTTAAAGGTATTTATTAATTTATTGGATGCATGATTTTTTTCCACGATAATACTTATGTCTCTATATAGGTCGACGATATCGGTACCAAACCACCATTGTGCAATAATATCAAATCCAAATTCATCACACATATAATTTAGTGAGTTTTCGGTGTATAAGTGAGTATGCCCGCCGTGTAACTGTCGATGAAATACATTTGGAAAAGACATTTCTAAATATACAGAAAGACTGAAAAGTGGTACAGATATGTATAAGTATGATACATTGGGATTGCTTTTAATATAATTCATTACTTCTCTTGGATTCTGCAAATGTTCTAATACTCCAATCATTGATACTACATTTGCATCTGTATTTTGCAACACTTTATTAGTATTCGAAATTTCATGGACTGATAAAGTGTTTGAATTATTCATTCTGTTACCAAATTCAACTTGACATTTTGATACTTCAGAGCCAAAAACATTAGTTAACCCTATTTTTTTAAGGGCTGCTGTAAAATAACCAGAGCCTGCTCCAAAATCCAAATATTTTAGCTTATCTGGATGTTCTCCATTATTAATAAGAGCAGTAACTAAAAAATCAGCTTTAGGTATATATATGCTACTTACTCTACGGTTATAATCTTCAATTGATTCTTCTTCATAACTTTCAGCATAACTTTCTCCACTGTCTTTAGTATATATTGCTTCACAAAATTCATTTGTATCCTCATTGGCCCCATTCAAATGTGAACAATTATTGCATATTTTATATTCGATCATATCTTTTATAAAATCATAATCTTGACTCAATAGTCCATTACAATTTTTACAGTTAATGCGACGCGGTTGTTTGGCATATGTATCTGCGATTTTTCTCTGTTTTTTCACATGTTTGTCATTTTCAATGAAAAATGATTTTTTTTGCATTACCAGTGATGCACTAGATTTCCCATGTTGCTCTATTTTCAATTTAAATCCCCATTACTTTGTATGAATAAGTGATAAGTCTGTTCCTATTATTTGAGAGCAGGATATTTTTAATTTTTGCATGATTTAAGTTCAATAATATTTCTCTTTAGGTTGTTTAGCATTAGGATTCAATTTATCTCTTCCACTTATTTTTTGTTTCTTTATCGTAATCCCTAATTAAATCTATTTCAGTTACACTAAGTGAAATGGCATTATCCACTATGCTATAAAAATCAAGTTCTTTTGCGTTGAATATGGCAAATTCACTTTAAGTTGTTTATTTGCAGTATAAATAGATTGTCTTATGGCTCTGTAGAAAACCTATTGAAATCATTGTCTATAGCCTAAATTCAGCAAAAATAATTACTATCTTGAGCAACATACCAATGTTTTATTGACTTATATTATTGTTTGAATTTAGAGGATTTCTATAGAACCTGTCTTATATTGTCGGTTATTTCAACATTGGACGGAATATTGAGTACGCTTTAATTATTTCATCGTTAGTCTTAACATAATTAGGTTTATGTAAAAAAGATGTACTTTTAATATTTATGTAATGTTTTGTAGTAGAAATACAGGTTATTATATGCTTAACTTAAAGTATACTTTATAGTTAATTACTTAACTTTTCTAACTTATTATCCAGAAACTTCTCAATCCATTTTCTTGCAAAACTAAGATTTGATGAACAACTAATAAACGTCTCAGCAATCAGTTTTTTCATATGGTCGAGATCTTTGACAAAATTACAGGAAATTATTCTTTTGACACTCTTCCAGATGAATTCGATTGGGTTCAGGTCAGGCGAATATGGAGGCAAATAGACCAACTCGATATTATTTTCCAATGAGAAATCCACTGTATCTTTTGCCCGATGTGACCTGAAATTGTCAAGAATGATCACTATTCTCTTTCCCATGTTGCTGTTTATAATAGTTGATAGAAACGAGCACACGTCCTCTTTAGTTGAATGTTCCTTGAAATCAATAACAGAATTACCATTCAATGAATAAAACCCGAATGAGTTTGCTTTTAGCCTGGTTGTGTTTTTAAACATGACTGGTTTATTGAAAGACCACAAACGAACTGTATTTGACGTTGTTTGAGGGGACGATTCATCAAGAAAA
>NZ_MBKP01000038.1 GCF_002243045.1 Methanolobus psychrotolerans
CTAAAGAACCAGGAACATTAGCAGGACTAGAAGCAAAAGGATTGACACCAATTGAAGGATTGTTCCCTAAAGAACCAGGAGCATTAGCAGGACTAGAAGCAAAGGGATTGACACCAATTGAAGGAGTATCCCCTAAAGAACCAGGAGCATTAGCAGGACTAGAAGCAAAAGGATTGACACCAATTGAAGGATTGTTCCCTAAAGAACCAGGAACATTAGCAGGACTAGAAGCAAAGGGATCAACACCAACAGCATGGACAGGATCCAAATGATTATATCCAGGATCTGGTGGTAGAGGAACACTTAAAGGAAGCGGGTTCGGGGAAGGAAGCTTGTCTGAAATAGATTGGGACGGCTGGAATGGTAGTGGCGCGCTTTTATATCTTGGTGCAGATGATATCGGAGTATCCAAATGTGGGCCAGCCCCTGCATCACCATCAGACAATATAAATGGCTGGAATAATGGAGGAGGAGACCGCTTTTTTGAAGACTCGCCCGAGTGAGTGGCAGGAGTTGCAGAAGGAAAAACATTATCATAGGACATTTTAGGAATATCCTGAGCAATGCTTTCTTTTTTATCCAGAGTTGCAGGAATGCCGGAACTATTCATAAAAGGAGGGAAAGCAGTCTTCTGCATATCTAACTTTGGCCCCTCACTCTTAATTCCGCCCAAGAGAGATAAGTCCGGCAAATCCCCAAATGATGGAGCAGTCATTTGTGGCATATTATCATCTGCAACAACAGAAGCAGACTCATGGGCCTCTATTTGCACCTCTTCCATTTGCATATCAGCAAAAGCATTTGCTAATATATCAGGAATAGGAGAAGTGGCTTTATTGTTCTTGCCAGTGGCATCAGGCGACAGCTTAGCTTCATTACCTGCCGATGACATGATCTCTGCTATTTTTTTATTCTCCCATGGAAGTTCACTCATAGAAACCAACTATTGATCAAAAGCATTAATATAAATTCAAGAATATTATATGCATGGTATTTATATAAGAGTTGCTCTTAACAACCAAAAAATAGTCAAACTGTTACCAAATCAAAAATAACTAAAAGAGTTTAGGCGCACGGGAATAATTGAGGGAATGGACGAGAGATAAAGGATGAAATTTGTGCTAAAATTCACTTTGCTGTGAGTTTGTGCGCCTAAATGTGCATAGTAAATTATAATATATAAGTGTTTTGCATCACTTTAAAAGATCCCACCGTTTTTGAGCATATCATGAAATCATCATCAACACATACTGTATTATACACAATATATAAAAATAAAAAGAAAAAATGACCATGAAAATGTGCAAAATGATAGTGCAGAAAATAAAGATAACTCAAGTTAAGAAATCGGATGTGAAACCCTGGCGTTTTCAATAGATTTCTTCACAAGATCATCAATGTCTATCTTTCCTTCTTCTTCAAGAAGAGAATCAAAGCCAGCTTTTACTTCAGGATGTATCGGCACTGCTTCACAGCTTCCTGCCTGTTGTATGGATATATCAAACGTACCGATCTTTCTTGCAATATCGATTATCTCATTCTTGTCAAGACCTATCAAAGGATGATATATGGGAATACAGAGTCCGTAGAATTCAGCATGCATGTTAGCTGCAGTCTGGGAAGCTACCTGACCAAGGGATGAACCGGTAACGATACCTGAAGCACCTTCTTTATTCATAATCTCTGCAGCTATCCTGTACATAGTCCTTTTGCACAGAAGACATGTTTTGTTCCTGGAGCACTTATCTATAAATATCCCAAGATTGGCACCGTTTGGAACCTCATATACCTTGAAAGGATGACCTGGGCACCACTCCTGAAGTGCGCTTATACATTCCATAGTACGCTTGCGGGCACGGTCATCATTGTAAGGGGAATTGTTACAATAAACAGGTACAATTTCCACACCTCTCTTCATAAGGAGCCATGTGGCAACCGGAGAGTCAATACCCCCTGAAACAAGAGATACCATTTTTCCCTGGGTCCCCAATGGAAGCCCTCCAACCCCTTCTATCGTTTGTGTGAAAACATATGCTTTTGTCTGCCGCATTTCCACGAATATTTCCCTGTCCGGATTTGTAAGGTCTACAGAAGGTGTAATACCATTTGACTCAAGCATCTGCCATACCGCATCCCCACATTTCATTCCAAGGTCACGTGATGAAAAACTATGGTTTCCTGTACGTCTGGACCTGATTGCAAAAGACTGACCTTCTACAACAAACCCTTCAGCAAGCTGTGCACATAAAGCACCTGCAGACTCTATAGTAGCATCTGTTACCTGTGCAAAGGAAGTGGATACTACACCAAAAACATCTGCTGCTGCTTTTGCAGCCCTGCTATCATCTGTATCAATGAATATTCTTCCCCATTCCCGGGTTATTCGGGAATAAGGTATCCCGCGATGTTCCAGCATTGCAGAAGTATTATTCACAAGGGTCTTTTCATACCAGTTACGAACGCCTGTACTCTTTAAGGCAAGTTCACCATATCTTAGAATGACTACGTTTTCCATTAACATGAAATCGGCAATAAGACTATTAAAGTTAATCGGAGAAAGCTAACCGGACTAAAATGAGAAAAGAAACTAAGCCTGCCACGTCTTGCTATTTAGCCTCATCTTTTGATAATGAAATCAGAATAATCTAAAGAATAAGGATACCAGGAGATTTCCATGTCATCAACCCTTGCCATGGCAGGACCTGCTGAGAGGAGATCTGCCAATTTAAGGATAGAAGATCTTTTTCCTTCTGCAAAAACCCTGACCCTTCCATCCGACAGATTCTGTGCAAACCCGGTAATCCCCAGCTTAAGGGCATTTTCCCGGGCAAATTTGCGGAAATAGACTCCCTGCACCCTTCCCTTAACAAGTATTGTTGCAGAAGAAAGTTCCTCTGCATGGGATTTTTTGTCCTGCATATAGATTAATTCAAATGAAATGTTTATATGAATTTTGGTCTGACACTAAGCATTTTTGCAAGACAGAGACCTTTATACGGCATTCCTTCTACTTCGGAAGATATCCTTGTATTAAGCTCTGCAGGAGTCATCTCTAATTTAGCCGGTTTGTTGGGTTGTGATTCTGCACGGATAGTCACATTAATAGTGCCGTTTTCTACCTCACTGTCACCGACAACTACAACGTAGGGGACCCATTCGCGACCAGCTTCACGTACCTTCTTACCCACGGTATCATCCCGGTCATCGATATCAACACGGCAGTTGAGCAGTTCAGACACTTTCAATGCATAATCCATGTGCTTTTCTGCTATGGGTATAACCCTTACCTGAGTAGGGGAAAGCCACAGAGGCAACATTGGAACTCCCCCTGCCTCTGTTTTCATTGCTTCTTTTTCAAGCAGGCCATAGATACAGCGCTCGATCGCACCGCTTGGAGAACAGTGAAGAATTACAGGCTTGTTGGCACCTCCGTTGGAATCAATATAATTTATGTCATACCTTTCAGCATTTTCAACATCTATCTGCACAGTTGAAAGGGCACTTGCCTTTTCAAGGGCATCAACGAAATTGAACTCGAATTTAAGTACGAAATAGAAGAAACGGGTATCCCACATTTCAATCAGTACAGGCTTATTAACTGTCTTTGCAAGGTTTGTGATGAAATCCCTGTTCTCATTGTAGAAATCCCTGGTAAACCTGATGGCAACTTCAAAGTCATCGACCTTGATACCAATCTTATCGAGGACATCAATGCACATGTTATACTGAGCATCGAACTGGGATATGGCTTGCTCCATATCAGCGCACAGGCTGTGCATGTCAGGCATTGTGAAAGCCCTAAGACGCCTCAGTCCTACAAGCTCACCACGCTGTTCCTTTCTGAAACTGTACCTGGTCATTTCTACCATTTTAAGTGGCAGGTTCTTGTAGGAGATGGTCATGTCATGGTTCATAAGGAACTGGCCAAAACATGCTGCAAATCTAAGGAAAAGCTGCCTCTTGTCAGATTCAATAGAATACTGGCGGGCAGGGAACCTGTCAAGGTATTTCTTCAGGGTTGGATGATTCATATCATACATAAGAGGCGTTTCGACCTCCATTGCCCCAACCTTTGAAGTCTCTTCGAGTACATAGTTCTCAAGCAAGGATTTTATAAGGCGGCCCTTTGGATAATAGCGCATGTTACCGGAATCCGATCCCGGTTCGTAGTCAGCTATCTCAAGCCTGCGCATCAGCTCAACATGCGGAGGTGCCTTTTCAACGGCTCTCTTCTTGGAGATCTCATAGTCTACAAATTTCCTAAGATTCTCATGACCTGTGAAATCAAAACTTGCCGCATCATGCAAGGTACCATCGGGAGTGAGAACATGCCAGTAGGATTTTGCAGTGCTTTCTGCTTTGAGAGCTTCAGAAACCACTTCTTCCTTTACGGACGCAAGACATGCAGATGTCTCTGAACCGGAGGCCTCATCAGGCACTATGGAACGCGAGAGCTCGGAAAGCGGGTGACCTTTGCAGCTTATCTTAAATGCCTTGTACCATCCAAATGGTGCCCTTTTAACATTGAACTCACCGGATAATGCGTCTTCAATTCCCTTCAGAACAGCAATTGCAGCTTTGGGAGAAGAGAGGTTAGAACTGAGATGGGCATATGGATACACCATTATACTGTTGGTTTTGACCTGTGAAACTACACTCTTTATTTCTTCCACAGCTTTTGATATCGCACCCTCAACATTTGATTCATCGACTTTTTCCACTGCGATGAATACAGTAAGAGCATCTTCAAGTCTTCCAGTTTTAAAGGACTCTTCGATCTCTTCTGCAACAGGGGTGCTTTTCTTCACTTCATATTCGATATAATCCGAATGTATCAGTAATAATTGCATAAATTCACCTTCAAGATATATGCTATCTTAATTAGACCAAGCTTTATTAATCTTTTTAGTCCTCTTTTTGAAAAAACGACGTTGCCTATACAATGCAGTAAACCATCACTCGGGGATATCTGCATCATTGGGACCGGACATATTTTCAGGGAAAATACAGGCAGATGATGACTCATCTACATACACCCTGTATGCCGATATTAGCGCACCAAGCAGTATGGGCGCCGCAAAGAACCCGCCAATTCCTCCCACAAATGCTCCGCCAAGAAAAGCAAGGAGGATCAGAAGAGGATGAACATGGGATTTTATGCTCGACAGATAGGGACGCAGGAAAAGCTCAGGCGGTACATAGATAACAATCGATGAGACCACAAAGAAAATCGCAGCACTTTGCGGACCGAATTCAAAATAGCGATATACTGAAAGCACCAGAAGGACCATGTAGCCTGCAAACATGGGGATGACAGATGCAAGAAAGATCAATGCGGACAGTGCAAGAACATTTGAAAAACCGAAAGCATAGAAGACTACCAGGGATAAGATACTTACCACCAGTGCCGCAGATGCGTTGCCTACAAAAACTCCCTGAAGAATTATATCCATATGCCCGAAATACCTGATAACAGAGCCTTTGCAATTTTCCGGAAACAGCTCAACGATAGCTTCATAGAACCTGTGTCCGTCTGCCAGAAGGAAATAACATACAAACACTGCAACCACAAGGTTGAGACCGAACATCATAATATCAAAAGCATAGTTAAATATTCCTGCCCGGCTAAGGAGGGGAACTATAGAACTGGAGACGTTCCAGAGAAACTGGTTTACATCATCTCCGTAAGCCGCCATAAAACCTATATTGCGGGAATAATCGAACACGCTATTAAGCACATATGCCTGGTTCTCAAATACCCATATGATCTTGCGGAAGATCTCCAACAGGCCCCATCCGATGATGAATACCACAGGCACGACAATGGACATGGTTGCAACAAATGCACCCATGCGTGGAAACCTTTGCAGTTTAAAAAATATGGGGCGAGAGATATAAGCAAACACAAGCCCCAGGATAATACCATCTGCAAGCGGAAGGAGAACGAGTACCTGAATCGCCAAAAGCAATACAAGTACTGCTGCTGCCGCTACCCTCCACTTTGAATCAATTATGCGGGATAACCCGTCCGGTTTATCTGTTACCATTATTGTCCGCCTAAGTTAAAACTAAATATTTAGAGACTTCTATAATTGCTCACTATATTAATAACTCACCGTGGGATTTTTGCACAAGACCATACAAAGAAGAATAGCAAACATCATACATATTCTTGCTTTCAGGCATTCATTTTGCCAGAATATCTCACAATTACACATGAATCAGTACATTTACCACATCGGATACATTTTTCACTTATCTCTACCCTTTTTGCACCATCCAGGATTATTGCCTTGACCGGGCAGGCATTAAGACATATGCCACAACCCGTACACATGTGGATTCTCAGCAGTTGCCTGGAAAGTTCTGCAAACTGCCTGTCAGCCTCTTCCCTGTTATCTGCATTCACAACAATGCTTCCAGAGGAGAACAACTTTACCGTAGAAGATGTATTTTTCACAAGCAAAAGCCCCAGCTCTTCTGAAAAAGAGGGCTTACCAATAATATTCATGATATTGCCAGCCTTCTTCATGGATAAACCCTGCACAGACCCTTCTATGGAATAACCACCAGCTCTGCATGGAGATATACCCGAGGTTACCTCGATGCTGAATGGTGAAGCCACTTCCCGCCCTGACACGGATATACCCATTTCTTCGCACAGCTTTACCATCTTCGGCGGCAATTCTTTCCACCGCCACAGGCCATGCTCTATGAATTTTTCAGAGAGACCGTTCGTTCTTGCCCACTGCCTTAGGAAAGATTCCCACCTTTCATAAAGCTCAGGATGCAGTTCCTTCAACCGCTGATACTCCGCAGAAAGTGCCGCCGGACAGAGGTAGCACCCCACTCTTTCAAAGCCCATGTTATAGAGTGGATTATACGGGAGTTTCCGCCAGTAAATGTACAGCCAGACCTCTATTGCTTTCCAGTCTTTTATAGGGAAAAGATTGAGCTGGCCCGGAACGAACGGATTTGTTTCACTTGTAGAGATACTAGCCCTTGAGAATGATTCGTACCTCCTTTTCCCGTCCACGGTTATGCATGTGGCAGCTTTCTCAAGACATTCCTCTATAGCTGCATTGGCAGGTGCAAGCTTGCATATCTTGCAGCACCAGCGAAAATCCTTGGCGGGCGGACCGAATACATCCACATTGTCCCAGAAATCAGACTCTGCTTTTTTTTCAATCAATTCAATGTTGTTATCCCTGCAATAATTATGAGCAAATTCCACAGTTTCAGGGAATTCAATACCTGTGTTGAGGAAAAATGCCTGTACTTTCCGATTCTTAAGCGCACTGAGTGTCAGGTCAAGCACCACAAGACTGTCCTTTCCACCACTGAAGGATACATTAACAGGAAGGTCTTTGTGATCTTTCTGGTTCGCAATGCCCTTTATTGTGTTAATGGCATTCTTTCCAATACTGCGTATATGGACAACATTTGCAGCTACAACATCATTCATTGTGGAGATCTTCGTATTCAATGAGACCTGCTGTGAATCGATCTTCCGGACCCTCAATACCGGACCATCGACAGACGCAGCATCCTTTGCATCGCAGTATGCAACCCCAAAACCCTTAAGGTTGCCAGATTTTACAAGAATTATATCATTTATCCGGACATCGGAAGAAATTGATTCTACCTGATCATAATTCACCTTTTTGCCATTAAGGTGTCTGGAATTCTTTTTGAGGATCACGGTTTTAAGGGAGGTGTATTCAAGAAGTATGCTCGCCCCGGATACCGAGGGCTCAAAAACATAGCCCATTCTTTGCATATCAAAACGTAGTATCCCGAAAAAAAGACCGTCAACTATGACCTCATCGGCCTTATCATCACCCGGGATCTTGTTAAGTAGAATTACTTTTTCACCAAGAGGATCATAATCAAAAGAAGACAAAAGCATCCCATGAAGAATGCTTCGTTCATGTGGAGAACAGAATCTTACATCTGCCGGTTGTGACAGGTCAATCTTTATCCCATCTTTCCCACAAGTACTACACCCTTTTTCTATAAGGGGGACATTGCAGTCCTCGCACCAGAAAATATAATCCTTTTCGTTAGTTGCGTACCTTTGGACCTGTTTTTTTTGATCATGACTATGCCTGGGCATTTTTGTTCCGGAACCACTTTTATCGGCCATAGAATAGCCTGCACTTTTCAAATGTGGCTTTGCGGATGTGTTAGAAAAAGACCTGCCTTTTTTCATTGATACCATTTAGCATACTCCAGCTTAAAAAGATGTTCAGAAAAGAAACGAAAAGAAATGAAGGTATCCGGACAAGCCGGACAACTAAATTTGATATTTACAGATCAGTTACTGAGATAGTTATTGATGGCCTGTGCGGCAAGCTTGCCTGCACCCATGGCACTGATAACTGTTGCAGCTCCTGTTACAGCATCCCCACCGGCGTAAACACCCTCCAGTGAGGTCTTACCGGATCCATCAACTATGATTGTGCCTCTTGAATTGGTTTCCAGCCCGGTTGAGCCTGAGAAGATCATAGGGTTGGGTGATGTGCCTATAGCAATAACGACAATATCAGCATCGATCACATGTTCGGAACCTTCTGCAGGAACAGGACTCCTGCGCCCGGACGCATCAGGTTCTCCAAGTTCCATCCTGATACACTCCACACCTTTCACAGTCATGTTCTCGCCTTCTAGGATACGGACAGGGTTTGTGAGAAGCCTGAACACAATACCTTCTTCCTTTGCATTTTCTACCTCTTCCTTCCTTGCAGGCAGTTCATCTTCACCACGGCGGTAGACTATACTGACCTCATCGGCACCAAGGCGGAGCGCACTGCGCGCGGCATCCATTGCAACATTACCGCCACCCACTACGATAACCTTCTTCCCTCTCCTGATAGGAGTATCATAGTCCGGGAACTGGTAAGCTTTCATCAGGTTAACCCTTGTGAGGAACTCGTTTGCGGAGTAAACACCATTGAGATTCTCACCTTCGATACCCATGAACTTTGGCAGCCCTGCGCCGGTTCCAAGGAAAATTGCATCGAACTCTTCCCTCATTTCATCAAGGGTCTTTATCTTCCCGATGACGTAATCGACCTTCACATCAACGCCAAGCTGAGTGATGTATTCTACCTCTTCCTTTACAATAGCCTTTGGAAGCCTGAACTCAGGAATTCCGTAAGTGAGCACACCACCTGTTTCATGGAGTGACTCAAATATTGTTACAGCATGGCCTGCTTTTGCAAGGTCTGCTGCTGCCGTAAGACCTGCCGGCCCGGCACCAATAACCGCAACACGTTTGCCTGTGGATTTCGAACGTACAGGAGGAGTTACACCTCGTTTCCTTTCGTAGTCTGCACAGAAACGTTCAAGCCTGCCTATGGCAACCGGTTCACCCTTCTTTGCCAGTATACAGTATTGTTCACACTGGACCTCCTGAGGACATACACGTCCGCACACTGCCGGAAGTGCATTGGTAAGTTTAATAGTATCTATTGCCCCGTCAAAATCCCCTTCCTTTATGCATGAAATAAAACCAGGGATATCAATATTCACAGGACATCCTTCTATGCATTTGGGGTTCTTGCATTCCAGGCATCTGGAAGCCTCAGCAAGTGCCTGCTCTTTAGTGTAACCCAATGCCACCTCATTAAAATTGTGTGCCCTCTCTTTTGGGTCCTGTAATGGCATTGCCTGTCTGTCTGCCATCAGTTCTCACCCCTGCAGGTACATTTATGATTATGATTTTCAAGACACTTTGACTCCTCAGTCCTATACAAGGCGAGACGGCTCATCAGGAGATTGAAATCCACTTTATGTGCATCGAATTCCGGACCATCGACACAGGCAAACTTTGTCTCGCCGCCAACAGAGACCCTGCATCCGCCACACATGCCGGTACCGTCGATCATTATAGGGTTCAGGCTTACAAGGGTTTCCACACCATAAGGTGCAGTCATGCCCGCTGCCACCTTCATGAGGATTGGAGGACCTATAACAACTATCCTTGCAATCTTCTCACCGCTGTCAAGTATCTTTTTCGCCACATCTGTCACAAAACCGTGATGGCCCTTAGAACCATCATCGGTAGCAATGTATAATTCATCACTTGCTGCCTTCATCTCATCCTCGAGTATGAGAAGACTCTCATTCCTTGCACCAATTACGGAAATTACCTTATTACCAGCTTCGCGATATGCCTTTACCTGCGGATACACAGGAGCTATTCCAACTCCGCCACCCACAAGGATAACAGTACCAAGTTCCCTTACATCTGCAGGGGTTCCAAGCGGACCAACAAAATCCCGGAGTTCATCTGAAGCGGTCAGCTTTGCAAGCTGCTTTGTGGTCTTGCCCATTTCCTGGAAGATTATTGTAACAGTACCTTCGGTTGCATCAAAATCAGCAATCGTGAGTGGTATTCTTTCACTTGTCTCATCAATACGCAATATAATGAACTGGCCTGCCTTTGCGGCTTTAGCAACATCTGATGCCAGGATCTTCATCATGTGCACACTTGGAGCGAGCTCTTTTTTCTCGGTAATTTTGTACGGCATGTAATCACATTTCTAGGAATTTGAGTGTAAAAGTAGGGTTTTGCTGATATGATTATAGTTATAGTACTTAAAATAAGATGTTAATATTGAAATAACGGATTTAAATACATAAAAATAAAATAAAAATAAAAATGAAAATGAAAACTTACAGAGCAGGATAAGTGAATATGTAAATACCTGTTATGTTCTTTACAAAAAAAGCATTATTCTGCAACCAGCTCACTGCAGAACCATTTGGATTAGCTGCGCTTATATCTCCTGTTACAAGGAACCACACCCTCTGCTTGCCTTTAACATAAGAAGTAAGTCCACTTTCTGAATATTGAGTATTTGCATAAAAAGTCCCATCCGATGAGTTATCATAATAGTACATCAGAGCCTGACCCATATAACCTGGCAAAGGAGCTACATAATCACCTGGTTCCGTTATGCTGGCAATGAAAACAGAGGTATCACGCCAGTCATTTTTATGGGAAGTTGTGTAGTAATTATACAAAGGAGTATAACTAATCAGAATGACAAGCATAACTACAGAGATAATTACAAACATACTTTTTCCATTGGTATTATTTGAAGATTTGTTCTTAGCTTCTGATACAGTTCTTTTCTTCCCTCTGTTTACAGAACGGTCTGAATTTGAAACCGTTGTCAAAATATCTGCTATGGAAACAATAGCTTTGGAAATCAACAGCAAGAAAGCAGGCATGATAAAAAGCAAATATCTTGGCTGAAATGGCATTGAACCCGCCAGGAAATATCCTGTGACCAGTGGTATGAACAACCATAAGGCAATCAAAGAAAACCATTTCTTTGAATCTTTCAGGCAAAAAACCAGCCCTGCCAGCATCAAAGGAATATACATGAACATCGTGATTTTTGAATAATTGCTGAAACTAATGAAAATGTTATAGAAAAAACCTTCTTGTGCCATTCCCCATGTTTTATGACCAGTAGCATAACCTAATTCCCCAAGCACCCATAAAATCATAGGCAAACTCAATAAAACAAAGGAAACTGCACTTATCATAAACATTTTGTCCGTACTTTTGGGATTGAACCTCAATGAAACAAAATCAAAGTTATCGAGGATATAAAAGATCCCTATAGCCCCAATAACAAAGAAACCGAAGAAATGAGAATAAACAAGTAATGTGCCTGATATTGCCGATATGATCCATTTAGTTCTGTTATTATCCTTATAGGCAGAGATGAAGAGATAGATTGTTAGAAGAGCAAGCAGCATCATCAATGCATAACTGCGCCCCTCCTGAGAATAGTTTATTTGCATTACAGATATTGCCATAAGGAATGAAGATATCAAACCCTCTCTTTTACTAAAAAAACTGGATCCAAGCAGATAGATAAGAGGAATGGACAAAGTACCGAATATTGCAGATGGAAGCCTCACGAAGAATTCCGAATCACTATACATTATAACAAAATGCAATATAGAGTAAAAAAGAGGTGGGTGGGCAAAATCCTTATTGTCGAATATGATAGTGTAAAGACTTTGTTTTGCCATTTGTATGCTCGTTCCTTCATCAAGCCATATGGATTCAGCCCCCAGCCTGTAGAATCGAAGTATCATACCAATTAAAGTAATAAAAAACAATAGAGCATAACTATTGCCAATGATTGCTTTTTTAATATGAACAAAAGAAAAGGACTGCTCATGTGATTCTGAATTAATCGACGAAGTACTAATATTCTTTGTTGTTTTTTTATTTCCCATATGAATCTCCATCATCTGTAAGTATGATTAAAATCAAAGAGAGTTTTTAAAAAAAAACAACATAACTATTTAATAGTATCGATTAAATAATAGCGGTTTCAATCAAATTCTATTAAGAAGGATTAAAAATGGATGACAAATTACCACTTCATTCTTTATTGGTAAGTAAAAAGACTATAATATCCTTTATGATTTCGTTTCTCATTCTTTATTTGCTCATCAACAACATTAATTTGACAGAATTTATGAACATATCTAAAAATATATCCTGGCCAATTTATCTTGCAGCTTTTGGGTTACATTATTCCTCTTTTATTGTAAGAGGTATGCGATGGAAAAAATTACTTGATGCATTAAAGATCAAAACAAATTCACTTGCAGTTACAGAAATTGTTTTTTTATCATGGTTTGCAAATAGCATTGTTCCTGCAAAGATAGGGGATATATACAGAAGCTATTTGCTGAAAAAAGAAACCGATGAGCCAATATCCAAAACGATTGGAACAATTGTCGTGGAGAGGATATTTGATATCACTTTGTTACTCATTTTGCTTACGTTAAGCGGATACCTTATTTATAGTGATCAAATGCCTGAAGAAATAGATCAATCACTAACAATCGGGTACATATTGATCATAGTAGTAGCCTTTGGCATTATTGTATTCTGGGCTTTTGAAAAACGTATGATGCACCTTATACCAGAAAAACTTCATATGCACTTTCGAAATCTCAGTCATGGGATATTCAAACCCTTTTCTGATTTTGAAACTATATTCTATGTTTTTACCATGTCATTGTTAATATGGATTATGGAATCAGGGAGATTGTTCCTTGTTACAAGATCCATTGGGCTGGATATTGGGATATACACAATTGTATTTGTTGCCCTTGCATCAACCTTGTTAACTGCAATTCCCCTGACACCTGCCGGACTAGGTGCGGTAGAATTCTCCATTGTATTCTTACTTGAATTGAGCGGTGTGGACACAACTTTTGGCACAGCAGTAGCTTTTTTGGATCGCGTGATAAGTTTCTGGAGTTTGCTTGTTAGTGGAACAATAGTATACCTGTTAAGAAACAAAAAATAACTATTAGAACATTATTTATTGACTTTTAAATGACAGTAAATTAAAAAACCAGCTTTTTTTGCTAAAGGGGTTTCTATCTCAAACATAGAATCTGCTAATTTCCATTTTCCTAAAGCTAAAAAAGGAGAAAAGAGCAAAAAAGGCTTGATCTCAACTATCTTGAAATAATCTTTATCGACAACCATTTGGGAAATCCTAGATGGCGTGAACTTATTTATGTGCTGTTCAGTGTAATCAACATCACCTAACTTATTGAGCACTATTTCAAGCACAGGCCAAAAACTAAGATAATTTGGAGTTGTCAGAACGACTTCTCCACCTGGCTTCAATATCCTATAAACTTCTTCAAGAAAACTATCAAAAGAAGTGGTATTAATATGTTCTATAAATTCACTGGCCATCACAAGGTCAAAACTGTCGGACTTAATTGGAAGCCTGCAGGCATCCCCGCAAACATAAGAATTACAATCCGAACGATTATTCGCATTAGCATAAATAAGCTGCTTCAAGGAAAAATCAATTCCGACAACATTTTCAGCTTCTACAAGAAAGTCAAGTGTTCCTGCGCTACAGGCAATATTCAACACATTTTTATGGTCGCCTACAGCCTCAAGTATTTTCCTGAACTTAAGATGATGCCACTTAGACTGAACACCACTGCTTTTTTTAAACACATAGTCATAGTAACCTTCTGATATCTGATTATGCTCATCTAGATTCGTTTTCATCTAAAAACCTCTACAGGAAAATAAAACACGTGTTATATAAATACAAATTATGATTTATTCATGTTTTGTTTTCCATGTATATATCGAATTTGTAAGATAATTCCAGTTGGCACCTACAAAAGCTCCGATGAAAGATGCAAGTACCCAGTCAACATATCCTAGTAAATACATACTTACACTGTAATTCGCAAGAGCTCCGACAACGCACAAAAGATTGTATTTGAAATAACCAGTCACAAGGGAAAGATTCTTTAATCGGTGTGATCTGAAGGTCCACAGATTGTTAAAGGAATAATTGAACAATATAGCTATCAATATAGCTGCCATCAACGATTTGCTGTAGGTATGTTCAAGAGTTTTATAGAAAAAGCTCAAAAGTGAAAAATGGAGCAATGCGCCAAGGGAACCCACAATCATATATTTGATGTACTGAATACCGACATATTTACCAAATGTCCTTTCCAGAAGAAATTCCATATATTGGACAATAACATCATTACCTAATTTACTTTCACCATGCAGTCTGGTAGAAAATGTATAAGGAATTTCCTTTATTTGAAGAGTATCATCAACTGACATTATATCCAACAATATCTTGAACCCCTTTCCGCTAAGTTTTTCGATATTTCTGTCTATGACATCTCTTTTGAGAATGAAAAATCCACTCATTGGATCAGTACTCCTGTACTTCATAACAAGTTGTGACATGCTTGTAGCAATTTCACTTATTAGAATCCGGAGTTTATTCCAATCCCCTACAGAGCCATTATCAATGTATCTTGAAGCAATCACAAGATCGCAGTCCCCTTTATCCAGTTCATTGACCATCTGAGGTATTTGTTCAGGATCATGTTGAAGATCAGCATCAATCACTGCCAGGTAGTCCCCTTTGGAAGCTAAAAAACCTTCAATAACTGCAGATGATAAACCTTTCCGACCTACTCTTCTTATAATTCGTATATGTTCATCTGCCAAAGACATTTCTCTTGCAAGTTCCCACGTATGATCCGGAGAATTATCATCTACAAAAATGATTTCATAATCACAACGATGGGATTCTAATATCGATTTTAATTTATCAGCAAGAATAGGAATATTATTTCGTTCATTGAATGTGGGAACTACAATTGAAAGCATCGGGAAAAGCATAAGAATCTATAATATATTAACATATCGAGAAAAAGTTCTGTAGAAAACCTCATAAGTAATGAGACCTGATTCCTTTTCTCAAAGAGGGATAGAATAAGCATGAGGAATAAAACATGAAATCACTAATTCTTGCCGGAGGAGCAGGAACACGGCTTTGGCCTCTTAGCAGAGAGCTTTATCCTAAACAATTCCTAAAATTTGGAGAAAAATCCCTGTTTCAGGATACCTTGATAAGGTGCTTACAAGTCTCAGAAATGTCAGACATCTTTATTGTGACAAATGAATTGCAAAAGTACTTTGTAACTGGGCAAATTGAAGATTTGGGTTATGAGATTCCACATGAGAACATACTAATTGAACCCGAAAGTAAGAACACCCTGCCTGCAATTGTGTATGGAGTAATGGAAATTGAGAAGAAATATGGTAGATCCAATGTGGGGGTTTTCTCTTCAGATCATGTGCTTGACATTAATGCCATGGAAACAATATTAGAAGCTGAACAAATTCTTCCGGGACACCTTATTACTTTTGGCGTGTCACCAAAATACCCTCACACGGGATATGGATATATTAAACCAGGGACTAATGTTGGCAGCGGTAAAAAGGTAGTAGAATTCAGAGAAAAACCTAACGTAGACGATGCCAAAAAGTACATTGCTGAAGGATGTCTCTGGAACAGTGGGATGTTCCTTTTTGATACAGGCGTTTTTTTAAATGAAGTTAGAAGTTTTGCACCTGAGATATCAGATGCATTTGAAACAGAAAAAAACATAGTAGACGTTTATAAAAGAGTACCTAAGATCTCAATTGACTATGGGATTATAGAGAAATCTTCTATCGTAGTTGTGGTCGAGATCAACTATAAATGGAATGATCTTGGAAATTTTGCCGCTCTTTACGATGAATCTGAAAAAAAAGATGATGGAAATTCATTCACGGCTGATGACAGTATCTTTCTTAATTCCAGGAACAATTATACCTATTCAAAATCTGACAAAATCATTGCACTCGTTGATATGAATGATATGATAATAGTAGACACATCAGATGCTTTACTAATATGCCCTCAGGAAAGCAGTGAGAAAGTTAAGGACATAGTTGATATACTAAAGAAAAGAAACGATGAGAAAGCAATGATTCACAATGAAGTGTACCGTCCTTGGGGTTCCTATACACTTCTTGAGAGCTCTGTAAAACACAAGATAAAGAATATATCAGTACTGCCTGGCAAAAAACTAAGTCTTCAACTACATCACCATAGAAGCGAACACTGGGTAGTGGTTAAAGGTATGGCTTGTGTTGAGAACAATGGAGATAAATATTACTTGAGGCAAGGAGAAAGCACATTCATAAGGGCTGGATCAAAACACAGGCTCTCAAACCCGGGAAAGTTACCTCTTGAAATCATAGAAGTCCAGCTGGGAGAATATGTAGAAGAGGACGATATTTTGAGATTTGATGACGAGTATGGGAGAAAATGAAATGAGAGGACATAATTGAATTTACATATCAACCTTTTTTTGAAACAATGATTTATTCTGAACCTGATGAGAGAAGAGATATTTGAAAAATAATAGATCTGTTGAGTTTTAGCTTACTCAAAATTCAACGGATCTTTTTATTGCTGCTGACTTTAGAGCTGCTTCCGCCATTTCCACAGCCCGCATTCCTATAATCCCATCAGAAAGCGGGTTCTCACGTGACCTGATGCAATCTATAAAGTTATGCAGTTCCTCTTTTAACGGTTCAGCATAGGGAATTGGGATTGTGTAAGAACCCTCATTCTCAACACTGAAACTTGTCTTTCCATCAAAATCCCGCTCTGCAATACGTATATCGAACATCTGGAGTTCCTGCGGCTTCAGGTAATCTATCTTTGCCACTTTTTCGGACCCTACGACTATGAGGTCACGCTGCTTCCCGGATGCGGGCATCAGCCAGCTTTCAAATGCATAGGCAGTAGCATTTCCAAAATCCATGGAGATCATTGCTGTTTCTTCGATGCCCGGCTGCAAGGTGCACCTCGTATCAGCAAGAATGCTTTTAGGATAATCCATGTTCAACAGGTAGCAGAACATATCCACTTCATGTATGCCAAGAGCATAAATTACGCCCATGTCACTTCTGGGTGCACCGAAAGATAAACGATTGCTTGATATGAGTCGTATGGTCCCCAGTTCTCCTACATTGATCCTGTGTTTTAACTCTTTCACGGCAGGATGATGCCTGAATATGTGGCCCACCATCAATATCTGCCCTGTTTCTTCGGATATCCGGACAAGGTCTTTAGCCTCATCGATGTTCATTGTCATAGGCTTTTCCACAAGCACATCCTTTCCAGCTTCCATAAATTCCTTTGCGAGCTGATAGTGGGTGGGAGATGGAGTCACAATGCTCACTGCATCTATATCCGGATCATCTATCAGTTCACGATAATTTGTCAGGTACTCTATATTGAATGCACTGCCAAGTTCTTTTGCACGCTTCTCATTGATATCACATATGAGAACATGGTCCAGAACGCCTTCCAGAACCAGCTCACTGTAGGTACGTACATGGTTCTTACCCCAATAACCGGTTCCAATAACTCCTACACCTGTCATTTTACCCACTCCTCAATCTTCTCAGCAACAAAATCGATTTGCTCATCAGTAAGTTGTGGATGCATTGGAAGTGAGAGTATCCTGTCCACACATGCATCTGTAACAGGAAGGGAACAATCTCCAGCTTCCATGCACGGTTGCCTGTGAACAGGAACTGGATAATAGATACCTGTGCTGATACCGTTCTTGTTCAGGTGTTCCTGAAGTCCGTCACGATCATCTGTCTGGATAGTGTAAACATAATAAGCATGTTTTGCCCATTCCTTTTCGGCAGGTGTTTCCACGACACCATCAAGCAGGACATTGTATTTTGCTGCCACGTTCCTTCTTGTTTCAGTCCACTCGGGCAGATGTTTTAGCTGCACCCTTCCTATAGATGCAGGGACCTCACTTAATCTTAGATTCAATCCAAGCATTTCATGAAGGTATTTATCTGTCCTTCCATGGTCCCTTAGCATTGACATTTTCTTGGCCAGTTCTTCATCTGATGTAAGGACTATGCCCCCATCTGCAGCTACCGTCATATTCTTTGAAGGGAAGAAACTGAATGCAGCCATATCACCAAGTGAACCGGTTTTCTTTCCTTTGTACTCTGCCGCATGGGCCTGACAGGCATCTTCTATGACCCGGATGTCATACTTCTTTGCAATAGACATTATTTTGTCCATATCAACAGGATGACCATACAGGTGAACGACAATGATTGCCTTTGTCCGGTCGGTGATCGCAGATTCCAGTTTCAGCGGATCCATTGTATAAGTGACAGGATTGATATCAACATATACAGGTGTCGCACCAAGGAATTTAGCAGGACTTGCCGTTGCAATGAAAGTATGTGAAGGAACAATTACCTCATCACCGGTTTTTATCCCCAGTGCCATCATTGTCAGAAGGACAGCCGACGTACCGGAACTCACACCAATCCCATAGTCTGCACCACAAAAAGCAGAAAACTCCTCTTCAAAAAGCCGAAGTTGTTCTCCTTTTATATATCGCCCGCTGTCAAGAACATCGTTCACAGCTTTCTTAATCTCGGCATCCACATACATTTCACTTAGATTGATGTGCAAGAAATATCACCTATTTTTATTGGACAGATTAGTTAATATGTAGCATATTATATAATATGGAACTATTACATATTATAATAATTAAAGATAGATAAGCATGCCTGTGGTAGAAAAGCAAAGATATTATTGTCAACAAACAATCATGAATTAAGCTTCGACTCTGATAATAAAAAACTTAAAAAACAGATATCAACAAACGGGAGAAAATAAATGTATATTTCGGGAATAGGTAGGACTGAATTTGGCTTTTCAAAACAAAGTCTACCCCAATTAATATATAAGGCTATATACGAGGCAATAAAGGATAGCCCAATTTCGATTGAACAAATCGACGCTATCTTCGTATCCAATTTTTTAAGCGGATTGTGCGATAATCAATTACATCTTAATTCAATTGTTTCCAGTTTATTGCCAGAGTTAAAGATACCCATCATAAGAATAGAAACTGCCTGTTCTTCAGGTGCTACAGCTTTGTACCAGTCACTCATATCGATGCCCCATTACAGGAATGTCCTTGTAGTAGGTGTTGAAAAGATGACGCACGTAGACAACATTAAACTGACCGGACACATAGCTTCAGCAAGTGATCGAACACTTGATCAGGAACAGGGATTAATATTCCCTGCAAATTACGCTTTGATAGCGCAACAGCATTTCCAAAGATATAACAGTACACATGAAGACCTGGTGTTGATATCTTATAAAAATCACCAAAATGCTAATTTGAACCCGTTAGCTCATTTCAATTATAAAAAAGTCACAATGGAAATGATAGAAAATGCTCCCCTTGTTGCTGCCCCATTAACACTTTTTGATTGCAGCCCAATATCAGATGGTGCTGCAGCACTAGTAATCTCTGATAAAAGAACATCCAGCAGAGATATTGAAATTATTGGCATGGGTATAGGAACAGACTTCATATCATTATCTCAAAGAAAAGAGCTTACAAGTTTTGAAGCAACAAAAATAGCTGCAAAAAAGGCTTATGATATGGCAAAAGTTGGACCTGAAGATATAAATGTTGCAGAACTACATGATTGTTTTACTATATCAGAACTCATTTCAATGGAAGACCTAGGTTTTTGCAAACCAGGTGAAGGAAAATACCTAGTGCGCGAAAAAAGAACCATGATCAAAGGAGACATACCAATAAATACAGATGGTGGATTAAAAGCCAATGGGCATCCAATGGGTGCATCTGGAATTTCACAGGTATATGAAATTGTGATGCAACTAAGGAAAGAAGCGGGGAAAAGACAGGTACAAAATGCAAATTTAGGATTAAGTCACAGTCTTGGAGGAATTGGAGGAACATCTGTCGTTCATATATTCAGAGGGGAGTAATATGGTAATATGGAAATGTGAAGAATGTGGTAAAAAATGGAGATATGAAATAGATAAGTGTATTTTTTGTGAAGGAAAAATAAAGCTTGAAGATATAGGAGATCTTAAGGTTATCGGATACACAAAGATTTTTATTCCTTCGATTCAACACCCTGAAATTCCGTACTATAGTTTGATTCTGGAAGATGAAAAGGGAAATAGAATTATTCAAAAGTCATTCAATAAACCATCTATGGGAGCCTACTTTTCACTTGAATCAAATGGAAAAAATCCTGCAAAAAGAAACATCATTATCATCGGAACAGGTACAATGGGTACTGGAATTGCTCACTTATCTTTAATAAAGGGATTTAATGTCATTTTAATGGGCAGAAACGAAAAATCATTGGAAAAAGCTAAGAATAGAATTCAAGAAAGGCTTCTTAAAAAAAATACCCAGGATGAAACAAATCAAATATTAAGAAGAATAGAATATACTCTTAATACTCCTAACTTTGAAAGTACCGACATTATAATCGAAGCAATTGCTGAAGATATGCGAGCAAAAAAAGAGATATTCAATAATATCACAAGAGTTTGCCCTTCTGAAACAATAATAGCATCAAATACATCTTCACTTTCCATAACTGAACTTTCAGAATCAATATCACATCCAGAAAGGTTTGTAGGAATGCATTTTTTTAATCCGCCTGACAAAATGGATTTAGTTGAAATTGTTAAAGGAAGAAAAACATCTGAAAGTACAATAGAAATCGTAAAACAAATAACTACTGAAATGAATAAAAAGCCAATAATTGTAAAAGATAGTCCCGGATTTATAGTAAATAGAATGCTTATGCCTTTTATTAATGAGGCTGTAAATCTGTTAGAGGAAGGAGTTGCAAGCAAGAAAGATATAGATGAAGCAATCAAAACGGGTTTGAATCATCCAATGGGACCTTTTGAACTTGCTGATTTTATAGGACTTGATGTCTGCCTCGCGATTTTAGAATCAATATCTAGTAATCTGGATGAAGAAAAATACAAACCTTCAGAAACGTTAATACAGCTTGTAAACAATGGCCATCTCGGCAAAAAGACAAAAAAAGGTTTTTATGAATACTGAGAAGATATAATGATAGATAAAACCAGCATAATATATCCCAATGTAATAATGGGAAAAAATGTGGAAGTCCAGCCTTATGTTATTTTAGGTATGCCAACTGCAAATGATAATGACAAATTGATTATTGGAGATAATAGTATCATTAGATCCCATACTGTCATATATGCAGGATGTGAGATTGGTAACAATTTTAATTGTGGCCATGGCGTTAGAATCAGAGAAAATGTAAAAATTGGAAATAATTCACAAATCGGTACTAATTCTCAACTTGAAGGGTACATTACCATAGGAAATAACGCTAAAATACATACAAATGTTCACATCGGACAAAAAAGTGAAATTGGAAATAATGTATTCATTGCGCCCGGAGTAGTACTTACAAATGTTTTGCATCCATTATGCCCTGAAGCTAAAAAATGCTTAAAAGGAGCTACAATAAAAGATGGTGTTAAGATTGGCGCAAACAGTACTGTCAACCCTGGAATTATTATCAATGAAAATGTGTTAGTAGGTTCCGGTTCTGTTGTTGCACATGATATCGAGAAGAACAACGTAGTTATAGGAAACCCTGCAAAAGTAGTAAAAAGCATATATGACCTTAAATGTCCCTTCGGAATAATTGAAAGGCCATATTTTGAATACATGGAAAACGATTAAAATATTTTTTCGATTACAAATCAAAGAAAAGAGAATGGAAACTTTTTAACGAGAAGGCAGACTAACTGACCCTTTCAGTTGGTTCCCATATGTGCACATCTTTAACAAGATACAGCAATCCTAAAAATAAGTAAATTTGATACAATAAGAAGGAAGAAAGCATATTTGTTTTAAAGTGACCTATTGCCATTATTGATAAAACTGAAATGCCAAATATAGCACCATACAATAAATTAAATGATGAAAGTACGTATATCCATAGAACAAAACTTATCAATATGCAAAAAGGACAAATGAAGAACATCAACATTCTTAAAGGAAAAATAACAGTTCCAAATAGACCATAATTGGTCGATAACAAATTTTTGTGCACCCATGAAGCTTGAAGCAACCTGGAAGCTCGACGAACCTTTTGCCTTTTTTGTTCTTCAAATTTGTCAGGAATATACTCATAGAATTTTGCATCTGGAACGTAAAGACACCTATATCCATTTTTGATAATCCCAAGAGCTGTACTTGCATCATCTGCTCCTTTTGTTACATGCACATCAGCACGTGCTTTTTTCTTAAGCGCAGTTGCGGGTCCATTGAAACAATAGGTTGAGTGTAAGTTACTTTCCCATGTGCATATTTTTCCAAATACTGATCGATAAGCATCCTCAGAACGTGTTGTTACAGCCTTCTTGTTAGAGACCGGTATCAAATCTCCTGATACGGCGCCAACATCATCAGAACTTAACAAGACAGAAAGTAAAAGAGGAATGGTATTTTTGTCAAATTCTCCATCTGCACCTGTAAGAACGATTATTTCCCTTTTTGTTGCAGAAACACCTTTGTTTACGCTGAAGTTCACACCCGATCGTACTTTATTGGAAATTACTGTGCCTTCTATACCAAGATCTTCAAACGCCTTCTTTGCGACGCTGACCGTATCATCAGTAGAAGAATCATCTACAATCACAAGCTCGAACAGTTCAGATGGATAAGATAGTGAAATGTTTTTGATCCTATCGTACAAAACCAATGCTTCGTTGTATGCAGGAATCACTATGCTTATTTCAGGATAATCTTTTAATGGGACAACTGCTTTTTTTTTCGTGAACAATATTGCAGCTAAATAAATGATATAGACAGCTAAAGGGATAAACGTAAAAAACAAAGTAATTCCAATCAATACTTCCATGATTTATTCTCCTTTTATTGCAATGAAATTGTCTGTGAGATATTTGCTAATAGAACTTAGATAGTTTTCCTGGTAATCGGAAATTTTTGACTGACTGATATATGATGAGCGCTATTTTTCTTTTAAAGAGTTTATATATTAGTTTCACTTTAACTTCTCCGTTCAGTTTGATCCCTTTCATCCATTTTCGTGTGATTTCAAGTTCTTCCTTAATACCAATATCCTGCCTGTGACTCCAATTGCTATCATGAACCCTGTATTCAGCCAGAGGTTCATCAACATAATCCAATGGATATTTATAGGCAATAAATAGGAATGAATCATATTCTGCTATTACTAGAGTCCTAAAGGTCTGCGAATTTTTGCCGCAAAGTTTACAAGTTTTGCGAATTTAGAATATTGAAAATGAATCAGGACAAACAACGACATACCTGCAGCCATGTTAATTAATTTGTAATGTTTCATGTTAAAGACAACATACTTCTTAGCATAATCCTTTGCTTCTTTTTTTTCAGAAATGCTCCAATAATATACTGAAACGTCGGAATTAATTCTTTCGATGCTATTAATTATTTCATTCTTATATTTAGGAAGCACTTCAGAATTCACCAAAAATCGACGGAGTACTTTTTGCCACAATAACGGTCTGTTGATGGCACCACTGATAGACCCACCATGTACACGATAAAGAGCAAGTTCTTTGTTCATATACTCAAAATTGAATACTAAAGATGCACGCAACCAGTATTCATAGTCTTCTGACCCTCTTAGATCAGCATCTTCACTAAATGGACCAATTGTTTCGTATACCTCCCTCCTAATCAGGACTGTGAGTATAGGTACAAAATTTTCATATACTAAATCAGAGAACACCTGACCAACTTTTGGTTGTTCTGGTCTTAGTAACAAAACTTTTCTAGCATCATGCTCATCGACTATGATAGCATTGGAGTATATGATATGTTTGTCAGAGTTTTCATTTAAAACTTTGACTTGGAGTTCAAGCTTGTCAGGGCACCACAAGTCATCATCATCCAGAAAAGCTATGTATTTTCCTACTGAATGCATTATTCCCTTATTTCTAGACTTTGCAATAATTCCATCGTTTTTGAAATTATAAACCTTTATTCTGGTATCTGCAAATGAGGCTATGATTTCTAAAGTGTTGTCTGTTGAAAAATTATTTATGACTATAACCTCAAAATCAGTAAATGTTTGCTCTAAAACAGATTGAATGGACCTTTTTAAATAATTTGATCGGTTATAAGTTGGAATAATTACACTTACGACAGGTTGCATTTCAAACATTCCTTATACTTTTCACAAAAAATAATAGTGTCGTCAATTTCGTCTTCAATATTGGATACTAGTGAAAATCCTGTGTTTCTAATCTTATCAATGTTATAAACTAACCGCCTTTCGAGAACATTTCTTTGGGATTTATCATCTCCTACAATAATCTCTGGACTTGTGCCCATCATCTTTTCACATCTTTGCCTAATAAGCAGGGCCATATCCAGAATTGATGAAGCGTTATTACCTCCGAGATTATACACACAATCCTTTGCATCAAATTCCAGATCATCCAAAGACAATAAGTGACCTACGCATCGAGATACATCCGTCAAAGTAACAAAATCCCTTTCCTGTTTACCAGAACTTTTCAAAACCATTCGATTGTTTAAAACTGCCTGAAGGCAAAGATCATTTACAACAAGAGTCCATCTATTCACCCATGGATGAGCAGGACATCCAAACCCATTTGATAAACGCAAAACTATACCTTTGATGTCCTTGTTATGATGTGCCATCCTTACAAAATCTTCAGAAACATGATGGGTTATAGCATAGGGATGGACCGGCAATGGAAGTGTATTTTCAGTTATTTCTCCAGACGCATTCAGACCATAAACATGGAACGTGGAGAAATATATTATCCTTTTTACACCATTTCTGATGGCTGCATTTAATAGATTCATGGTCCCTTCACCATTAACTTTTAGTGCAGCAACTGGATTTTTTCCGGAATCAATTTCATTCAAAGCTGCCAGATGAATCACTGTATCTACATTTTCACATGCAGCCTCTAATGAAGAAACGTCCAGCAGATCACCTTTTAAGATTGATTTACTTCCAACCCATCCAGGTATTTGTCTATCATCCCTGATCAGAAGCCTTATGCTAGGATCACCGTAAAGCTCACCCAGATATTTTGCAAGCCGCCCACCGATATATCCAAAAGCACCTGTTATTAGAATATTCATCTGTTCTTAAGCTCCCAGTTATATGGAATATCATTTTCGAAGGGGTCCATGCGTTCTATCTCATCGGGATCATGAGGAATAGTGGAGCAGTTAGCTACAATGGAAGATTCCGTACCAATGCCCTTGAACCCATTCCATACCATTGGAGGTATAGTCACAAGTTTGTAGTTCTCCCGACCCAAATAAATTTCCTGTACTTCGCCCTTAGTCTGCGAACCCTCTCGATCATCATAAAGAACAAGTTTTATTGAACCACTAACTACAGCATAATTTAAAGTCATTTTTTTGTGAATATGCCATCCTTTTACAACACCCGGGTAAATTAAAGAGAAATAGATTTCCCCAAACTCTTGAAAAACCGAATCATCATTCCTTAGCATTTTAAGAATCATTCCTCTTTCATCCGGTATTATGGCAAGAGGAATTATTTGTACACCTTCTATCATATTCACTGCCCCTCAAAAAAATTCTGGTACCACCTGATTGTCCGTTCAAGTCCTTCATCTAATGTATACATAGGTTTCCAGTCTAACATATTTCTTGCCTTCTCAGCCGATAAAGATTGATGTATTATTTCGTTCTTTGCAGTACCAAGAACCTTTGGTTTGATTTTTTCTTCTTTAAGCAAATAGATTACCTTTTGAACCAATTCTAGTACTGAGACCTGTATCTCGTTACTGAAATTAAAAGCTTCTCCCAAAATATTTGTATCATCCATTTTTTCTGCAAGATGCAAGTATGCATTGACGCCATCCTCTACATAGAAATAATCCCTTATGTATGAGCCATCACTCCTGATTACAGGCTGTTCACCTTTTAAGATTGATCGTATGGTTCCAGGAATAATTCTGTTAAAATTCAAATCACCCCCACCATAAAAATTCCCACATCTTGTAATGCAGACCGGAGTACCATAGGTTGTATGATATGTTTTTGCAATAAGGTCAGTACAACTTTTTGAAACATCATAAGGATGAGTTCCCTGCAAAGGCATATTCTCATTATAAGGCAATACAGGTTGGTCGCCATAGGCTTTATCACTTGATGCAACGATGATCTTTTTGACCGTTGGAGCCCTTCTGCAGGCTTCAAGTATATTCCAAGTACCTTTTATATTAGATTCAAATGTCGAGAGGGGGTTTCTATTGGCAATCTCTACAATAGTCTGTGCCGCAAGATGAAATACAACCTCTATCTCATATTCATTAATAACCCGCTCCATGGTATCAAAGTCCGCGACATCACCTCTGACAATATTCATTTTGTCAATGTATCCATCGTTTATCAAAACAGACTTGGGAACCCAATCACGAATCACGCCAACAACATTTGCATTTCTCTTAATAAGCTCCTTGCTCAGCCATGATCCAAGAAGGCCGGTACAACCGGTTACTAATACTGGCTTATCTTTCCATTGCATTACCACACCTTCCATGGTACATCATTGCTCTTCCATATATTGTTCAACAAGGTATAATCTCTGTATGTGTCCATACACTGCCAGAATCCTTCGTGACGATATACATTCAATTCCCCATCTGTAGCAAGAGAGGCAAGTGGTTCTTTTTCTAAAATGCAATTCTCATCTTCATCAAGATAATCAAATATTTCCCTATTAAAAACGAAGAAACCACCGCTTATCGGAGCAACATTTGTATCAGGTTTTTCTTCAAATGATAGTACATTGTCCCCGTTTAGTTTAAGTTCTCCATATCTTGATGGAGGATACACCCCCGTAACAGTTCCTATTTTCTTATGACTCCTATGATATTCTAACAGATCAGAGATGTTCAGGTCAGCAACTCCATCCCCATAGGTTACCATTAAGGCATCATCATCCCCAATGTATTTCTCAATTCTTTTAATTCTGGCTCCTGTCATTGAATTAAGACCCGTGTTTACAAGTGTAACATTCCAGTCATCACATTCAGCTGAATTATGTAACTTGATGTCACCACTAGCCAAATTTATAGAAAAATCATTGTTTCGCATCTTGTAGTCGTAAAAATAATCTTTGATAACATCCCCCTTATATCCAAGGCATAAGACAAAATCATTGAATCCGTATGTTGAATATATTTTCATAATATGCCAAAGTATTGGCTTATCACCTATTTCGACCATAGGTTTGGGTTTATATTCAGTTTCTTCTCTCAAACGGGTTCCCATTCCACCACAGAGTATTGCAACTTTCATATTGGGCCTCATATTTAGTTAAGATGATATATATTAAAATATTAAAACCTTGTAGTTAGTCAATAAAATCATACGGAGGAGTTTTCAGAAAGAGCTCGTATGTATTTTCATCAACTGCACCAAAGATATCTTTTGTGATATTTCTTCCAATATTTCGTATCTTTTGTAGTTCATCTGGCGTTAAATTTGTAAAATTATTTATGCAAGTGAGAAGTTCATCTTTTGATTTTACGGACATGTGTAATCCCGCAGGTGAACCATCCAAAATATCACAATCTATATTATAGCTAGATTTTATATGAATAGGATAAACACCAGCGGCCAGAGCTTCTACACAGATGGTTGTAGTCATGTATAATAATATATCACATTCATTCAGCAATGAAGAAATTGATTCATTAGAGACTGTAAAGTGTTCGGGAAATAATTGTATATTCATCTCATTCATAATTACCCGATATTGCATCAATGGGTGGAATTTCAAAATAATGTCATACATTCTATGATTACCAAATGTATCCAGTACTTTATGAAGCAACTCGCACGATTCATTTTTATCAATAGATAAAGCAACTAATATTGTCACTTTTTTATCAGGATCATTGAGATCTCTATGATTAGTTGGCTCTTTTAGCATATCCAAAACATATTCATACCTTATTGCTCCACCTCTAATCAGTTTGGTTGGTTCATAGCCAGATTTTACAAGATAATCTCTGGAGTATTTCCCATTTGTGATCAGAATATCCGGAAACGGCATTAGCTCGCGTTCATATTGGGAAATTGAATATGCAGTATACATTTTAGATATAGTGGAATGCTGATATCCAAGAAGAAGTGTATTTGGATAAAAATCGCGAAATGCAAGACAATATATTTTTTCCCACGTATGATTTTCATGTAGGAAAATAAACCTGTCAATGGATAAACTCTGGAGTTTCAGATTTTCGATTACACGGTACAAAAGCAAATTTGATGACATGCGGGTGTTTTTCCAATCATTCAATCTATCGAGATAAATTATATGTGATATATCTATATTTTCAAATGTCAGACACTTTTCCTTTGTTGGCCTTTTCATCGTTTTTAGTAGAACTGATAATATATTTGACATGCTCAAATGTGCTGAATGGATCAAAAAGTGCTCCCTGCATTTGCTGATTTTTGTTAGCATTTTCCAATAAGAAACAGTATGCAGAATGTAAGGTACAATTACAATATTATCCACACTTTTAGATATGTAACTGTTCAGTTTTCCAAAATAGACATCTTGAAATTCATTGTTTTCTGTGAATGACCGACCATCAATCCATGAATGAATAAGGACTAGATCTTCCTTTGAAGAATCTTTTTTAGAGAGATAATCAATTTTTTTATAGAAATAAATGTGCTTTACAAGCAGCATCCTGCAAATGTTGCTCAACGCAAACCAACTGTGTTTGACAATAAACTCTACATTATCATTTATTGATTCTAATATGGCCGATCTTCGTGATTCAATATGTTTTATTATATAGTTAGATTTTAAAAAATTATCCACAAAACATAGCCTTAATTGTTGATTTTCTACAAAAAATACGAGATTATCCGTGTTAGGCAATTCTGCCAATGACAAAGCTACTTTGATATAACACGAAAAT
>NZ_MBKP01000039.1 GCF_002243045.1 Methanolobus psychrotolerans
GTCCTTATAGAGATATGTTCTTTCAGTGTTTGCCAGCTCTGTGTCACCCGACACAACTGCGGAATCTATCTCTTCCCCACCTTTGTTTAACTGCAGCCATACTTTTTTACCTTCTACATCCACCTGCTGCACAACAAGTGACCAGCCGCCTGCAAGATCCCATGTTTCACCAGAGAGCATCTGCTTTTTACCATCATCATCTGTTTCCATTAGGATCTTTGCTATCTTATTCGGCTGGCAGCCGGCAGAGAGGGAAGAGGGATCTTCAGGCATTACCACGTGCTGTGCCCCAAAGAAACCCGTCAGGTAGTATTTTTTGAGATCCACACCATCAACGATAAATGTACTTTCATCGTCTATGTCGCCGATCTTGGTCTTTTTCATCTGGGGCTTGCTAACGTAATAGAGATCACCTTCAGCGATCTTGTCCCCAAGCTGCATGGTCGATGAAGCATTCACACTGTTGTGGAAATAGAGAACCTCACTGGAAAGACCGGGCTTGATCTGATACCAGAATCCAGAGAATGTGTTAGCGTCTCAGTAGAAATCACCTGCGGGGGTGAAAGAGTCGGAGCTGTCATATACGGTACTTCTGATATTGTAGGTTATATATGATGCACTTGCAGGCATCATGGTCAAAACCAAAATTACCACCCATATAGTGACTGTTTCTTTTACTAGATTCATCTGAAGACCTCCTTTGCAATAAAAACGTTGTATTTACCACCTGTTTATCCTTCTTGTTGTTCCGTCGTTTTTGAACACCTGCTAGTTCACTTCCATTTAACCAGCCAACATTGACGTACGTCACGGAAGAGGAAAGTGTTTATTGGGAACTGAATTGATATCGTTATATCCGCTCGAACATAACGGATGTTCATCTGCATTCTGACATAAATAGATTTCTATATGTTATTAACACAGAGTAAGAATAATAATATGTCATCCACTCATGTTTCTTATGAAATAGGATAAGCTTTTATACCATTATGTTTGTTTGGACATAACGCTAAAAAATAATAAGTAGATTGGTGTCGTTATGAATAGAAAAGTAGGTACATTATTACTTATGTTCATGTTGCTTCTGGCTGTGACCGGATGCGGATGTATGGAGCAGGCAGGAGAACAACAACCTGTACAGGATATGGGCACCGTGCAGATCAATGACATGTTAGGCAGAGAACTTACAGTTCCCGAAGATATCAAATCCGCTGTAGCCACATCCCCGCCGTCCACTATCCTTGTGTATATGCTTGCGCCCGATAAACTTGCAGGGTGGAATTTTATCAATAGTTTCAACCACAGTTTGATAGATGAAAAGTATCTCACACTTCCGGTTATAGGGGGCTGGTACGGGACACAGACTGGGAATTATGAAACCATAATCACCATGCATCCGGACATAGTGATTGAAGGTTACACCACCGACGGTAAGATAGATGATGCGATACAGCGTCGTCAGGAGATGTTTGGCAGTATCCCTGTTGTTTCCATCGAGGATTCTATTATATTCGTAGAAAAATCAGATCCCACAATTGAGTATGTAGGGAACCTGCTAGGAGTTGAAGAGCAGGCTGAAAAACTCATAGAGTTCAGGGCTTCAATCCTGGATGATATCAACAGCAAGGTGTCAGATATTCCTGAAGACGAAAGAGTGCGCGTATACTATGCAGAAGGCCCTAAAGGACTCATGACAGACCCCTCCGGTTCCCAGCACTCTCAGGTAATTGACATATGTGGAGGCATTAATGTCGCCGACTGTCCGCTTACTCCCGGAAACGGCATGACACCTGTATCCATGGAACAGATAATAAGCTGGAAGCCGGAAGTGATTCTTGCTTCCAGCCCTCAGTTCTACTCAGCGGTATATTCTGATCCACTCTGGGCAAACCTGGATGCAGTTAAGAACAAACGTGTGTATCTTGCACCGCAGAACCCCTTCTGCTGGATAGACAGGCCACAGGGACCGCACCTTATAATAGGAACCGCCTGGACCGCAAAAATGCTGTATCCCGAACTCTTTGAAGATATGGATCTTGAACAGCTGACCCGTGAGTTCTACGTGGATTTCTTCCATTATGAACTCACGGATGATGAACTAAACTCGCTGTTAAATCCGTAAACAGAGGCGAAAATATGAAGGAAAATGGCAACTCTCCGGGTTTCCCGTATATTGCGGAGCATATCTTTGCTCCCATATACCCTATTATAGCGGCCCGTATAATCAAAGAGAGCGGAATTAAGGAAGGCATTTGCCTGGACCTGGGATGCGGTATAGCATCCCTGGGAATTGCTGTGGCAGAACTTAGCCCTATGCAGATATATGCTGTTGATATGTCACAGGAGATGTGCGAACTCTCAAAGGACAAAGCATACCGCCATGGTGTAACTGATCGAGTTACACCTGTGCATGCTGACGTTCATGATCTCCCGTTCCCTGATGGATATGCAGATCTTGTTGTGAGCCGTGGATCGGTCTTTTTCTGGAAAGACCTTCCAATCGCCTTTGTGGAAATCGCCCGTGTTCTTGCTCTTGGCGGACAGGCATGGATAGGCGGTGGTTTTGGTACGACGGAGCTGAAAGAACAGATAGCTGAAAAAATGACCGCTCTAGACCCGAATTGGTCCAATGATTCAAAAAAGCGCCTCAGCCCGGAGAACCTGAGAACCATACAGGAAGCCGGAAGGCAGACCGGACTTGCATGCCATACAGTGCATGATGGCTCTGGATTCTGGGTAGTGATAAGCAAGGGAGGCTGAAAAATGCAATGCAGGATATGTGAGATAGGTTGTGACATAAACGAACACAGCAGAGGAAGATGTGGTACCTACATGAGCGACGGGAACAGCATATTCCAGGATCCGAATATTGGATACATGGGTGCCTATCAGGTTTCGATCGAAACCATACCCATGCTACATTTCTATCCGTCGGGAAAGTTCATGCAGGTCTTCAGCACCGGATGCAATTTTAATTGCTCAGGCTGCGTGGCAAGGCTCCTTGCCTCGAACCGGTCGCTTGGCTGGCCGACCTTAAGCCCTTTACAGGTAGTTGACAAAGCACTGCAGGAGGACTGCATTGGCGTTGTTTCGACACTCAACGAACCTGCTGCCAACTACTATAATTTCAAGAAACTTGCAATACTTGCGAGAGAGCACGATCTGCTTGTTGGTTGCTCAACAAACTGCTATTTCACGGAAGATACACTGGAAGAGCTCGGAAACCTGCTGGATTTCGTGAACGTTGGAATCAAAGGATATTCTGACAACAACTACAGAACATGTGGCGTACATTCGTCACAGCCTGTTTTCCGCAATGTGTCAAGACTTGTGGAAATGGGTGTGCATGTAGAAACATCCCTCATGTATTCCAGAGGGAACGAAGATGATCTGATGCAGGTTGCCAGAAAGCTCTCGGAGATCTCCCAGCAGATACCTGTACAGGTGATGAGGTTCATTCCCTTCGGGGACGCACCCATCAGCCTGGAGCCTTCTATAGGGGAAACCGAAAGGATATGCAAGTCCCTGCGCGAACACATGGACCATGTATACCTGTTCAATTCACCTGGTACTGATATGTTGCATACCTACTGCCTTCATTGCGGTAACCTTCTTGCAGAGCGGGAATTCTACGGACCTATGGGGGCCAGGCTGCTGCATCCATGGACAGATCATAAATGCAGTTGTGGTTACATCGTTCCTGTTAAAGGTACTGCCTCGATTAAGTTTTTCAATGATGTAGGTTTCACGGGCGGCTACAGGATAAGCCGGGCTTTCAGCATGGTCCATGCCGTGCTCACGTGTATGGGTATCCTTGATGACCAGAAACTGCTTGAGGTGTGGGGAGAGATGGTCAATGCCGAAACCCTCATGCAGGTACATCATATGATACAACAGCCTTCTTCTTATCTTGAGCTGGTCAGGCTCATCGCAGAGAAAGCAGGTACCGAGCAGGAAGGCGAGGAACTGGCTTCCTTTATCCGTGAACGCCTTGAACTGGTCAGTGCCGTTGCAAAGGAAAACACAGGCCATCCGGTGTATTACTGCATGGGCTCCCCACTTTTTGCCATGAACGCCGGAAGAGCTGAGAACAACCTCGTGACCTTTGCCGGAGGAATAAGCATCAACAAAGCCTTGCAGAAGGAAGGCAAACCCGGCTTGAATGTGGACCCCGATTTTATCAACAAGAACAACCCGAGAACGATCTTCATTTCCGGATTCCTTTCACGTCCCCTCGATGAATTCTACGATCTGTGTAATCAATATGGTATAGTGGCGGATGCCGTGAAGCAGCATAGAGTCTATGAAATGCCCCCTTCATGGGATTTTGGTAGCCCGCGGTGGATACTGGGGCTTCTCTACATCGCCAGCAAGATGTACCCCGGAAAGCTGGGAATCGATCTTAAAGATGAAGCAGATGAGTTCTACCGGCGCTTCTACGGCATCAGTTATGAAGATGCAAGGCCCAACAGGTCGTTCCATCGCCCCACATCAGGCAAGTGGCCTCTTCAAATGATGAGGTAATTATGCCTGATCTCAAGCGATATGGCACGATTTGCATTTATCTGTTGCCTTTGGTGCTGCTCTTTAGTTCTCTTTTTGTGGGAAGATACCAGATATCATCATCCTTTATTATTGATGACATCGTAAGAACCGCATCATTCCTGCTTTTTGCCACCGATGCACCAATATCCACAGAGCATACAGTATTGTTCAGCATAAGGTTACCCCGCATACTGGCAGCTTTGATGGCAGGTTCCGCCCTTTCTATATCCGGAGCAGCATTTCAAGGCATATTCCGCAATCCTCTCGTGTCTCCCGATATACTGGGGGTTGGGGCAGGTGCCGGTTTTGGTGCGTGTATTGCAATACTGCTGTATGACAGCTATCTTGCGATACAGTTGTTATCTTTTATTTTCGGGCTTGTGGCAGTGTTTGCTGCAGTCATCATGGGTAAGGTTAGTAAAGGCACCGGAACACTTGTATTCGTTCTTGCCGGGATAATAGTGGCTTCCATATTCAATGCTTTCATATCGCTTGTAAAATATGTGGCAGATCCTTACAATGACCTTCCAGCCATCGTATTCTGGTTCATGGGAAGTCTCTCCAGCATAAGATATAACGACCTTCACTGGGTCATACTACCAATGCTTGTCGGATCTTTGGTACTGCTCCTTCTTAGATGGCGTATCAATATCCTTTCATTAGGTGATGAAGAAGCCAGATCACTGGGGGTCAATGCTGGCAGAATGCGTCTGATAATTATCATATGTGCGACCCTTGTTACCTCTGCTGCAGTTAGTATCAGCGGAGTCATTGGTTGGGTCGGGCTGGTGGTTCCGCATATCTCGAGAATGATAGTGGGGCCTAATTACAATCGTCTGCTGCCAATGAGCATGGTAATAGGGGCATCATTCATGCTTCTGGTGGACAATCTGGCACGGACAGTCGCTGCAACGGAAATCCCACTCGGTATAATCACCTCACTGCTTGGTGCACCTCTATTCGCATATCTTCTGAAAAGGGGGCGTATGGGATGGATCTGATACTGGAAGTTGATTCACTTGCATATTCATATGGTAACGGACCGGTCTTTGAAAATGTTTCTTTCTCCATGGGAAATGGGGAGGTCATGTGCGTGCTGGGTCCTAATGGAGCCGGGAAATCCACACTGATCAAATGTATTGCAGGAATATTCAAACCGGCTGCTGGATCAGTTCGTATAATGGGAGAAGATACAAGATACCTTGCTTCGGGAACCATAGCCAAAAAAGTAGGATATGTTCCACAGCAGAATGAGACAGTGTTCCCTTTTAATGTACTGGACTTTGTGGTTATGGGTCGCACGCCTCATCTTTCCCTTTTTGCTTCACCTGGTGAAGAAGATATGAAAATTGCGCGGAGATCACTTGAAAAAGTAGGTGTTGAAGACCTTTCAGACAGGACGCTTAACAGTCTCAGTGGTGGTCAGCGTCAAATGGTTCTTATAGCCCGTGCACTTGCACAGGAGCCTGCGCTGCTTTTACTAGATGAACCAACCTCACATCTTGATTTTGGGAACCAGGTGTTGGTACTGGAAACCGTGCAGAAACTGGCAGCATCCGGCATGTCAATCGTCATGAACACACATGCACCAGATCACGCTTTTCTTATTGGTACCAGTGCAGTCGCACTAACGGGGGGCAGGCTCATTGCTTCAGGTACGGTTACATCGGTTGTTAACAGCCAGATGATGTCATCTGTATATGGTGTAAATGTTGCTGTGAGGGACATAGCAGACATTGACAGAAAAGTGTGCTTTCCTTGTGGAAGTGGAAAAAATTAGAGGAAAAATTATTATTTGTTGATTGTAAATTAAAAAAGGAATACTCGGAAAATATGTTACAACATCATTACTTATAAGATATATAAATGAAGAAATTATCATAAATAATATTTAGCAAAAAGGAGAAGATAAAATGAAAATCAGTGCAAGAAATACATTAAAGGGTAAAATCAAGAACATTACATCCGAAATGGTCAATACGGAAATCATAGTATAACTATCCGGAGGTACAGAAATCACTTCAATTATAACGAAGAATCCAGCAGAAAGCTTCCAATGTAATGATAGCTTTAGAATAAAGAGAGCTTTTCAGCCCTCCGGTACTTTTCCATGCCACATTCATTATATTTTTAAAGTAATTCAGCCATATCAATCCATAAGATCGATCTCAAATCCTACAACCGGTTGTCCAAGGCCAAAGTTGACAATCACCTGCGGGAACAGCTCGCCCATGACCCCTATCTTTTTACCATTTACTATTATATCAGCCCTTCTGCCTTCCATAAAAGCAGGGTCATCGGATTCAGTCACTTCATATTCTACCATTCGTTCACGCATCAGGCCATCTACAAGTTCCCTTATTTCTGTGAAATTGGCCAGCGGGCTGATGGAGACTGCTGCAAGATGCAGACCGTTCTTATTATTGATGACAACATCACCAACATCGAATATGCGTTGTGGCAGTTCTCTGTGCTGGTTCATGGAGAGGATTTCCATGAGGTTTGGCAGTATGGTTGTCCGGACCATGGTCTGTTCTTCACTGATTGGATGCATGACGTATGTTACATCATCTGTTTTTCCCCTGCACATCCATTCAAAGTGGACCCTGTCACTTGTAAGAGTAAATGGCATGACCTGTGAATAACCAAGACCTGTCATTATTTCTCTTATGTCGGAACTTATTTCGGAGATTCGGTGGGATTTGCCTACAGTGGCGTTCATAGGGAAAACAGCAGGTATTTTATCAAATCCATATCCAACTGCAATATCCTCAATGATATCGGAATTGTCCAGAATATCGGCACGGTAGCGGGGAACCAATACTTCCATGTAGCCATCCTCAAGTTCCCTGGCACCAAAACCCATCCTGTTAAGCTGCTTTATTATCTCAGTAACCGGAAGCTCCATACCTATGAGTTCATAGATCTCAGACCTGTTCAATACCTTTATTCTTGGGCTCAGGTCCAGCGGAATGGACTCTGTCCCGTCGGCATTTACAACCTTCACATACTCGATCTGGCCTCCACGCTCTGCAAGTGCAGTTGTAACTATGTTAAGTGCAATGTACACTTCGTTGCTTAAGCCGGTGACATCGACCAGAAGATCAGTAGTTTGCTCAGTGACCATTGTAAGTGTACCGTTAATGATTGGCGGGAACGAAAGAACATTGTCATTTGCATCAAGTATAAGGGGATATTTCTCAAAACCATCCAGTATTTGCGCAAAACGCACTCCTTTTGGATGCTTTTCAAGTATTTCCCTCATTGTCATCGGTTCTGTAAAATCAAGGGGAACAAAACTGAAATCCGGATCTGCTGCAATGTAGCGGAAAGGAGCCTTGACCCTGGAAAGATCATGGACACCTATGGACACTTTTTTACGGTCACGCCCAAGCGCCCAGTGAAGTGACTCCTGAAGATCCATGAGAGTCTTGATAGCATTTGATGTGAAAGACACATCACGAACAATAGCACAACCAAATATGGGACGGACAGAATCAATGTATTTGTCCTTTGATATTTCAACCGTGTAAGGTCTTACATCATATTCACAGAAACCTGTTTCAATATCCAGAAAACCACGCATTGCACGTGCTACGCCTTCTACACTGTAAAGGTCCGGACGGTCAGGGAAGAATTCGATATCTATGGATTCTTCTTCTATGCGCTCGATATCTGCGCCTATCATGGGAACGCGCTTAATAATAGTATCCTTGTCTGTTCCTGTTAATTTTTCAAGGTCATCATATGGTAAGGTTATAATCGGCATCGGGTTTTCCTCTTTCCTTCCCTTGTACTACTAGCTTTAATCTAGCAGAACATATCCAACTTTACATTTAATGTTTTTGTTTATATTGAAGATTGCAAAGGTAACGATGCCGACGATAAAAAAAATCCCTTAGGATATGATATATATCATGGAAAGAGATTTGCCCGCAAAGATCAGCAGTGACCACATAATAGGTTCACATGCTGCAAAGACATATGAAGAATAGTTCTTCTTTGATTCTATCACTTTATTGATGTAACGGACAGCATAGTAGAATATAGGGATAATAGCCAGAGTGAAGAATGGAAGGATATCCCGGATCACACACACAACTACAAAGATAATTGATATTAAATTTATCATTTTCAAAATAACCGGATATTTCTTTTCCCCAAACAGTGCAGGAATTGTCAATAGGCCTTCTGCACGGTCGCCTTCCACATCCCTTACATCAAAAAGTATCTGGATATTCATCATCCTTATGAAGATAAAAAGTGCAAGCATCAATGCGCCATAGGTAATTGGGAGTGAATAATAAACAAAGACAAAGAGTGCCATAAAAGACCAGACAATGGATACAAAAACGTTTTTGAATGCAGGTATCTTTTTTGTTAGTTTTTTGAAATGACTTCCATAAAGAAGACCGAGCACCAGAATACTAAGGCCAATCAGAAATGTAACAGTATTTGCAAAGGTGAACAGCAATATCGATAGCATAACAGATGCAATAATTACGATATAGGTGCTCTTATGTTTGCATTGAAGATACCTGGCCCGGTTCTCATTTGTCAGTTCGTCTGAAGAAGCACCTTCTGAATAATCGTACAAATAGATGGCATAGAACAAAAGATAAGATGAAAAGAGAAGATCCCAGCTTACCGGAACCATAAATATGCTGGCACATGCCATTATTACAGCTACAGAACCTGTTGCGAACAGATGACCACCAAAGATAAATTCTCTCCATATCATAGTCATAAACTTTACAATATCATTCTTATTTCCAAACCAAGAACCAACTGCATGTACATTATTACACATGAAAATACATAGATTTGAACACACATGTTAAAATGATGACTATATTTGTATTTTTTTGAGGTTTTTTATGCTCATTGTAGATATAACGTTGAACATACAAACTGTAACGCAATATCAAAGATGAAAGGCGCATGAAAGGGAGATCTATACTTAACCTTCAGCTAGAAATGCATCCGGACAATAACTTTAATAAGCATTCATAATTATAATATACTAATGATATATATCTGGATTTTTGATATTTCATTATATATCATATTTATGCATCAAACGGTGAAACAATGACTGATGCTCAATTTAATACTTCTGAAAATAAGAAATCCGAAAGTAGCAGTAAAAGAAATAATCTCAAGGAAGTATCAGATAACGAACTGCCAGATGATGAAGACTTGTCTGGAAAAGGAAAAGGGGAAAAGGATGATGGTATGCAGGGTGATGAATTAAATGATAGTGAAGCATCTGATGATGAAATTGTGAGTGTGGATATTCTAAAAGAAATATCAAAAATAAAGGAATCTGAAGAGAAATTCGAGAAAGAATTCGCACACATCCTCGATAAAAATGAACTTGTTCCTGAGAAAGATGAATGGATACAAGATTCTGCAATTGAGGGTACAGAAGAAATAGGAATACTACTGCCAAGATCGCCTAATTTCGGACATCGGAAAAATAAAATCCCTGAAGCTAAAAAAGATGATCTGTTGACTGTAGATAAAGATAATGCTCAAATTACTGAGCCTGTCATAAAAGAAAAAGAGATTCCCCCTGCTATTGATGAAGAAAAACTTACTGTTAACAAAGAAGAAAGTGAAGAAGAACAGGATAACAAGGATGGGGACGAAAAGATAGGTGTTATTGGAAAGATAAAACGGCTTTTCAGACAAACGGATATTGAAATTGAGCCTTATGACTCTGAAATACATGGACCTATTACAGAATTTAAGGGCATTGAAGGGTATCAGGAAGTTGAGCGTTATTGGGTAAATGAGCCATATGCTTTCATTGTAATATTGTACAATGAAGACAAAAATAAACATCTGTACAATATAGTAGAACCGGAACTGACAGAATTTGAAAAGACCTTCCTTCTGGAAATAAAGGACAGGCTTCGAGATGTTATGCTTGTGGAGGAGATAGATGAAGAGAATGATGACAGAGAAGCAGTCCTTGAATCAAAGATCAGGTCGATTATTAAAGACTATACGATCGAGATAACACCTCCTATGCTTGAAAAGATCTCATATTACATCAAAAGGGACTTTGTCAGATTCGGGAAAATAGATGCCCTGATGAAAGATGATTCCATAGAGGATGTATCCGGGAATGGTCACAATGTTCCAATTTTCCTGTATCACAGGGCACACCAGAACATCGCAACAAACGTTGTTTATGAAGAAGATGAGCTCAACTCTTTCATAATCCAGATGGCACAGAGAAGTGGAAAACATATCTCTGTTGCAGAGCCAATGGTCGATGCAACCATGCCCGACGGTTCAAGGATACAGATGACGCTTGGTACCAGCGTAACCGCACACGGCAGTACATTTACTATCCGTAAATTCAGTGATACACCTATCACACCAGTAGATCTTATCAAATGGGGAACCTTCTCATCCGAGTCAATGGCTTACCTGTGGTTATGCATTGAAAACAATAAGAGCCTTATCTATGCAGGAGGTACTGCATCCGGGAAAACATCTTCTCTTAACGCTGTTTCACTGTTCATTCCTGAAAAAGCCAAGGTCATTACCCTTGAAGATACAAGGGAACTCAAACTGCCTCATCCAAACTGGATCCCAAGTATTACAAGGGATTCGTTCACAGCAGATGAAAGAGGAGCTGTTGACATGTATGACCTGCTGAAAGCTGCACTCAGGCAGAGACCCGAATTCCTGCTTGTGGGTGAAGTAAGAGGTAAGGAAGCACTGACCCTTTTCCAGGCAATGTCCACCGGACACACAACATTCTCAACAATGCACGCTGACTCAGTGGCATCTGCAATTCACAGACTGGAAAACCCACCTATCAGTGTTCCGCGTACTATGATACAGGCACTGGATATCATGAGTATACAGTCACAGACCTATACAAAAGGAAAACGTGTAAGAAGAAACATCAAACTGGTGGAAATAATCGACATTGATCCGAATACAAGGAACATCAGGACAAATGATATATTCGTATGGGATTCCGAATCCGATATGTTCATCCGCACAGGTGAATCAAAAGCTCTTTTCGATATAAAGATGAGACGTGGATGGGGACAGGGAAGAATTGATCAGGAATTATACTATCGCCAGAAAATCCTTGAATATATGGTGAACAACAATATCAATGATTTCCAGGAAATATCTGATATCATCAATGCTTACCAGTCAACACCGGAAAAGGTCCTTAGGAAATTGAAACTGGCGTAAATACTGGCGTAAATACTGGCGTGATACTGTGACTGAGACCAAAGAAACTTCTGATGAACTGATCAAGACCGATCAGGCAGATACTATTTCAGATGAATCTCCATCCTTGCAGGAAAAAACAAATGAAGGTACTTCCAGAGATAGTAAAAAGAAATCTAGAAGAGCTAAAAAGAAGTTTGACACTAATAATTATACTAAAAAAGTATCGCTCTACTTCAATATCTTGAAAAAGATCCCGTATGTACTGGTAGGAGACAAGATAAAAGCCAGAAAAGAGAATTATGAGAACCTTCAGAAACAGCTGAATCAGGCACGCATACCCATCTCACATGAGATGTACATTTCAAATGCCATATTTTATTCCATCGCTGCCGGAATAGTTGGTGCCATAATTGGTCTTTTCCTGACCTATACAACCATTGTACTGGTAGGGTTACCGGAGAAGATAACAAATATTACATTCAGTCCCCGTTTTGCAGTACTTCTTGAATTTAAGGAAATATTCCTGGCATTTTTTATAACTAGTGTTTTCATGATCGGAATGGGAGGGATTGTCTATGCTCTGTTCATGTTGTTCCCCGGTCTTCAGGCAAGTGAGAGAAAAGCAAAGATAGATATGCAGCTTCCTTATGCTGTTACTTTCATGTATGCACTGAGCAAGAGCGGGATGAACATCATCGATGTTTTCAGGGCTCTTGCAAATTCACATGATACATATGGTGAAGTCTCAAAGGAAGTAGATTCTATTGTAAGGGATATGGATTATTTCGGACATGACCTTCGAACAGCACTTTCCAATGCTTCTGAGATAACACCATCAGACAGATTCCAGGACCTCATATATAATCTTCTGACTGTTATCGACAGTGGAGGAAACATTCCAAATTATTTCCGTGACAAATCAGAACAGTACCTGGTAAGAGCTGAAGTTGATCAGAAAGGATTCCTTGAGACACTGGGACTGCTGGCCGAATCATATGTCACTGCTTTTGTGGCGGGTCCTCTGTTCATAATAATAATGGGTGTGATGATGGCTGTCATGGGGTCCGGGACAACAACAATGGTTTACGCTATAATCTATGCAGTCCTTCCGGTAGGCTCACTGATGTTTGTAGTAATGATAAGTATTATCACCCCTACAGAATTGGGAGAGCCTAAACTTCTTCCAACCAATCAGACACTTGATCACGGGATACCAGTAATCCCTAAAGATCTGGAGCAGAGATTTGACGAGAATGGCGAACTTGCAGATGAAACTGAAGAAAAGGTGCGTGAAAGAGGTTACTTTGAAGGATTCATCAAATCAAAGAAATCACTGGCTTTGCGGAATATCGTGAAAAATCCACTTGCACCAATGTTCAAAAATCCCCTGACAACACTTGTACTAACAATACCAGTTGCATTACTTGTCACCTTGGTACCAATGTTAATGAATATCAACAGTCTTCGTAATCCTATGCTGCTAGTTGATTTCCTTGATGATAAATTGGTCTTTGCATTATTCATAATCATTGTACCGCTTTCAATATTCCATGAAATAAAAGCCAGGAGAAAGAGGAAGCTTGAAAACAGTGTTCCTGATTTTCTCAAGAAGCTTGCCAGCACCAACGAAACTGGTATGACTCTCAGGGATTCCATCAGACTTATGGCAAAGTCAAATACTGACTCATTAAGCAGGGAGATCCGGAAAATATGGCACGACATCTTCTGGGGACTTGAAATAAATGACGGTCTTATCCGATTTGCTAACCGCCTGCGAACGCAGGTTGTCACAAGATCCCTGTCACTTATAACAAAAGCAAACGAGTCCAGCGGAGATATTGGGGAAGTGCTTATGGTAGCCGCAAGAGATGCCGCTTCGGAGCAGGGAATGAAAAGAGAGCGTAACATGAGTATGATGATCTACATCGTTATCATTTACATATCATTCCTGGTCTTTGTCGGTGTGATATATGTGATCTCCACTACCTTCCTGTCGGAAATGGCAGCAGCAGGAGAGCAGATGGCAGCATCCGGCTCACAGACCGGAGGATTCCTTGGAAGCTTTGACCTTGATGCCTATACACGCCTTTTCAAGCATGCATCCATAATACAGGGACTCAGCTCCGGACTCATGGCAGGTGCCATGGGAGAAGGCAGTGTAATGGCAGGACTTAAGCACTCCACAATTATGGTAGCCATAGGATATACGATTTTCACATTGTTTATCTGAAACCTGTGGCAAATACTTTTTTACAATCAACCGCTTTGATAGCAGTAGTGAAAACCAGGAATGGATACGATGAAAACAGCCGGAATAGATGAAGCAGGAAAAGGACCGGTAATTGGACCTATGTGCATCGGTGGCGTGCTGCTTGACGAGTCAAATATTAACGCTTTGAAGAACCTGGGCGTTGCAGATTCAAAAAAGATAAGCCCGAAAAAAAGAACACAGCTTGCCAGCCAGATAGAAAAATACTCTGAGAAAGTTTTTGTCCTTGAAATATCAGCCAGGCAGATAGACGAGCTTCGAAAACTTATGAGCATGAACGATATAATGGTCATGGCATTCTCGAAAGTCCTTGGACAGCTTAATCCTGAAAAAGCCTATGTGGATGCCGCCGATGTCAATGAGGAGAGATTTGGGGTAAGGCTTCTGGAAGAGTACAGGAAGAACTATCCGGAAAAATCCGATGAACTTACCATTATTTCAAAGCATCAGGCTGATGCCACTTATCCGGTTGTTTCTGCGGCATCGATTGTAGCCAAGGTACGCAGGGACTATCTGATAGAAGAACTCAAAAAGGATATTGGTATGGATTTTGGAAGCGGTTATCCTTCAGACCCGAAAACTAAACAGTTCCTTGCAGATTGGTTCAAAGAACACGGAGACCTCCCTGATATTGTAAGGCATTCCTGGAAAACTGCAGAGAATGTTATGAATGAAAAAAATGAGTAAAAGGATATAAAACAAATAGTAGGAACAAAAAAGAATGATGGATCAATGGTCGGAGATGAACTCCACCATTGATTCAAATATCCTTATCCCATCCTTTGAGCCCAGGATTTCCTCGGATGCCCTTTCAGGATGTGGCATCATACCAAGTACATTCCTTTTTATACTTACGATACCTGCAATATTTTCCTGTGATCCGTTGGGGTTTGCCTCATCGGTTACCTTACCATTTTTGTCAACATACCTGAAGGCTACCTGATCGTTGTCTTCAAGTCCTGAAAGTGCGGATTCATCCGCATAGAAATTTCCTTCCATATGGGCAATAGGAATACTGACAACTTCTCCTTTCCTGAACTTTGATGTGAATGGTGTGTCTGTGATCTCAACTCTCAGGAAGGCAGGCTCGCACCTGAACTTTGGATAATTGTTGGTTGTGAGTGCACCTTCAAGAAGTCCGGATTCTGTGAGGACCTGGAATCCATTGCAAATACCAATGACAGGTTTACCAGCTTCAGCAAGCTCCTTTACAGAATTCATAATAGGAGTACGTGCGGCAATAGCGCCTGCCCTGAGATAATCACCGTATGAGAAGCCACCGGGAATGACTATCCCGTCAAAACGTTTCAGGTTTTCTTCCTTGTACCATACAAGTTCAGCGTCAACTCCGAGAACATCCTTCAGGACATGCAATACGTCAAGATCACAATTGCTGCCACCAAACTGTACAATACCTATGCTCATTGAAATTCCCTCAGGGAGATAAAGTAATTATGGATTATTGGGTTAGCGATCAGTTTCTGGCACATTTCCTCTACATTTTCCCTTGCAGCGTGGATGTTCTCTGCCTGGAGATCGATAGTGTACTTTTTTGCAGTTTTTACATTCTCTGTCTCATATCCCAGGTGTTCAAGTGCCCTTTTAATGGTTGTACCTTCCGGGTCAAGCATACCGCTTTTAAGTTCAATTGTTACATCTGCCTGATATTGCATTTAGAATCCTCATCTCTCATTTGATAACATTACAACAGATAATAAAGCAATTAATAATACGCCTGCTATTATAATCTTTGCATTGCAGGCATTGCCTACCTCAGGAAAGTGACTTTTTTGCATGGAGTAGCCGCTGGATAATTGTTATGTGGGTGAGGATTACAATAATAAATACCGATTCTCCAAGATAACCGCTCAGTGAACCCGCAACAAGTATCAGCATGCGTTCTGGCCTCTCAGCTATGCCTATATTCATGGACATAACACCTGCTGCCTCTGCCCTTGAACGTACATAGCTCACAAGATATGACCCCATGATAGCAAAGACTACCCACAGCCACGTGGGAGTTGAAAAGACCGTGATCTGGACGATATTCCCTGCGATGAGCCCATACATAATACCTGCAAAGATAATGGAATCAGCATACCTGTCACATACAGAATCAAGCACTGCACCAAAAGCTGTCATGCGTCCTTTTGCCCTTGCAACAGCACCATCTATCATGTCAAAGAATCCACTGAACAGTATAAGCATAGCACCGCCTCGGATATCCCCTGTTGAAAATACAAATGCTGCCCAGATACTTATGAACAAACCTATGATGGTAAGTGAATTGGGAGATAATGGTATCCATTTTGCTGCCGGCAGGATTGACGCTCTGACAATATTCTTGAATTCGTTGAACATATGACTTCTGTAAGCCTTTTGAAGGTCTTTCTATTTCAGGTATTGCATTCCTAAATTTAAAAATGGCAAATCGAAAAATTGAACCTCATTATTATAATGCTCATTAGACAGTCAAGTATAGATAACCTTATATATCACATTGAAGAAGCATCAATTGTAGAACAAACACAATGAATCGTACATTGATAGTACGACCTCATGATTTGCATGAAATATCTGTGGATTTGGATTCTGCGAAAAGAAAACAGAGGCAATGAAATGAAGACTGAACGCAAGATTCTGGTATGCGAGAACGGAAAGCTGGTACTTAAGAAAATATCACTGGCATACAGGGGTTCTAATGGTGAGACTGCCTATCTGTTCGAGCCTGAAAACAAGGTTGAGCACGAAACAGAAAGCCTTTATAAACGTATTGAGAGTAACTTCTTGCTTATAGGTCTTCTAAAAAAAGTAGATATGTCAACACTTGGTGATGATGAAGCTGAAAACCTGTTGCTCAGGAAGCATGAAAAAGAAGAAAGGTTTCTCAGGGCTGGCAGAGCAAATGGTTACAACCTTGGTGTAGACATGAATCCGGAAGAGATACTGAGATTCTACATCTCCCTCACACCGCAAGAACGTGTTGCTCTGGAATGTAAACCCTGAGCAAATTGTTTTCTTTTTCATTTCTGTTTTCTATATATCGGCTAGACCATAAATGGAATTTTAAAGTGTCATTTCTCTATAAGTGAAAGACTTACAATATAAGTATAATTTACTAGTTTCAGACTAACATTCACAAATAATTGTGCAACCCTTTTATTTCAATAAAAAATGTGATCTCCAGCATCCTTAAGTAGGCTGACAAACAACTCAAACTGTTTTTCCAGCTCTGGGATAATAGCGGCAATTTCATCCAGTTTGCCCCTCCCGCCTGCTTCCTCCATCCGGGCGGCAACACAGGACATGGCCATACAGCCAGTGGCTGCCAAAGTACCTTTGATCTTATGTGAATGAAAACTGGCATTGTATACTTCACCCTTATCGATACTTTCCTTGAGTAGCCAGATCATTTTTGGTATCTCATTCAGAATAAGTGTGATCAATTCACGGGCTCGGTCCTCATCTCCCATTGTACTTTTTAAAAGACTCTCTTTGTCAAGGACTAATGGTTCTGCAGTCTTTAGCATATCTTCCGCAGGTAAACTATCCTCTGTTTTCTCTTCTGGCTGCATTGCAAACCACCTAGCCAGCAATTTAGCCAGGGACTCAAATGAAACAGGTTTTGAAATGTAATCATCCATGCCAGCTTCTATAAAATATTCTCTATCACCTGCCATAACATGCGCTGTCATTGCGATTATCGGTATTGATCGATTGAGAACTGCAGAATCCGGGCTACGGATAAGCCTTGCAGCTTCCAGCCCGTCAATTCCGGGCATCTGCACATCCATAAGCACCATGTCATATGGATGGATTTCAAGGGCTTTTATTGCTTCTGTACCATTAGCTACAGTATCTACATGAAAACCCAGTTTCTTTAACATGCTCTGAGCCACCTTCTGGTTGATTATACTGTCCTCAGCCAACAGTATCTTTACATAATTGGTACTCACTCTATGAGTAGTATGTCTGGTAACAGAAGATTGTACATTCTGGCCCTGCCTGTTCATATCCAAACACGCTGATAACTTTTCAAATAGTTCTGACTGTTTCACAGGTCTGGTCAGATATGCTTCAAAATACCTTTTTTCAAATTGCCTGATGTTGGGCCACTGTTCCCCGGATGCCAGCATTATAAGGTTCGTGTCTTTAAGTCGTTCATCAGATTTGATAGTCTTTGCAAGGGTTCCGGCATCCATACCCGGCACCTGCATGTCCAGGATTGCCAGCTTAAATGGTTCATGGTCTTCATGTGCTTTGTAAAGAACTTCCAGTGCCGTGGGACCGTCCATAGCTTCCTTCGGTTTTGCACCCCATGAAGATAGTTGAGTTCTAAGCATCTCACGATTTGTGACATTACCATCCACCACGAGTATACGTGCGCCTTGAATAGCAACGGACTGAAGTTTTGTAATCTCACTTTTTTGCTGCCTGGCAAAACTAATCGTGAACCAGAACTCTGAGCCTTTATCTTCCTCACTTTTCACACCGATTTTCCCGCCCATCAACTCCACAAGCTGTTTGGAGATAGCAAGGCCAAGTCCGGTGCCACCATATTGACGTGTTGTGGAACTATCTATTTGATAAAACTTGTTGAAGAGATTGTCTATTTTGTCTTCTGGAATACCAACCCCGGTGTCCTGAACTGAAAAACGCAATAATGCTGTCGTGTCTGTCTCAGATTCCATTGTTACATGTACAACCACTTCACCATGATGTGTGAATTTAATGGCATTGCCAACCAAGTTGGTCAACACCTGCTGCAGACGTAAGGAATCACCTCTTATATCAGAAGGAACATCCGGTTGTGCTGCGCAGGTAAATTCCAGTCCTTTGTCATGGGCCCTCATGGATAGCATGATAGCAAAATTATCCAGCATATTGTGCAGATTAAAATCAAGCATCTTGATCTCTAGTTTACCTGCTTCCATCTTTGAAAAGTCCAGTATATCATTGATAATAGCAAGCAATATTTCTCCGCTTGCCAGTATCGTCTCTGCATAATACCGTTGCTCATCATTAAGTTCAGTGTCCTGGAGCAGACCGGCCATACCAATCACACCGTTCATAGGTGTGCGTATTTCATGAGACATATTGGCCAGGAACTCGCTCTTGATTTTGGTGGCTGCCTGAGCTTTTTCCTTTTCGATGATCAGGTTGTTTTCCAGTGTCTTGAGTTTGGTGATATCACTCATCACGACGCGGCAGACGAGCGCGCCGTCGGCTTCATGCGCAACTGTGGCCTCCAGTAACGCCCAGAACGTTGCCCCGTCAGGTTTTACCATCCTCAACTCGCACACCTGCGGTTCGCCGGTCTCAAAGAGCTGTTTACGGTGCACGTAGTAGATGTCCTGATCATTTTTGAAGATTAAACGGGTAATTGGCTGCCTGATCAACGCACCCCGGGCCACGCCCAGCAGTGTGGCAGCGGTGATGTTTGCCTCCAGGATCATACTCTTTTCGCTGATGGTGCAATAACCCACCGGCGCCAGATCATAGAGATCGAAATAGCGTGCCCGTGTAGTGTCAAGCTCCAGCTGCACCCGGCGCAGTTCCTCGTTCTGCATCTCCAGCTCGATTTGATGCACCCGAAGTTCGTGGAGCACCTGCCGGGTTTCTTCAGGCAACTGACCCTCTGGGTTTTCCGGCAACATGTCGGCTTTTTTCCGGGCGATCTCTTCGGCCTGCCTGCGCAGTTCCGCTGAGTCTACGTGTTGGAGATTTTTGATATTCATTGTGCTTCCCTTATTTTCCGGCGGCTATTCTTTCTCCCCGGAATCATCCCAGGCTTGAAGTTTCTGATCTGTGATATCCATGGAGACACCAGTGATCCCTATGATGTTACTGGCGGTATCATACAATGGATCCACTGTAAGATTATAGAAATGTGGTTTACGGTTTATGCTAATATGGACTTTCTGCCGCGTTCCCTCCCCGCTTTCCATCACTTGCCGCTTGAGGGTTGTCAACCTGGCGGCGTCCTCTGCCAGCAGCAAGTCGGCATCCGTCTTGCCGATAACCGTCCTGACGGAAAACGCAGGATGAGGATTATTTATCCATGTGTAGCGCAATTCCTTATCCTGATTAAAGATCATGACAGGAGATGCCTTAAGTGCGACCCGCATACGCTCTCCGTTTAATCGTAGCTCCTCCTGCACCTCTTTTGCCTTGGTGATGTCAATAAAAGTGATTACTGCGCCCTCAATCACGTTGTCCAGCGTTCGGTAGGGCTGGATGCGCATCGTGTACCACGTCCCCGACAGAGTCTGCACTTCCATCTCTTTAGGAATCAAGGTGTCCAGAACCGCCTGTGTGTCCGCCACCAAATTGCTGTAGCCAACAAGGTTGGAGACGACATGTCCCACGGGCCGCCCTACGTCACTCAGGATCAGGTTTATTATCCGGGTGACAGAGGGAGTGAAGCGCAGGATGCGCAGTCCTATGTCCACAAAAATAGTACCGATGCCGGTGCCTGCCAGCAGGTTGTTCATGTCATTGTTGGACTGCCCAAGATCGGCCACCTTGGTTTGCAGTTCGGTATTAACTGTGGACAGCTCCTCATTCACCGATTGCAATTCCTCCTTGGAAGTTTCCAGTTCCTCGTTGGTGGATTGTAATTCTTCGTTGATCGACTGCATTTCCTCGTTAGAGGATTTGAGTTCTTCATTAGATGTCTCCAACTCCTCGTTGGTGGCATGGAGGTATTCATCCTTGTCCCGCAGTTCCTGCTGGAGCGCCACGATACGCGCATCGGCTAGAGTATCAAGGCTGTTCTCTTCTGCGATGGTATGCAATGCGGCTGCCATCTGTGTCTTTTCGAGTTCCGGGGACAGCGCTTCTTCCAGGATGACCAGATATAGGGCCGTCTCCGGCATCCCGGCCGAACCTGCCAACACCGGCCGGACGGTAAGGTTAACAGTGATGGAATTACCACCGGTTTTGACACGCAGACCCGGGTATTGCACAATCTCCTTGCCCGCCGTGGCTTTGTGCAGGGCAACGGTCAGGTCACGCCGTAATCCTTCACGAGCCATCTTTAGGATGTTGTTGACACTGGCCTCGCCCGGAGCCGGTTCCAGGTACATGCCAGTGCGGCCATGGATATAGAGGATATCACCCTGACCGTTGACCAGCACAGAGGCCGGGGTGACATACTGCAAGAGCGCAGCTTCGGTCAACTCACGCAACAGTGGTTTGTTGGGGACAGCCTTCTTGCCGGCAGTCTGCATGACCGCCGCATCCGTCGTCGCAGGCAGCAGATAGTGAGCCGGAATCACACGATGTGAGCTGTGAAAATCGTCTTTGCGCTGAAAAAGCTTAGATTTGCGGTTCAGCACGGAAAAAAGATCGCCAAAATCGCCCACGGACTCGGAAGTTCCCAGGAAGAGAAAACCACCTGAGTTAAGAGCATAGTGGAACAGAGGGATGAGCTTCTTCTGCAAGTCACCATTCATGTATATAAGGAGATTGCGACAACTTATCAGGTCTAGTTTGGAGAAGGGCGGGTCTTTGATAACATTCTGCTCGGAAAAGACTAGCATGTCGCGAATGCTTTTGTGGATGCGGTAGGCACCACCACCGGGCTCGGCCACAAAGAAGCGCGCCAGCCGTTCCGGTGATAGGTCGGTGGCGATGCTGGATGGATAAATGCCAGCACGGGCCGTGGCAATCGCCCGGCTGTCAATGTCGGTGGCAAATACTTGAACTTTGAAAATCTTTTTCAGAGTTTCCTGATGCTCATCGAGCATAATCGCAAGGGAATAGGCCTCTTCACCTGTGGAACATCCCGACGACCAGACGCGAATCGTGCCCTCTGCGGGCTTGCCGGCAAAAAGTTTGGGAATGACCAGCTCCTCGAGGACCTTGAAGGCTTCAGGATCACGGAAAAAATTGGTCACGCCGATCAACATGTCGCCAAAGAGGGCTTCCACCTCTATGGGGGTCTGCTGGAAATACTTTAGGTATTCCTCCAGCGTATCGATCTGGTGAACAGCCATGCGCCTTTCAATGCGGCGTTGGATGGTGCTTGGCTTGTACTGGGAAAAGTCATGGCCAGTCTGAGCGCGCAGCAGGATGAATATCTTCTTCAGTGCGTTCTCGATCCTGGGCACCGGGGCGGTGGCGGGTCGTGGGGGCTTGCCAAAAGCATGTGCCACATATGCGATGATCTGCGAAGGCATCTCGGCTGGCGGCAGCTCGTAGTCCACCATGCCAGTGGCGATGACGCTGCGCGGCATGCCGTCAAACTCGGCAGATTCGGGATTCTGGACCATGACCATGCCCCCTTCACCCTTGATATCACGCACACCCAGGGTACCGTCACTGCCGGTGCCAGAAAGCACAACACAGATGGCACGCTCATGCTGATCATGGGCCAGGGAGCGGAAAAAGAAGTCAATTGTCATGCGCTTGCCATAAGAATCAGATGGTTCCAGCAGTTGGAGAGAACCGTTGAGAAATGCCATATCCCGATTTGGCGGGATGATGTAAGCGCAGTTCGGGCGCACCACCATGCCGTCTTCGACCTCGAATACCTGCATGCGGGTGTAGCGCCGGATCAGGCCAGTGAGAAGGCTTTTGTGGTCCGGGGCAAGGTGTTGCACCAGGACAAAGGCCATGTTCGGATCAGTATCTGTGGGCATACCGGAAAAGAAAGCCTCAAAAGCTGCGAGCCCTCCGGCTGAGGCGCCGATACCAACGATTGGAAAGCTGTCAGTGTCATTCTCAACTGTCTTTCGCACTTCAGCTTCTTTCCCCGAATCAACCTGTTTCTCGGCAGCTCCAGCATCGGACGTTCCTTTGATTACTTTCGTTATGTCCTTCTTTCTTTTAGTCATATGGTCTCCACTACTTAGCTGCCCGGCAACAATATTAAACCAATTGCCATTTATTATCATGAACTTCACGATTTACTGGAATCAAAAATGAAAAGATACTACCATCTCTCTCTTTGCTTTCAACCCTGATCTCTCCACCGTGCATCTCAACAAACTTTTTGACAATGGCAAGACCCGCTCCGATCCCTTCATATTTGCGATTGAGTTGTGAATGTAGTTGTTTAAATGGATGGAAGAGTTTATTCATATCATCATCCGAAATCCCTATCCCTGTATCTTTTACACTGACCTGGACAAAATCACCGCAACGCTGTGCTTTGATTGTCACATAACCTTTTTCATGTGTGAATTTGATGGCATTACTTGCAAGATGATAGAGGATCTGTTTGAATTTGATTTTATCGGCGTCTATTACCCCAAGCTGTGGCTCGACTTCGATAAACAGATCAATGTTCTTCTTTCTTGCAAGAGAACATAGTACCGTTCTTATTTCGTCAACTGCATTCGAAACATAGAACAGTCTGTAGTCAAGTTCCATATTTCCGGTTTCAATTGTTGATAGATCAATGAGATCATTAATGATTTTAAGTAGATGGTTGCCTCCCTTTAAAATGTAGTTTATATACTCTATTTGCGTTTCATTCAGGTTACCAAAGGAGTCATCAAGTAATATGTCTGAAAAACCTATAACAGCCGTCAAGGGAGTACGGAGTTCATGGCTTATGGTAGCCAGAAACTCAGTTTTGACCTGGGTGGATGCCACAGCAACAAGTTTAGCATTTAGCAGTTCTTCTTCAGCAAGCTTCCGTTCTGTAATGTCCTGCAATGAACCGGTTATTTTTACAACTTTACCAGCCTTTTCTTTCGGGTGGCCGATTGTACTAATCCATTTATGATTGCCTTTAGCTGAGATTACTTCCAGTTCCAGATCAAACGATTCACCTTTTTCTACAGTATTCTGAATAGCTTTTTCCAGAAGTTCTTTTGAACCGGAAGGATAAAAGCTCAAAGCAAATTTAAGACTTACAGGTTCATTGTTATCGATTTCATATATCCTTGCAACTTCAGGTGTCCGGGTAATATAACCGGTTGCTACATCTAATTCCCAACCACCTATCTTAGCAATCCTGCCAACTTCATTCAGAAGAGAGTCCATTTCCCGCAGTTCACTTTTTGCACGGTTGCGTTCTGTAATGTCCTGAATCATTCCAATTACTATATTTTTTTCATTATAGTATTCAGCAGTAGAGTGTATAAAGCGGACATTGCCATCATTAGGTCTTATTATCTTAAATTGAACATCATAGGTAGCATTTTTTTTCACGAGATCATTTATTGCTTCGTCCAGCATTCGGCGGTATTTTGGCATTGATATTTTTTGCATTTTTTCAATGGTAAATTCTTCGCTTTCGAGTCCATATATTTCCCTTGTTTTGTCTGAAGCAGACACTTTACCGGAGTTCAAGTCAAACTCCCAGCTCCCGACCGGTCCGATTTTTCCCGCATCAAAAAGCTGCAATTCTGTCCTTTGCAAATCCTCTTCTGCTAAATTCCATTCATTGATGTCATGAACTATGTAATAAAACAACGATTGAGATTTGAGTGCCATTGAACCACTGAAAACTTTGACATCACGTATCTCACCATTTGCACGACGATGCTTGAACAAAAAGTAATTCCTTTTTTCTTCTGCAGCTCTTTGGTTCTCAGCTTTGATATCTTCATTTGACAAAGCGTTTATGTCATCTATTTTACGTGGAATATTCTCGCGCGTCCAGCCATAATACTTACGTGCTGCAAAATTTGCATCGATAATCTCGGAGTTTTCAGGATTTACAAGAATGATAGCTTCCTTATTATCCTTAAAGAAGAATTTATACAGGCCTTCATTTCCCGCAAAGAAATCTTTTGTCCGGCTATACTCGATGGCATCTTCAGGATCATGATAAATATCTCTCAAATATCCTTCGTTTGCGAAGGAGGAACACATATCTTCATATTGATTACGGATATTATGTTGTTCTTCCATCAAAATCTCCAGACCCAATTCTATACAAGCGCGCCAATAGTTCACAATGGCGCCTTTATGTTAAAATAAACATTTAAAAACACTACAGTACATTTGATGTAAAGTTACGAATTTAAATGCATAGCTAAATATACTTCCCAATTCCCACTGTTTCTGTATATGCTATTATATGTATATATATCTGTTTGTTAATCATATTTATGTAACATCTCCACTTTTATCGGATAGACGTAAACTAGAATTGTAAACAGATTCTTATTGTCAACAAATCCTTGTGATATCGGAAGTTTGACATTCATCACTTTTTTATGAAAGGAATGTCCTCAGTTTCAACCAAAAAGTATCACATGTCATTTATTATGGATTGTGGAGTTGTCATAAGGCAATTCCTTTTTTGTTCTTGCCGGTATTGATCTGCTGCCAGTGAACAATTGATGATGCAACCCTTTAAAAATTGTCAATTGAATATGCTTTTGAAACCCCTGATATACTCAAAGCCTTTATCACAATAGAATGACCTTTTGAACTCAAAATACAATCACCAGCTGAAAATATGTGCTCAATTACAGGATTCTTCAATAACGAAAACGCAATGGAACATACCTTACATGCCCTTGAAATAACAAAGAACAGAGGACTGGATGGTATAGGTATTTGCACTGCAGGCGAACTTTACATCGCACAAGACGTCAATTCCCTGGGGATTGACCCTGATATCTCACAAAGGAATGTACTTGGACACCGGCTGCACTCTATGGTGAATTTCGTACTCCAGCCCATTGCACATAAAGGAAAGATAGTTGCAAACTGCGAGATATACAACTGGAAGGAACTTGATGAAAAATACGGCGTGGAAGCACAGAACGATGCAGACCTGCTGATAAAGCTGATAGAGAAACATATCGAAAAGCAGATATTTGGAACAGGGAACAAAACAACGTCCCAAACAGAAATCATGCAGGTCATCGATGAAATACTACACGAAACAATTGGCGTCTATGCATTCGCATACTGGCTGGATGACACTGTTTATATTGCAAGGGACATCGTAGGTCTCAAACCACTCTGGTATAGCCTCTCCGATGGCTTTGCCTTTGCCTCCGAGAAAAAAGCGCTGGCAAGAAACGGCTATGCAGAGATCAAAGAGCTCAACCCAAGGGAGATCCTCGTCTACAACATAAAAACCGGCAGCCTGGAGAAATACAACAGGGAATTCTTTTCCATAACACCCCTGCATGAAGGCAGCATCACAGAAATAGAAGAGCACATGAAAATACTATTGGAAAATGCTGTTTCCATACGCATGCCTGATGAGAAATTCGGTATTCTTTTTTCAGGTGGTCTGGACTCCACCATCATTGCATGCATGTGCAAGATGATGGGAAAAAAGCCGGGAATAGATTTTACCTGTTACACCGCAGGCCTCTGTGAAGTACAGCTTCCTCCTGACATTGAATACTCCCGGATGATGGCAGATGAGCTTGGACTTGACCTTGTGGTTAAAAGCATTGGACTGGATGAAGTAGAGACGTATCTTAAGGACGTAGTTCCTCTTGTAGAAGATACCAATGTACCAAAGGTTGGAGTTGCACTGACCATGTATGCAGCATGTGTAGCTGCAAGGGAGGAGGATGGCATCAGGGTAATGTTCTCAGGCTCAGGAGCCGATGAGATCTTCGCAGGCTATGACCGTCATAAGCGTTCCACCGACATAAGCAGGGATTGCTATGCCGATGTACTGAAGATATATGAGAAGAATACCTATCGTGACGATGTCGTTTCCATGAATAACAACATTGAGTTACGTGTGCCATATCTTGACAAAAGGTTTGTGGATTATTCTCTAAAGATACCACCGCAATACAAGATCAACGATGAGCAGAACAAACTCATTTTACGTCTGCTTGCCGATGAGCTTGGAATTCCTGCCCAGGTCAGCCAGCGCAAAAAACAGGCGGCTCAATATGGAAGCCGTTTTGACAAGGCTATCGGCAAACTTGCAAAGAAGGCAGGATGCAAGACAAAGACCGAATACCTGAAGCAGTTCTACGGTAAGCCAAACCTCAAGTTAGGCGTGCTTTTTAGCTCCGGCAAGGACAGTAATTATGCAATGCACATAATGCAGGAGCAGAATTATGCCATCGAGTGCCTTATAACCATCAAGAGCCAGAATCCCGACTCTTATATGTTCCACACCCCTAACATCGACCTTGCACGCCTCCAGGCAGAAGCAATGGAACTGCCACTCATTGAAGAGCTCACAATAGGTGAGAAGGAAAAAGAACTGGATGATATGAAAAATGCTATTATCCGCGCCAAAAACGAGTTCGGTATAGAAGGTGTTGTCACCGGTGCCCTGTATTCCAATTACCAGCGCGAGAGAATAGAAAAAGTATGCGATGAACTCGGGCTGAAGGTGTTCTCACCCCTGTGGCACATCGACCAGGAAAAAGAGATGCACCAACTTTTAGACATTGGGTTTGAGTTCATCTTCAGTAGCGTGGCTGCATACGGCCTGAATAAAAGCTGGGTCGGACGAATTATCGGAGAAAAGGACATCGAGAAACTTGTCAAGCTCAATGAGAAGATCGGACTCAATGTGGCAGGAGAGGGCGGTGAGTTTGAGAGTTTTGTAACAGACGGACCAATGTACAGAAAAAAGATAGAGATCCGGGAAATGGAAGTTATTGAGCGTGACGAATACACGGCAAAGGTAGTTATTACTGATGCAGTACTTGTGGATAAAGAGTGATGTGTTCTCACATCTCCCTGTTTACCCGCCTAGTCTTTGCCTCCAAGCACACTTTCAGCCAGCAGAACCGAAATATCCCTGATATTCATTTCCTCATCCTTTGACTTGCACGCACCTTCCATGTGATGCACGCAGAAAGGACAATACGAAGCCAGCATCTCAGCCTTGTCCTTGTATCCTTTCACCGTTAACATGGCAATGTCATCCGCGATCTCCGGGAAATTGGGTTTAAGACCGGCAGGTCCTCCGCAACATACCTGTTTGCCGTCAAAGAGCTCATTAATTCCTATACCCATGCTTTCAAGGATACTGCGTGGAACAGCCTTTGAATCTCTCACAGGACAGGCATCCCGGACAGAAACTGTCATGTCGAGTTTCTTTGGTTTCAGCCTGCCATCATCGATCATATCCTTAAATACATTAAGGGATAGTTCAACTTCAAATCCAAGTTCACGGTAGAGTTTAGGATATTCCTTGCCAAGTACCATGTAACACCCGGGACATGAGGCTATTACCTTCTTCACTCCAAGGGATTCTATATAATCGACGAACTTCTTCGCGTGCTCTGCAAGCTGCTCAAGATGACCATTGTCAAGAAGGAAAAGCCCGCAGCATTTCTCTTCCTTGAGAATCATCGGTCTGATGCCTGCATGATTGAGCAGGCGGATGGTTGCCCTTGCAATATCCGGCTGACTGTATGCCACCCAGCAGCCTGCCATGTAAGCTATCTCTGAACTTTCGGCAATGTCAAGGTCATCAGTAATCCAGTCAAACCTCTTTGATGGGTCTTTAGCACCCGGACTGTTGTGCTCAATGATGTTATTTGAGATAGCAGTGGTCTTTGCAGGCTCCCTGCCCTGCTGTGCCAGCAGTTCCCTCTCATACTGGATTATGTCAATGATGGGGATACTCACTGGACATACATCATCACAAGCACCACACCTTGTGGAAAGATAGATGTTGTCGTACTCATCCTTTGTGAGCTCCTCACCTGCAACTATCTTTGCAAGGGACTCGATCTTTCCCTGTGGAGTGAAACGGTTTCCATCCGTGACCATATTCACCGGGCATACATCCCAGCATTTCTTACAATCTATACATGAATCTATCTCTTCCTGAAAACGATACATCATATCACCTCATACAAAAAAAACGGATCATTTGTCCCAGTAGTCTTTTTCTCTGCTCTCATCAATCTGCCCCTTGATCTCTTCAGGATATGGATACAGGAATGTATCTTCATAAGCATCATTTCCAAAAGAGCGTGATGAGTACATCCTCAATAACTCAATAACAGCATCTTCACTGATCCAGTTATTCTTAAAACGTCCGAGCATGTCCTCAAATAAAGAGCTCTCAGCCGATGTGGTATCTTCAAGCATAGAGAACATATTCCTTGCAGTTTCAATTTTCAAAGCCAGTGATCCGGGCTTTCTCATTAGCTGCTTTAGCAGAGACTCATATTCCCCAAACAGCAGACTGGTTTCTTTCCCCGAGCCCAACAATGCTGACATCTCTATCAGAAGGTCAGCATTATAGGTCATGAACAGAAAACGGTTATTTTTATGGAACTTAAGCAATGCATCAAGTGAATATTCTGTTTTCACCTGCCTGAAAGCCGCAAAAGTGTACAATTGGGTCAGAAAATGATGTCGTATACGAATATTACGCAATCTTTCATTCTCTTCTATCGGATAACCGGAGTACCTGGCAATAACTTCTCTTGCAAACAGTCCTGCGTTTTTTTCAACTACCGGAGCCATATGTGCACCTGCGTAGACCTTGACATCATCAATCCCCATACTTGGAGAAAGGCCTTTGAATATGAAACCGTCTATATCTCCAAGCCCATCAAGGAAATTGTTCGTAAAGGTATTCATCTTCTCTGTAAAGTCTTCCCCTGTTTTTGGCTGAACAAGCCGATATTCGCCATCCTGCTTAATAATTCTCAAAGGGTCCCTGGGAATCCCAAGGCCAATCCCAACTTCCGGACATACTTTGATGAAATCAACAAAAGGCATTATATCATGCACTATTCTGGAAGGAATGACCTGACCGTTATAGCGCACTTTATCGAACTCAAGACATCTGCTTACAAGAATGATTGGTTTTGGAAATTGTCTCATGGAATTAATGTTATACTTACTAGGTTATAATTATGACTCCTTCTGCTTTCCGGCAAACGTACCCTTTTCATCTTTAAATGAAGCAAGCAAAGCAACCACAAGGTCCCATACCTTCCTGACCGATGGGATATACAACTGTTCATCAGGAGAATGTGGATTCTTTATGGTGGGACCAAAGGATATCATATCCATTCCCTCATATTTCGAACCTATAACAGCGCATTCCAGACCTGCATGTATAGCCTTGATCCTTGCATGTTCCCCAAACACAGAGAAATATACTTCCCTGCATCGCTGAAGAAGAGGCGAAGACATATCCGGTTGCCACGCCGGATAACCTGAACCATGTGAACAATTCGCACCATGATCTGCGGCAATCGAGGTAACTTTTCCTGTGAGCTCTGCAAGTCCCTGGTCAAAAGAACTGCGCTGGCTTGATACTACTAACAGCTCGCCATTCTCTATATTCACAATTGCCAGATTACTTGAGGTTTCTACAAAGCTTGGTATTGCCGGAGATATGGAAGCTACCCCATGTGGCAATGACATAAGAAGACCTACGACCCGACGAGCAAAAGAAGTATCTATTGCCTTAATTCCAACATCTATACCGGATTCTTCAAGGGTTATTGAAAGAGAAGGCTCAAGACCTGCATATTCAGACCTTAACTTGCTTTCAAACCCGGCAATCAAAGAGACGACATTCTCTTTCTGATCCGGAGAAAAAGCAATGATTGCTTCCGCATGTCGTGGAATAGCATTATGTGCAGAGCCGCCTTTTATACCACGCAACATGAAGTCGTTTTCTTCCATAAGTGATTGCAAGACCTCTGCAAGCAGCTTGTTGGCATTTGCTCTCTTTTCATGAATATCAACACCGGAATGACCGCCTGAAAGACCACCCACTACCAATCTGAAAAATAATGTACCTTCAGGTACCGGTGAATATTCAAGTGGCATCCTGATAGTTGTGTTCGATCCTCCGGCACAGCCAACGGTAAAAACACCCTCTTCTTCCGAATCTACATTCAATAATATCTTCCCGGTGATGAAATCAGGCATAAGTGCATTAGCTCCGGTAAGTCCGGTTTCTTCATCCACGGTAAAAAGAAGTTCAAGTGCCGGGTGGCTCAGGCTACTATCTTCTGCAAGAGCCAGGGCAATGGCAAGTGCTATTCCGTTATCTGCGCCCAGAGTTGTTTCCTCTGCCCTTAGCCAGTCAGCTTCGATAACAGGTATAATTGGATCTTTTGTAAAGTCATGAGTGCTTCCACAGGTTTTTTCACATACCATATCCATGTGTCCCTGGATCACTATTGTGGGCAGGTCCTCATATCCTTTTGAAGCAGGGACCCTAATGACTACATTATTGACACTATCGAACTTTACGCTAAAACATCGTGATAGTGCCCATTCCTTCAGCCATGTGGCTATTTTCTCTTCCTGACCGGATGGTCGGGGAATGCTGCTTATTTCCCTGAAAATGGTTATTATCTTCTCTGTGACTTCATCCATGGATAAACCTTCATAGATTGAATATGCAAATCCTGAATATTATGTTCTAGATAATATTACGGTATAGTGCCTGTTCTGTATTGCCTGTTCTGTATTAATAATAGCATACAAAAGAGATAAGAATAATCTTGACATTTCTTTCTTGAAGGTAATGAAACAGGAAAACTGAGGGATCATATGGATATTTCCGGAATAATCAGCGTAATTATGGGGGACATAGTGGAACAGGATGTTGACGCCATCGTAAATGCAGCAAACAACTCACTTCTTGGCGGTGGAGGTGTGGATGGAGCCATTCACTGCGCTGCGGGTCCACAGCTTCTGGAAGAGTGTCGTGCTCTTGGAGGATGTCCTACCGGAGAAGCCAGGATTACAAAAGGATACATGCTGCCTGCAAAATGGGTGATACATACGGTAGGTCCTGTATGGAAAGGCGGACGTTTCCGGGAAGAACAACTTCTTACCGATGCATACAGGAATTCACTCACCCTGGCAGAAAAGTATGATGTCAAAAGCATTGCTTTTCCGGGAATCAGCATTGGAGCATACGGTTTCCCGGTAGAAATTGCATCCGGACTTGCTGTTGGCACAATACTTGAACATCTTAAAACAGGAAGCTCACTGAATGATGTCAGGCTTATATGTTTTAATGAAGCTTCCTATATTTTTTATTTAAATGCATTGGAACAGCAGGTTTCTCTTCTGTGAATATCCCTGGTCCATTCAAGCAGGTAGCATCTATCATCATTATGACAATTAGCATATAATCGAGTGCAGATATATTTAAATACGATAAAACTTTAGGAGTTCTTAGCAAATTCAACTATACCTAGTAAAATTATGGATTAATATTATCCATATGGTAAGGTTGATCGGTGGTACAGCTGGTTGGTAGCAAGGTTGGTTGGTGGTGGTACCATATTTGCCAAAAAACATACCCCTCAGGTCAGGATTCCCGGATTATCAAAAACGGAAAACGAAAGACACTCTTTCAAAAACGTATTTGGGAATCCTGCCTACAGGGAATGATCCTTTCTTTTTGTTCTTATTTTACAGATATGATAAGATATCATTTTCAATGAGCTTTGTTCATAAACCATTTATTCTGCAAGCCAAATATAGAGAACCATGAGCCTGCTTATCGTAAAAAACATTCCGAGGGAAGGACCTGGGATACTTGAAGATATTCTTACAAAAAATTCCATTCCTCACGAAATTATCGACCTTGATACCGGGGATAATTTACCTGATCCGCTTGGTTATTCTGCGATCATTGTTTTGGGCGGACCGGACAGTGCCAACGATACAACCGGGAAGATGATAACCGAACTTGCAATGGTAAGGCAGGCAATTGATGCAGGTATACCTTATCTGGGCATTTGCCTTGGCATGCAGGCACTGGTTAAAGCATGCGGTGGTTCTGTGTATGCAAATGACGTCAAAGAGATTGGCTTGAGGGGGGAGGATGGAAATTACTATTCAGTCGGCATTGAAACAGAATATGCAGATGACCCTCTGTTCAATGGTCTTGAAAGTCCTGTGAAAATATTCCATTTACATGGTGAAACGGTAAAGATAACTGAAGAAATGCAATTGATGGGCACTGGAAAGTATTGCAGGCATCAGATAATAAAGGTAGGGGAAAAAGCCTATGGGATCCAGGGGCATTTCGAACTGACACCGGAGATGTTTATGGTGTGGCTGGACAGCGACCCTGAACTAAAGGAAATGGACAGGGAAACACTAATGACTGATTTTGAATCACTTGCCAATGAATACAGCAGCAATGGTAAAATACTGTTTGGCAATTTCCTGAAAATAGCAGGAGTTATGTGAACTTACTTCTGGATCAAGTCCATGATATATTCAAAACTTTTTAGTATAAGTTAAGGAAATATCAATCCATGAAGATCCCACAATCGATAGATACGGAACGATTGATAATCAGAAGATATGTGGAGGATGATCTTGAGAGATTACACTTGTTCTTCAACAACGAGGAGATAACCAGTTCCACAGATATGCCTGCTCACCAGAGCCTTGAAGAAACAGGGGCATTCCTGGATGTTCTTATACAATCGTACAGGACAGATGAACCACTCTTTGCGATGGCAATATGCATGAAGGATAATGGAGAGGTCATTGGATCATGTGGTTTTGCTGCAATGGAGTTTTCTTCAGATACACAGATATATTATGCCCTTGAACCTGAATTCCGGGGGAAGGGATATGCCACGGAAGCTGTGGAAAAAATGCTTGAATACATGATACTGGTCCTTGACATTGAAAGGGTAGCTGTTTTTTGTTCACCTGAAAATATTGCCTCGGTGAATCTGGCAAAAAGGATAGGAATGATGTATCAGGGTACTATATGGAAAGATGAACGGAATACTGAATATTTCCTCATGACGCGTGAAAAATACCTTGGAGGAAACTAAAAACAAGTTCAATAAACAGGCATTTCATTTTTTTTACTGATTTCGTATTGATTTTCAATACTTTATTGTAAGATCTGCCTGATTAAAATAACAACATATAAATATATATTTGCACATACTGTTTTTAAACAGTTGCCGGGTACGATGATGAGCAGAACTAAATATCTCCTGAATCCTTACAGAAGAATTACACTTTTATCCCTGATACTGACATTTATTCTCTTCTGTATCCCGCTCGCCTCAGCAGATTCTGTTGTCTGTATATCGCCGTCCGGTCAGGACATATATGCAAACCATGATTTTGATGTATTCATCAATATAGAACCAGAAACACCTATTGCAGGTGCACAACTGGACATTTCGTTTGATAACGACATGATTACTGCAAATCGTGTGGATGACGGAGGATTCTTTAAGCAGGAAGGAATAATGTCGATCTTTATCGGAGGAACAATTGATAATCCGCACGGAAGGATCAATGGTCTGTTTGCAGTAACTTTGGGTAAAGCTGAAGTAAGCACGCCGGAAAACTTTGCACATGTCACTTTCACAGCCTCCAATAAAACAGGAAACTGTATTATCAGTCTTTCCAATGTGATAATGAGTGATTCTGACGGAAAGGCAATTCCCGTAACTGTCAGCAATGCGCAGGTCAACATTATAGAAACATCTGCATCTTTGATCCAGGAAAGCATTGCCAGCTCAGGAGGAGGGAGTGGCGGTGGTGGTGGCGGCGATACCGGCGAGAATACCGAGAACATTGACTTTATGGAAGTAGAGAAGCTCTATGTAACCGGGGACTATGATGTTGTTTATCTATTTGATGAGAATACAAATCCTGTCAGGTCTATCAGTTACAGGTCACTGAAGAATGCCGGATTCATAACAAGTACCATCGAGGTACTTAAGGATGTGTCATCGACAGTTTCTGAAAAACCGGACGGGATAATTTACAGGAATATGAACATCTGGGTTGGAAAAGCAGGATATGCCACTGAAAATAACATTGAAGATACCAGGATTTCTTTTATCGTCCTTAAAAAATGGATGCAGTCCAATGATATTGGAACCGGCAACATACACATGAAAAGATATTCTGATGGAAAATGGGAGAAACTTGACACTGAAATGACAGGAGAAAATGAGGATTTTATACTCTATGAAGCAAAAACCCCTGGATTCTCGCCGTTTGCAATCACCGCAGATGTGCCATATGAAAATCCAATGGAGAAAGTTATTTCAAATAGTGATACTGACAACAAGGTATTATTACCGGAAGAAGAAAACAGTCTGGATACAAAAAGTCCTGCTTCTGTTGTGTCAGACACGAATTCCGCAAAACTGGCACAGAACAGCTTATTACTTTTTTGTCCTTCCATATTCATCATTTTACTTTGCAGACGTTGCAGATTCATTTAGAACTCTCAATGCAACCAACAATAAACCACAAGAAAATTTATCAGACCTCTGAAGACGACAGATATTTACCTATAACTTCCCTCAGTTTGTCTACATATACAGGTTTAAATAAGTATTCTGAAAAACCAGCCTTCAAGTAGAATTCCCTGTCGTTATTTCCCTTAATAGAAGCAGTAAATGCTATTACCGGTATGCTTGAAGTTGCATTGTTTTCTTTCAATGTCTTCAGTACCTCAAGCCCATCCATTCCTGGCATTTGTATATCCATAAATATAAGGTCAAAATGATACTTTTCTGTAGCTTCTAATGCAATTAAACCGTTTTTTGCGTGGAACGCCTTATGACCTTCAGATTCCACTATGGACGTAATCAACACTGAAGTTAAAATGTCATCCTCAGCGATTAAAACACAACTCATAGTTTTTCACTCCAGAGTATTTAGGGGTATATTAAATATAAAATTACTGCCATTTCCAACCTCACTCTCGACCCAAATATTGCCACCGTGCATTTCGACCAGTTTTTTGACCAGGGCCAAACCAAGTCCTGTGCCACCGTACTTCCTGGAGATAGAACCATCTATCTGTACAAATGGTTCAAAGATCTTGTCTATTTTTTCGTGTTCTATACCGATTCCTGTATCATGTACAGAAAACTGGACAGTGCCATTGCTGCTTTTCGCTTCTATCGTTATCGAACCTTCATTATGTGTGAACTTGATGGCATTGTCCACAAGATTATACAGTATGTCCTTAAACTTGTTCTCATCTGCAATAATATCTGTGAGATCATTATCGGTTTTTGTAATGATTTTAATGTCTTTCTTTAATGCCTTTGTTAAAAGGAGGCCACGGGTTTGAGATAATAGATCATCTATATTGACACGTTGCAACTGAAGAGGTTCCAGAAGTCCATATTCTGCATTGGTATAGTCCAGTATCCTGTTAACTATAGTCAGCAGGTCTTGTCCACTTTGGTGAATGTACCTGGCATATTCCTTATGTTTACTTTCATTATTTTCAATGTTTCCACTGAGCAGCAGGTCCGAAAAGCCAATTACAGCAGTTAGCGGTGTTCTGAGTTCATGGGTGACATTCTTTAACAGTTCACTTTTCATGCGGTTTGACTCATCCGCAGCAGCCCTGGCATACAGAAGAGCTTCTTCTGCTTTAATTCTTGGAGTGATGTCTACCTGTGTCCCTATGAGACGATGTGACCGGCCTTTCTCGTCAATCTCTGTAGCCCTGCCTTTCATTGAAACCCAGATCCATTCACCAGATCTGTGTTTTATTCTTAGGTCTACATGCAGGGGTTCCAGCAAATTAATAGCCGTGTTCATCGTATTTGTAATGGTTTCTACATCATCAGGGTGTATCAAACTCAGAAAAGTATACAGATCTTTTGCAAGCTCATCAGGTCCATACCCACTCATTGTATATATCTCGGAACTCATATAGGTTTCATAAGTATCCAGATCAAGATCCCAGAAACCAGTTGATGAAGCTTCCATTGCAAGTGACAGTCTCTCTTCACTTTCTTTGAGTGCTTTTTCAGCACTTTTTTGCTCGGATATGTCTATAACTACTGCAATGGCATATAGGATCGAACCATATTCATCTCTGATGACTTTAGAATAAACTTTTACCCAGACATTATGACCGTTTTTATGAATATAACACTTTTCGAATTCAGCTGAATCGATCTCTCCTGCAGAGACTTGCATTATGTACTTTTCTTCCAGATGCAAATCATCAGGGTGCGTGATATCCCTGAAATTCATTGAAATTAATTCATCTGAAGAATAACCCACTATTTCACAGAAACGGCTATTCATCTTCAACAACCGACCATCAGGGGTGGCCTGAGCAACACCAACAGATGCCTGCTCAAAAACAGTCTTGAATAATTGTTCACTTGCGTGGAGTGCTTTTTCAGTATCCTTGAGAGAAGTTATATCTTCGTTGACCACAATGACACCCATCAGATCTCCATCATCATCCAGAACCGGAGCTGAGTAGTTTAGGATTATTCTCTTCTCGCCATCAAAAGCATCGATCTCAAGCATCTCTTGTTCAACCGTTATTCCTTCTCTTATGGTACGGGCCAGTGCCCATTCATCGGGCGCTAACTCTTCTCCTGAAGGAAGCCGTCGGGCTTTGAAGACCCTGTATTCTCCAATCCCCACGTGCGGCTCAGCACCCCATATACGGACCCCTTCGGGATTCCCGCTCTGTAACTTCCCGTCGCTGTCCACAAACCATAATCCGATCGGCAGTATCTCAAATATCTTGCTAAGAAGTTTCTCACGCTTTTTTAGCTCTTCTTCAGCCAGTTTCTGATCAGTTACATCCCAGTTCGTTCCGATCATATGTAGCGGTTGACCGGATCCATCACGCTGGACGATAGCAAGAGCCCGGATGTTGCGGACAGTTCCGTTATTCCAGACCACCCGGAACTCGGTATCGAATTCCTTTTCTCCGCGCAGTGCCATCTGTGTTTCAGAATCACATCTCTCCACATCATCAGGATGCAGACCTGTCTTCCAGGCTTCATAGGCACCATCAAACTGGTCCGGAGTTATTCCATAGAGGCGGAACATCTGCTCGTCCCATAAGAGTGTGTTATTTTCTATGTCGTAATCCCAAATACCCACACCTCCGGCACGCGTAGCCAGTATCAGACGGTCACTGGTTTCCTTCAGTGCCTCTTCTGCTTTTTTAGTGTCCGTAATGTCTCTGGTATTTGAAACCACACCCGCGATCTCACCGTCATTATCTATATATGGGGAATATGTAATATCGACAAAGCGTTTGCCCAATATAGGGTAATGTATCCACGCCTGGTAACTTACGATCTTACCCTTCAGGCATCTGTCGAAATATTCCAGGACCTCATTCTCAAAAACTTCCTTCCCAAGATATTCTGCCACGGTAAGCCCGACAAGTTCTTCACGTCCCCTACCCGAGAACATTTCGTAGGCATTATTAACGGTAACATACCTGTAGTTCTTATCTACGAGAGAAATGCCGTCCTGGGTTGAAGAAACGATCTGTTCGTATATTTTCATTTGCTCTTCGAACTGCTTGCGTTCCGAAATATCCCTGCACACGCAGAACACCAGTTTTTGTCCTGAACAGACTGCGCCGTTAGCACTGATCTCCATATAGATCTCACTGCCGTTCTTATGCCGATGCACCGTTTCGAATTGAAGACCATCGGCATCAATGCCCCGGATCATCTCCAGCAGCTCTTCCTGGGTCCATTGCTGATCCCAGTCCCATACATGCAGCTCAAGTGTCTCAGCCGGGGAATAACCGAGCATCTCGGCAAATTTCTGATTGGTTTCGAAGACCTTGCCGTGCTCATCGAGAACCACTATGCCGTCAGGCGACTGTTCGATGAGGATGCGGCGTCTTATCGCTTCCTCTTCCAGCTTCGCTTCCGCACGCTTTTGATCGGTTATATCCAATGCAACACTCAGCACAGCATCCTTTCCCTGCCAGTGTACACGCTTTGTGCTTACTTGCAATGGGAACTTTGTACCATCCTTCTTAATATGCCATGCTTCAAAGGATGCACTGCCTTTGTCCATTATCTCCTGCATTCTTTCAGAGATCTTCTGAGCGGTCTGTGGATCATCTAACTGTTGCAGATTAAGTTGTGCAGCTTCATCCTGCGAGTATCCATGCAATTTGTATGTATTCGGATTTGAATACAAGATATTGCCTTCAAAATCATGAACGGTGATCGAAGCCGGAGAAGTTGTCATAAGGCTTGCCAGAACCTGCATCTTTTCGTCGGATTCCCTCTTTTCAGTGATATCCTGATGCGTTCCTATACACTTGATGGGAATGCCATTCCTGTCCAGCATGAATCGTGATCGTGACTGCCATATGCGCTCCTTCCCGTCAGGAAGCACAACACGAAACTCTATAGGCCAGGCCCTGCGCAGCTCGAACATTTTCTTTTTCTCTTCTTCTACAAAGCTGCGATCATCAGGGTGCACCAGGTCGCTCATGAGGCTATCTATGTTACCTGAGAAAGTCTCATCTGAAAGCCCGGCTAACTTCAAGAGGTTACTGGAGTATTCCAGCGAACCATTCTCAAGATCACAAACAAAGGAACTAATGTTTGCTATGGACTGGGCATCGCTCAGGAATGACTCGCTCTCCCGGAGAGCTTCTTCGGCACGTTTGCGCTCGGTTATATCCAAAAGGATGCAATGTGTCTGCTCGAAGCTGCCATCGATCTTGTGACCGATCCGCCCCTCAAAACTGATGAGCCTTCTCTCGCCCGTCTTGTGAAGCATCTCAAATTCCGACTGAATTATTCCTTTCGCTTTAAAAACAGGAAAACGCTCACAGTACACTTCTACGAACTCCGGAGCAAGGAAATCACCAAACCATTTGCCAATGACCTCCTCACGTTTGTATCCCAGTGTCTCCAACCATGCTTCGTTCACCATCAAAAAGCGTCCTTCATCATCAAGAGACTGGTAACCCAGAGGAGCTTGTTCAAACAACTGGGCAAAGCGCTCTTCGCTTTGGCGCAAGGCTTTCTCGGCCTGCTTACGCTCAGAAATATCCCTGCACACGCAGAACACCAGTTTCTCACCGTTGCATATCGCCCCGTTAGTACTGATCTCAACATCAAGGAAACTACCGTCCTTGCGTCGGTGGCGTGTTTCAAACCGGTCACCGGTTTCATTAACATCCCTTACCATCTCAAGCAGTTGCTCTCGTGTAAATTCAGTGTCCCAGCCCCATAAATACAACTGAGAGACCTCCTCCGGAGAATAACCAAGCATATCAGCAAATTGCTGGTTAGCCTCGTAAACCTTACCATTCTCATCAAGGACAACAATACCATCACCGGACTGATCGATAAGAATACGACGCCTGATCACTTCGTTCTCTAACGCTTCTTCTGCCTTTTTACGCTCGGTAATGATCTCCGTGTAGACTACGATACCGCCTATTGAGCCATCTGCCTCGTACCAGGGACGGCATTCCCAGCGTGTCCAGTCCACTGAACCGTCTTCCCTCTCATAAGGATCTTCTTCTGAACTGGATACAATCCCCTGCAAAGCCTTTTGGTGAACATCTCTCCATTTTTGAGGCAGATCCGGAAATACATCATAATGGTGCTTTCCAATAACATCCTCTTCCTTTACCTTATACTCATCAAGATAACGCTGACTGACATAGATATACTTCAAGTCCCTGTCATGAACTGCGACGGCGCTTTGGGTGTGCCCAATAATATAATGCATCAATTCATGAGAATGGCCAAGTTCATTTAGTGTCCTGGCAAGTTTGATGTTGCTATAGCTTAGCGTTGAGATCATATCAGTCAGCTTGGTGTAGAACGCCATTACTGTTTCCACTTTTGTCCTATCCAGGCGTGGTACTCTTTCAAGAGCTTCCAGATATTCATTTTCATCAAATCCATATTTATTTGCCTGCAATCTGAAAGTCTCGTATGGCAGTTCCTCATCATCGAAGAAGAACTGTCCAAAGAACAGGTTCCCCATATGTGAGTCACCCACCATAATGGGAGTTGAAATGTCCCACATATTATTCTTGCATCTGTAAAGCTTAAATGTGTCAGGAGACACACCTTTTGACAATTGTGTATCACTTTCAATACAATTAGCACATGTTTTTGGATTTACTCGATGAAACTTTGTGCATATATCCTGCCAGCTAGTAGCGACCAAAACCTTACCATGAAGATCAACAATAGCACCACCACCAATTTGGGTCAATTGGAAAAAATCATCCATTAATGATTGTAGGGCTTCATGATCAATGATGTCTGCAAGTTCCAGAGTTCCGATATCGCCTTCCGGTTCCACAATGGCACTTAACTTCCTTTTTACGTGGGCTTCACTCTTACGCAAGGCATCTTCCATTACCTTACGTTCGGTGATATCCAGGCAATGACCTATATAACCTATGAACTGCCCTGTACTGTCGTAGCGGGGTGAACCATCATCAATTACCCATCTGTATTCACCATCATGCCTGCGCAGACGATACTCCATGGAGAATTTTTCGCGCCTGTCAAAGGCATCCGAATAGGTCTTCAGACAATTCTCCATATCATCCGGGTGAACATTGTCAAGCCACCCTTCACCCAGGTCCTGCTCAAGTGTACGTCCGGTGAATTGCATCCAGGGCAAATTAAAGTAATTACAAAGCCCGTCTTTTCCGGAAGTCCAGATCAAAGCCTGACCGGTATTAGCAAGCGTCCGGTAATTTTGTTCACTCTCCCTGAATGCCTTCTCTGCAGCGATCTTGTGAAGAGCGAAACTCAGATCATCTGCAATTTCAACGAATAAGTCCTGTTCTTCCTTGTCATGGGCAAATTCGGAGGGGATCATGACAGCAAGTAAACCATATACCCTGTCACCAAACTGCAATCTATTGGCCATTCCAGACATTCCCGTATGCTCACAGGATAAAGAACAATCAGCACAATTGGCATCCGGGTGATCGACAATTACAATATCGTTATGTTCAAGGGCCAGGGTCATGCAGAATGGCAAATTGCCACTTTCCAATTGCTTTTTTATAGCCGCACAGCCGATCTCAACCCCCGAAACAGCCGTGGCCGTTACAGACCCATTCGTATCCAGGAGCACCATCCATGCATTGTAATAACCAAGCGTTCCGGTAAGGTTGGAGCAAGCCTGCTCTATAAGGCGATCGGGATCGTTCTCCCGCACAAGCAACTGATTTACGTTCCTGACAGCCAGAAGTACCTGTTTAAGGTGCTGTTCGCGTTCTTCAGCTTGCTTGCGCTCAGTGATGTCACGCAAGAAACAGAAAAGACCCTGACCTGCTTTTTCCGAGTATGCTGTACTGACCTCTATAGTTAATATCCTGCCATCTTTTGTCTGGTGTTTTGTTTCGAAACGGTCAATTCCCCTCTCTTTCACCTTACAGATATGGGCAGCGGCCTGTTCCGGATCCTCGTTTACATCCAGATCGGAGATGCTCATCCCAAGCAGTTCCTCACGTGTGTAACCGGTGAGCCTGCAGTATGCATCGTTCACTTCACAGATCCTACCTTCCATGTCCAGATGCCAGTAGCCGTCAATAGAGGTCTCGATGGTGGTTCTGTATAGTTCTTCACGTGCAATTATTGTGTATTCTGCTTCTTTAAAAGCGGTGATATCCACACCAAATATTGCAAGTTTTTCTGTTTTCCCTTCATGGTCAAAAACCGGGTAGATAGAATTGTGAATAATATGTCCGTTACGCTCATCTTCAAAATGAACAGGTTTGCCTTTTGCAACTACTTCATCGGCTTTTTGTCTTCGTCTTTTTGCCACATCTTCTGAAACAAAGTCGTAGATATTCTTTCCCCTAAGCATCCCAACAGAAGTTCCCATGCGCTGCGCAACGGTTTCGTTGGATGCGAGGACTTTCCCTGTGATATCAATAAGCAATACGGACTCAGTGGAAGCGTTAAGGAGAGCATGAATATCCTTCTCACTATCTCCCAAGTCCATGAGTGACCTATTCATCTCTGTAATGTCTACTATTAATCCAATAAGGCCGGCGACTTTACCAGAATGATCAGTAAAAGCTATTTTATGAAAGACCACGTCCTTTTCCAAACCATCCGGCGACATTACCTTCCATTGGTATATCTGCTTGCCTTGTTGCTCGAACAGCTTCCGGTCCATATTCTCATATTTTTCTGCAAGTTCCCGCGGTCCCATGTCATAGACTGTCCTGCCTATGATCTCTTCTTTTGGCTTTCCGGTAAACTCTTCAAATGCCCTGTTACATCCAATGTACTTTCCGGAAATATCTTTATAGAATACAGGTTCAGGAATGGTTTCAAGTAATGCTTCCACAAAAACAGGATTATTGTTATTTTCACCATTCTTGCATACATGCTCTGTACGACCATCATTACCATGTGAAATTGATTGACGGTTTTTTCCGTATTCTTCCGAAGGAGCAATTTTTGTCATGATCCCTTATGTCTTATAAAGAGGATAATCAATCAAAAGGCAATTTGCAATGCTTGATATCTGGATTCCCGATGCAGCAAGATGCAAAGATAAAAATGTATGACACATACCTGATTGAAAAATCAGTGCATTCTACAAGTTCATACATTTGATCAGTGAATAACAGATCAAACAACCCTTTTTGCTTTATACTTATAATCCCAAGATGTATTCTTATATAGATGTTCCGAATCGCTTATGAAGTTCGAGTATACAGTCCATTGCCTATTTTCTATTACAGTTCTTTCAAATGAGATACTAACAATTCAAACTTGCTTTCCATTTCCATCATCAAAGCTGCAGCCTCGTTGATCTTGCCTGCCTTGGAGAGGCTTTCCATATCTGCAGCAGTTTTGCTAAGATCTTCAGCTCCTATGTTTCCAGATGAACCTTTTATCTTATGAGCATACTGATTGACCCCCTCCATTTCCCCAGTATCTATAGCCTTTTTTAATGCATCCAACTGCATTGGTGCATCTTTCAGGAAAATATCTATTAAGCGTCTGGCCAGGTCTATATCATCCATCATTCTTTCCATGAATGACTTTTTATTGAATATCAGAGGATCTGTCGGGACCTCCATTTCTCCTGTAGTATTGTCTGCATGACTTTTTTCTTGAATAGTGTGTGGCCATTTATTCATTAGATCAATAAGTGACTGCATTGAAACCGGTTTTGGGATATAATCATTCATACCGGCTTCAAGGCAACGTTCTTTGTCACCTGTCATGGCATGTGCGGTCATTGCTATGACAGGAATATCATGATCATGTACCGCAGACAGAGGATCTCTTATGTGCCGGGTAGCTTCCAGTCCGTCCATCCCGGGCATCTGTACATCCATAAACACCAGGTCGTATGAATTATTTTCAAGAGCCTTTATTGCTTCTTCACCGTTACTTGCAATATCTGCACTAAAACCCAGTTTTTGCAGCATGCTCTGGGCCACGTTCTGGTTTACGATGTTATCCTCAACCAGCAAGATCCTCAGATCGCTGCTGGAAATTTCATGCGTATAACGGTCTTTTAGATGAGAATGTGACTTTGGTACTTTTTTGTCCATGCTAAGTATATTGCACAGAGTGTTGTACAGCTCAGATGCTCTGACCGGCTTGCTAAGATAAGCTTTGAAGTTTGTTCTATCCTGCAATTGGGAGCCGGGATGGTGTCCCAGAGAACTTAGCATTATCAGGGAACTGTTCTTGAGCTTTGGATCAGACCCAATGACACGGGCAAGGGAGTCACCATCCATTCCCGGCATCTGCATATCTAACAGCGCTGCCTGGAAAGGTTCACCTGCATCATATGCCCTGTTGAGAGCCTGAAGAGCCATTGGACCGTCCTCGGCCATTTCTGCTTTTATCTTCCACGAAGAGAGTTGTTTGGCAAGTATCTCGCGATTGGTGGCATTATCGTCCACCACAAGCACATGTGAACCCTCGATCACAGAAGACAGTTTCTCCTTGCATAGACCTTCTGCCTCTGATCCATTGGCAAAGCTGAGAGTGAACCAGAACTCTGAACCTTTGCCTTCATTGCTCTGAACACCGATCTCACCCCCCATCATTTCCACAAGTTGCTTGGAAATTGCAAGACCAAGTCCTGTACCACCATACTGGCGTGTTGTAGAAGCATCTACCTGGCTGAACTTATTAAAAAGAATATCTTTTTTGTTATCTGGTATGCCAATACCGGTGTCTTTGACTGAAAAGCGCAATGTGGCGGTAGAGTCTGTTTCAGATCCAAGGGTCACACGTACCACTACCTCGCCTTGCTCTGTGAACTTGATCGCGTTGTTGACCAGATTTATCATTACCTGCTTTAAACGGCCAGGATCTCCCCGGATACATGGAGGTACGTTCGGTTCTGCGGCACATATGAATTCCAGACCCTTATCATGAGCCTTTACCGATAGCATGTCAGCCATATCCTCAAGTAGTTCGTGCAGATCGAAGTCCAGCTCTTCAAGCTCTAACTTACCGGCCTCTATCTTGGAGAAGTCCAGTATATCATTGATAAGTCCAAGCAATGTCTCCCCGCTGTTCTGTACCGTATCTGCGTAATGCCTTTGCTCTTCATTTAGCTCAGTATCCAGAAGCAGCCCGGTCATGCCAATAATACCGTTCATTGGTGTGCGTATCTCATGGGACATGTTGGCGAGGAACTCGGATTTTGCCATGTTTGCAGCTTCTGCCTGTAATTTTGCATTTCTCAGGGAAGTCACATCAATTCCGTATTCCACAACACCTTTTATGTTCCCAAGCTTGTCCTTAATAGGAGATATCGACAACTGAAGTGCCTTCCCGGTTTTGATCTCGCGTATGTCCTCAGGAGTTGTTTCATCGAAAACTTGTTTTCCTGTCGATATGACTTCCTGAACTTTACACCAGGGGCATGGAGATGATCTTTGCATATACGTTTCGTAGCATTTTGTACCGATAATATCACTGGCAGAATCATATTTTGTCAGTTTCAACCTGAAATCAGCATTGTTGAGAGTAATAATATTGTATTCAGTATCAACTACATTAAGAGTTCCCGGAAGAATGTCAATTATTGATTGCAGTTGTGCCCTGCTGTTTTCCAGATCATTGTAATTCTTACTGTTTTTCAGAGCTATGGCAGCGTATTCACCAAATGTTTGCGCAAGTCTGGCATCATTTTCGTCAAAGTCTCCATCTTTATGGGAAAAACCCATAATTCCTTCGGTTTTGCCATCTACATTCAAGGGGGAAAACAGGACATTGGGTAAGACCATATGCCCTTCTGGCATATATTCCAGCCATTTGCTCTTCATGAAATCATTATCATACACTACCTGCCCTGTGGCGTATGCTTCAGCACGCAGTCCTCTTAAAGGCATTGGCAGATCCGGGTTCACAGAACATGGCATACCCCCATCTTCCAAAAACAGTAATTCATTCTCTTCCCCTGATTTTGACAAAAGTGCCACATATCCGGCCTTTGCCCCTATAACCCGTGCACAAGCATCGAATATGCGCCTTCCAGCGTCTTCAAAATTATTGCTTTCAAGGATGGCATGAGTTGCATTGAGAAGTTCTTCAATTTCAGTTTCTTTTTGGAGAGAATTATTTAGTGACTGCTTCAGATCTAACTCTGCCTGTTTGCTTTGCGTTACATCCGTATGGGAACCCGCCATTCTGTAAGGAATACCATTTTCGTCCACAAGAGATGAACCTCTTGCCAGTATCCATATATATTCCCCATTTTTGTGTCTGAAGCGGAATTCAATGTGATACTCAGAGATATTTCCTTGCAGATAATTTTGCATATAGTCCATCACTCTGACTCTGTCATCAGGATGGATATGTTCCTTAAATGTAGAGAAATCATTGGGGAGCTCGGAATCCTCATAACCTATCATCTCTTTCCACCTGGGAGACAGGTATAAACTGTCATCACGCAGGTCCCAGTCCCATATGCCATCCCGGGAACCATTTACAGCCAGAATAAATTGTTCATGGCTTTTTTCAAGCTCATCTGCGTATGTCTGCAATTTTTTCTCTGAAAGTTTACGTTCTGTGACATCTATATGAGAAATAACAACTTTGCGTGGAAAAGAATCAGTACTTTCAAAAGGCCGGACCTTACCTATGAACCACCTTTCTTTTTCCGGGGAATGACATGGGTATTCAAGTTTAAAAAAATCAATTTTTCCCGACATTACATCTTCAATACCTTTGGCGAATTTCAATCCCAGGTCTGAATCTTTACCATCTGAACTTTTTGCTATTTCAATATAATTTGATCCTTCACTTACTTTGCCAATATCTGCAGAATTAGCAATAGCAAAATCCATCCATGACTTGTTTGTTTTTATGATATTGCCGGTTTCATCCAGTACACAAATATTCGCATCTAAAGAATCAAGGGTGGATTGGTTAAGGGAATTTAGATCTTTAATTGTTTGTTCTGCATACCAGTTATCTGTAATATCACGGCCTACACCCACCAATCCGAGAATATCTCCTGCAGAGTTGAATAAAGGTGCTTTAAGCGTGTCAAGTAAAACTTTTTTGCCGTTTGGATAACCTACCCATTCTTCGTTGTGTCTGGCTTTACCTTCTTGCACCATAGTTGCGTCATTCATTCTGAAGAAATCAGCAAGCTCCTTATTGAATAGGTCGTAATCTGTATGACCGATGATCCTTTCTCTATCCCTGCCTACAAAAGTCAAGAATTCAGGATTGCATCCCAGATATACTCCCTGAAGGTCTTTGAAGAATATCATATCAGGTATTGAATCAAGAAGGCTTTTTAATAGAGACTTTTCCTTTTCAAGTATCTCTTCTGCCTTTTTGCGGTCGGTAATGTCTCTAACAACAGCAATAACCTTGTATTCACCAAAAGAAGCCATCTTGCATTCAAAATGCCCCATTTCATTTTTAACAGGCATTTGATATTCTATTGTTTCTGTTAACTGTTCTTTTATAACTTTATCAATGCCTATTTTAAGTTCAGTAGCCAGTTTTTTTGGTAGAACTTCAAATATGTTTTTGTTTAAAAACATCTCTTTAGGCATAGCCAGTTTTTCATCATCCGCTGATTTATAATCAACAAATACACCATCAATATCTAGAACAAATACCAAATCCGGAATAGCTGCGATCAAGGATTTATTGTACAAATTACTATTTGACAAAGCCTCATCGGCCTTCTTACGCTCTGTGATATCTCTTATTGCTGCTACACGAACCTGACGATCAGCACGTGTGAGATCATATGCTTCAATTTCAAGGGGCACTAATGATCCGTCTTTTCTTACTCCACGAATTTCATAGGGTTTTGCAGTATTTTTAGCCATCTGCTGCCTGACAATATCAAGATCATCAGGATAAATGAGCATTGGTAATATATTCTTGCCTAATAGTTCATCGCGTGTATATCCCATTATGCGGGTCAGTGCCTCATTGACCTCAACGACTACACCATTTTCATGAATAATTATGCCTTCAAATGTTACATCTGAGAGCAAGCGATATTTTTCTTCACTCCGGGCCAACTCATCTTCCATTAGCTTGCGGTCAGTAATATCTCTGGCTATTCCTTCCAGGGCTATTAAATTTCCATTTTCATCATAAATGAAGACATTCTTTTGCTCTGACCAGATAATTTCCCCATCCTTTCTTATCCAGCGGAGCGTAGCAGTAGTCCTGTCTGGATCGCCTTTTGACATACTTTCCAGCAGTTGACGATCATCAGGATGCACAAGCTTAAAACCAAGATCAGGGTCTTCATAATGCTCTTGTGGGGAATACCCTGTGATCTTTGTGGCAGCAGGACTAACGTAAGTGAATCCTCTCTTAGGCGCAAATTCATAGCGATATATCAGGTCATTGGCATTTTCAGCCAATCTCCTGAAACGTTCCTCGCTCTCACTGAGTTTCCTTTCTGCATTCTTACGTTCAGTGATGTCCTGGAACACAGTAGCAAAGATATCCGTGTCTACACGATATGCACTTATGTTGTAGTATCGCTGCAATGGTTCAGAGAAATCTTCAAAATTAACAGGGATACCAGTACTTACGACTTTACCATATTTTTCAATAAAAGACGTTCTTTCAATACCCGGAAGAACTTCAGTTGCACGTTTTCCCAGAACATCGTCAACTTTCAATCCTGTATGCTTCTCAAATGTTTCATTTGCCTCAAGGAACACATAGTCAACCGGATTGCCTTGTTCATCACGGATCATCTTATGGATAGCCACACCACTAATAGAATGTTCAAAGAGGCCACGGAATTTTTCTTCACTCTCCCGCAACGCCCCCTCTGCGCCTATATGTCTTATAATATTCCATACAGAATCCATGAGCAAAGTAAGCTGAAGTGTATCGTTCTCATTGTAAGCTGAATCTTTGTTGGCAACCCCGACCACAGCGACTATCCGGTCATTTCTGAAAATTGGTACTGTCATGAATCTATGGAGCTTAACATGACCCTCAGGATAACCTTTTTTCAGTATATTCGGGGCATTGAAATCGTTTACTATTACTGTCTTACGTTGTCTGACCGCTTCCCCCCATATGCCTGTGTTGTCCAGATCATAAGTTGTCTGGGGTTTGGTAATTTCACATTCCTTCATTACATCTTTAGACCACGTGTTAAGAGTGAACTTCTTTTTTGTTTCACTGTAGTAATATATATAACCAAATTTGCTTTCAGTGAGCTTAATGGCTTCATTGAGTGCAAAATCAAGAAACTCCTGGATAGAATCGTGTCTGGACTGCAGGATATCTACAAGGCTCCGTAATCTGGCCTCTCTAAGAAGTAGCTCATTTTCAACTCTTTTTTGCTCAGTGATATCGGAAATCACGCCTATGATACCTTCCACGTTGCCATTTGTACCTGTTATGGTTGCTTTGTCAAAGATGACATCTCTGATATCGCCATCTTTGGTCTTAACTTGCCCTTCATACCGTTGTTTACCATGTTTTTGATAGAGCTCTTTGTCCTTCTCTGAATACTTGTCGGCTATTTCCTCTGGTCCTATTTCATACACAGTCTTACTGATAATCTCTCCACGGGTCAGTCCGATAAGTTTCTCAAAGGCCTTATTGCAGTCAGTATACTTCCCTTGTGAATCTTTATAAAATACAGGTTCTGGTATGGTTTCCAGAAGAGTTCTCAGAAAATTGGCCTGCCATTTTGACAGATAATTAATGTCAGATATCCAAGCGTTTTCTTCGTCTGTTTCTGAGGATAAAAATGATTTATGACCAGAAGACATTTTTTTCATCTACTTTGTTCCTTAACTATTTTCCGAGTATTTTAATAAATGTACATCACAATAACAGTTCAACCTTCCTATCTACTAATATTTGTATACATATATAATTTATCAGTGGGTACTTAGTTCAAAAGTTACCATATTACTTTTGATAGTTTTACAAATGAAAGAAATTATAAATTACAACCATTCAGTGATTTTTTGCGTTCATCCTATCAATTATATGCTGCTTTATTTTCAGAGTATACAGCATGAAGCGCATTACTTTTAGTCACATGGTTTAAGGAGTTACAATTATCACTATTTACTTTATAATAAACCTTATATATAATATGCGGACTTATATTACTGTACTGAATAATTTGATGTGTGACAATTAGTCACAGTTCATGCAATAAGAGGTGTGTTGTATATGTTTGGTAATAAAGATAAGCTCCAAGAAGAGATAGTTAACATTAAAAAGACATTGTCTGATAAAGAATCGAAGTTACAGTTCCTTGTATCTAATCTGCCTGGATTTATTTACAGGTGCAAGTATGATAAAGACCGGACAATGATCGATATAACCCCAAAGGTCAATTCATCATGTGGTTATCCTGCCTCAGACTTCATTAATAATTCTGTCCGGTCTTATGGAAGCATCATTCATCAGGATGATGCCGATGCTGTTGACAGGAAGATCAGTGAGGCAATAAATGCCGGCAGATCATGGGATATCGAATATCGTATGATCCATAAGGATGGCAGCATCCGCTGGATGCACGAAGATGGCCAGGCGATAGCGGATAAAGACGGAACCATACAGCATCTTGACGGTTTTGTCCTTGACATCACCGAAAACAAGAACGAGGAGCTTGTCAACGGAATACTGACACTTGTAGATGCAGCGATAGAGGGAAAACTTGACACGCGTGCCCAGATCGAAGCCTATGATGGTAACGACAGGAAAGCCATGGAAAGTATCAACCAGCTTCTTGATGCAGTAATAGGTCCATTGAACGTTTCCGCAGAGTACATAGACAGGATCTCCAAAGGAGACATCCCTGCAAAGATCACAGATGAATATAAAGGCGACTTCAACGAGATAAAGAATAACCTGAATCAGTGTATCGATTCTCTCAATAAGCTAATGGAAGAAACAAATGTTCTAGTTGATGCAGCAATTGAAGGTAGACTTACCACAAGGGGCAACGTAGGGAACTTTAATGGGGAATATGCAGAACTTATTTCAAGTGTCAATCAGGTAATTGATGCTTTAGTGGGTCACATTGACCAGATACCAACCCCATTTATGATAATAGATACGGATTTTAACATATCTTATATGAATAAGACAGGTGCAGTTGTTATTGGTCAGGAACCAGAACAATTGATCGGCGAGAAATGCTATAACCATTTCAAGACGTCTGACTGTCGTACAGAGAACTGTGCTTGTGCAAGAGCGATCAAAACCGGACAGAATGTATCCAGTGAAACAGATGCTCATCCGGGTGGAAAGGACCTATTCATTGATTATGAAGGTGTTCCGGTTAAAGACAGGAATGGGAAGATCATCGGTGCACTTGAGATCGTGATGGACAAAACAGAAGTAAAGCAGGCAATTGATGACGCATGCACAAAGGCAGATTATCTTGAAAAAATACCGACACCAGTAATGATTGTTGACAGGGATTTCAATGTTCAGTTCATGAACATGGCGGGAGCTTCTGCTGTTAACAGCACACCTGAAAAATGCATGGGTCAGAAATGTTTCAACCTTTTCAATACGGGTCATTGTAACACGGCTGACTGCCAGGTGGCAAAAGCTATGCAGACAGACTCTGTGTGTACAAGTGACACGATCGCAAAATTACCTTCCGGTGAGCTGCCAATCAGATATTCCGGAGCACCTCTGAAAAATAAGAAGGGAGAGATTGTAGGAGGACTCGAATATGTCCTTGATATAAGCAAAGAGATGGAGATCACAGATGGTGTCCGTGAACTTGCAGAAGCTGCGATTGCAGGTAAATTGGATGAGCGTGCTGATCTTAGCAGGTTTGAAGGTAATTACAGGAATATAATTGAAGGTGTTAATCACACACTTGACGCTGTCATAGGACCACTCAACGTTGCGGCAGAGTATGTTGACAGGATAGCAAAGGGAGAGATACCAGAAAAGATCACCGATAACTACAACGGTGACTTCAATGAGATCAAGAACAATCTCAACCAGTGTATCGATGCAATTAATGAACTTGTGGCTGATGCGAACATGCTGTCAAAGGCAGCTGTCCAGGGTAAACTTGACACACGTGCAGATGCCTCTAAACACTATGGCGATTACAGGGCAGTTGTCCAGGGAGTCAATGATACACTTGACGCTGTAATAGGTCCACTTAACGTTGCAGCAGAGTATGTTGACAGGATAGCAAAGGGAGAGATCCCGGATAAGATCACTGATGAATACAACGGTGACTTCAATGAGATCAAGAACAACCTGAACCAGTGTATCGATGCAATAAATGCACTTGTTTCTGATGCCAACATGCTGTCCAAAGCTGCGGTCAAGGGTAAACTCGATACTCGTGCCGATGCCTCTAAACACTTCGGTGATTACAAGGTTATCGTTGAAGGAGTCAATGA
>NZ_MBKP01000040.1 GCF_002243045.1 Methanolobus psychrotolerans
ATTCATAACGAGCCTGGCGGGTTCACTCCCATGTCATAATACAGCTCTTTTTGTTTCTCCAGCATCTCCCCTACCCGAAGCGATTTGCCTGGCTGTTCAAAACATTCAATGACATCCAGTTTATCCAATAGACCCGGCAACGTGTAATCCTTGAGAAGACCTTTCATTTGCATCTGTTTTTTGATATAGGACCGGTATATCAATGCTACAACCTGTGCTTGACAAATTTAGAACTGAGCACTCCATATTTGAAACATTCATGCAAAATGAATTCTTTCATATTTCTGTATATCTTGGAAATATGGGTTTTTTTGGCTTGGCATGTAATGATCATTTCTTTATGATTAGGCTATTAAAAAGTAATGGTGATCATGATACAAGATATATTCTCTGTAATGATAAAGAGGTGTTAGAATGGGGGAAGGATCTTTTTGAACATTATCTGAAGACCTCTATACCAATAACAGAACTTTGAATGTATTAATTTTTTAGTGCGCTCATGAAAAGTCCTAACTTTTTAAGTTTATATTTTTACTTCATTGATTTCTATGTATATTTTAGGTTGAAACTCACATTCCACATGTACAAATTAATTTTGGATAGTGTTGCTTACTAGTGTTTTTGCAATCCGATCATCATTCATATATTTATATATTTATAATTATCTTGTTTTGATACGATCCTCCAACGACATATAAAATATAATTTTTATTATATATAAACAAAACAAGCATCAAGCAAAACTATGAAGTTTTGTTATTTACGTGTGGAATGCGAGTTAATCATTATTCTATATATTTTTTAAAGATATTAACTCATCAATTTTAATAATCAACATAGGAATGGGCAAACCCTTATTCAGCTTGATGTCAAAAGAACAATGCGATTGTTCAAAAGCATCAATCGTTTTTGCAGGAACAGGTTGCTTTAGTATATTTTCTGAATATTCAACATAGTCTTCAAATATACTTACCCCCATATCACATGGAAATAGAAGCAACGCATCCGGCATATTGCAGATGTTAAACGGAAACATTCGGCACATAGTTGGTCTCCATTCATATACGCTGCATTTATCAAATTCCAAAAAGGGGCAAGGAGGATACATTTTGTAATGAAGTTCTCCGTATTCGTTGCAGGACTTGATCTTATCGGCTTTATATTTTGATGCCTGCCTTAATATTTGCATATCATTTTCATCCAGATTGATATCTGCTATTTTACAGCAGATCGCAGGACACGTAGATGGACATGAATAGTGTGAAAGTATTTCCTGAACAGTTTCAAAAAAAGGAAAATCATTTAACCTTCTTTTTTCGTACATGATAAAAAAATCAATGGATTTCTATATGAATATTTCTACACGTCACATCAGACAACTCAGCAATATGAAAATCAATCCAGATAAAGACCAGTTTAGCCTAAATCTCAGACATTTTTCTCAAAGACTATGATTTGGAGATTTTAAAACCGTCAATCATAGTTATATAAATCCTAAAAACACACTTCTTTACCATCATTTTAAAAGTGCAAAAAAGATTGATTTTCAATAGACCTGCGGAATGCCAGATTAAAGTAGAATCAACTAATAAATAATTTTCACAGTTATATAGGTAACAAAAAAATATTGCTGGATCTGGATTGCTGTTGATAGAGTTGGGAAAAAGTTCATCGACTGCTCTTTTGGTAACAGAGGTATGGAAACTGGACAACAACTCCGGGAAAAGTTAAAGGAGAAGGAGATTAAAGAAGTCATGACTGATCACTGGAGGGCATATGCAGAGTTTTTTCCAGCGGCTATACATATTCAATCCAAAGCTGAAACATATATTGTGGAAGGATACAATAGCATATTTAGGCATTTCTGGCAAGATTGAGAAAAAAGCCAAAGTGTTATACGAAAAGTCTTGAAATGCTGACGTACTCTGTTCTTCTTTTGATGAAATACAGAAATAAAGAGTTATCAATATTTATTAACATTATTTTGAACTCTTATACCTGGCACAACTTACAGAAACCAGCAAGACCCTTTCTGTTTGTACACCCCTTTTTTATCCGTAATTCGTTTGTACACATTATTATTTTATTCAATGTTGTCCCATGCCTGCACAAAGAGTACTTCTTTTTTCCATAGATTTTTAGCTGCACTTAAAACTGTTTAAATAAGACTTCTGTATTTTACCAGTACTGACAACAATTATCCGGACCATTCAAGGTTCAGGAATCATAAGATGAAAATAAAACAATCAGGAAGTAATGGAATGAACTCGAAGAACTTTACCCCCCTCGTATTCCTGGCGTCCCTCGGAGCTGGAGGGATTGCAGTAATGCCTTTTGTATTGATGCAGTACACCATCGAACATGGACCCGGCCTTATAACGAGGTCAGAATTGTGGTCACAGGGACTATCAGGCATATCGGCAGTCTACTATTCCTCATTTGAGGCTACAATGATCCTGTTCACACTTATTCACCTCGCACTGACGGTATGGTTTGCCGCCAAACTGTTCCCGTGGATGAGGACCGACAGTTTCAGGGAACTTATCAGGAACCCTCTGAAGAACACAGCTATACTCGCCCCTCTGATATCCCTGCTCATGACAATGAATGTTATGATCGGACCTCTGAGATATTTCATACCCGTACTGTCGGATAACTTCCAGTCCCTGTTCCTCCCGGCAATGATCTTCTGGGTACTGGTCTTTGTGGTAGTTATGTTTACTGAGATCAAGCTTCTTGAGATATCCTTCCGCAGTGGCTTTGACATAACTAAGATCAATTTCGGATGGCTGCTGCACCCGTTCCTGCTGGGCATGCTCACAGTCGTTGGGACAGGCATCGCAGCCATGTCTGAGGACCTTGCTATTGCAAACGCTGCAGCATTCCTGTGTCTTATCTCGGGTTCCATGGGAATCTTCCTTCTGCTGGTCAAGATGATCATCCTGTTCAAGAGCCATTTCCAGTTGCAGGGCCTTCCGGAAAAGCACTTCCTCCCAAGCTTCCTCATAGTTATACCCAATATAACCCTCTTTGCAATAAGTGCGTTCAGGTTCGGCCACTTCCTGGAGCATGCCCATGGGTTTGACCTGGGTGCATACTTCTACATGGTGATCGGGCTCTCGTTCGGATTCGAGATATGGTACATGCTTTTTGGAATGGCACTGCTTACAGACTATTTCAGGAAGAACCATTTCAAGGAGTTCTACGTGACCCAATGGGGACTGATCTGTCCGCTGGTTGCATTCGTAGTTCTCGGTGCCTTCGCATATGATGTTGTGCTTAGCAGTTCCATAGTATATGCGATCCTTGCACTGGTAATGGCAGTCACCATCGTGGTCTATTTCGAGCTGCTTGCCAAGCATATAAGGTGCTCTTCATCAAGGACGGCCAGCCTGGGCTGTGAAGTCTGAGACCGGGGAATATCCCTCCCCCGGATCTTCCTTTTTTACGTGAGAGGTTGCATTTTTGGGCTCTGCAGAGGAATGTTTGCCAATCGATCTACGGAGTTATGAATAACTCAAATTATCCCGAAGGATCCGGCGAAGCCGGCGTTTTCCCTCAATATAACTAAAATTGTCCACAGGACTTCTGTAAAAGTCTCTGCCGAAATCCTGCAATTTGAAACTTTAAGATAGGTAGCCTGACAAATAAAATACATCCAATGGTTTCGGTACGGCAGCAGAGGAATGTGCCGCCTGCGGCGGATGGTTGCATTGTTTTTCGTTACACTCAGTGTCCTTACGTTACTTATATTACCAGGAATTCTACAAAGCCGTAGGAAGATAACTTACGATGCCGCAGAGGATTGCATTGTTTAATTTGAAAGGCAGCCTGTCTGAGAACACTTAGCGATGCAAATGGGGATTTCTACAGAGCCGAAAAATGTGCGAGATGGGATACCGAGGAACCGGATAACTCACTTTCGCCCCGCTTGGAACATCTGGATATTACCCCGGCACCAATATCCCATTATGAACCCGACACTGGCTGAACAGGAACTGTACGACAAGCTGAACGCCTATAGAACACGACTTAAGGCTGACTCCCTTACACCTTTTGACATCCAGCAGTTTATGCGAACATGCCGGATACACGACATCAAGCCCCGGAAGATCTACAAGCATATCGCAATGGGTAATGCCTGTTCGTGGAGATCGTATCTTACGGCCTGTGTCAGGTATGAGAAGTATAAGAGCGGGGCGAAGAAATGAAGAACCAAAAATATCTACAACACCGGAGCAAAATTATATTTAACCTTATATCACTAAAAGAACTGGAATAAAAAAACCTATTTTTTACGCGTATTACGCGTATTTTACGCGTATTGATAAATAGAAAAGGTATCTGTAGCCAGAGAAGGATCATCCTCACTGAAACCCGTATCAATTATGTTCCGGTCTACATAGGACGCATTATCATTCACCGGAAGCGGGACATACAGTGTGACTCCGCAGGATCTCATCTGTGATTATGCGGACATCATAGTCTAGACAGCAAGCCGGCAGATATGACCGGGAATACCTGTCGGAATTCGGGACTTAGGCTTCCCTTCAGGGAGAAAACATGGTTTTTTTGCGATTAATGCGAGATGGGACACCGAGGGACCGGACAACTCACTTTCGCCCCGCTTGGAACACACGGATATTCCCCCGCATCAATATCCCATTATGAACCCGACACTAGCTGAACAGGAACTGTACGACAGGCTGAACGACTACAGAACACAACTTAAGGCCGATTCCCTTACACCCTTCGACATCCAGCAGTTCATGAGAACATGCCATATACACGACATCGAGCCCCGGAAGATCTACAGCCTGAGTTCCCAAGTTTTAAGCGCATATCAACAGGAGATGTAAATAGAAAATGCCACTAGAATTTGATTTTTACTTCTTGCCAAACTAAATAATGTAGTAAAATACAAGCACATATTTCCGTATCAAGAGACTTTTATGAGCCTAAAAAAACGGAAGTCAGGCTACAGGCATATCGCAATGGGCAATGCCTGTTCGTGGGGACCGTATATCACGGCCTGTGCCAGGTATGAGAAGTATAAGAGGGGGGCGAGGGGTCAATCAGCTGCTCGGAATCAAAATAAGCAATGAAGGGAGTATGTAATTCTCTTCTCCTTGTAATTTATTATCGCTTAGATTCACCCAAGTTTGACTATCAACTGTCAAAAATGGGTAAGTATAATTGCACTTTCTCTGCGCTACCCCTAGACTAATTCCAGGTTTTGTAAATTCTATCACGAAATAATCTGGATTAAATCAATAAATTTATATCCGAAAGTGTGAATATTTTAAATATGCTGGGAAGAGAACATGTCTCCATATCAGTAGCAACAGTTATCCCATTCATTGTCCCGCTGATTTTTTCCGGTAATGTTGATTATCAGTTGTACTACATCACCTTACTGATTGCAGTGACAGTCGGTTCCCTGACACCGGACGCTGATTGCGGGGGCAAGCCCAAGCTGTACTACGACTTCAAACTTGTCTACGACATCATGGTCCCTTTACAAAAGGCAGTGATCTTTGCCTTCAAAAACCTTAGCCTGAAGTATGAACTCAACCTGGAACACGAAGTTAACAGCAGGCACAGGGGAATCATGCATGCTCCCATAGGAATTTTTATTAGCTCCCTCATCCTGACACTCATTGCAGCAATTATCGGTTTCGCAATCTATCAGGCGATAAACGCAGCTATTATCCTGTTTATATTTCTCGGCCTCTTGTTTGGCCAGTTCCTTCACTTGCTGGAAGATTCGTGCACCGTTGCAGGGATAAACTGGAAGTTCCCTTTCGGCACTAAGCTGGTAAACGGAAAGATCCACACTTTTCCCAAAATAAAAGGGAAAAAAGACATCAGGCCGATGGTCTATCAGCAGACCCTGTGGCTGATTACAATCCTTTTGGTTCTTGGTTTTTCCTTTGATATCATAGATTTCAGCCAATGGTCACTGTATCCGCTCATTGTTGTTTCGGTTACTGCTGCGTGGGTGTTCATCATTTTAGCATCACGGACAGATTATGGTTTCTGGTATCAGGATGCAGGGAAGATCAGGAAGGCTAGAAAGTCTGCGAAGAGGAGTTTTTAGATTGCCACTTATACTTAAAAAAGAATATGACGAAATCGCCACACTTAACTTTATCAACTAGGCCATTCAGTTAAGATTTCCTGTTTCTCACAGGTTTAGAAGATATTTTTCGGCGGCCTCTGCTTCTGCTTTCTTTTTGTTCTTCCCTTCTCCGGTGGATACAGCAATGTCATCTATAACTAACTCAACAGTAAACCACTTGTTGTGATCCGGGCCTTCTTCCTTAATCACGATATACTCAATCGTACTGAATGTTCTATCACAAATCTCCTTCACTGCTCCTTTGGGATTAGAATAACTTGTTTTCCCTAAAGCACTTCTGATATCAAAGAACCTGTTGACAAACATTTTTGCACTAGGATACCCCTGGTCCAGATAAATTGCCCCTATAAGTGCTTCGATCACATCTGCATATACATCTTCAATGTCCCTTAAATCTCCATGGAATATGTACTTCTCAAGATTCAGTTTATGCGCTACAGGGATTAAATTTTCGTTGCTGGTCAACACCGTCTTGACATTAGTCAATATATTTTCTATCTTTAAGCCTCTGGTTTTTGCATATTCTTCTATTTCCTCGTTTTTGTAAGAGTCTTCAGCAATAATAAGGCTTAATACTGAATCTCCCAAGAATTCTAATTTTTCGTAATTAGCGTTTCTAAGACCATATATTTGCTTAAACTGGTCCGTACCCGACTTAAGCCCACTGAATAGTGAACTGTGTGTTAATGCTTCTATCAAAAAACTGGAATCTTCAAAGTCAACACCGATTATATCCTGAAACTCGTTCAGACTTGCAGTTAGATAATCTTGTAACATGTTTCTGTTATCTCCTTGTAATTCTTATCACGTACATTATGACAAAAACACAAGGAACCAGAAATAACAAAAATAAGATATCAAAACACCATGTAACAAATAAAGATTAAAATTTTATCTGCAACAGCGTATTTTGGTATCTTATATCTGCAATTTACAGTTCCCTTTGTTTAAGAGTTAAACTAATACAGTTAGCAACGAGAAAAATAAGATATTAAAGCACCCAGTTAACAAACAAGCTCCTTAACTTATTTGGAAAACGCGTGTTTTAACAGATTACATTTCTGATTGATAATTCCATTCTTCTAACTACTCTTCAATAGGAAATTTTGAATAAATATCTGTCGGTTAAAAAATTATATAAGTGCGTTATTACTTCTCTCCCTCAGCTTTAATCCTCCCCACCAACTCCCCCGCACTCTCATACCCCCTCCCCTCCTCCCTTGCGATCTCCGCCTCTGTCGGCACAAGCTCCCCAGAGAACGCCTTTGCAAGAATGGACTGCCTGAGCCTCTCAGTCTTCTCCCTGGCTGCTGCAACTTTAGCTTCCACGGAGTCGGCAAAGCCAAAGAGCGCATCGACCCGCCGGACGATTTCCTGCTGTTCGGGGAGAGAGCAGAAGGGAACACTTAATGACTTCAACTCACCTGAATTGATATTGTTTACTCCACTTGTCGACTTTGCTTTTAATTCTATTTGCTGGCGTAGATTTCTCGAAGAGAAACAATACAGCAAATATTTAGATTCAATATGTGAGGCGATAGGTCTTAGTCGTATTAAGTAGCCAGCATAGAGATATTTTTCATCTTGTCTTCTAATCAGTGCACATTTTCCAACCAAATCTACACTGCCATTGGACCTAATAGTAAGTATGTCCCCTTCTTTCAACTGGTAGCTTTCTTCTTCAGAAGGGCTAAATTGGGCATACTTCATATCTAAATCGTTTACTGAGCCATTTACAATATTTGGTATTCTAAGAACTCCTCTACCTGTCATGTTGGAGTCACACTTTTTTGATGTTCCGTACTTAGGCTCCTCAATTAAACTGCCAAGTTTACTCCACTGCCACTCCTTCGATATCTCTGGTAACTCTTCAATATCTTCCGTGGTTAGAGACTTCACAGTTTTAATCTTCTTGCCGGTGTTTCCTTCAGCTTGTTCCTGCTCTCTTTGAATTTTCACCATTAAATCCTTTGCATTTAGGAGGTTAGATTGTTGTTCCCTCCAGTAACTTGTTAGATTTCCAGTATAAGCAGCCGCCAGCACCGCCTGCCTGAAAGCCTTCATGATTTCCGGCACTCTGTCAAGCCTCTCACTTGTCGCATCCATACGGGCGAATAGCGCCTCGATTGCTGCGACTATGCGGTGCTGTTCTGGAGTTGGTGGCATGCATATTGGTATTGTTTTAGCACGGCTTCCAGATACCTCTTTGAATGTAGATCCACTACCCATAGATTCAATCAATGGTCTTTTGAACTTTAACCAAAAATAAACATATTCAGGTACTACTCCGCCTTTGCAAACAAAGCTTTTGAAACCTTGATTTGTGCATAGTGGATTTGAAGCTATTGCAAGGTAACCTATGGGTGCTCTGCTGGACATAAGGACTGTTCCGGCGGGCATTATTCTAGCCGAACAGGATTTCAGTCCGCTTTCACTAAGTGAACGTTTTCCTTTTGAAATATACATTTTTGTATATTCACTAAGATCTGCCGGAGTAATCCATGAAATTCCGTTTTCAGTGAAATAGCTAGGCTCTGAAGTAGTTGGTGTTCCACCACCTACAATAGTTGACAGATCGCCCATTTCATACTCTGCCCACCCTTCCGGCAATTCACTCTTCTGCTGCATAGCCGTTCCCCATGAGGTCAAGGATTGCGTTCAACTCGGCGACGGCGGACTCGAGCTCGTCGATGGCTTCGGCGGCAAGCTCCACGGGGTCGGGCATGTCGTCGGTGTCGCTCAGGGACTCGTCACGCAGCCACTTGAGGGAATCGATCTTGTAGTCACGCTCCCGGAGCTCGGAGATGTGGAACCTGTGCCAGCGGTCCTCAGGGGAGTCTTTGGGGTCACGGGGTGACCTGCCGTTGGGGTCGGTGCCGAAGCACTTCTCAAACTGTGCGAAATGCTCCCTGGTAAGCGGGCGGTCCTTCTTTGTGATCTTGGGGACATTGGTGCGGCAGTCGTAGACCCATGTGTGGTCTGTGGGAATGCCTTTGGTGAAGAATATCACGTTGGTCTTCGTGCCCGGGGAGTATGGCGTGAAAGTGCCGTCAGGTAATCTCAGGACGGTGTGCAGGTCGCAGTCCTCGCAGAGCACTTTAAAAACCTCACCCGCCTTATCAGCAAAAAGAACGTTGTCAGGAACAACAATAGCTGCCCTGCCGCCGGGTGTCAGGATGGTCATAACATGCTGGATGAAATTGAGCTGCTTGTTGGAGGTCTCCACCACAAAATCCTCACGCACAGGAGACTGGTTGGCACCCTTTGTTCCGAAGGGCGGATTCGTAAGTATCACGTTGAACTTCTTGGCATCAGGGATCTCATAAATAGAGTCCCCGAGTTTTATTTCAGGTTCAATGCCGTGCAGGTACAGGTTCATGAGAGCCAGCCTGCGCGGGCGCTCCACAAGCTCCTGTCCGTAGTACGTACTGTAGCGAATGCGTTTTGCAAGATCGCGGTCCAGTGCTCCTCCCGAGGTCATCTCCTTCAACCATTCGTAGGCGCATACAAGGAACCCGCTCGTACCGCATGCAGGGTCCATGATCGAGAAATCCCTCTGACCGCGCGGGTCAGGTTTCATGCACCTCACGATCATCTGGATAACAATACGCGGAGTAAAATACTGGCCTGCTCCCTTCTTGCCCTCGCTGGCAGCCTTCTCCAGCAGGCCCTCAAAAGCCATGGCCTTCACATCAATGTCAAGCCCTGTCCACTCCGTCTCATCTATAAGCGAGATCATCTTCTTGAGACTCACAGGGTTATGGAAGCGGGATAGAGCACCTGCAAAAACATCTCCAAGCAGGCCATCCTGCTTACCAAGCTTTCTGAGCGCATCACTATAATGTTCAGTGAGTTCTGTTCCCGAATGTTCCTTAAGGGATTTCCAGCCGCAGGCTTCCGGCATTTCGATATCTCGCTCATCGGCCATCTTCAAAAAGAGCAGGTAAGTGATTTGTTCTATATAATCTCCGTAATCAATGCCTTCATGCCTTAAAGTATGGCAAAAACCCCATAATTTTTGTACAATATCGCTCATGCTGCAACTGCCCTGTTAAAATCTGACATTAAATTCACAAGTTCGCCTTCAAAGACACGGTTGGCTTTGTTCCATCCACCATAATCAACAAACACCGGGATAGAATCAAAGTCATCTTTATCTATTGAGAGGTTTGCTATTAGGTGCGATTTGATGCGTTCAAGCCATAAAAGCTGATCTGTTGTAAAACTCTTTCCAGTCGTAACTTTGTCAAAAGCATTGCTCACACGTTCTTCTGCTGTAAATAAAATCTCTTCTTCATGAGCAGCATGTTTTATCATCGAAATGATGTCTACAAGGGCTTTGTTATATTTGACGGCATGAGCCCTCTGAAGGTTCTCAACTGTGAATCTCTGCTGAGAGGATTCTAGTTTCTTTTTCAACTCTTCAAGAGCATCTGTGCTCCACTCCTGCGGACGGTCAAGAAGAATACTGATAGCGGCTATCTTTTCAGGATTCTCCTTTACAAAGCCTGAGAACAATTCCAGATAATCATCCGGTTTATATTCGTTACCTGAAGCATCTCTTACTATCCATGTAGATGAAACCTCGTCACTCGTTCCATAATCTACATAAAATGTCTTTCTTGGTCGTGGATAGTTCTCAAGCAGATTCAAAAAGTCCTTATTCCTTAGAAGTTCCATAGTTGCGGTAAAATCCTCTTCAAGCCTTCTTTCAAGAGAGATTGCAAAGCTCTTGAGATCTCCTTTCTCAACAAAAGCACTGAACATATCACGTGCTTCCCCGCTCATTTCTTTGTCTATCCTGTTAAATCGCTTTGTAAGGATACGTGTATTATATTTCCTGTCCCGGTTGTTCCAGATGTCTTCAATAACCCTACTAATAGGCTTGACCTCTTTTTGTGGCGGTTCTGCCGTCACACCTGTAACGGATTTAAAGTAATCAAAGAGAGTTCCTCCGAAGCAATCAAAAACCACAAAATGAGATTTATCAGGATAATGTTCCCCTTTTCGTGTTCCTCTTCCCATCATCTGCTCAAAGAGGATTCGTGACTTAACAGAACGCAAGAAAACTATGTATTCAATATCTGGAATATCGACTCCTGTTGAGAGAAGATCAACAGTCACAGCAATTCCAGGCATCTTTCTGTTCCTGAATTCTCTTATCCTCTGCAAAGGGCGGTCTACCTTTCCAGTTATCTTCTGAACAAAAGAATCGCCTCTGCCAAAGACATCCCTTGCAAGATCAACTATTTGGTCAGCATGAGAAGTAAAAGGTAAATCCTGTACTGCAAAAATCAATGTTTTCGGGAAACGTCCATATCTCTTTTCATGCTCATCAGCATAACGTTTTATTTCTTCAAGGATCTTCTTGTTTGAATCAATAGACGTAATCTCTCGTTCTATTTTCTCAACTGAAAATTCCCTTTCATCCTCAAGCATGTCAATATCACGAAGTCCGGTCTCTGGGTCTATTACTTCAACAGATTCCCCTTCATGAAGGAAAATACCATTCATACGAACACCGGATTCTAAGGCTACAATATCATAATCAACAAGATAACCTTCACTTACAGCCTTATCATAACTGTATTTGTAAACAATTTCCTTGAAATATGCAGATGTGTGAGCGGCAGGAGTAGCTGTAAGTCCTATCTTTATAGCGTCAAAGTGATCAAGTGTCTTTCTCCATGTGGAGATTTCCTGTGCAGAGTAACCCCTGTGACATTCATCTGCAATAATTAGATCAAAAGCATGAATTGGAATATCAAGTTGTCCTGCATCTTCATCTTCGCTTTCATCACAACATGAGAATACAGATGTTTTTCCAAACAGGTTAATAGTCGTTCGCTGGATTGTGGATACATATACAAAACTGTGTTCTGGTTTGGGGTCAGTCAGGTAAGATTCAGGCATTGCATTTACATCAAAAGCCTCATCCTCTCCAAGATCTCCCCGTTGAAAACGCTGGCTATAAACTTCATAGGTCTTATCGAACTTTAAACCCTGTTCAGTTTCAAAAGATGAAAAAGCCCTAACAGCCTGTGCAGCAAGAGCCCTTCTATCTACTAAGAACAAAACCCTTTTAGCGACACCTGCTTTCATCAATCGATAGATAAGATTAACAACAGTGAACGTTTTTCCTGTTCCTGTTGCCATTGCAAGCATCATTGTTCTTTTCTTATTGGTAATAGCCTTCCCAACAGAATCACACGCTTCACATTGGTATGGTCTCATATATTGATTATCTGGAATGGAAAAGAAGCTAGTTATTGTCTCATCAACATCAAATTTTAGCCCTTCAATTAGAGCTTCTGGTGTGTGAAAACCTGATACTCTTCTAGAGCGATTCAGAGGATTACGAACATCATGATACCATATTTCTGTGCCATTTGTTGAATACAAAAACGGAACTTTAAACTCATCAAAATTAAACCCACTATTAGACACTCCTTTTGAGTATCTTTCTGCCTGTGTGAGGACATTTTGTGGTCCTAAAGTGACTTTCTTGGCTTCAATGATTCCAAGTATCTTCCCGTCTATGCATAACGCATAATCAGCAGGACCATTATCAGTAGGATATTCCTCTACTGCACATTTATTGTACTCTGATATCTTCTTAGCGTTGTCATACAGTACAATCTTCCAACCATCTGCAACCAGCAAAGGATCAATAAGTTTTTTCCTTGTCTGCTTTTCGGTGAGATTTTGCATTGAAATTCCTCGATAGTGGAAGCAAATAAACTTTACAACATATTCTATTTACGGATATAAATAAGTTCATAGTGAAAATATTAAGTGAATTGAGATATAACAGGATGGCAGGAGTTGAAGATGTCGAATGTAATTCTACATAAAAAGGAGTGAAGTTTACTTTTGGAGAGGTTTAATTAATTATTTCAGCAATTAAACGTTTTAGAATTTCACTGTACAGATTGTTTCGCAATTCTTTTGAAGAAATCAATTCATCAGAATGAGTTAATTCATCTCCTTTTTCTGGAAATTCTGTCGCTTCGGTGAGCATATCATCAAATAAGTTCCTAAATTTGGAGCTTGCAAATTGAGGAATTACTTCAGAAATAATATTGATGTTACTTATTGCTGTTATTCCGAATTCTTTAAAATCAATTTCATCTTTAATTTTCTTCACGATTGTTTTTATTGTTTCTTCGGTTTCAAAAAAAGAACTATAAGCCTTAATTAATTCTTCTTTCCGCTTTTTATCCGTTTCACACATGTTTTCAATAGTTTGAAATTTTTGATTTGAATCTTGAGGAGAATAATTTACATTGATTAAACCAGTAGTCCGGGTTTTTCTCATAATCGTTTTTAGCATTTTTACTGCATCATCATCTCTTGCTATTGATTTCAAATAATCAATTGTTTGTATTTTAGGATCGACACTGTTATTAATCCAATTTTTTAAAGCTTTATCATTATTATCGTCTAAGCTTTGATAAAATTCATCAAATGATGTTTCCTCGTTTAAGATATTTGTTATTATTTTTGTGTTCATAGCCATTTTTATGGCTATTTTATCTTCATAACGTTTCAAAGAAAACTGAAAAATCCCAAGCAAAATTCCAAAAATTGCTATAACCTGATAAAATATAGCATTCGGTGCAATTTTCAAAACATCAATCCAAAAGAAAAAACCAAAAACTGAAAGCCAAATAAAGTAAACAGGGAATAACTCATATAACGTGTTAAAGAACGTTTGCTTCATTAAAACAACACAGTACTTTAGACTAAGCAATTTACCAACACTTACTTTTATAGTCTTTTTATTAGCTGGATCTTTTGCAGGATCCTTATTTTTCGAGAAAAGTCTTTCTTTTAAAGAATAATGTGCCCAAATTGTGAAATCTGCTTTAAATATGAGTAAAGAAATAAAAATAGGAGCTATATATGCGAAAATTGGAACTTCGGATATAAAATGATTAAAAAAGATTAATGAAATTAAATTTGCAAATAAAAAACCTAGAAAAGATAAAAATCTCAAAATAGAGATAGTATTTACCATAGTCATTTACCAAGTATTTTTAATGTTGTGTATTGATTCTCTTTGGTATAAATAATTTTTTCATGAGATAAATTGACGAAATATATAAAATGAGATTTATTAGTATGATATAGATAATTTTTAAGCGTACACTTTTTTCTTGTTAACTATATCCCAAAAACCAAGTGCGAGGGGAGGGATTCGAACCCTCGAAATCCTTCGATACTGGATCTTAAGTCCAGCGCCTTTGACCTGGCTGGGCGACCCTCGCAGTTAGAATAAGTGTGGTGTGCCGGTCCTTTTGTTTTAAACACGAGATAATAACAATTAAGTTACTTAAGTCTTATTATGTCAGGTATGGAAATCACGTTTCTTGGAACAGGAGTTGGCATACCTCAGGCTGGCAGGGTACAGTCTGGTGTGCTTATGGATATAGAGGACAAGACATTGCTTTTTGATTGCGGGTGCGGTGTTCTTGGCAGAATATATGAGAGCGGGCATGCTCATAAGGATATAGAAGGCATCGTGCTCACGCACCTTCACCTTGATCATGTGAGTGATGTACTGGCGCTTATCAAGGCCAACTGGCTTGTGGGGCGCACGGACATGCGGCTATACGGGCCACAGGGCACCCGGGAATGGTTTGAGAAGACGTTGGACGTCTACGACTATCTCAGGGACAGGTTCACCGTAGAAATAACGGAACTCTCGCCGGGGGATGAGTTCAAACCCGGAGGTGCCGATTGCAGTATCAGGTGTGCAAAGACCGTTCACACCGGCAACTCCCTGGCATACCGGATCGAAAGCAAGGGCAAAAGCGTGGTCTACACAGGGGATACTGAACCATGTGAAGCAGTAATGGAACTGGCAGAGGGTGCGGATGTACTCATACACGAATGCTCCTTCCCGTTGGGTTTTCCAATGACCAACCACACCACTCCTGACATGTTAACTCTCATGATGGAAGAATACCCTCTCAACGTCAGGGAACTGTACCTGACACACATCTATCCTCACATGCAGGGACATGAGAGAGAGGCTGTCGATCACATAAGGAAATATTTTGACGGCAAAGTGATGATCGCAAAGGACCTGATGGAGATCAAGCTCTGATCAGAAGCAAAGTGGGAATCAATTTTGAATTATAAACAAACTGATCCCTCTCATTTTTTCCAGAAAGCCGGCGTCAGTAATACCATTACAGTAAATACCTCAAGCCTTCCTATCCACATATTCGCAGTCAGGATCAACTTTCCCAGATCAGGGATGTTGTCAAAGCTCTCCATGGGGCCTACAAGGCCAAGACCCGGTCCGACATTGCCAAGCGTTGCGATAGAGGCACTCAGGGCGGTGATAATATCCATACCCATAAATACCAGCAATGTTGAACTGGCAAAGTAGATCACAATATAGATTACCAAAAACGACACGATGGAACTTATGATCTCTTCGGGTATTATTTTATTATTGAAACGTATCGGCTTGACGGCTTTTGGGTGAATTGCCTTGAAAAGAGCATTATTAGCGTGTTTTAATAGCAGGAGCAAGCGCACCACTTTAAAACCACCTGACGTTGAGCCGGCACATCCTCCTATGAACATGAGCAAAAAGAGTATGAACCTGGAGGAGTCCGGCCACATATTAAAATCTGCTGTTGCATAGCCTGTGGTCGTAAGGATAGAGATCACGTGGAAACTGCTATACCTGAAAGCATCAGCAAGCGAATAGACCTCGCTGCTAAAGAGCATGAGGGCAAGTAGAAGAGTAGCAACGGCAATTATTATAAAGTAGAACCTGAACTCCTGATCATTTACCAGGCTTTTCCTGTCGGAAAATATTGTCTTATAGTGCAAGGCAAAGTTTGCCCCTCCAAGGAACATGAACACCATGAGAACTAACTCTACAAGAGGATTGCCAAAAGCTGCTATGCTATCAGAATAAGGGGAAAAACCAGAACATGAGATAGAAGTGAATGTATGAGTGATAGCATCGTAAGGAGAAAGTCCTGCAATGCTAAGTATGATGAATTCAGTTGCAGTCAACACAACATAAACAAGCCATAGGATCTTAGCGGTTCCTCTGATCCGCGGACGCAGCTTTTCCTCCTGCAGTATCGGAACCTCAGCACGGAACATCTGCCTTCCTGCAACACCAAGTTTTGGCAGGATAGCGATAAACAGCATGATTATTCCCATACCTCCCAGCCATTGGGTCATACTTCTCCAGAAAAGCAGGCTTTTGCTATGGCTCTCAATATCCTTTAGTGCCGTTGCTCCTGTAGCCGTTACCCCGGACATGGATTCGAACAGGGCATTTATAGGAGGTACACCCTCCAGTATATAAGGAAGGGAATAGATCATTGCCGCAAGAAGCCATCCGAATGCTACAATGAAGAAACCTTCCTTTAGGTTCCATTCCTCTTCCTTTCTCTTAAAGAACAATGTAAAGAAAGATGCTAAAAGTACTGTAATTATAAGAGGAAAAACGAAAATGTGCAACGATTCTCCATAATAAACAGCAACTAATAATGGAAAGACCATAAACCCGGCAAGCAGCCAGAGAATTGGACCCAATACACCCAGAACTACATTAGCTCTCATGGTGGTCACAATACATCATATTTGTGTCTTCGTTCATGAGTACAGGCAAACAGGTCATGCACTTAAGAGTGTTTTCAATCCTTAATATAGATGTCCTGTTCTGCAAAGAATGAACCAAAACCCTGCACATTAGTTCTTTTGCCGGATCTCATAAAATACACATTGTAAAAAGCCAAATCTGTTATTTTACAATGATCCAAGAGCCTCAATAACTGCCTCGCCAAATTTCTCGGCACTAGCAGGATCACGCGCTGTAATTATATTATCCGTGACGATGACATCTGCATCCTCATAGATGGCTCCACCCTTCTCAAGCTCCTTGATGCATGCGGGGTCCTTAAAAACAGTAGCTTTTTTGCCTTCAAGTACCCCTGCTCTTGCAAGTATAACAGGAGATACACAGATAGCAGCAACGATCTTCTCATGCTCAAAAGCGTCGGCAACAAGTTTCTGCAACTTCTTGTCCGGCCACAGTAGTTTTCTTGAACCAGAACCTCCTGAAATAACAATTGCGTCAAAATCTGAAATAATTACTTTATCTATAGGAACATCAGGCTTTACAGTTCCACCAAGTGCTCCGGTAGCGTCATCTGTAGTCTTGCTTGCAATAGTAATAGAGATTCCCATATCCTCAAATAGATCAAGGGGCTCAAAAAACTCCTCATCCCGGAATCCTTCCTGTGCGACAACCATCAAAATTTTTTTACTATCTAAATACGATCCTGACATATTATCACTTTAGTATCCAACTTATCCATATCATTTTTCAACTTTCCGGTACGATTCCCCATAACCAGATTCAAGTTATTATTATACACTCAAATTGATAGTTTTTGAGTTCAAATACTTATATTTGACGAGTTAGAACGTTAGGAAATTAGATGGAAGAATAAAGAACAGATAAAAAGAGTTTCTCTTCAACATCATGTTGGCAATGTCGGCATGAATTGTATCAGTTATTTTCCAGACACGGACCTTATTCATCTAAAATCCGTATATCTGTGAAATCTGTGTCTAAGGGCATTATTTAGACTCTTTAATGTTGTATAACAGAATGCATCCCTCAGTAAATCCCATTTAAATCTATCACACACAATGTTGTGGAGATCAAAAAAGAAAAATGATGAAAAATGGAAACAAAAAAGAATAGTGGTCAAATCACAATTTTAAAAGCAAAATAAAAGAGAGGAAGACCTCTCTTTTTTCTTACTCAGTAATGTACTTTGCAACTATTTCCTGCATCTCAGAAGCCATCTGTGCAAGTTCCTGCGAACTCTTTGCCAGCTCAAGCATAGATGCATTCTGCTCCTCTACAGCCGCAGATGTTTCCTCTGTGCCAGATGCTGTTTCCTGTGAAATTGATGCCACTTCATCAATTGTCGCCGTGATCTCTTCAATGGAAGCAGACTGTTCCTGGGCAGCAGCTGCAATGTTCTCTGCCATCAGGGCAATCCTGTTACTTTGCTCTACGATTTCCTGAACAGCTCCAACAGTTCTAGTAAGTGCACCGACACCTTCTGTAACTGTTTTTGTACCGGATTCCATTGATGAAACTGCTGAATGGGTTCCTTCCCGGATCTCTGAGATCAGGTTTGATATCTGGGCAGCTGCTGTTCCGGAATTCTCGGCAAGCTTTCGGACCTCATCTGCCACAACCGCGAATCCACGGCCGTGCTCTCCTGCTCTTGCAGCTTCAATTGCTGCATTCAGTGCAAGCAGGTTTGTCTGGTCGGCAATACTGGTTATAAGATCGACGATCTCACCTATCTGGTTGGACTTTCCTTCAAGTTGCTTGATAACAATTGCAGAGTCGTTTGTAGCGCTCTGGATAGCATTCATCTGCAACAGCATATCCTGGGACTGCTTTCCAACATTGGATATGAACTCTTTTGCAGCGTTTGCTGCTTCTGCTGCCTGCTGGGCATTGTTTGCAATGTCCTGGACACCAATGGTCATGTCATTCATAGTCTTTGATACATCTTCAGACCTGGAAGACTGCTCCTGTGATCCCCTTGCAATCTCGTCTACAGTTGTGGCTATCTGGGTGGATGCAGCGGTCATTTCTTCAATAGATGCTGACATCTCTTCTGCTGTTGAAGCAACACTGTTTGCACTCTTGCTCACGACATTGATGACACCTGTTAATGTATTGAGAATATCGTTCAGACCACTGGGAATTGCAACAAAGTCTATATCAACATCGGTCTTAGCCTTGTTATTGATCTTACCTTCAAGGGCGTCGTCGGATATCTTCTTAAAATCAGCAACGATCTTCTCAATTCCTTTTGATATTGACCTGCTAACCAGGAATGCTGCTGCAGAACCAAGGACTACGAATACAAGGATGGCTGCTATTATACCATTCCTTATAGCAACTACCGGAGCTTCGAATTCATCTATGTAAGTACCTGAGGCAATGATCCAGTCCTTGTCTTCAAAGTAAGTGTAGGTCATTACTTTTTCACGTCCTTCCCATATGTAATTGATTCGGCCCTCCTTGTTAGAAATCATTTCCTTTGCAAAGGCATGACTGATAAGGTTGTCTCCTTCAATGTTCGGGTGGATAAGAACATCACCTTTGGAATTCATTACATACATATACCCGGTCTCACCAAAAGTAATACCAGACATCTGTTCTTTGATAATGATCCTGTAACGTTCTTCAGGAATACCAACAGAAACAATAGCAATCGTTTTTCCAGCGGCATCCCTTATTGGCTCATAGGAAGTAAGATACCATGCTCCAAGCACATCAGCTCTTCCTGTATATGTCTGCCCGCCCAGTACAACAGTCTGATAAACTGCATCGGAAATGCTGGTTCCAATAACACGCTTTCCATTGGCATCAGTTATAGTGGATGATATACGAGTTGCTGTACCATCTTTTACCTGGAAAATACTTACTTCTCCACTGGTTTCATCTTTGATCTCATCAACAACATCATAATTACCGTTTACGATATATTCACCAAACATCAGTTTGCCATCGACTGATGTTTTTGCATCACCAAGTCCTTTAAACGTGCTACTGGCCACACCAATGTTAGAGTAAAGATTTTCCAGAGCTACAGAAAATACAGCATCAATATACTGTTCTTCCATTTTTACCTGTTCATCAAGTCTCTCATAGACCTGTTCTCTTATAGCAGTTGCAGTTTGTTCATAGGCAAAAAATCCAACTGCTGTCACAGGCAAAATAGCAAGTATCAAAGCAAATGCAATGATTTTTTTACTGATCGTAATGTTTTTTAAATTCAATTTGCCACATCCTTGAATTGTATATACACTATTCTAAAATTATTAACAATTGTGAGCGTCACGTTCGAAATTTCAGAGCATAAGTTACTTACATCCATCTAGATATATATATCTTATTAATATATAAAGATAGGTTTTTGTTTTGGTATGTTCGAACAAAAAAATGCATCCAAGGAACAGGTATAATATCGATATCATTCACTTTGAAAACAAGTTGTAAACTATAAAATCATTGGATGATTCTCACGAGCAGAATTTTATAAAAAATTACTGTGCATAAATTGAATAATTCACGCTTACTTTAACTTTTAAGATTAAATACAAAAATAATTTCTGTATATACATATTTGCTTTTTGTATATACGCCACATGATAAATAGTATCACACATTTAAAAAACTAATCTTCGAACTTTCCAAGACGTACTTTTATGAAATTGTATATCTCATCGGCAATGTCGATGTCACAGCAACTCTCAATACCCTTAAAACCCGGCGAGGAATTTGCTTCACATACTTTGAAATGCTTCCCATCAAAAAGAAGGTCTATCCCCGCTATCTCCAATCCAAAAAGTTGTGCTGTTTCCGTTGCCAGCCATTTGATTTCAGGACTCATCTCAAATTTTTCAACTTGCCCGCCCCTGGAAAAATTTGCTTTGAAATTGTTGTCGCTAGAACTACGTTCTATACAGGCAATAGGTCTTCCTCCAACGACAAATACTCTAAGATCTTTTCCCCGGCTAGCCTCAATAAACTCCTGAAGGATTATATTCAGCTTTGGATTTGTTATATAAACCAGTTCCATCAGGTCATTGAACTGGGATTTGTTATCACATAAAAAAACACCTTTACCCATAGAGCCTGAAAGTGTCTTTACAACTAAAGGAAACTGCAGGTATTTCTCAACGAGCGAATCATCAATTGGGTACTTACCAAGCATGGTCTTTGGAACGGGTATGTTGTTCTCTGCCAGTATTTGCTGTGAATATAGTTTATCTTTTACAGTATCAATACATTGAGCTGAATTAACAACGTATACGCCAAGCCTTTCCAGATGCCTTATTACAGCCATTCCAAAATAACTTGTACCTGCACCCATGCGCGGCAGGAGAAAATCCGGCAACGGAACAACTTTTCCGTCAAGTAATATACTCTTGCGGTCTTCTCTTGTTACTACAAGATCGAACTGGTCAGGAGAAATTACTTCTATCTCTATTCCTTTTTTCCCGGCACTATCTATAAGCCGATGAATTTCATAAGCTTCCGGACTCAGTGAACTCTGAGGCGTCTTATACAGGATCCATCCTTTCAATCACTAAAACTCCTTTATAGGCCTTGCATGTAATACACGCTACTAATAAAAATAGATATACTAAACAAAAACCCAACACATTAAATCCGGGCTAAAATCATACAGAAACATATAACGTATATATAGGCTTAAATCAATTGAGCCATTCTACCAAATGAGGATAAGATCATGACCTATTTAAATGACAGAATGCCGGAAACAGCCCAGGCCTTTGCAAACATGCGTGCATCTATATTCAGGAATGCTGCCCTTGATATCAAGACCAAAGAACTGATAGCTACTGCATGTTCGGTGCTTCTAAGATGTGAAAAATGTACTGCCATACATGCCCAGAGAGCAAAAGACAATGGTGCAACAGATGATGAAGTTGCTGAGGCATTGTCTGTTACAATGTTCATTGCTGCCGGTTCCCAGCTCCACTGGACAGATGTGTACGACAAAATACTGTAAGATCATACAACTATTATATGGGAATTACAGAAAAACGGCTAATATAGACTATAACCATCAAACTCCTTTTTCGGAATAATATTCATCTCTTGCGGCCACAAAAGCCCTGATGTTCTCTATTGGAGTACGCGGGGCTATCCCGCATCCGGGAGCAAGTATGCCTGCTCCATCCTCAATGCACTGTTTTGCTTCTTTTTTGATGTTCTCAGGAGATTTTCCCAGCAATGTGACAGCAGGTGACACATTGCCTATAAGACAGGCCCTGCCTGAAATTACCTGGCTCGCATAAGTAAGATTTACTTTTTCTTCTACACTGAGTCCCTCAAATCCTGATGCTGCCATCATGTCCAAAACATCCGTAGCATCACCACAAATATGTAGAATTGAATGACCGTTCAGATTTTTTGTGAGTAGACGATACTGAGGAAGTATAAGTGACTCAAATAACGGCGGGGGCAAAAGATCTGGTCCTGCCTCAGAATCTATTATAACCACAGCATCAACACCCCGGTCAAACAAGGCATTTGCATATTCTGTACAAACACTAGTGCCAAGGGCAATCAGTTCATTAAGGACTTCAGGTGAAGTGATACACCATCGCAGGTAATTATTCACACCACATAGATAACAGGCAATAGCCGCCGGACCTAGTATGCCTGCAACTACCGGAACGTCATCTGAGAGCCTGCTTTTTATTATATCTGTAGCCTTAAGTATTATTTGTATTCTTTTACTTTCAAGCAGTTTGTCTGGAATGGAAAGGCCGGCAACATCTTCCTTTTTCTTACATGGAAAATCAAGCATTTGGGGCTGGGTGTCCAACGACCCTGTTTCGATAGTACAACCAAGGGTCTCTGCTATTACTGTATTACAAAAAGGGTACCTTACAGCTTCAAGCCCTATGAGCTCATGTGCTGCAATAGCCAGGGTTGCCATCTTCTCGGGATCATAATGCGCATCAGGCCATTTAGCACCTGTTATTTCCATAAGTTCCACAATTCCGGTCTGAGTTACCGAACAGACAGGTATTTTATCCACTTTTTTTCTTTCCAGGGAATAAATAAAACGCTCTTTTAAACTTAGATCAGACAGCCAGACTCCTCCATGAGTACTATAAATGTAGATTTTCAAATTAATATCACTGCTAAATCAATATAACTTATATTCCGCAGATGTCCTCGAATTTTGCCAATTATCTGGATTGCAATTATTTATCAATTAATAGTAACATAATTCAATTGAGAAGTAACATTTATTATCACTTCAAGTTGACATAAGTATGTGTAAATGTACGCTAAAGGAAAATATCCGTTTTTCTCTAGACATCTGCGGAAAGTCGGATATAAGGTTTCTTTATCATTATTCTAGTTGTGTTCTTATTATGCATTATCAATAATATAAATATTAATACGAAAATTAAACTAGATAAAAATTATCAAAGGTTTTTTAAACATTTGAGTAGTTTAAACAGTGAGGTACTAATTATGAGCAAATTATTTCAAAAAATAATAGTAATTACATCACTGTTAGCCTTGATACTGATATCCGGGTGCACGACAACGAGTGAACCAGTTGATCCAGTAAGTCCTGAAAATGTACTTCTTAATACTGCTCCGGTGGTCATTAAAGAGTTCCATGAGCAGGACATATCCCTGACAGTAACTAACAATGATACACAAGCCATAGATTCAGTAATGGTCGCAAATTTTCTTCCATTCACAGTAATAGGAACAGATTCAATTAACATTGCAGGCAAAACAGATGTCATTGGATCTTCTATCCTTAATGCCAGAATCAAGGCACCAGCTTTTGAAACTGATGTAAATGACTCTGCAGTCACCGTTAGTTACCTTTCTGGAGCAGATGACAAAGGACTACAGATAACCAAGACAAAATCAATTCCTGTAGAAGTAACTGTACTCCCTGATGTGAAGCTGCAGTTCCTTGGATTTGTAGAGGATATGGACTCACTGCGCACAGCTTCGTCACAGACATGGGAGCTTAAAGCCGGCGGTAATGCAACCATTACATTCTCCGTGAAGAATGAAGGACAGAGCACTGTACCTGCCGAAATACTGGTGGTTGTGGCAGATGTTGATAATAAGCTTATAGCCGACCAGGCATCTATGAATATAAGCCAGGCAATGGCAAGAAGTGGAACATCCTATACAAAAGGAATGCAGATACCTGTGAAAGAGGATTCACCAAATGGCGAGACTGATGTCTATGTCAGGTTAATGTATGGCGACCATATCGTAGATGAGCAGATGCTGGTGCTGACAGTTAAATTGTAGGCGATAACATGAAAGTTGTGAACCTTCTGATTTTCTTTTCAATTTTCATTTTTTGCATCTCTTCTGGCTGTATAAATGAAAATCTAAAAGAAGAGGCCCCTCATCCTCTTATCACCAATGTGGATGTAATGTCAATACCGGCAGATGAAGAGTTCGGACTTAAAGTTACTGTCTACATGCAAAACCCAATGGACAGAGATACAGGTTCACTTTCCATTAAAGTAAAAACAAAGGATCAGTATACAAACTTAATAACTGGAGAACATATGGAAAGTGTGGGTTACCTGAAAGCAAAGTCACAGTCATACAAGACTCTTTTTTTTAATGTACCAACAAGTGGCGAACAACTGGTCATTGTAGAATTATTTGAAGACAATAATCTGGTAGATCAGCAGTCAACCTATGTCCAGTTGATCGAGGAAGCAGTTAAACCCGTTCCAAATGTGATCCTGACCGATCTTTTGATAGAAACCATACAGGCAACAAACTACGGACAGGACATTATATTTGAAGCATCGCCGGGATTTTACAATCAGGGTGATGAAGCAAATAAAGTTACTGTAGTTGTTACGGCAGTTGCCGATGAGTATACAAGATATACAGGTAGTGCAATTGCCTCTAATCTTGAACAAAATCAGAGGACAAGAGCTACTGTAAGAATGACAGTTCCTGCCGACAGATCTTATAGTTTCGAAGTAAATGTCATTGTGGACAGTGAAATAACTGCAAGTGGAGAAACAAGCACATCAATAAAACTTCATGACATCAAACTGAAAACACCAACAACATATGCACTTATTGAATCCGGGTCTCCTGTTTCATATGATGAAGCAATTGACGAAATACCTGTTGAAGACAGTGCTGAATATGCCGCTCCATCACCAGGATTTGAGGCCATAATGTTTGCAATTTCCATGCTCTTCGCCATTGGAATTCTAAGAAAGAAGAAACGGGAAATCTAAATATATCTTATTTTCTCTTTTTCTTTCCTTTCTTTTTTGTGTCTTTCTAACTTTGTAAATCCAGGACACTAATATTGAATTTTTCAAGCATCTTTGACAGCCTGTAAAGCGGAAGTCCTACCACATTGAAAAAATCACCTTCAATACTTTCAACAAGTATGGCCCCTTTTCCCTGTATTGCAAAGGCACCGGCTTTGCCCAGAGGTTCACCTGTGCTAAGATAATCATTGATCAGCTTTTCAGACATCTCCCTCATCAGGATCTTGGTTATTTCATATTCCATAATTTTCATCCTGCTGGCAGTATCCATTACAGTCAACCCGGTGATTGCCTGTATCTGTTGCCCGCTAATCTTTCTCAACATTTCCTTTGCATCATCTTTATCTTTTGGCTTTCCGAGTACCTCATAATGACACATGATAACCGTATCAGCAGAGATAATTATGCCTTCTGTGAGATTCCTTGCCACATCACATGCTTTTTCATGGGAATGATGCATAACAAGATTAACAGGATCCAGATCTTTTCCTGTGTCTTCTGCATAAGAACTTATGCAGATATTAAAATCCGTACCGAGCAATTGCTCCAGTAGTTCTTTTCTTCTAGCCGATGCAGAAGCAAGGATTATCTTGTTCATGAATATACAAAAGACAGGCGAAAATATCTAGTTTATGACAATTCCATATACTTTCAAAAAGAAGACTGCTGTTTTGTGATTTTACCCAAAAAAGGATGTAGTTAAGGATTTTTAAAAAGCATTAAGATCAAACATTCGTTTGACCTTAAAAAAGATCAGTCTTCGGGCAATGCGGCCTTATCCAGCCACTCATCAAGGTTACTGTCAGCTATTTTATGAGGAGCATCGAACATGGGCATTTTCAATGGATACCACTTTTCCAGGAAACTGAGCATATGGTATTTCATGAATACGTTTACAGGCATTCCTATAAAAGCCATTACGAACATGATCAATATTAACTCAACTACCAATATCGGAATGAACAGTAACCACACCATGGCATCAGACATTATTGCCAGAAGGATGAAATAAAGGGCAGCATCAATTATTAAAAACACTATTCCTGATATGACCAGTCCCAAAAGGCCAAGGATTATCACGATTATGCCTGCTGCAATAGCAAGCACTGTACGGCCTATCCAATAAATTATCATTTGTTGCCAATTGCTTCTGAATTGCCTGAAAACACTGAACAGTGCTGAGAATATACCAGATCCTGTGTACATGGAAACCGGTACTGACATGCTGGTAAAGGAACCTATTATGCTTCCTGCAACGACAAATAAGAGAACGATGGCAAGAATTGAGATAATCGATAAAAAAATACCCAGGAACATCATGCTGCCGAGCATTACCTTTTCAGTCGTCACGATCATAGAGAAGATCAGCAGGGATACTATGACAACAGGGATCATAAACAACAGTAATAATAGCACACGCAGGACGAACAGGGACAATCCTTTACCCATGTACCTCGAGAAATATTTGCGGATCCTTATATCATTGCGGACAAGAGATTCCACAAAGACGAATTCCATTACGCTTCCAACCAGTCCCATGATAATGATAAAAAGGAAGAGCACTACAAAGAATCCGGCTATTAGTGCCCATGTGGAATAGGACATCAAATGACCGGCAAAATTATTTAAGATATCAAGGAATCCCGGTGGCACCCAGGAAAGATCAGGGTTAGATCCGTCATATGAACTATCATACGAGCCGCCGTTCCCGCCACTATTAAAACTTCCTGAGCCACCAATAAAGAATACTATGATAGCAAGTTTTAACCACTTTTTGATGTCAAAAGGCTCAAAGAGACATTGTCGTGTCCTTTCTATCGCATGATCAACTGCATCTATTACATACCAGTACATATTAATAAATAGAAGCTGTTTTCGTAAAAAGTTACTGGTTTAAGGTTTTTTCATATGATCCATCTACAACCAGGATCTCATTCCTCCTCAGAAGGGATTCTTCACGCATGGAAGAACGGCTCATAGTAAAAAATGGATGTTCATCAGTAATAAACATTGAAGTCCTGTAAATGACCCGAAAATAGAAAGCGGAAAACAAAAAAGGGACAATGAATAAATAAATAAATAAATAAGATTCAAGCCGGGCATGATTCATGTATTCATTGATATATTGCCAAACAGCCTGAAATCTATTTTCTTCTCAATCGCACAACATTTTAGCAGTGAAAGACCTTTTTCCATAATTTTAGATGCTGCAAATATGTGTAAAAGAGGAACATCACCCTTTTCAAAGCGGTCTCCTACTTCTTTCATTCCCTCGATGAACCCAAGCTCTATTAAGTCAACAGGGTCCATGCCTGCATCAACCGCTTCCCGTACGGCAGATTCAGCTTCCCTGCTGTCAAAATTCAAGATGGAATCCCGTGCTTTTTCTATTATTTTCTGGAATAATGGTCTTTCAGGTTCCATATAACCAATCCTTCTTTTATTTATGATATACCCCTCGTCCATTCGGAATATAACCCATGTTAGTCGCCTTGATCTTTGGAGGTAGTCCATTTTACTTGTTTTAAGACAACTAAAGTTTAGTAGACGCATATATTATATAAATCGCACGGTTGACATTAAATTCAAAAGTAAAGCACGACACAAAAAAATTCTATCAGTATATTTATCATGAGGAAAGGGCTATGAATCCATAATGTCAGACAGGGAGATCATATCTACATTCAAATACGTTTTACGTATGAAACCAGAATTCATGTTATCGGAACTTAGAAGTTATCTGAAAGAAGAGGCATCGGTTCCACATATATATAAAATCCTTAAACCCCTGCTTTTTGACCTCGGGGTCGATGCTGTTGCAGAAGAGGAGGATTTCAGGTTGATCCGGGCAGCTCCACAAAAGAAAATGGAACTGAAAGATGACGAAATTAAAAAGAATGATCTCTTTTTCAATTCATCCGGCGTTTCCAGGAAGCTTGAACGTCTTATTGAACAATATATCGAAAAGAAGACCAGTAAAAACTGGGACGATCCGATTGTAATGGAAAAAATAAGAAATGCAATCCGTTCCCAAAAAGCTAGTTACTGGAAAGAAAATAAATCAAGGAACATAAGCTACGAAAAAGGATATAGTGTCCTTGGGTATCTGTCTTATCAGTTTCCAGTGTATTTTGTGCAGTTCCAATATCTTCTCTACGAACTTGCAAAGGACGGCTTGTTGAAAAACCGCATGAAGGTATTGGACGTTGGAACCGGTCCAGGTACAGTTCCATTGGCCATAATCGATCTGTACAACCGTCTTGATAATCGTAAGGCAAACATCCATACCATTGAACTTTTCGACGAGAACATCGAAGCATACAATTTCCTTGTACCGCAGTATGCCGGTGGAAAATCAAATGTCACTGTTGAAGAGCCAATCAGGGCTGATGTAAATAAACTAGATATCGAAAAACTGCCTGATAACATTGATCTTATGGTCTTTTCCAACGTTCTTAATGAAATGAAAGAACTGAGCATGGAACAGAAAGCCGAGCTTGTCAGGAACATGTCAGGAAAACTCTCAGAGGATGGCAGTATTATACTAATAGAACCTGCAGATAAGGTCAACTCCACTGAGATGCGAAAACTCACCATAATGCTGAAAAGAATGGGCATCAAGATATACAGTCCATGTACATTCATGTGGTCAGGAGAATGTACTCTTGATACATGCTGGAGCTTTGAGCATAAAAGAGACATAAAACCTACAAGGCTTATGGAAAAGCTGGCAGAATGCGATGAGCCGTATCGTTACATCAATACAGATATCAAATACTCATATGCTATACTCAGGAAAGATAAACTGTCAAAGCAGATGTTTCTCTTTCCTTCCAAAGCAAAATTCGCGCGTATGTCCCAAATGGAGATGCATGACAAGAAACGTATAAACGTTTTATGCTCATTGATGTCCGGTGATCTTGGTGATGATAAATACAAACTCTACAGGATATGCGACGGCACTTCCAGAAAGGCAATCTACGCCGTGCTACCATCCCATAATCTCATGGAAGAGAACGAAGCTATCACAAAAGCAGGATATGGAAGTATAATTAAGATATTCAATGTGCTTGTCAAATACAATGAAGTAAATGACTCATATAACCTGCTCATAGGAAAAGGAACCACTATTGAATCCCAATATGATGATATGGAAGATTAGAACTGATTTTGCTTATTCCATTTAGGCATTTATACTTATTTCGTGCTTACACATAATTATAGCTTTAACATTTAATCTAACAAAAAATTGATCTGCATGCATAGTAATAAATCCTCAAACTATACACCTCCTGAAGTCCTGGCGCCTGCCGGTGACCCCCAAGCCCTGAGAGCTGCTATTAAAGGGGGAGCAGACGCTGTTTATCTGGGAGTCGGGCAGTTCAATGCACGCCAGGGTGCAAAGAATTTCTCAATTGGAGAGCTCAGGGAAAACATAGATATTGCGCATTCCTATGGTGTTAAGGTGTTCATGGCCCTGAATATTCCTCTCAAGCAAAAAGAGATGCAAGAGGCCATAAATATCGTGCATAAGGCTTATTCATACAACATTGATGCCATTATACTTGAAGACCTGGGCCTGTTCTTTTTGTTAAAAAAGCATTTCCCCGATCTTCCCTTGCATGCAAGCACCCAGATGACCATACATAATCCGCAGGGAGTTGATTTCATAGGAGATGCAGGCGCTTTTAGGGTTATTCTTTCAAGAGAACTTACCACTGAACAGGTAAAAAGCATCATCGATAAGTCGTCCTTAGAGATTGAACTTTTCGTTCACGGTGCTCTTTGTTATTCATTTTCAGGCAGGTGCCTGTTCAGTACTGCCTTAACAGACAGGAGCGCAAACAGGGGTGCCTGTTTCCAGCCATGCAGAAGACCCTATAAGTTGTCTGCCAACGGACAGATCATAGACAGTAAACTGGTAGGTGACTACCCTATCAGCTGTGCCGAACTCTGTACCTTTCCAGGACTTGAGGATATTATAAAAGCCGGTGTGAAGAGTCTGAAGATCGAAGGAAGGATGAAGAAACCCGAGTATGTGACCGCCAGTGCAAGAACCTACAGAAGAGTCGTGGAAAAAGTATGTGATACAGGTGAGAATTTCGGCAGCGACGAACTGGAAGAAATGGAGACAGAACTTGCAAAACTGTTCTACAGGGGCTTTACACGGGGTTTTGTGCTTGGTGAAGAAGATGTCACACAACGTAAGTACAGTGCCAATTACGGCGCTTATCTTGGAAAAGTAGCGAACATCACCAAGTCCGAAAAAGAGGGTCAGCTCACTATCCAGCCCCTTCAGGATATTAAGGTAAATGATGGCATCAGCATAAACACAAGCATCAGGATAATAGGTTGCCGTGTTGACGGGATTCTCGTTAACGGGGAAGCTGTACAGATTGCCAGGAAAGGAGAAAAGGCAACCTTGCTCATAAGTGCAAAGACAAGCAAATCAATAAGAAAGCACGATGAGGTCTATGTGTCTACTGACCCCCAGTTACTTGAAAGATTGCAGAATATGGAACTGCAGACAACCCCACTGATAATAAAGATCCGTGCACGTAAGGGAGAAAAACTGCATATAGATATCAAAAGCAGGAACATGGGAACCCAGGCCACAAGTGATTATGTTGTGCAGGAAGCAAAAAGTTCACCCACCAGCCGTGAACAGATAATTACAGCCCTTGGAAAACTTGGTGATACGACATTCCATGCAGAGGACATCATTCTTGATGTGGATGACAATATATTCATCCCTCTGGGAGCACTCTCCGGCACAAGAAGGGAAGCAGTTGAAGAATTGTACAATTCCAGATTCCCGGTGCAGGGCAGGAATCGAAGGTGTCCTGATGTTTCCACAGGATATAAGCGGAAAAAATCTTCCACGGGATCTGAAATACCCCTGCTGAGTGTAGAAGTTTCAGATATTGAGTCTGTATTTGCCGCTTCAAAGTCAGGTGCAGATATTGTTTATGCCCCAATTGGCCTTTTTCCTGAACTGATAAATGAGGACAATATTCTCAGGACTAAGGGTCTGAAGGAAAAGGATGTGGAATTTGTCCTGATAACACCGCAGATATGCTTTGAAGAGGAAATGCCTGCTCTAAAAGAATTGATGCAACAGGTAACTAATGCAGGATTCAAGGTCGCATGTTGCAATTACGGAACTGTCCAACTGGCAAATGAACTGAATGCACCGTTCGTTGCCCAGAAGGAATTCAATGCTTTCAATGCCTGGACAGCAAGTGCATTCCATTCGTCTGGTGCTTATCGTGTGACACTTTCAACTGAACTTAATCTTGAGGAAATAAGTGAAGTCTGTATTAATACAGACCCTGATATCCAGGTAGAGATCATGGCTTATGGGCGTGAGCTTTTGCTTGTGACAAAGAATGACCTGCTAAAACCGCTCATTGACGATGGTGTAATTGAAGCTGACAGTGATGTACTGCTTATAGACAACACCAAAGGGTCATTCCCGGTGAAAAGGAAAGATGAACGTACCCTGATCTATAATTCAACTGTCCTGAACACTGTAGAGGAAACTAGCAAACTTTGTGACTCAGATGTCGATGTGCTGAGGCTTGACCTGTCACTTTACGGGAAAGAGGACGTGAAGGATATCACACGTAATTTCAGAAGAGCGCTTGACGGTAAACAGATCAAATTGAAATCATCAAGGAATGAGGAATATGATCGGGGCCACTATTTCAAAGGCGTGCTATAGATCGCCATACATATCGTGAAACTGACGCTTCATATTGATTTAAGAATATTGAAAGCATTGAACAAAAAAAAATTCAGGTGAGAAAATGGCAAGAGAACTTTCCCCCAAGGATATAGACGTGTTGAAAAAGGTTGCTCCAGAGTGTGCAGGACTTGAATGTGCAGGTTCAAAAGCTCCTTATAAATCCATACTTCCTCCGCTTTCAAACCACTATGCTAAAAGTGAAGATGATTTCAAAAGCCGCATCTCAGCTCTGAATGGTGATGATCTTGAATATCTCCTGTCACTCATAAGAACAGGAGAAGAGAGTCTGGGGTGTGTGCCACCACATTACATGACCATTTTCCTTGAATTGATAAGTGAAAGGATGGGAAAGGAAAATGCGGAAGAGATAATGACAATTTACATGAAATGGCATGAGTGCTAAAATACTCCGTTGTAAGCTGTTACTAACTGTTACTAACTGTTGCTGAGCTTTTCATAGAGCAGAACCATTCCTTTCAAAGTAAGATAACCTTTATCAGAAGATGAGTGTGAATATGCCTGCAGGACGGGAACGACTACTAGATATTCATTTTTGGATGCAGATTTTTAATTGGGTGAGTATGCCCGGTATTATGGCAACTCTGAGCATAAAACTCGCCCGGTAGGCCAGAAGAAAACGAATCCATGGGGACTATATGATATGCATGGCAGTGGCTTGGTTAACTGTACCAGAAAATGCCGATTGGCATATTGCAATTAGCTTCGACCCGGACTACGGCTGCTACTCATTTGGTTTCCGTCTTCTCAGGTCAGTGTGATCACTACTGTTTTACTGCTTTACAACTTTAATATTTTACTGTTTAATATTCTACATCTTTTCCTCCTTCTACATTAGCATCCAGGCTCAGAAATTCATCAGCTATTTAAGCTATAGAACACCATATGAAAATATTACACCTGGAAGTGTGGTACAATAAAAAAAATGGTTATTATGCTGCTACTTTTGATGATACTGCCCTTAGGTGTCATTGCTGCTGAAAACAGTATTGATTATACTGCGTACAGGAACAACTGGGACCTGCTGAATGAGAATAAAGATGACTGGGTGTGTGTGGATCATGCAGTGAACTACTCAAGGAACAATCCCGGGTGGGGAATAGTTATTATTTCACCGTCACCGCGTTTTAGTGTTCAACCTCATATGACCAATTACAAGATCGATGCTAACAGGCTTTTGATACACGAAGCTCAGATAAACATAACATATGAGCTGGAGATAGTGAATGGAACTATGACAGTTCCCTATTATGAGGATTTCCCGGGCGTGTTCTCAAAACACTGGGAAAGCGGGACTTATTTCCATTTCATTCCAAATGAAACAGGTGTGGTCAGAGTATATACAATGTTGAAAGATAACCGCGATGAGTTTTTCGATTATGAATATATAAGTCTGGATGACCTCGGAAACACCACAGTAGAACTTGATGATAATATCGGATCAATGGTGCTTGAAAATAATGCTGTCAATCTAATTGACAAATCAACAATATCACATAACACAACTACCAATGATAGTCACCTTGAAAACATTGATGAGCCTGGGAGCTATACTACAAAACTCATTCGATTTATTAAATCATTTATAGGACTATTAAAATAATCTGTGCATTTGTGAGTAAACCTATCAATGCATTTGGTTTTTGGCAGGATCATACCAGCAATCCTATCTCTGCTTGCCGCTCTTTTTCCAGCATATCGATAAAATACCTGGAAATTCAAGACATCATTCCCCTGCTTTTTTTGTACGTGCAGCTATCACTTTATACTAAACCTTTTCGATTAAAGTATCCTCCTTAAATTCTTAAAGCAATAAAACCGCAAAGACGATAACTTTAAATAATAATATATCAGTTAAAGGATGCCGGTTATCGAATAAGGACAGCGGAAAAACGTTTAAAAACCATTTGACTATAAAGGAGAAACATCTATGTCTGAAAAAATAGAAGAGCGAGTATTTACTACTTCACCATTACCACCTGTATTGCATGGATTCAAATTGAGCAATGCAAAAACAGAACACAAAGTACATGCAATCCCGGACAGTCATGCATCCGGTACACAGTGATAGTTGAATGATAGTTATTCCTTTATCAGATGACGATACTCATTAATGCTATCAACCAAGCTATCTTCCTTCAATGATCAATCATTTGGGCAGAACTAAAATCAAAGGATGTTTGTGAGGATCTATTTCCTCATGACATCATTTGCTTGTTTTAAATATCCGATACACCCATCCATATTTAAAGAATAGTTTCCATTCCAGGGGTCTTCTTATGAAATTACCCGTACCAATAAAACACGCCCTGATAGAAGCAATGATTTCCCAGTACACTGAAAACTACCCATCTTCCAGGACCCGTGAAGACCCTCTTACTTTTGAAGTTCCACTGGCACGGATTATAGAAGATACTGAGATATTCGGCATCACTTACTCCGACATCCTGGCCACTGTAATCGAAAATCCTTTGTCTCTGTTCCACAGTAAACATTCAGAAGGTGTACTATTCATTCAGCCATTTAGCCGAAGCTGTGACCTCTATGATGAAGTCCTTGGTTATATAAGGGAAAACACATCCTCCAATCCTAAATTTGCGATAGGTTATGATCCTGCAATAAAGGAAGCCCTCATTTATCATTTCTTCACAGGCTCCATTGTTCTGATGGTCCCGGAAGGCATGTCCAGCCTTTCCCAGCTTAAATTCGCCCTTACGGTCGGGGGAAGTAAGCTTCGCGTAATCATAGAAATGACAGGTGGCTGGATTTATCTTTTCCTAAAATATATCATGGAGTCAGATGAATGTGGTAAAATGCCAGCCAGGGATACCAACGTTCAGCAAGTCCTGGTAAGTTATCTGGAAGATGTGTTTCCGGGGGTCAAATAAACTCTTTGCTCTCAGATGATCCATCTTTTTCCCAAGGGAATTTAAGATGCTTTTTTATCCCGGATCGAATTTCGGACAGCATTCTTCATTCATACCAGCACCTTTATAGTTAATAGTCAACTAATTTCAAAATTTGATGTATGTGTAGTTAGTTCATTTTTGGTTGAATTGCTCTAATTCATTATCATAATTAAACTGCCAGCCAACCCCAAACTTATCCGTCACAAAGCCGTATAATTTACTCCAGAATGTTTCCTGTAGGTCCATGCCTACGGTGCCATCACCTTTGAGTTTGTCAAACATTGCCTTTATTTTATCCATGTCCTTACTAATAATTACAAGGCTTACATTGTTCCCGGTGATTAAGGACATGCCGGGTGGGACATCAGAGAACATCACAGTACTTCCTTCGATGTCAAGAGAGGTATGCATTACCAGATCCATCGTTTCTTCCGTCAGAGGAAAGTCTTCATCAAGCGGTACATCTCTGTAGAACATGATCTGAGGTTTTTCTGTTCCGAAAACCTCGGCATAGTATTCTACAGCTTCACGGCAGTTCCCGTTATAATTTATATATGCCTGTACAGACAATTTACTCACTCCCATCTTTAAATTTAATTAATATCTGAAACTTAATCAATTAAATAGCTTACCTATGCTTCAAAAGCAACAGGCTGATGCAATTATACCGCAAAGGCTCATGAACTGAGTTCTGTCGATAAGCGATGCAATAGAAAGATGATGTGCAAACATGAACTGCAGATGAACCCATCTCCCTGAATGATAGACACCTACAGTTCATAGTTCATTAATGGTTTTCTATAAAACCCAACTTTTACATAATGGAATGGATTATTCGATACCAAAGAACTTTAGATCGTCCGGTCTTTCCCCGATCGGCGGGTAGGCTATAATGAGGTTACCCTTGAAATATGATGTAATACGCCTTGGTAGCACTTGTAGCATGGGATGCCAACCCGGAGTGTCTCTTCGGGTACTGAGACTGATAATTAGTTCATGTGGAGATTCGCCTCTTGCATGCAACATGTCCAAAAGGAGCCTCCATCCGCCCAGGCCTTCAAAACTGATAGGAAGGTCAGGGCTTAATTTGTTAAATATTTCTTTATAAATTGCCGGGTCATCACCTACAACAAGGGCTTTTACAGGTGCTGATGTACCTTCTGAAATCCTTCTAATTGTATCTACTACAGAATACAATCCTGTATTATGATCAATGCCATGGGGTATTATAAGGGTAATCTCCTGTGTGTTGCACAGAGGATGCCTTATCATTGAAACTAGCACAAGTTTCTCAGTTCCGCGAAGCAACTGGTCAATGATCGACCCGATCACATTCTCCTTTGGAGAATGAACTCCATCCCATCCGATCACAACGGTTGAGATCCTGTTCTCAATGACCGTCCCCATGATACCGGAAGCTATGTTATAATTAAGACGCACATGAGTATTTACAGGAACCTCGGCACATGCTGCATAGTTTAGAGTCTCCTGGAGCATCTTCTCGGCCTCTGCCACCATTTTTTCGGAATTGCCGGCATCACGCTTCACGACGGAAAGCACATTCAAAGGCTCATCGGACTTTCTGTCCCGGATCATAAGGGCCAGATCCATCAAAAGCTGTTTATAAGTTGATTGTGCTGAAAAAGAAACGAGAATACGAGGGATTATCTCTGCAGGATTGTATGTGGCCTTGTCTGTAAGTGAAACTCTGCTGCCATATCTTTCAACGATCTGAGGACTAATTATTGCGACAACAAGCATCATCATTACTACAGCATTTATCATACTCTCATTAAAAAGACCGGCTTTAAAGCCGATCAGCACAATTGCTAGCGCTGCTGCAGCCTGGCCCACCGATAGTCCGAACATGCTCATTATCTGATCGTTGCCATACCTGTACATACGACCTGTGATCCATGCAGCTCCCAGCTTTGTGATGAGCACAAGTCCTATCATCCAGATTGCAAGTGTGAGCTGGTGTCCGCCTTCAACGAATGCGCGGATGTTCACCAGCATACCTACTGAAAGAAGGAAGAATGGTATGAATAGTGCATTCCCCACGAACTCTATCCTGTTCATGAGAGGACTGCTGCTTGGGATCAGGCGATTGAGTAAGAGTCCGGCAAGAAATGCTCCAATGATAGGTTCAACACCTGCCACTTCTGCAAAATATGCAATTACAAAAGCCACAGCCATCACGAAAAGAAATTCAAAATAACTCTCATCAGTAAGTTTACTGAAGAACCATCTGGCGATTCGTGGTACAATTAGCCATGAACCCACAAAGAACAAAGTAAGTCCGAGTCCTAGTCTTATCCAGAAGAACATGTCAAGGCTGTCATCCAGGGAAGGTACAACAACTGCAAGGACCATGAGGGCCATTGTGTCAGTCATTATTGTACCACCAACTGCCACTGTAATAGCTTCGTTGTTAACGATCCCCAATCTCTTGATAACAGGATAAGCAAGCAAAGTGTGTGACGCAAATATAGAAGCAAAAAGAAGTGCTGCAGGGAAAGAGAGGCCTAATATGTAATATCCGGCGGCAGTACCTGCTAATTGTGGTATTATAAATGAGAATATACCAAATACCAGACTTCTGTCTATCTTCTCGATGAACTTATTTATGTTGATCTCCAGCCCGGCTATGAACATCAGGTAAACAAGGCCTATTTCTCCAAGAAGTATGATCGTTTCATTACGATCCAGTATATGCAATGCGTTTGGTCCGATAAAGGCACCAACAATTATTATTCCTATCATCCCTGGCAGCCTGAATAACTTCAAAAGAAGAGGTGCTATGAGAAACACAAGCATCGAAAGCGCGAAGATCAGTACTGGCTCATGTATAGGAAGTCCTGGGAACATGCTCACTCTCTGTTATTATCACGTCATTTAAAAACAATCTAAGTAAAGAAACAGCATATGACATTTAAATATTTTGTTGATGCACTTAAGGAGTATCTAATTTATTTCAAGTATTCAGAACTGGAGTTAATACTATAAATGGGTGCCGATGTCATCGGCATCAACAACAACATTTATTGTTTTTTGAATATTGCAGTATAACTGTACATTGATGGCCTCCGCCCTCCAACGTTATGATCTATAGGGGACTTCATTAATTTGAGTTTAAATACTTAAAAACAACATTATTAAACTTATCCGATTGTTCAATTGAGCATACATGACCGCAATTATCAATTACCTCGATCTGGGAATTGCTTATTTTCTTACTGTATTTTAAAGTGTCTTTCAAAAAAAGATAGTCTTCATTTCCTGAAACATACAGGACCTTAATATCATCATTTAGTTTATCCAGCCAGGTTAAACTTTGTGTTGTTTGTGGAATAATATCCAACCATTTACAAAACTCATTGTAACCAAGTTTTTGTGCTTCATTTACAAAAATATCCCTTGATCTTTTATGATTCTTTTTAGGTAGTATAATGTAAGCGAAAAATCTGTAAAGGACCATATAATTGATCATTTTTTTGAAAGTTATTGCTAAGAACAGCAAGAACCTTGTTTTAAAATTGAATTTGATGATTCCTCCACCCATAATTAATGAGTTTACTTTTTCGGGATATAATACCGCAAATCGTAAGCATATTAAAGAACTAAAGGAAAAGCCCAGGAAATGAGCCTTCTTAATTTGATAATGATTCACTGTGTTAGTTATAAGCTTACATATTTTATCCAGGTCAAGATATTCATCTACTTTGTTCTTGTGCATTTCAAGCACAAGCAGGTTATAGTATTTTGAAAAGAACTCGATCTGTTTTTTCCATGTTCTGGCACTACCTCCAAAACCATGAATAAACACTATCCATTCAGCAGAATCTTTTTTATGAAAAACCTGGGCACTAAATCTTTTTTCTTCTGCCATCGGTTATTCCTTTCTTAAAAGAAAAATATTTTAAAAACATAGGAAAATTCTTCTGGTTATACTCTGGCATTTTCTTAAATAGTTCGTCTGATATTACTTCCCATTCTTTAGCTCGCTCATAACTTTTCTGAGCAAGATTTTCAGCGGATTCCGGGTTGGCTAGATGAGTCGATCTTGCATCTCCGGCATTGACCACATCAATGATTGCTTGTGGGTTATCTATTAAAGGGCATGGTCTCAATGGGTTTTGTGAGAATGGCTGAGCATCTCTAAAAGCAGTAAAGAATTTGGACCTGAGAGCTTCAGCAAGCGATACTTCATATATGTTCGAATCTGAATAGTGACAGAATGCACATGGCTCAACGTCACCCTTAGCATTGATATGAGCAAAACCAACACCTGCGCCAATACAACCAAACGATAGATGACCGTTGTTCCAGAAATCTATGACCACATAGTCGTGTTTTATACAGTAATCCCTGATTTTTTCCTGTACATATGCCCTTTGCTGGGCGGTACATACCAATGAAAGATCAGCATCGCTTCCGACAGGAATATACTGGAATAACCAGCCAAACCAGGCACCTTTTGCTCGCATGTGATCAAGAAACTCATCACTTGCTACGGTCTTGTAATTCTTTGAATGATAGCAGGCTGAAAAAGCAAACGCAATGCCTCTTAACTTTAAAATATCCATGGCCTTGATCGCTTTATCATAAACACCGGCACCTCTTCTGAAATCCGTTTCTTCTTTTGTGCCTTCAATACTTATGAAGACATTCAAATTCCCGACTTCAGCCATTTCATTGGCAAACTCTTCATCGATCAAAGTGGCATTAGTAAATGCACCGAATGTCATTTTGTTATGCTTTTTGCATAATTTGAGGATATCATCTTTCCGGAGTAAAGGTTCACCACCGGTCATTAAACATTCCATTATCCCTAATTCTTCGGCTTGATCTAATATGTTGTCAAACTTTTCATATGAAATGTTATGGCCACTCTTATAATCCTGAGACCAGCAGCCTTTACACTTGAGATTACAATCACTGGTCGGATCTATCATAAGGTCCCTTGGAATGGAGCTTTTGTTTTTGAACCCTCTGTATAGCTCTTTCAAAGTAACGAAATTGCTCATGGTAAAATGAGTGGTCATACTCTTAGCAAAAAAGAATTGCTTACACTGGTAGACGTATGCTTTATGATGTGGGAAAGGAGGTATTTCTTCTCTTTTCCCGTTGATCATTAAATACTTCAATTGCAATACCCCGATTGTTATTTTTTAGTCACGGATACTTTTTGTGGAATAACACCGTCAAAAACAAATTCACCATCTGAATTAGAGGTCAAGCTGGTTATTTCAAGCCCCGGAACAACTGTATATATCCGGGGGAAGTAATCTTCCATTACACTTACGCTTTCATCCTCTAGATATTTATCCGGAAGCGAAACGGCTCCAAGAGAGAATTTTTCCGGATCCCCGCTTAATTGATTGTTTGTAACACTGATCCTTCCTTTACTATAGATATTCAGGCTATCTGGCAGCGGAAGAGGAACATCGTCTGCAACATCTGAATACAGATCGGTTTTAAGTCTCTTTATATCAGCAGTACTCGATCCTTCCATAGTTCCATCTGGTAACACTTTTACTTGCAGATTATCAAACCACCAGAATCCAGGTGCAATTTCATTCAGTAAAGCCGTTGACTCTTCTGCAGTTAAAGTAAATTCTTTTCTTTGGTAATCTGAAAACTCGAAATCATAATCATTGATTGACTTCTTCTCTGCATCTTTTTTATACTCTTCCAGTTCTGCACCGGTCATGCCTTCATATTCTATTTGCATACCGGTTTTTTCCAGGGCACTTAAATAGTCTTCATGAGTGTAGTCAACTCCAAGATCTTTAGGCCCAAGTAATGAAAAACTTGCATAGACCCAAGATACACTAGCTAGAATTAATACAAAAACTGCTAATAACACATACGTGAGTTTTCCTTTTTCTTTGCTAATTATAACACCAGCCCTTATTCTAAAAATATTATAATAATTTCGGCTTCATTCTATTTAACTCAATATCCCAACCGTGACAGCCAAATATAACTGAAGAGTTTATATTGTTGTATTCGAATGAATACGTAAATACAAACTAATTAAGGTATTTGACGTGTCTACTACAATAATATATGTTTTGCTATCTAGTTCTAAAAAATCATATTTTATTTTTGATTAATAATTTTTAGTAATTTTAATTAAAAATAATATAAATTAAAAAAAATCAATTTATATATAAATAAAATTTCCCTGTTTTTTATAATATTATGGGAGTTGTATTGTAAAATTGCGTAGTATAAGAAGCTTTAATACGTAATTGAAACCATATCTAATTTGGAGGAGTATTATGGAACATGAAATAAATCCCAAGAAACGGGTTTTTCCAACGTTTCCGGTAATAATATTAGTTACTGGCATTTTGTGGTTAATAAATGACCTGCACATATTAACAATTGATATTCCATGGTTTCCCATAGTTTTAATAATCCTTGGAATTGGATGGATCATCGACTTCTATAAAGGGAAGTGAAATCCATCATTATTTCTAAAGGGAGGATATAAAAATTGATTTCATCCATAGTGATCCTTATTTTTTGTCTGGTGGGATTTGCAGCTATTCACAGCCTTATTGCAAGCCTGCGCTTTAAACGCCAAATCGTGCAGTTTTTAGGTTCCAGAGCAGACAAATTGTATATGCCGGTATACAGTCTCATCGCAGTTGTAACGCTATTGCCGCTTATTTATCTGCTCTATAAGAATCCGGGACCGTTCCTCTACATAATACCATCTCCCTGGCGCTGGTTTATGGTCGGCGGACAGATTATTGCTGCCATCATTGGTCCAAGGGCTCTGAGGGATGCACCTCACAGATTTATGATACGTTCACAGCTATCTGGGCCAAATGCTCCTGAAGCAACTCCCCTGGATATCCGGGGTGTTTATCGATGGATAAGAGATCCTTTCCTTCTCTCCGGGTTGGTCATCATGTGGCTCACTCCTTTTATGACCGTCAACCTACTTATTATATACATCCTGACGACCATATACTTGTTCATGGGGTCTCTGCACTGGGAAAGCAGGCTTGTGGCACAGTTTGGTGACGAATACAGGGAGTACCAGAAAAAAGTTCACAGGGTAATTCCTTATTTAAAAGCACATCGTTAGAGACTTATAATTAAGCTCTCCAAATATCCCCGTCAAAGATAATTGAACATATAACAAAAATGGAATCCAATGAATAAAAAGCATTTGTTTCTATTCATCTGGTTGTTTTCAGTTTGCATCTCTACCATCAATTCCTTTATTTTAGCGTGCGATCAAAGAATGTGACCATTTGCCAGTAAGCATCTTCTGCTTCAAAGCTCCTTGATAACTGGCTTTCCTCAAGCACGAACCCATGAGGCTGTCCCTGGTAGACTTTTAGTTCAAAGTACTTGCCAGCGGCATCCAGTTCAGCAGCGTAACTGTAAATATTTGATATATTGCTTGCCTGGTCGCTTGTCCCATGAATTATCAGCATTGGAACATCAAGTTCTTCAAGTACATCAACGGGTCTGTCCGGTCGATGTTCCTCCCCACCCGAATAAGGGAAACCGTACCATGCAACCCCCGATACAAAATCATCTATTTCTGGAAGGAAAAGCATAGTGTAACGCCCGCCTGCACAAAAACCGGTCAGACCAAGGCTTGCAATGTTAACATCGGATCTGTTTGCCATATAGTCGACGGAATCCCTGATCAATTGTGCTACAGTTGCATCGTCGGGAGATGTCTCAAAGGTCTGCCACCTGGGAGATATTACTACATAGCCTTCTGAAGCAAGCTGGTCAGTAAGATCCATATAGCCTGGTTCCAGTCCGTTGAATGAATGTATAAGCACAATTGCCGGTTTCCTGTCCCCTGTTGAAGGTGCAGCAATATAAACAGGATAGGTCAGATCGCCGCTGACAATTTCGATTTCCATTCCTTCAACCTGGATTTCTGTTCCAGTTCCATTGTTCTCCATTTCATCATCATCGATCCCATTTGTAACATCGGTATTTTCGTTCATATCGCCAATACAGCCTGATATTCCTACAAAGGATATTACGAACAGACAAAGAAGTAAGTATTTCATTTGTAACCCCCTTCAATCCGGTACCATTAATTACACAAATGCTCAGCTGTCATGGAACTCCCTATCCATACCAGCAAATCAAAAATACCGGTCTATATTGAAATATATAATTCGATATTATTTCTATAATACGCTTAGCTAATCGGGAAAAAAGATACTGTTTTTCAGACCAGACTGTATCCTAATTTTGAAAGTTCTACAAGTATAATTATAAGTATAAAATTACCTACAAGCAACGGAACAATCATTTTTTTGAATGAAAATTCAGCTATTGCAAGTGCTATTGCAATTATATCACTTGGAAGGGGGGTCAAAGAATACAGGAAAATTAGTAGCATAATCATTCTGTCATCAATATTTTCAATTCTTTTTGTCAGGGCAAGAACATAATCTGCATACCTGCTTTTGATACAGTTCTTACTTTTAGTACCCATATAGTAAAAAAGGAGATCTCCAGAAGTAAGACCAACGCTTGCAAATACTGCAATCAATATCGTATTTACTCCCCCCAGTGCTATTGTGATCAATGCTGTATAGAACGTTGTTGAGGTAAATGTGGAAACACCACCAATCATAGCAAGCATAAAGACAAAAATATAAACATTATTTACTCCCAGTTTATCAACAAGTTCTTCAGGAGGGTGATAGTAAAGAAGAATTGACCACGAAACAATGAACAGTATAATCACCCAGATAATCCGTGTACTTACTTTTCCGTCGTATAGGGGACACATTTTCACTTCATTTTGACTGTCTGCTGGGACCTCTTTTCCTTTTTTTGGCTGCATTGGATCTTTAATTTATTTGAACGTTTCCAGATTAAAATCCTTCCCCGGTCGGTATTGTATTTCAGTCTTATATGTTAAGAAAATGGACCCAAACGAATTTTTATATGAACTGCATTTAATTTAACTAATAATACTATAATCGTTGGGAATTCGAATGTCAGTCACTCAAAATCTGAAGTCTATCTGTAATGAACTCAAAAACACCAAGCTTGTCTGTGTGACTAAGACAGTGTGCTCTGAACGAATAAATGAGGCAATTTGTGCAGGAGCCACCATCATAGGAGAAAACAGGGTTCGTGAGTTCGAAGAGAAATATGATCAGCTCCTGCCATGTGAAAAGCATCTGATAGGACATTTGCAGACGAACAAGGTTAAAAAGGCAGTTCAATTTTTTGATCTTATCCAGTCGGTCGATTCGCTTAAACTGATACAGGAAATAGATACGAAAGCTGGAGCTGCCGGTAAAGTACAGGAAGTCTTCCTTCAGGTCAACGTAGGTAATGAGCCGCAGAAATACGGTTTCAAACTCAACGATGTTAGACCGGCAATAACAGAGATCCGTTCACTCAAAAATGTCCGGGTGACAGGACTCATGTGTATACCTCCTTTTCTATCCGCTGAGCAAGTGCGTCCATATTTTAAGAAGATGAAGCTGCTTTTCGATGAGATAAAGCAGGAAAATCAGGATAACATCGAGATTCGGGAACTGTCAATGGGAATGTCCGGTGACTACAAAGTTGCAATAGAGGAAGGAGCAACGATAGTTCGTGTTGGTTCTGCTATTTTTGGTGACAGAAAACAGTGAGTTTAGAGTAAACGTTTTATCAGTCCAAATGTGCAGTTATAAAATGCAATAAAAAAGGGGCTTTAAACTCAATTATTTATTGATCCCTTTTATTTTTAACACTCCCGCCGCAGCATGAACCGGTATCTCCTCCGCAACAACAATCAGCACTGTCCATGTCCTTTCCCCTGATCGTTGCGCCAATCATTGCCCATGCACAGCCGACACCGCTCTGCACTTCAATTGCCAGGACAGGACAGTTCCGGGCACATGCACCGCATTCCATGCATGCGGCTGGCTGCGTAAGTTCAACATGTTCTTTTCCCTCAGTAAAAACTCCACGGGGGCAGACCTGCGTACATCGCAGGCAATTAATGCACCTGTCTGGATAATACTGGAGAGTGTTTTCACGATAAGAATCAAACATCAGATCACCTTCATGATCTTAATTATTCCCAGCAGGACTGTGATAAGTAGTCCGGATCCTGCCATAAGCGCCATGGCAGGTATATATCGGAAAATTTCTTTTTTAACACCGGTTCTTGAAGTGAATGTTGTGCAACCTGTAAAATTAAGGGCTAAGTATGCCGTCACTGCCGGAATTAGCAGAAGTGGAACCAGTGCTGTAAGCACAGTTGTCCAGAGGGGCATTGCAGAATCAGCAGCAAAGGAAATTGCAAATGGAATGGCAACAATCTCTCCCAGTATGAGTCCTTTTGTACTGAAATCATGCGTGGGAAGAAACGGAAGCAATATTGGAAAGAAAACGGTTCCTGTAAGTACTGTGGTAATTGCAGCAAGGGCTGCAATAGGGCCTGCAAGGAAGTAAAGAATGATAGCAGCAGCAATTGTTGGTACTATTGCATGGACCAGTTCCACTGGTGTGAGTACCAGCCTGTCCCTGAATGAGAATTGAACCTTGCGCATTTCGGGTGTTGCTTTGTGTGTTTCAAGGTATTTCGTAAGGTCACTGGCACGGACAGGGCCATATTCTACCCTGAAACCAGACAGGCGCTGCACTTCATGTGCCGAGATTCCCGGAGCACTGAGTTGTGGCAGTATGAGGGTACGGTGACTGACAATTCCGGCAAGCCCTGTCCATGCTATGCATCGCACGAGTTCATCTGTTCCGAATGTGCCCTTGCCTGCAGCACACCATACATTAATTCCCTTTGTATCAAGGACAAGAATATAACTATCTGTGTCTTCAAGTGCAGATCGGAGCGCATCAAAACTCAATGTGTAGTTTGCCGAAACAAAAATCATGGAATGAGCATCAGTTTTTCCTATTTTGTAAAGGCCGGGATTTACAATCTGTCCCATCCGGTTTACACCCCAGCGGACCAAGAAGTGATTGAGCCTGTCGTTAAGCGTAAGCTTACCTGTAATCGTAGTGATTTCAGATGGCGGACTATTATTGATAAGATTTATGAATGGCAATGTATCCGGTTTCGATGCACATAGAAACTGTGAATCTCTAGTCCTATTTGTATCCATGTGCTACTATCTCCTTCCCTTAATCACCCTTGTGCATCAATGGATCAAGTACTTCTTTTACCATTCCGCTAAGGTTCTCTGCCTTAATAAGGGCAAAACAGCAGATGCTACCGTCCTTTTCCCAGCTTATCAAAGCAAGCTTGCTCCCACTATTAATGCCAGCTTTTTCCCGCACATCCTTTGGAAGCACCATTTGTCCCCTTTCATCCACACTAAGTATTGCTTCTATCTTGTATGCAGAATCCGGATTACAATCACATACTAAACCATAAGAATTACAAGCTGTGTTATCTGCCTTTTTTTTAGTCATTCAAATCCTCATATACCTATGAGTTTTCTATATATTTGTATTTTTCTGAAAAATCAGATAAAACTTAAAAATAAGATGTAATGAAATGCAAAACAATGAATAATGTATCTCTTACTTTTTCTCAAAATGAGCTGCATGATTGTTTTTCCCTCTTGCAAGAGATGCAAATATTCCCAGAATACAAAAGATCGTAAACAGGATAAATGCATAGTGCAGACTTGACATAAACTGCTGATGGTATTTGGGCGTTATTACAACAGGACCTACAACAATTGAAAATATCATCATCGCAATGCCCATTGAAAGCATCTGGCCAAGAAGTCTCATTGTTCCGTTCATCCCGGAAGCGACGCCGTAGTACTTTTTGTCCACTGAGCTCATGATAACATTTGTGTTCGGGGACGAAAAGAGCCCAAATCCTGTACCAAGTACCAGAAGAGCTATGATCATGTACCACATGGGTGTTGTTTCCGTAATGAAAGTCAGGAGCAGGAGTCCTATTGCAGTAAATGTCATTCCTGTTGATGCAATGATACGTGGCTCGATTCTGTCAGATAAACGGCCGGCGACTGGGGAGATCATGGCCTGGACAACTGGCTGCACTATAAGGATAAATCCAGCATGTTGAGGGGTGAAACCTTTAGTGTATTGCAGGTCAAGACTCAGGAGAAAAGTCACTGCGAAAGTTGCACTGTAATTAATGAGTGCAGACAGGTTTGACAGGGCAAAGACCCTATTTTTAGTCAGAAGCCTGATATCCAGCACAGGGGAAGGAATTCGCATCTCATACAGGGCAAATATTATGACTCCGATAATTCCCACTGCTATGAGAGAAGCGCCTTTAAGATCCGGAAGGGTTGAAAAACCATACATTACAGCCACTACCGATGCACCGTATATAAGTGAACCTTTCAGGTCAAAGCGTTCTCCTTTGCATTCAGCCCATTCCCCTTTAAGCTTCCAGAGAATCAGGATAATTGCTGCGATACCTATGGGAACATTTACTAAGAAAATACTCCTCCAGCCAAGATGCTGGGTCATTATGCCGCCAACGAACGGACCTGCGGAAAGCCCAATGTAAACTGCTGTGATGTAAATACCGAGAGCCTGTCCACGCTCCCCAGGTGGAAAAACGGAAGTAACAATAGCTACTCCGGTCCCGAAGATCATGGCACTTCCCAGACCCTGGAGTATCCGAACCCCAATCAGCATTTCTGTAGAAGGGACCATTGTCATTACCAGGGATGAGAACGTAAAGATAATTATGCCATATAGAAAGACCCTTTTTCTCCCATAGATGTCGGCGATCTTTCCGAACGGTACAAGGAACACTGCTGAAGAAAGAAGGTATGCGGTGGCAACCCAGGAAAGAGCTATGGCATTCATATGGAATTCCGCTCCAAGTGTCGGCAGTGCAACATTTACTGCCGAACCATCGAAAGGGGTAATGAATCCCGCAAGTATCGCGATGAGAAGTACAATTTGTTTTTCTGTGTTGTGTATAGGGATAGCAGGTTTTTTGTCTGTTCCCACAATCTCAGGAAATAGTCCGGGGCCTTCAGCAGATGGTCCGGTACCATTTTTTTTTGTTACCATGTATATCACTGATCAGCAAGGTCATCGTTTACTGAAAGCATCAATATATAAAAAGAATGTGAGTTATGACCAAAATAATGAGTACTGATTGACTGGAAAAAAGCATAATACCGGGAAAAACATCCATCCTTTAAATAGGGAATATAGTTATCAATCTTTATTGCCCTTTTTCTTTCGTGATTCCTGTAATATCTTCACAGGTATACCTGCACCCGGAATAATTGCTCCTGCTACTTCCCCGCCAATCTCGAACAATGTTTCCTCGGTGAAGATCTCTGCCATCTTTTCCCTGAGTACTTTGCCGGCATAGAATTCGCCTGTAATACCATCGAATTCCAGGACATTCTGTTTGTTCTTTGGAAGCCAGGTATATTCAAAAGCATATATAGGCCTGAAATATAGATCCAGGCTTTCTATTCGCACAGTCTCATCCAGCACCTCGTCAGCGTCCATGGGCTTTATCATACTGTTCAGCAGTTTCCTTACAAGATATGCCGCTTTTACTTTTACCGGGACTACGATGTTATCTTCAACATCCAGTTCTTCAGTCTGTGATATCGCACGGGTTTCCATGCTCAGGTACCTGGAGAAATCATCTTCTGTTTCCGTATATGCATCCATGAAAACTTCCCTGGTGCTTGATTCCAGACAGTGTTCAATACCATGAAGTTTGACATTTCGATCCTTATCTATTTCCCGTTCCTCATTACAGATAATTACGTTCTGCACGGCAGGATCGCGGATCTTTATTATGAACTCTGTATTGCGCTTGTATTCAAAATGAGTTGAGCATACAGCATGCCAGAAAGGCTTATACTGTTTTTCTGCATGGGTTATGTTGATATCCTCTGGTTTTGGCCGGGATAATAGATTCTTGAGTCCACCAAATGCTGCAGTTTTCTTGTTCCAGGCAAGTTCCTTCATATCCTCAAAAGATTTCTCACCAGTCAACACCAGCATTCGCGGTTCGGTTATTTCCAGTTTCAGACTCTCCACAATTAAAGTTATACTGAATATGGATAATAAGTTTTCGATTTGATCTTGTTAATGCAATATAAAAACAGTTGTAACTATTCAGCCTACAAAAATCTGCCGGTAGATGCTGATCTCATCGTAACGGAGATGTTTGCTCAATAACAACCTAAGAATCAAAAAAACAATCAATAGCAACAATCAAAATAAACAATCCTTATATAATTTACGTCTCAAATTTGTGTTAAGGTTGGTGAATGATGGTTTTTTATCAGGCTGAATAATTACTAAAAATCAATATTGTTAACATAACACGAAAAACTGCTAATATTTAGGTTCGCAGTTGCTCATTCCAGTTCAATATCATAGGTGTTTAACAGAGAGATTACTTCAGGAATGGAGAATTTTGTTTTTTTCAGGAAATTATTATTCGGATCAATGTCATAGTTTTTTGCATTCCTGAATGATGTGAAGCTCAGGTTTGTATTTCGAAAGAGACTTTTCTTTAGATCAGAGCCTTCAAAATTTGCTTTTTTAAGGTTTGTATTCATAAAATCACAGTCATAAACCTGACAATTAATAAAGACAGTATTTTCCAGATTAATGTCTGAGAATATGGAATAGGAAAGGAAAGAATGTTCAAACCCGATTGTAAGTATAAAATTGTTACATTTTGAAAAATCCAGGCCCTGAATTTTGCAGTTCCTGAATATTACATCCTGAAATCTTGTGTTATTCAAATCTACATTTGATAAGTTGCAGTTTTCAAAGTTACAATCAATGAATTTTGAATTTTTAAAGGATATACCTGTAAAATTGGTGTTCTCAAAGGTTTCTTCTTGAAACTCTTCATCCTGACATTTCATAGTTTAGAGAAGTTCCCAACATGTTATTTAATATTTTTCACGCGAAAGACATCAAAAAACATAACTGAATAACAAACCCAACAGAAAAGAAGTAATATTGCAGATAAAAGAGAGTAGTAATGCCCTATTAATACTTATTTTCAATACAAAATAATAGATAATGGATTCTATCAGAAAAACGGAAAGTTCTCCAAACACATTAAGAAGATAGTATGATCTTATTATGAGGGGGAATATGAACCAGAGATATGGAAGTGTTGCGAAAGAAGAAAAGAATCCTGCAAATATCAGTATTCTATCTTTGATATGAGATTTATCCAGCTTAAAAATAGATCTGGCAATTAGAAATAAAACGATGGTTTCTATAGCTATTGTAAGTACCAGGGACACTAAAAATCTGTATTCATATATCATCTGTGATCATCAGGATTTGTTCCGAATAGGCGCTGGAAAAAGTGAATAAACCTCTCAAGAATATTGTCTCCGGCTATACTTTGATTACTGGAAAAAGAAGAATTTATCACTTGTTCAATATTTCCGTCAGTATCATCTTCAAATTCCAGTTTATCTGAAATGTTCTCGTTTACAATTGAAGAGGAATTGTTAAAAATTAATTTCAGGCCGGATACTTCAGGTTTACCGAACATTTCCACTTTGTCTGGTATACCCGCTACATATCTGGATATCTTTTTTGATTCATAGAGTACCAATTTATCATCTGTGAAACCTGCCACTGAATAGAAGATTTCTTCTTCATTTAACGGATTTACTATAGCTACTAAACTCCAGTCAGGATTTAAGTCAAGTTGATAGCCACGTATATTATTATCGGAATCAAAGTCTATATTTTCAAGGCCTTTTGCAGTAAGGTAATCCTTTTCCATTGCATATATCGTCAAATCATTGGCTTTATAGAATTGCGTCAGGCATTCATCAGATGTAATAATATATGGATTCTCACACTGGATGACCGGACCTCTTATGTATCCTACAAATGCCACTTCTGGAAAATCACTTAAATCTGTTATTTTTACACATCTTTTGATACCTTTCATACCCGGTGGCATTATATCCGCATCAACAGGCAGCATAGAAACAAAAAAGATTGCAATCACTAACAAAATTATGACTTTCATGATATCATTCACCTACATTTAAAAAATATGAGTTTAACTTATTAATATTTTGTGCACATATGAGATTCAGCATATAGTTGAAAAAGAAATGAAATATAATCCAATGATCGTGTGTTATTGAATCATTTTTTTATCCACTTTTTATCTATGGAAGATCAAGCCGCTATGATCCAGCAGGTCATATAATCTCACTTTTATGAGGTCAGTTACAACAAAAGTCACCAATGCATACAGCAAGATGAAGACTGCAAGTTTCCATTCAATTGGTGATATGTAGAAACCATAGACCACAACAAGAGTCGCCAGCAGTTTCGTACCGATGGTTGACCAGAAAAGAATCCCACTTGGTCTTATGGACCAGAATGGACCAGAATGGACCACGGGTGCGGGCAAGGAATATCGTAAGATGCCCGGCAACTGCAAGTTTAAGGAATATGAAAGATTGCAAAACATCCTGGTCCAGATTCAGCACATGCAGTCCGATATAAAAAACTATGAATGAAGATATAACGCCTATAATTCCCAAAAATGTTGCCATGCTGAGAACCTCACGGATATTCCATTTATCCAGTCTGATAAATCACACAGGATATCCAAGCAGATATTTATATACTTATAATAAAATACAAGTTTATCAATTCAATTAACGATACATTCTAAGTAAAGAGGTAGAAAATGGTTAAATGGTACAACAGTTTGGAAACAAAATTAACTGTAAGCTTTTTAGTTTTAATTTTGCTTGTGTCAATGAGCACATTCTCTTTTACGGTACAGGAAGCAAAAACAGCTATAACCGATCAGATGAAGGAGGAATTGATCCTTTCTGCAAATATAATGTCGAGTCAGGTCGATGGAGATCTTCTTAACCAGATACACGGTGAAGGAGATACTGAAAATGAGGCATTTATACAGGTCTATAAAAAGTTAGACGAATTAAGAGGGGATAATACTGACATAATTACTTACCTTTACGTCCTGAGACTGGATGATGAAGGAAATGCGAGATTCATTGTAGATGTCGACTATCTTGAAGATGGAATCGTAGACGTTTACGCTGACGATCTTTATGAAGATGCTCCAATTGAAGACATTGAGAAAGGTATGGTTGGACCCCATGCATCAGATGAGCCATATACAGATGAATGGGGCACGTTTATGACAGGCTATGCACCAATATATGATTCAGATGGTAATGTTGCAGGTGTCCTTGGAGTTGATTTTGATATCGCTACAGTCAAAGAGAAGCAGGACTTCCTGAGTTCCCTTGTCTACTATATACTGGTTGGTTCAATACTTGCTGCTACTTCAGTGATTCTGTATTTCTCAAGAACGATTATTAAGGAATTGAATAGCATCACTAAAGTTGCGAATAGTATCTCAAATGGAGAATTGAACGTAGACCTTCCGGAAATAAAGTCAAAATCAGAGATATACGAATTGAATGAAGGTATGAGGAGCGTTCTTGCAGTAGTAGAATTCCTTACGGATGAAGTTGAACAAAATTCAATTGAAGGTGGTGTGTAAATATGGGCCAGAAATTAGTTTCATATTTTGCAACCGCAAAAGCAAAAGGCGGTCTTGGTGCTCAGGTGAAGCTAGCTGCTATAACGAAGATGAGCTCCGCAAAAGCAGCAACTGAAGAAGACTCATCTGCTAATATTGCATTATTTGAGAAAGCAATTTCCATGATATGATCCTTTTTTGGTTTCGTAGATATCTCTTTTACAGGATGTCTACATTTCTTATTTTTATAAATGTCATTTGACACATTTTCTACAAATCCAATAAAACATAAATACACAGGAACCAATTTTAAAATGTGGATTTAAGTGGTGATTCCTGAATGTCTGAGAGTAACCTGGAAAAAAATCTGAAAGCCCTTATGAAAGAGCAAAGGCTTGCTGTTCTCGCTACATGCCATGATGGGGAACCGTATACCAATCTTGTAGCCTTCGTGACGAGTGATGACCTTAAACACATCTTTTTTGTTACCCCTATGGCCACAAGAAAATATTCATATCTGACTGCTTCCCGAAAAGCTTCAATGATGATAGATAACAGGTCTAACAAGGAGAGTGATTTTAAGGATGCTATGGCTGTGAATGCAGAAGGTACTGTTCTGGAAGTTGAAAAAACCGATGAACTTAATTCACTCTATCTGGAAAAACACCCCTATCTCAAAGATTTCCTTAATTCTCCTTCATCGGCCCTGATGAGAATGGAAGTTAAGAGATATATTGTTGCTAGCAGGTTCCAGAATGTCGTGGAGATAGATATGGCATGAAGGAACTTGTTATTTCTATGGGGGATATAACTGAAAAACACAGAGAACTTATCGGCTCAAAAGCATTCTCCCTCCATGTACTTCATGATGAGGGACTAAAAGTTCCTCCATATACATGTATTACCACCAAAGCCTATGATAAATACCTGAAGTTCAGCTCACTGAAAGGCTGGATAACACTTGAGCTTGCCAGAAAGGATATCAAGGATATGCGCTGGGAAGAGATGTGGGACCTGTCCATGAGGATCAGAAATTTCTTCATGAATACACCAATCCCTGAAACGCTTGAAAAGGAAATAAGAAATAACCTGGACAAACCTTGACCGATGTGGGCTTCCCTCTGGTCTGATGCAGCTTTTACTTCAAATTCAATGTAAACGAAGCTCTTCAAGAGGAGTATCATGGATAAAGACAATACATCACCATTTTGTAATTGTATTTCATCACCATGTATTTGATCACCATAATTAACATCTCACACAATAACAATATATTTGAGGAGTATTATAATTAATTAAGAATGTATATATACGACAAGATCCATTTTTGAGAAGAGACTAATCTTTGTCTGTAGAGACAGAGCTGCCTTTTATTTGTGCATTGCACTGTTTTGGGATTTCCTGCCTTATTGACAGCTATCTCTGTGGGTTAGATAGTCCTTAAGAGGTATATAATGGAAAATAGGTGGTACAAGTGAAAACAAATAGAAGCAAAATAATTTTAGTGGTCATTGCAGTCCTGATGATAGCAATGGCAGGTACAATAACAACATCTGCTGCTGGCATTGACCTCATGACCGGAAATGAGTATATTGAGGAAAGTAAAAGTAATATAGTATTTTATTCCCATTCTGCCCCGGTGGAGGATTCTGATCAGAAGATCCTGTGGGATCTGACACATGGAGTATACGAAGATTACCAACCTTCTGGTCGCTACACTGATCTTGTGACTATTTTAAATGGTATGGGGTACACAGTCCAGACAACAGATATCGGCTTAAATAATGTCGACCTGTCAGAGTATGATATTCTGGTCATCTGTATCGCTTCATCCAATGACACCCAATACAGCCCAGTCGAAGTAGCTGCCATCGAAGAATTCGTGGTCAACGGCGGCGGTCTCCTGGTAACGGGGGATAACACACATGTTCCAAATAAAAATATCCAACCTGTGGCTGACCTATTCGGCACACAGCTGGGTGAATCGTACATTAGCCCATCGGACCTTTACATCACAAACACGGCATCCCATCCCATCTATGATGGTGTATCCCGGTTCATTTTCCGTGCGGCAGGTGAGATCTCAGGCTCGAATCCCTCTGAAGAAGTTGCATGGGACGGTAATGGAAGTGCTGTTATGACCGTGGTGAGCTGCCCGGGTAAGGTTGTGATCACAGGAGACTCCAGTTTCTGCGGCAACTATTATATTAAGTTGGAGGACAACGAGCAACTTACACGCAATATTTTCACATGGCTTGATGAACCATGTGAAGACCAGAGCATTCCTGATGAAAATCAGAGTATTCCGGAGTTCCCGACCATTGCACTGCCAATGGCAGCAATAATCGGTTTGGCATTCTTCCTGCAGCGCAGGAAAGAGAAGTAAGGGTCCAACCCTTGCTTTCATCTTTACTTCCTGCTGTTTTATTCTTTTTCCATCCTTTTGTAAGCCATGTCAAAAAATACTTTTAAGTTTTGAGATGAGACAATCCGATATAATGTGAACTTCCATTGACATGATCATTCCGGTTGTGACTGCTATGATAAAAGTTCCGGGGATCTTATGCAACTCAAAGCCAGCAAGCAGGAGAAGTGAAGCAACTATTATTGCAAGGTTCATTACTATTGAAAGAGGACCTACCACCGGATGATGTGAGAGACCCCTGTGCTTGAAAACAACTTTATATGGCCACCAGATTATCCTGAGAATCCCCCATCTTTTGTAGGGTTTGCTGTTAATATCAAGGTCCGGGCTAAGGAAGAATGTTGCAAACAGGTAGGCAGTCGAAAATGCCAGTATTATTGGCATGTTCAGATAGCTCAGGTCGATAGTTCTTTCCTTGCCTAGATAATACAGGCCCGATAAAACAATTATCAGTACTGTTGCATTTATCAGGTCATGGGTTTTTCCATCTGGCATTGTTATTTTTCCCTCACAATATGCTTTTGTTTAACTAATTATGTGGTTACTAATATAAAACAAATCTCAAACCAGGGGCCTCATCGTTTCTTGTATAGCATATAATCGTATCAAATATCGAGGATTTGCCAGTCCTGAAAACAGCAAAGAGCTTTGAGACAAAGGGCTGGGCGGTTGCTAATACAGTCTGGATTGATTCCATTGTGCTTTTAAATAGCTTTATACAAATACACATCAGGTGACTTTGAATTGGCTTGAGGTTTAGAATGGGCATAAATAGTAAGAATACATATCTGGTTTAAAGAGGCGAAAACAGTGAATGTTATAACAAAATTATTATATTTACTTCTTATTCTCAGCTTGCTCACAGCTGCCCTTTCAGTATCCGGATGTACTGAATTGGACGAGAGAACAGAAGAAGGTGAGTCTCACATAATCCTTCTTAATAATATCATTGACGCAAAATGGCAATGGTCTGAGTCAGTTGAAACAGAACCCTCTGGCCAGTTATTTGTTCCGGAGCCGGAAAAGTATACGATTACCTTTTCAGCAGACGGAACGTATCTTATCAGGGCAGACTGTAACAGTGGAAGTGGAAGCTACGTTCTGGAAGAAGACCAAATGACATTGTCCCCAGGTCCGATGACATTAGTATATTGTGGCTCTGAATCACTGGATTATAAATACATAGCTTTTCTGGGCAATGTCACATCAATATCAATAGAAAACGATCAGCTTGTACTTTATGTAGGTGAAAGCGGCGATAAAATGATTTTTATCAGAGGATAGTAAAGTCAGGACCTGCAAGGGGTAAACCAATGAAAGAAGAAGATTTTCTCAATTTCAATGAATGGTTCTACCATTATGTCAGGTCTTTTTATTCAGATGATGCCTTTATTCAGCAGAATGTCATACTCAAGGAAGAGCATAGTATCAGGGTATGTGATAATGTCTCCCTGATCGCAAGGTCTGAGAATCTGGATGCTGAAGACTATAATCTTGCAAGAACGATTGCTCTTTTCCACGATATCGGCCGGTTCGAACAGATTCTTAAATACAGGACTTTCAAGGATTCTGAATCTGAAAACCATGCCCTTCTGGGAATGGAGATATTGAAGGCAGCAGGAATTCTTTCAGATCTGCCTTCGGAAGAGCAGGAAATCATCCTTACAGCCATCATGAATCATAACATTCAAAGAATACCAGATGGTCTTGATCAAAGAACACTCCTTCATTCCAGACTTATCAGGGATGCGGATAAACTGGATATATATCAAGTCCTGACCGATTACTATGAAATAAAAAAAACATCCCCAAATCCTGCTATCGATATGGGGTTATCTGACATTTCGGAATATTCCCCAGACTTGATAAAGGATATCTTCGCTAACAAAGTATTAAGTGTTAAAAATATCAGAACATGCAATGATATGAAACTCACCCGTCTTGCATGGTTGTTCGATCTGAACTTCATCGAAACTTTCAGGCTTGTCAGGGAAAGAGGTTACATTGATAAAGTGATCAATAGTCTTCCGCATAACCGTGAAATAGACGGCCTGCATACTTATCTGAAAAAGTACATGGATTCAATTCTAGAATAAGGATATCATACGATTCCATCACACCAGCACCACTAGCTTATCTCCCTTTTCAAGTACTATGTCTATGGCAGGATTTACTATGTTTTCCCTGTTCCTATAGATTGCAAGCAGGGTCATGCCATCCTTTGCCTTAAGGTCAACTATTATATCACCAACTGTTTTTCCCAGGAGTTTTTCTGTGATATTCATTTCCACAAAATCATGTCCTACAAGAGAAGTTGTGACATCTGATATGAGATTAACAACAGAAGGCTCAAAGACTGCTGATGCAAGTAAGCGCCCGGTGAAGGTATCAGTATTAATGATATGGTTAGCTCCAAGTGATTTCAGGGTTCCGTACCTTTCTTCTGAAGTGATGGTTGCAATTATCTCAGCCGTTGGGTTAAGTTCTCTTGCAAGGGCCGTGGCGAGTATATTGGTACTGTCGTTTCCCGTTTCAACAATAATATGTTTTGCTGCAGCTATGTTGGCCTTGATCAGAAAAACCTTTTCTATCGGACTTCCCCTGATGAAATGCACCTTGTCTGGGAATGGATTCAGGTTATATATCTCAGAGACAAGACAAATTTCCTGGAAATCAGCTATTTCCTGTACAGCAGCCGTTATAATTTCATTCGAACTTCCAAGTATGACAACATGATCCTTTTGGTTAGATTTATTCAACCCTCTCACCTTCTTCTGATGCATCTCATATATCGACACGGCAACAATAGGAAGCATAAGCACACCTATACCCATGGTGGGGATGTACAGGAGCCTTGCCAGTGGTGAACTTGGAGACACATCTCCAAAACCTACTGTAGTTAGCGTAGCAGCAGTAGCATATATCGAATCGATCAGGCTTTTTCCGTCCAGAAGATAAAGAATAAGTACTTGTATAGTTGCACTGACTATAAAAAAAAGCAGGATCCTTTTTTCACTACCTTTCACAGACTCTATAAATCTCATGATAGAGTCTTCCATTTTTTCCAGAGGCCAGAGCACCATATCGATCTACTATTACTATTATTATAAGTTAATTAATATAAGAATGCAGTTATATGTTGAACATTTACGTATATAAATTTATCATTTTAGTCCTGCTCTAAAAAACTGTATAAGTAGGGACTTGTCTATTTCATGATTAGTTGTGTAGACTCTTTAGAATCTGATTTTTGAAATAGTGTCCACATACATCATCATAATGATGCTCATTATATATTAAAGAATAGATATATTTATATAGTTGGAAAATATACTACAGATTGCAGTCACAAAGGCTGATGATTCAGAGTGATTGTATGACCATTCGGTGGTACGATATGGACTTGATTGAAATAACTGAAGCTAAAAACGGATAAAAACATGAACGCTAACAAACCTGTTCCACATTACTCCCACACACACATCAGGTTTGTTACGTTCAGGCTTTAGTCATCACGATTATTGGAGTATGAGCGAAAGGGGAATTTGTTCCTTTGGGAACCAGGTTATTGTCGCTAGAATGGAAAGTGACCCATTTACTTTCCATCTTTTTGTTTTTTAGAATTGTAATCACTTTTAGTGTAAGGTTAGAAAATCCTTTTTAAAACAATGAACCCAGAACTACTAATATCATCAGGCTGGTGGTGAGGTTTGCAAGAAATGCAGCTTCAAGTCCTTTTTTCCAGTAAAGCCATCCAAATACTGTCCCGGCAATTACATTCAATATGACAATACCCCATATCTGCAGTTGTCCTACATCCATTGTCGAGGGTGATATCAGATATACCGATCCATAGATCAGGCTCACTAGCAATATTGAAAGCCAGATACCTGTATTTGTGGGACGGTTCTCTGAAGTCTTTCTTATTTTCCAGGATATCCAGACAAAAAGAGTCATCAGGAAATATCTCAATAAAATCTCTTCCACCGCAGCTGCATAGAATGAGTAAAGAAAACGTTGCCATAAAGGCGGGGTCAGTAAAAGAGAGATAAAAGGTTCAGTTGACATTGAAAATACAAGCCAGCTAAGAATAAAAATGATAGCACCTGTAAGAGCACCAAGGAAAATGGACAATTTTACGGAGGGAAAAAAACTTTTATCCAGGCCCTTACCTTCGGAGAGTGATCCAAGAAACGGTGCTCCCAATCCAACTTTCTTGCCAAGATAAAGCCCTATGAATATAAACAACAAAAAAAGTATTGTTGAACGGGCAAACTGGACGGCCAGGACATTGGGCAACGAACCTCCAAGATCATATATCATATCTGTAGATACCGATATAGAATATGGCAGGGCTAAAAGCAGCGAGAACTCTGCCACCATGAACAATAACCAGTAAACGTTCCAGTCCACAAGATCCCTGAGTTTCATACCATCACCCTAATTGACAAGTACTAAAATTGATCACATTGCATCTTTCGATGCTTTTGTGAAATACTCGATTGCCTGTGCCAGCTCCTTATGATCTTTGGCATACTCTGCAATGTCAGTATTCTTAAGATAGGCGTCGCATGCTTGTACAAGGGCTTTGGCACCTGCATGGGTTCCACCGGGATGAGCATGTACACCAGAACCCATAGTTGTTATGAAATCCACGTTCTCCATTACATCAATAAAGGTTTTCAATCTTACAGGATTCAGTCCTCCGGACACGATGGGACAGCATTTCTTCATGCCTCTCCAGCTATCATCCTCAAGAATAACATGATGTGCCAGATCCTCGTTCACAAGACCGATGGCATCCTTATCATTCTCCGGGATCTTTGTCCAGCTTTGCTTAAAGAAATGACCGTTTGAACTCAGATACTGGATGCCGTGTGCAGCAACAACATCCTCTTCAGGTGTTCCCTTCATTTTACCAACACCAGCAGTGCCTGTATGTATTCCTGAAGCACCGGCAAGCCTTGCAAACTTGGACAGGACAAGTACTGAGAATCCCAGCGGGTTCTCCGGTCTTGTGAAAGCCCCGTGAGCTGCCCTATGGAAGTGGATGAACACTCCCGGATATCTTCTCCTGAGCGTCTGCACAGCCATCCAGCCGGCAGTTATCCCATCAATGAGAAATGCGTAGCTTCCGGGTTCAAAGCCTGCATTGACGATCATTTCACATCTTTCGATCATGGTGTCAAAATCTGCGGCTGACACATTGAACGAGTGAACCTTTTTCTGTCCGGTTTCCCTGACAGCTTTGTCCATAGCTTCCTTTACATGCTTTACCATCTTGTCATATGGACAGAAATCCTGGTTTGCCTGTGGCTCATCATTCTTGACAAAATCCCCGCCACCTCTCCAGAAGTCATAACAGACCTCGGCATACTCAGCTGAAGTAAGTCCCATCTTTGGCTTCACGATGGTTCCCAGGATTGGCCTTTCATATACGTTCAGGTATTTTCTCATGTCATCCACAGTATAGCTCGGACCGTCATACTGTTCAAGCATTGATGGAGGAAACCAGACATCCAGAAGCTTTAAAGCAGCCACTTCTTTCATCCCAAGGATGTTACCCACAATATAGGTAAGGATATTCTGGACATTACCCCCTCTGTCAAAAAGCCTCCATGGATAGGCTATCCAGACAAGTTCCCTCTCCAGATCAAGCTGGTAGACCAGCGCATTCATTGTCCTGGAAAAAGGAGTTTCTGTGGTTACTTTGAAATTAGTTCCCGTGGAAGATTCAGCAGCAACTTCAGCAGCCGCCTGTAGCATGTTGAATTTCCCGCCTGGTACAAGGTGAAATACCCCAAGGAGATATTCACCGTTTGTCGGGTCTGGTAATTCCAGATCCACATATGATTCCTGCTTGGAGTTGAGCGATTTGACCAGATCTTTGTGAATAGAACTCATGTAATGAAAGACAGTCTGCAATCTATTTTAGTTTTTGCAGGCTGAATGAATCTCAATGAATCATAAAGTATGAACATGTAAAAATAAAGTTCAGAAAAAAAGCAAATTGTAAAGTGTCATGCATCCTTGTTTCGTGTTCGGTCCTCTGAAGGAGAGATATTGTCATTTGGTTCGCCGGGTCCGATGTCCCCGTTTCCAGGTTGTGTCTCATCTGCACTATGGTCATTGTAGTTTTCATCACCCATTGCATTAGCCACAGCATTGCCGGATAACATAGCAATAGCTAACATTATGATCAACGATATCAGTATCAGCTTTTTCATTGTAAACCTCTTGTTTTATGTTTTGCACTATCAGTTTATATCACTTTTGATTAGAAAACAGATTTTTAAAATGACTGTCAAAATAAATTGAAAAATGTAATGCACCTCCTTTAGATAAGAATATAAAGAGATACAAAGCAATATAGAATATTTAATTAACAAAATAGGGGTGTGGAATATGTCACAAGAAAATTTGAACAATAAATTATACTATATTGTCTTTGCCCTGTCAATAGCACTGGTATTAATGATAGCCGTATTATATGCCAGTTCACAGAGTGCACCGGGTACAGAAAATACCTTGTATATGAGTGGATATGCGGAAACAAAAGTAGTTCCTGACACTGCAACGTTGAGTATAGGTGTTATAGTCCAGTCTGCAACTGCAAAGGAAGCATCCGATGAGAATGCGATCCTGATGAGTGCTGTCATTAAAGAACTCAAAGCTATTGGATTGCAGGATAAGAATATACAGACCTCATATATATCTGTGTACCCGGTATACAATTACGACGGGAAACAAACCATAGAAGGCTACTCTGCGTCCAATAGCGTACAGGTCACAACTATGATGCTCGATAACCTGAGTGACATCATTGACAGGTCTGCAGCTGCCGGAGCAAACCAGATTGGTAGTGTTTCTTTTTCAGTATCTGATGAAATGCAAAAAGAGCTTCGTGATGAGCTTATCAATGAGGCAGTAGCAGATGCATCTTCAAAAGCCGATATGCTTGCTAACAGCCTGGGAGTTGAGATAATCGGTGTACAAAATACCGCTATGAGTGACAGTAGTAGCTCCAGAATATATTATTCGATGCCCGAAGCAGCAATGGACGATAGTGGAGTTTCCACTCCTATCCAGCCAGGCGAATCTATTGTTTCAATGTCAGTACAGGTTACATATATCATTAACTGAGAATCGGAATTTATGCAAAATACCTGCGACAACCAATCAAGTTACAATTCCGAAAAGAATGAATTGGGTAATTAAGCCTTAATCATTCTAATTCCTTTTTCTTGATAAAGAAGCAGAACTACTGCCATATTATGCAGCATACTCCTTTTTTTAAATGTTCTTTCCGTTTAAATAACGAAGATAATGCCAGTAAGCAGTAATTTTATATATGATATTATAGTAAATTTTTTGTGTACGTGATAAACAAAAATTGTAGAATGAAAAAAGTATTATTGCTTTTTGATAGTGCATCAAATGATCCCGCTCTTTCTGAAAGAATTGGATCAAAAGGCTATTTAGTTTATGAAAGGTCTTTGAGTACTGAATGTCTGGAGGCTTTTATTCAAAATTACAGAATTGATATTATTTTACTTCATTTAAAGGAAAAAACAGTCACTATTCTCAAAAATAATGAAAATATCCTAAAAATCAAAAATATTCCTATTATTCTCATTACTTCTCTCTCGATTGATCCGGACTTCTTGTTTCATGAAGATGTGTTGTTTTCAAATTGCCTTATAGAACCATTTTCTGATGATCAACTGCATGTTTCTATCGAATTGAGTTGCCACAACCATACAAATAAAGAACTTCAGGTCAAATATGAAGTTGATCAGAAAACTGTGGAATATGCACAACGTTATAAAACAATTGCTGAGATGTCAACAGATGGTTTTTGGTACATTGACACAGAAGGCAGGATTCTGGAGGTAAACAGCAAGTACTGTGAAATGACAGGTTATTCGTACGATGAATTGCTTGGCATGAGCATATGCGATCTGGAAGCAGATATGAACCAGAAGCAGATCATATATCAAATAGACAGAACAATGAAGGTTGGTAAAGACCTCTTTGAAACTCATCATCGTACAAAAAATGACAGAATACTTGAAATTGAAGTAAGTGCCATCTATTCCGACATGTTTATTCCAGGAATATTTTGCTTTATTAGGGACATAAGCGACCGTAAAGAACTGGAACTGGCTCTTCAGGAAAGTGAGAGGGGTAAGTCTGTTCTTCTTTCTAATTTGCCTGGGATGGCCTATCGTTGTGATTATGACCGCGACTGGACAATGCGGTTTGTATCTGAAGGTTGTTATAAATTAACTGGTTATATTCCTGAAGACCTTCTTAATAACAAAATTATTACTTTTAATGATCTTATCGAGCCTGAATACAGAAACTACCTTTGGGAAAAATGGGAACAGACCCTTTCCAGAAAAGAAACATTCCAGGATGAATATACAATAACAACTGCCTCAGGAGAAGTTAAATGGGTATGGGAGCAGGGAAAAGGAATCTATGATACAAAGGGAAATGCGGTAGCTCTTGAAGGTTTCATTACTGATGTAACTCCACGTAAGCTGATGGAAGATAAGCTCAGGGAGAGTGAATCACGTTATCGCAGCCTGTTTGAGAATAATCATTCAGTCATGCTTATAATCGATCCGGAGAATGGAATTATAGTAGATGCTAACCCTGCAGCAGTTGGATATTATGGATGGACACTTGAGGAATTGCGGCTGAAGAATGTGGCAGATATCAATACATTATCTCAGTTTGAGATAAAGGAAGAGATGGAGCGTGCCAGAAAAGAACATCGTAATCATTTCTTTTTCAGACATCTTCTGGCTAATGGTTCGGTAAGGGATGTAGAAGTATTTAGTGGTCCTATACTACTTGAAGGACGGACATTACTCTACTCCATAGTTCATGATATTACAAAGCGTAAGCTTGCAGAGGAGGCTTTGATAGAAAGTGAAAAACTTTTCAGAACCACATTATATAGCATTGGAGACGGGGTCATTACCACTGATACTGCTGGAAACCTGAGACAAATGAACTTTGTGGCTGAGAAAATGACAGGATGGACAGAGGACGAGGCAAATGGAAAACCGCTGGAAGAGGTTTTTGATATTATTAATGAAGACACAAGGCTGCAAGTGGAAATACCTGTTCGCAGAGTGCTTAGAGAAGGGATGATCGTGGGTCTGGCAAATCATACATTGCTAATCTCCAGAGATGGTAAGGAGATACCAATAGCAGACAGTGGTTCACCTATTGTTAATGAAGATGGTAATATAACAGGTGTGGTGCTTGTGTTCCGTGACCAGAGTGATGAACGGAGGGCTCAGGACGCAATCGCTGAAAGTGAAGCACGTTTCCGTCTTCTTGTAGAAAATGCACCAGAAGCAATCTTTGTGCAGACAGACTGGAAATTTGCATACCTGAATCCAGAAGCATTAAAACTATTCGGTGCCAAATCGCCGGAACAATTAATAGGGCATCCTGTTATGGATAGTTTCCATTTTGATTCACATGCTGCTGTCCGGGGCCGCATTCATCGCCTGAATGAGGAAAGGCAGAGCGTTCCATTGGTAGAAGAGACCTGCCTGCGTCTTGATGGCAGTTCTTTTGTTGCAGAGGTATCTGCGGTTCCAGTAATTTATGGTGGTTCTGAGGGAGCTCTTGTGTTCTTCCGCGATATCACAGAGAGAAAACAAGCTCAAGAAGCCATTCTCAATGCTAAAATGATGTCTGACAACGCCAATCGAAGCAAGAGTGAGTTCCTGGCAAACACGAGTCATGAATTACGAACTCCTCTTAGTTCTATAATCGGTTTTTCTGATCTGCTTTTAGACGGGATGATGGGTGAGATAAACGTAAAACAAAGAAAATATATAAGCACAATAAACCAGAATGGGCATTTGCTTCTCAATTTGATCAACAATATTCTTGATATCTCCCAGATGGAATTTGGCGAAATGGAGTTAAACTACACAACTTTTGATCTGATGAGTATCATTGATGATGTTTATTCAATGATGTCCATATTGTCTAACAAAAAAAGAATAACAATTAACATGGATATTGCTATTCAGCATACCTATATCGTAGCTGATAGCACAAAGTTAAAAGAGATAATTTACAATCTTGTGGACAACTCCCTCAAATTTACCCCGGAAGGTGGATCAATCACTATCAGTGCTCTCCATAGAACCAATGATCTGGTACAGATATCTGTCACTGATACCGGCATAGGTATTTCCAAACAGGATGTAGAAAAGATATTTGATCCGTTCTATCAGGTCGATGGTTCAACAACACGCAAATATAGAGGTACTGGATTGGGTTTGACCATTATCAAGAAATTTGTAAAAATGCATGGTGGCAATATATGGGTTTTGAGTGAAGTTGGAAAAGGAAGTACATTCTCTTTCACGATCCCAATGTTCAGGGAATCTGTGGATAATATAAAAGGATAATTTTGTACCTAAAAAATTTAAAATACCGTGTTTTATTATTCTCTACTCGAAAATAAAGCCATTGATATCAATTATATATGAATATAGATGCCTATTGAGTAATTGTTTTGATTTATAATCATTATTATCAATCGATAACTGCGAAGAATCAATTTTAAATACTAAAAATACTATTAAATCCAAAATATCAAGTATTAATTTGAATAAACTAGTATGGTCTAATTTTATTTATTCAACTTACTAGCTCCTAATGATACTTGTCTAATCACAAAAGGAGTAGATATGAGAAAAGAGCAGTATAATTTTCCTCTGGATGATTTTATCTCTGAGGGGGACTTTAAAAAGATCAAGGAATTTTCTAAGGACAAAGAGACACCATTCCTTATTATAGATCTGGCTAAAGTCGAAAAAATGTATGATAAACTGGTTAAAAACATGCCTTTTGTAAAGATATATTATGCAATAAAGGCGAATCCTACTGATGAAATCATAACGGCACTCAAGAATAAAGGATCTAACTTTGATGCCGCCACAATTTATGAAATAAACCAGCTAATCAGACTTGGAGTTCAACCGGAGAGAATAAGTTACGGTAATACTATCAAGAAGGAAAAAGATATTGCCTATGCATATGAAAAAGGTATTCGTCTTTTTGTAACGGATTCTGAGAGCGATATGAAGAAAATTGCACGAAATGCTCCCGGATCCAGAGTATTTTTCCGCCTGCTCACTGAAAGTGATGGGGCAGACTGGCCATTATCCCGTAAATTCGGAGCTCATCCTGATATCATTTATGAACTGATACTTGAAGCACATGACCTTGGACTTGACCCATATGGTCTTTCATTCCATGTCGGATCCCAGCAACGCGATATTGGACAATGGGACAACGCGATCTCTAAATGCAAGTATATTTTTGAGGCAGTGGCCGAGCAAGGCATAAAGCTTAAGATGATAAACCTTGGTGGTGGATTCCCTGCTAAATACATTTCACCTGCCAATGAACTTGAAACATACGCCCATGAAATACTTCGTTTTATAGAGGAAGACTTTGGAGAAGATCACCCGGAGATTATCATCGAACCCGGGCGCTCACTTGTTGCAGATGCAGGAGTCATTGTAACAGAAGTGGTCATGATATCAAAGAAAGCAAAACTGAACCAGTACAGATGGGTATATCTGGACATTGGAAAGTTTGGAGGGCTTATAGAAACCCTTGATGAATCTATAAAATATCCAATCTACTCCGAGAAAAAGGGCTATGAAGAAGAAGTTATACTTGCGGGGCCAACCTGCGATAGTATGGACATTCTCTATGAAGATCATAAATATGCTTTCCCAAAATCATTAAAAGAAGGCGATAGACTCTTTATTTTTACTACAGGGGCTTACACGCAGAGTTACAGTTCCGTGGCTTTTAACGGGTTCCCGCCTTTGAAAGCATACCTTCTTAAATAATAAGGACCGAAAAGGACCGGAAAAAGCTAAATTTTTTCGGTCCTGACTTTTTTTTATTTTTCATGAAAGGATACAAGAATATGTATACCAAAAAAGTACGGAGGTACCTGACTTGGTCTGGCTCTGGTTTAATAATTTGTGGAAATGCATAATGGAAGTATCCGGGTTAAAAGTGAACCTGAGTGTAGCAGGTTGAAAGAACGAATGAAACTATACATAAAACCTGTCAGTGCATAATACCTGTCCTTTTGAATTATCTGTCATTGGTAATCATAAGAACCAGAACTAAGATATCTGTTTAAAAATTAAATCAGAATTTGTTGATTGTTAAGTCTATCATAGAGCTCAGCCATCCCTTTCAAGGTCAGGTGACCTTTCTTAGTGATTACATAATCTCCACGCTCTGTTATCTGGATTATCATTTCGGTGTCCAGTAGTTTCTGGATATGGAAAAGGAGATTTCCTCCACGCAAACCTGTTATCTTTGAAAGCTCTGAAAAACTCTTTGTGTCTGAATTCAGTGACTTGAGGATTGCAAGACGCTGTTTGTTAGCAAGAGGTTCGCATATTTCTGTGACAATATCATCTGACATGCTATTAATGTCTATGCCGGACTTGGAATTCGGGCTGTCATTTAAAGATCTGTTGAATGAGCGTATCATTTCCATTTGTTTATCAAATATGCGGGCGGCACTTTTTACACAGTTGTCACATTTATCCGCGACTAAAAATCCTTTAAGTTCATCAAATCTTTCCTGGAAAAGTACCAGAGAATCCTCTGTAAGTTTATCTTCCATGAGGAGCAACGCAAGCTCCTGAAGAAGATTCGAAAATGCTGGCTTACAAACCTCTTTTTTATCGCATTCCAGATTTAAGTTATCATCAAATGTATTTTTTATATCCTCCAGCATGTAATGTATGATCGGTCGTGAGAAATCAACCTTCATTTCCATAAGCTGGGAGTTCATATGAAAATGACCCGATCGTTCAAATGCCCTGTTCACATCCTTTTTCAGGGAAATTATCTCCAACCGCAGGTTTTTAAATTCCTGCAGATATATGCCGTTTTTGTCCTCATACATTTATTGCCACTCAATTGATACTCTATTTTCCTGTTATTCTATACTCTTGTGTAAGTAGTTGTACATAATTATAACATAGAACTATATTAATCTATACTGAACAAATTCATGCCCTGTTTTTTGGTCTGCGATACAGAGCACAAACAAACATGATATATAGGTAAAAGTTATACGCATGTAAGAAGGCTATACAGTAATTACTTCGTCAAAAATCAAAAAGGAAGAAACAACTTGATTTGCTCAATACTGGATAATGATCTTTATAAGTTAACAATGCAGATGGCAGTCCTTGAGCTATTTCCACAAGCAACTGCAGAATATCGTTTTACCAACAGAGGTAAACAGCGCTTCACAGAAGAATTTCTTGACGAGCTCAGAAGGATCATTAAAGAAGATATACCTAAACTCAGCCTGGCAGAGGAAGAATATACATGGCTGAAGACTGAATGCCCGTATTTTAAACCCAGTTATGTTGAGTATCTCAAAAACTATCGTTTTGATCCTTCCGAAGTTTGCGTCCTGTTGACAGGGGATGCAGACCTAGATCTTACAATAAAAGGTCCCTGGCATAGCAGTATTCTCTGGGAGATAATCCTCATGGCTACCATTTCAGAACTCTATTTTGAAATGATAGAAACGGACTGGAAGGCTGGCAAGCACGGTAATGGGTCCGGTTATGATAATCTCCTGAGGGAATATGAAAAGCTCATTGTCAGCAACGCTAAGGAACTTGAGTGCAACAGTTGTGTTTTCTCTGAATTTGGAACACGACGAAGACGGAGTTTTGAGTTCCATGATCTTGCTGTAAGGATACTGCACAAATGCAGGACATTCTCCGGTACGAGCAATGTGTACCTGGCCAAAAAATACGGTGTTAAACCAACCGGGACTATCGGCCATGAATGGATAATGGGTAATTCCGCGCTAATTGGACTGCGCAATGCCAATCTTTTCGCACTGGAGAACTGGGTAAGTGTATACAAAGGTAATCTGGGAATTGCACTTTCCGACACATTTGGTTCGGAACCTTTTTTCAGGAATTTCAACATAAAGCTGTCAAAGTTATATGATGGTGTTCGACATGACAGCGGAGATCCTATTAAATTTGCAGACAGGGTCATACAGCACTATAATATAATGGGCATCAACCCACTTACAAAAGTTATCGTTTTTAGTGATTCACTTTCTGCTGCCGATGCCATAGAGATCAAAAAGCAATGTGAAGGCCGAATAAACTGCATATTTGGTATTGGAACAAGCATTACCAATAACCATGATTTCTTCAGGTCCAGCCCTCCCCTGAACATGGTCATTAAGCTTCATAGTATTGATGGCATACCGGTAGTGAAACTAAGTGACGATGAAGGAAAAGAAACGGGAGATAAGGATGCCATTAGGGTTGCAAACTATATTTTCGGCAAGAAAGGCCTTGATGAATAGTAGATACATCCAATTTAAACGAAATGGGTTATTTCTGACATTAACCCAAGTGAAATCATCAGGATCAAATACAGCAAAAGTAAAATCACTCCGTTTTTTATTTCGGTATATGTACTATTCTTCATACAAATTCACCAATTAAATATTGGTTTTGTACTATAAAAACATTGTTAAATATCATATATATTTGCCACAATATTTGCGCATAAAAAGTATATATTAACAATGTACACTCTAAAAACACTATCTGTGGAAATTTTGTAACTGAGGCTTAACCATTTTCCTTTAAATTTCTTCTTTACCCCTAATTTCCATTTAGGACACCTATTTATGCAAAAATTTACTTAAAACAAGTCTAAATCCAAATCTAACTTATATAGAACGGATTATACCTAATTAAAGCTATATTATGTTTGCAATCGTAAAAATAACTCGTAAAAAGGTATAATCCATGATTAAGATTACTGGCAAGGGATATAAGAAAGTATTGCTTCAATTATGTGACTTTACAGAAAATTGTGAAGTAAACAGTATAAGTTTGAAAAGTGTTAAAGGCATAAGAGAATACGAAAAATTATTTGGAAAAAAGATAGAGGCCAAAAAGGAAAATGTG
>NZ_MBKP01000041.1 GCF_002243045.1 Methanolobus psychrotolerans
TATATATATATATATATATATATATTACAGCAATAGATTCTCAGTTTTTGCATTTCCTTAATGTACATAACATATTTATTAAGTTATCGAAATTATTCATACATAACAATGATATATATTAAAAATATAATAACTAAACTAATAAAATACGAACTTTGTGATTTTCGCAACCAATTAGCACACTAAAGTTTCATCTTCTGGATTTTTTCTTATATCATCTATATGCATCATCCTGTTAGCATCGATGCCTACAAGGCACATTCCTTTTTTGTCCATTGCCCATATACAGTATCTTTCACCGATATCTTTTGGTATTTTCTCGGAAGGTAATTCTGCAGGATTGATGCTGCAAGCCTGAAGACAAGGATATTCATCAGGATTCAGTTCCATTATTGTAACTACTTTTTTTAACAAGGACAAGAGGACACTTATATCTTCATGGTCCCACTTACGTATTCTCTCACCGATCAGAGGGATAAGGGTCTTTGCTACTTTTGTATTTGAAAGTATCTTATTTGAAACGCATATGGATGCATTATCATATTTGACATTATCATTTGGGCCCCTGAAGCAGAATATACCTTCACTGACCATTGCATCAATATCCAGTGATTCATCTGAAAAAATAAGAGCATTTTCTACAGTTCCAATGTCGAAACCGTACTCATCTGCAATTCTCCGGATGGCTTTCTCTATAATAATACCATTGTCTATCATCCTGACACATCCCTGCTGGCAGAACAATTACAAATCTTACGGATGCCAGTTATCCAGTTTCATCATATCTGATGGAGTATTAATGTTGACAAAACTCTTAAGGTCTTTGTCTATTTTTTGAATAACGACGGCATCCAGATACAGAACATTTTCCAGAGAGGAAACTGGTGCAAGTATGCTCCTGTATCCTTCGTCCATAGCATTTTCAATTGCCTCCAGCATCACACCTCTGCGATATACTGCATGCAGAGGCTCTTTGATGCCGTTCTCACTGATCGGTATCAGGGCATCATGCTCCCCCACCATATGAAACATCATGTCAATTAACGTTTCACTGATAAATGGCATATCGCATGCCACTGTAAAAACATAGTCACCGCAAGCTCTTTCAAAGCCTGCCTGCATTCCAGCAAGCGGACCCGCATTTCTTATTTTGTCAGTCACTACTTTCCTTTCTTCGAGGTATCCGGAGAACTGCTGCATCTGGTCATTATCCCTCAGGGATACGAGCACCTCATCCGACACGTTATCAAGTACCTTCAGGGCACGTTCAAGTAAAGTAGTTCCCTGGTACACCATCAATGCTTTTTCCTTGCCACTGAGACGTGTTCCAAGTCCACCTGCCAGCAGGAGTGAAGACCTTATCATTAATATTGACCTCTTGTTTCGTTTTCAAGCAGGTATCCCGGGTTCAGGCAAGCCCCCTCCTGCGTTCACTCTGATATTCTTCAAGAATGGATTGGACCTGTTCATGTTCTTTTTTCCGACGTCGTTCATCGGCTTCTTTTTTCCACACACCAATGGCATCTTTAAGTAACCCAGGGTCCACAGAGGCAAGATCATCAATGCGGTGGATCTGTATACCCTTTAGTACCGGAACCTCGCCATCATAGAAGAATTCCAGCGCAGCATGTGGCATATCCTCACTAATGAGCACAGCTTTTACCTTAGATTCAACCAGCAATGAAGCGGTCATGGGGCCACCGCCGCTGGGGTCATCAAGGTAAATAACATCATTTTCCTTTATACCGTAAAGCTCCTTTGTGTGTTCTATTGATTCTCTGGTAAAAGATGAGATTATTTTAACAGGAAGTCCTTCACCCCTCAATTCTTTTTTGCGTATCTGTTTGAGGCGTTTGTTCTGTTTGCGCTGGTTACGCAATGATTTTTGTGTTTTGGAAATTTCCTTCCTGAGACGTTCTATCTCACTGTCTCTTATATGTATCTCTTTTTCCTGTCTCACCTGCCGGTAAACGGAATTCTTTACCTTATTAATACGTATCTCCAGGTGCTCAATGAACCTGTCCTTTTGTCCGGATTCGTATTTCAGCTCCGCAACATATTCTTTGAGCTGCTTTATCTGGGAATTCTTCTGGTTAAGTTCCTCACGCAGCTTTTTTATATGCCCATCCACATCAGGAAGTTCTTCTTTTGTCAGTTCGGGTTCTGGTTTGACCTTTACCTGCATCCTGGACTCAGATGCAACCTTTTCAATGGCTTCTTCTATGGAGTCACCGTTGATAACATGAAACTTAATCCTGTCAATATCAAGATATTTTGGAGCCCTTTTCTCAACCCTTGAGAAAACATTCTTATATGCTTTGTATGTGGTCAGTGCCGCAGCAAGTGAGTCACGCTCATGGTCATTGGAATAACCGAATTGCCGTGCAAGTGCTATTTTGTCTTCAGACCTGATCTCTCCTCCGGGAGTCCAGATGACCGCATTGAAACTGCGGCGTATTTTTTCAACCGCCGATGGTGTAGGGTAAACGTCTGTAGCTACAATTGCCGGTTTTCCATACTCCGCAATCATTCGGACAACTTCATCATGAGATATACCACGTATGCTGTTAGAGAGAAGCAGTTCCCCATCAAGCGAAAGGATTGCAATTCCAACTGTTGTTCCGGGGTCAATCCCGACAATTGTGTATTTCCTCCCTGACTTTTTGATCGGAAGGTACTGGATCTTATCCCTTTCCACACTTTTGACGGTGACCTGCACATCAGCATTGACAGACGGTTTGACCGGGACACGCTCACGCCTTGTGTTCACAATGTATTCGGCCCTCACATAGCCACCAAAGCCTTCTGTGATACGTTCTGCAAAAGTAAAACCGGTCTCCCGGGAGAATTTACGCAGGATGTTCTCGATCTCCCTGCTTTTTTCCCTGACAGCCCCGTGGACTTTCCTGCGATAGCGGTTCTGGCTCCATCCGCCTCTGCCGAGGGAACGGGCACGGCTCACTTTTATACGGGTGATATCTTCAAAGAGGGAAACTTCATCACCTACACCCAGGCCTGCAAGAATAGCGCAGGTTTCAGCCTCCTGAATTGGGTCGAACTGATTAAAGGAAAGACCATGTTCCTGCCCCAGACGAAGCAAGGATTTCTGGCGGACACCTCCGGTAACCTGCACCAGTTTTGTATTCTCAGGAAGTTTTTCAAGAAAACGGATAAGCTCCTGTTTATTTGCTGCAAGTTCAAAAATATTGTCAACAGCAATGTAATCAGGACGATCCATGCCCAGCATACGGAGTATCCTGTGAAGCCGGACCATTGTGTGGTGGGTGATCTCCCCATCCTTGAGAACGGCAACGGCATATCTTGGAACCTCCTGTGCCCTTGAAGAACCCTTTGCTATGTCAATGCCGTATATGACACCGTTTTGCATACAGATTATTTTATGTCGTTAATAAGATATATCTATGACTCCACACCACTTTTTATCAGCGATATAACTTCACCCAGATCTCTGTTGATGTTGTATTTCCGTTTGAAGTGCTTCAGTACGTTTGAAACATCCCTTTCAAGCAACTCATCAGCATGGGGGTGACTTGTTTCCACGCACTGTGGCCAGTCTATGAACTGAACCAGGCCATCGTTCACAAAGATATTGTACTCGCTAAGGTCTGAGTGAATGTAACCTTTTTCATAAACGATAGCTACCTGCCTGAGGATCTCATCAAGGAACCACTGTGGCTCTGAAAGCTTTGTTCTGTAAAGAAGGGTCCCTTCTGCAACATCCATAACCAGTGCATGACGATTGTTATCAAGTAGCTTTGGTACAGATACATCCGGGTACAGATTTCGGATAACTTCTGCCTCTCTTTTTGCGGCAAGCCTTGCGGCATATATCCAAGAGAAATGCTCCTTGCCATCAAGATGGGAGCGTGATCTTTTGACACTCTTGAAACTGGTCCTGCCTTCCCTGTGGAACTTCAGGATGACACCCTGTGGTTCTCCCAGGCCAAGTGCCGGCTCTTTCACAGCTTCGTGGACCACAGATTCCTTTCCAACACCGATCTCATCACCAATGGCAATGATGGTTCCTCTTTTTACCAGTGTGTTAAGAGCAAGGGCATCGTAACCATCGAAGTATATCTGGTAACCTTCATATGGCTGATTGGTTCCAATTACCATATTATTCCTTATCAGTGATTTCAGCTTATATTCGAGGGAAGAATACGGCAGGCGGGTGTACTTCATTAGCTCCTCCACCGGCACCCATTCGAAATCCTTCATACTGATCTCAATACCGGTCAGTATGCGCAGGTCCTTACTGTCCAGTTCCTTGAATAACTTCACAACGTCGTCTATCATTTGCTCTCTAATTGCCGGGATGGTTTAGATTGTTTGTGGTAGAACGAATATCAAAATGAAAGAAGAAAATGGTCAAAAACAAAACATGACGAAAATCCTACGTAAACCTCCCCCACGCCTCTTCCTCGACCCGCCTGATAACTTCCTTCAGCGGCAGACCAACCTTATCAGCAACCTTGCGGCAGTCCTCATACTCGGCGGAAATGTGCAGTATCTCGCCTGTCCGGTCCTGTGCTATCTTCACGGCAACGGTGAATTCCTCACCTGTGACAGATAGAGTAACTTTATCCATCCTGCGGTCAGCCACAAAACGATGTACAGTAGGGATGACACGTATTCCCAGAGTACCGGTTTCCTTCATAATTTCCCGGGCAATCCTTTCACTGTTCTCTGACTTTGTGATTACTGTGATAATATGACCGGACCTGCCTTTTTTCATTATTGTAGGCGTGATGGCAACATCCCTGGCACCTGCAGCAAGCAGCTTGTCAAACAGATTTCCCAGAACCTCACCTGTAACATCGTCTACATTGGTTTCCAGGACTTCGATATGGTCCTTAGTCAACACATCATTGACTTCCATGAGCATAGTACGCAGTACATTCGGATCTTCCGTATCAGCATCTCCTGCTCCGTATCCAACTGAAAGGACTTTGCCTTTGGGGAGATTCTCAATGGGTTTTGCAAAATATGATAATAAAGCGGCACCAGTTGGTGTGAGTAGTTCCCGGTTGCCCATCCCATATGAGAGAAGACTGCCTGACCTTAAGATCTCAAGGGTTGCAGGTGCCGGTACAGACATTGTCCCATGTGCAGCCTTTACCCTGCCACCGCCTACATTAACAGGAGTACAGAATATGGAATCAACATTCAGCTCATGGATGGCTGCACAGGAGCCAATAACATCTGCAAGAGCATCGTTCTGTCCTACCTCATGAAAATGGATCTCTTCCAGTGATTCGCCATGGACCTTTGACTCCGCTTTTGCCATGATCTCAAAAACATCAAGGGCACTCTTCTCAACCTGAGGAGGAAGTCCGGCAGCCTTGATGATGTTAACAAGCTCATGATAATGTCTTGAATGCTCTTCATGTGGTACATGTATGTGAACGTCAGTGGCATCGATCCCCTTCTTGTTAACCCGGTCCACAGAGACCGATACATCTACTGCGGATTCGATGATCTCACGGATCTTTGAGCCATCTGCACCAAGATCGATGAGACTTCCAAGGATCATATCTCCGGCTGCACCTGAGAATGGATCGAATATAAGGGATTTCATGTTATCACACCTAAGTTGTATATTTCAAACTGTAAACATTAAACAAGCGGTCATTTCTGATGCTTAGCGTTCCTTGCCCCAGCAACCATGTTAGCTATCCTTGCAGCAAAGGCACCTGCTACAAAACCCGCATCAATGTTAACAACAGAAAGTACAGAACATGACTGTAACATCGAAAGCAGGGCAGCTTCACCCTTTGCACCGGCACCATATCCTGTAGATACAGGAAGCCCAATTACAGGAACATCCATAAGTCCTGAAACAACGGTAGGCAGAGTACCTTCCCTTCCTGCTGCAACGACAATGGAATCCGGTTTTATCTCCTGCAATATCTGCATTTCACTGATAAGTCTGTGGAATCCGGCAACTCCTACATCATAGATAGCGATAGTCTCACATCCCATTTCGGATGCCACCATCCTTGCCTCCTCCGCAACGTCAATATCAGCAGTACCGGCAGTAATTATCGCAACAATGCCACCGGTCCTTGGCACAGGAGTGCCGTTATGGACCACAGCAGCCGTGGAGTGCAGGTTCCATTCAAGTTCTTCAGGCTTGAAACTGGAGATTAGCATTTCCCTGTGCTTATCACCTAGCCTTGTAATAAGCACCCTGCCGGTTGCAGCAACCTGCGCTTTTGCTATTTCCACAACATCCTTAGGATCCTTGCCCTCAGCAAGTATCGCTTCCATTATACCTGTGCGATGCTTGCGGAAAATATCTATTTTGGCAATATCTGTGACAGGGACATATCCCATGGAACGGATCAGGGACTCGGCAGTCTCCATGTCCGTTTCTTCATTCTTAAGCTTGTATAATATGCTTTTCAGGTCCATTTCTACTCGCATCTATTTTGGATGAACTGGTATTTAAGGGTAAACCGAGGAAATGAATAGAAAACTATAATATGGATAAAATGTTGTACCAACTATGGAAGGACCACTTGGGAAAATTTACAGTATGCCAGCAGCTATATTGCTGGTGATTGGCATGTTTTTGAGTGCTTTTCTTTTCTATAGCCTCATGAAGGCAGCAGAAAACGGGAACTTATTGATGGTAATAATGCTTGCAGTGTCAATATCTATTGTAGCTTTTGTAATAAGCAAGGCAATTAAATATCAGAAAATGAAAGAATTTTTAAAATAATGAAAAACTCATTTCATTTTTCTTCTTGAGTCTTCCACCTCATCTATTATGCCAGGATACTCCCTGAACATTGAAAGTATGTCAAGGGCTGCAACAATATCTACAACGCCTATTGCTGCGATAGCTTCTCCCTGAACTGTCCTGATAGGTGCCACTACAACAGACTTACCCCTGTATGTACCATCTGTAGGCACAGTCCTGATCATGTGGTTTGTCCTGATGACTTCTTCCAGGATCGGACCGGTATATTCCCTGTCAACAATTTCCCCTCTTTCCATCCTGATCCCTTTACAATTAAGACTACGAATGGTAATTGGTATCCCAAGAAGGGAGTGTATTGCAATTGCTATCGGTTCCAGGTCATCAGCCGTAGAGTCTGAGCATATCTTCAGGCAAACTGCACCATTAAATTCTTCATCGCACATCATTTTTGAGTCACCTTCTTTAAGTGAATGTAAAGTAATTATTGGTCATATTTTATAGATGTGATGTACTCATGCGCAGATATGGCGGCTACTGCGCCGTCAGAAACTGCTGTGACAACCTGCCACACAGAAGTTCTGCGGCAATCACCAGCTGCAAATATCCCTCTTACAGAACTTTCCATCCGGTCATTAGTCTTAATGAAACCCACATCTGTCTTGTCAACATCCACCATTGTAGTGTTAGGGTTGATACCTACGTAGATAAAAATGCCATCGACATTCATCTCAGTAAGTTCACCTGTCTTCATGTTTTTCAGGACAACCTTTTCAACAAGTTCATCGCCCTTTATTTCCTGCACAACAGTGTCCCATATGAAGCTGATATTTTCTGTACCAAAAGCCCTTTTCTGAAGAATAGAACAAGCCCTCAGTTCGTCACGTCTGTGTACAACATAGACTCTGCTTGCAATACCTGAGAGTATCAGGGCATCCGTAACTGCAGATTCACCACCGCCTACAACAATTACTTCCTGCCCACCAAAGAACGGACCGTCACATGTAGCACAGTAAGAAACGCCTTTTGCAAGCAATTTGTCCTCTCCCGGAACTCCCAGTCGTTTGGGATTTGCCCCGGTTGCGATTATCACTGCAAGTGCCTCATACTCGCCATCATCTGTTATGACAACCTTTTTGTTGCCTTCATCCCTGACAATCTTTACATCAGCACTCTGTATCCTGACCCCAGTGTGCTCTGCATGGTCCCTGAACTTCTGCATCAGTTCCATGCCGGATATTGAAGAAAAACCAGGATAGTTCTCAACTGTATCCGCAGTTGATATCTGCCCGGGAATTACATTCTTTTCAAGCACAAGGGTGTCAAGACCATAACGTACTGCATAGATGCCTGCAGTCAGTCCTGCAGGACCTCCTCCGATGATAATAAGATCATGCATATCGATCAACTATTATCACAAACATTGCTTGCCTGTTGTTTGTCAGGAACACCCACAAAAGCAACCTTGTCATCAATGATCGTAGTAGGTATTGAACGGATCTTAAACTTTTTTGCAAGCTCTTTTCCTTCAGGAGTGTCCAGTTCTACTTCCTCGTACTCAAAATCACACTGTTCTTTCAAGTCTCGCCATATTTTCTTTGCAGTCGGACAAAAATGACACCATTCAGAATGAACCAAAGTAACTTTTACCATATAATTCCACACTCCTTTTATTGGTCATTATTCTATTAGCTAGTAGAGTATATCAAATTAATGACTGTGAAAAGTTAATTTAACCAATGAATGTATTAATGTGAGACCATCAAATTAGAACAAGATTTTTAGGAGCTAATTTGATAGCCTCTCAATAACTTTGCAGGAATCTAATAACTTATCTATATCTTCAAACTATACATAACAGTTGTTATATGACAGGACATCTATTTATTGCTAAGAGGATGGTGACTTATTGAAAAAGCCAATTGTTGAAGTACTACTTGCATCTGAAAAGAGGAGAAATGTGCTTTTACTATTGCTGGATGGCCCTAAGGAAATGGAAATACTCGTCAAGTCACTGAAGACTAACAGAACAGCGCTACTTCCACAGTTACGAATTTTGAAAGAAAGTCACCTTATAACTAAAGATGCAGATACTTATCAGTTGACAACTATTGGAAAATTGATCGTTGAGGAAATGATAGTTTTTCTGCGCACTACGGACATGTTTGGTGAGAATCGTGACTATTTAGGAACCCATTTCATAGATTTTATTCCAACCTATCTTCTTAAAAAATTACCGCAGCTTGGCTCTTGCAATGTGATTGACATTCCCATTGGTGATTTCTTTGATTCTGATACGGATTTTCTTGAAAAAGCCATAACGTCGAAATACATGTTACAGATTACCTCTACCCTACACCCTATGTTTCACGAGTTCTATGCAGAGGTGATCGAGCAGGGTGTAGATGTATCAGTAATTATGTCCCCGGAAGTCTACGAGAAGATCAAACATGAATATTATGATGACTTTAAAGAATTGATTGATATCAACCTTATCTCATTTTACGTGTATCCTAAAAGTCTTGAGTTTGTATCTTTTATTCTGGCAGATCAATGCATTAACTTCAGATTATTCACACAAGAAGGTAAATCTGACAATAAAAAAATGCTCATTTGCAGCCCGGCTGCACTTGAGTGGGGAAAAGAGCTATTCGAATATTACAGGCGACAGTCCACACCCATAATTGAGATATAGATGTATCATGGCATCTTGAGGGGATTAGCCCTCAAAAGCATGGTCCACTTTTCACCTTCCTTATGATTTGACCTTTCGCTCGGTGGTCGCAATTGAATACACTTTACCATCTGCATTTACCAGAGGGGTAGCCGTCATCCAGACATCTACGATCCGGCCGTCTTTGGTTAACCTTTTTATTCGGCAAGGTTTTGGAACTTCGGCCTGAACAAGCGTCTTCAATAAAGCCAAAGCTTCATTTTTCTTGTTCTCCGGGACTATTCTACTGACATTCATAGTCAGTGCTTCGGTTTCGCTCCAACCGTACATCTGCTCAGCCATTGGATTCCATGCAAGGATACGGCCTTCCATATCCTGCAGCGTTATCGCATCTCCCGAGTCACGCACCACGGTAGCCAGGCGGTTCAGTGCCTCGGTTTGCTTCATAAATGTGATGACTGCCCCCTCAATACTATTTTTCAAAGTACGATAAGGTTGTATCCTTACAATGTACAACTCCCCATCATGGGTGTGACTTTCAATCTCTCTGGGGACCAGGGTGTCCAGCACAGCCTGTATGTCCGGTATCATGTTATATTCTAACAGGTTTGAAACGGTATGCTCAAGAGGACGTCCCACATCTGTAGGAATAAGATTTATCACCTTTGTGGCAGCAGGAGTAAAGCGCTGGATAAGCAATTGATTGTTCACAAAAATAATGCCCACACCAGTGCGGGCTAGCAAGTTATTCATATCTTCATTGGCTTCTGACAGTTCTGCCACCTTGGATTGCAGTTCAGCATTGACAGTAGACAATTCCTCATTAAGGGATTGTAATTCTTCCCTGGAGGTTTCCAGTTCCTCGTTTGTAGATTGCAATTCCTCGTTCATTGACTGCATCTCTTCGTTGGAAGATCTTAGCTCTTCGTTGGAGACTTCCAGTTCTTCATTAACAGCTCTGAGATACTCTTCCATGGTTCTGAGTTCCTCTTTCAGAGCTGAAACGCTTTCTTCTCCATCCGCACTCTCAGCAACGCCTTGTTCTTCATTCATTGAGTTCTCCTTCTCTCTTTGGTTCGGATTTGGCTCTGGCGGCACATCAAAAATTACCAGGTACAATTTTTTATCAATAGCTTCTTCCACTGGCTGCACCTTTAGATCTACGGTTGTAAAGTCCCCGTTGGTTTTGACCCTGATCCCGGAGTGAACGACCTGTTTTTTCTGAGTCACTGCTCTGCTCAGAGTTGTGGTCAATGCCTGCTGCAATCCTTCCCGGGCCATCTTCAGGATGTTATAACCAGGTTCACCGGGTGGAAGTTCAAGATAGAGGCCGGTACGACCATGAAGATAGAGGATCTCGCCGTGTTCATTGACCAGCGCACCTGCAGGGGCGTACTGTTGCAGCAACTTCCTTTCGGTCAGTTCACGCATTTGGAGTTTGTTTTCACTCGGAAGCTTGCCAGAAGGCCGCTTGGATACACCGGTTTCAAGGGGTGAAGAGAAAAATGTTCCTATTGAAAAGTTGTATTCACCAGAAACCACTTTACATTGATATAGTTTAGACTGTTTATCCAGCGTATCAAACAGGTACGAAAACTCCCCAATGCTCTCGGAAGAGCCAAGTAAGAGAAATCCCCCGGGATTCAGCGCATAATGGAACATAGGAATGAGTTTTTTCTGCAATTCCTTGTTCATATAGATCAGCAGGTTGCGACAACTGATCAAGTCAAGTTTGGAAAATGGCGGATCTCTGATTACATCTTGTTCGGAAAAGATAACCATTTCACGGATATTTTTCTGGATTCTGTAGGTGTTGAGATCGGAATCGTAAATAAAAAAACGTTTCAGTCTATCAGGTGGGACATCAGTTAAGATGCTGGAGGTATAGACGCCTTTGCGGGCCTGCTCGATGGCTGGGCTGTCAATGTCAGTGGCGAAGATTTGTACTTTGAAAGTCTGCTTCAATTTATCCATGTACTCCTTAAGCAGGATGCCGATGGAATATGCCTCTTCACCGGAGGAAGAGCCGACCACCCATATACGTACGAATTCATCCGGAGACTTGCCGACAAAGAGATGTGGGATTACTTGCTCCTGAAGTACATCAAAAACCTTTGGATTGCGGAAGAAACTTGTAACATTGATCAGAAGGTCACTAAAAAGTGCCTTCACCTCCTCCGGTTTATGTTGCAGATAGCGTGCATACCCGTCCAGATTTTTGATATCGTTGACAGCCATGCGACGCCCTATACGGCGGTCTAATGTTTTCTGCTTATATTGGGAAAAATCGTGATCTGTTTGAGTGAGCAATTGAGTGAAGATCGTCTTCATCGCCTCTTCGGCATTGAAGGAAGGATCGAGCTTCTCCCCGAATATGTGTGATATCATATCAAGGAGTTGAGCTGGCATCTTGGCCGGTTTCAGGATATAGTCTATTAAGCCGGTTTCAATAGCACTTAAAGGCATGCCATTGTATTCGCTGGATTCCGGATCCTGTGCCATTAGTATACCACCTTCAGCCTTGATAGCCCTGATACCATGTGTGCCGTCACTACCAGTGCCCGAAAGTATAATTCCAATGGCCCTATCCTGCTGATATGAAGCCAGAGACCTGAAGAAAGAATCGATCGGCATACGATGGCCATGCGCCTCAGCTGGTTCCATCAAATGCAGAATACCATTCATTATTATCATATCACGGTTGGGTTGGATGATGTATACACAATCGGGTTTAACAGCCATCCCGTCCTTGACATCATAAACCTCCATCCTTGTATAACGTCTGATAATCTCAGAAAGCATGCTTTTGTGGGCAGGTGCCATATGCTGCACGACGACAAAGGCCATACCCAGGTTTGTATCTGCTTGTATTGCTGAAAAGAATTGTTCCAACGCAGCAAGCCCGCCAGCCGATGCACCAATACCTACAACGAGAATTTTCTCATTTGGAGATACATTTACAAATGTATCTGAGGCAGGATGAGCAGTGACAGACGTTTCTGCCGAATGCTGCATTTGGTTCTCGCTTGCAGGTTCTGTTTTCTCTTTGTCTGTGTTTTTCTTACTTTTGACCATATGCTCACCTTTTTAGACCCATAACAGTTGTAATACATACAATGAAAGTAAACAAGATATAAATCAGTGCCAACATAATATTCAATAATTCTCTTTAGTACTTATACTCCGCAGATGTCTCACAATTTTGTCAATTGTCAGAATCACATAGATTTGTCCATTCATAGTGTTACAACTAATTCATTGATTCCAAATTGATTCGCATTAGTGTCTCCACTTTGAAAGAAGATACTTTCTATTAATGATTGGATCTGCAGAATATATAGTAACGTTGTTGAAAATTATAACGCCATTATAATTTGAGAGTGCGTGATATGTTTTGTTACATTTGTGTTAAGTAGACAAACAACATATTATATAATTGTAAGATTGAGAAAGAAACGTCGGTCTCAATTGAGCATATATATGGGTTGGGGACTGGAGAGTTCTCAAGCAATTGGGGGTACATAACTTGTTTCAAAAATCGTTTCCTGTAAGTCTGTAGGATATCAACCAACCTCTATAGTCAAAAAAGGAAAGTAGGATTTTTGAAACAAGTTTATTCTTAAAGAATCATTCATCTGTTCTGTCCTCACGAGCAATGGTAACATGGCAATAATAAAGAACACAGAAGGAACAAAAGCAGAAGAAATGGAAAAAGCAAATAGATTAAGAAAGTCGTATCGGAATCTATTAAAAAATGAAAGGTCCATCACATAAAAATCCTCCACATAAAAATCCTCCACATAAAATCCGTCCTCCTATAACTATGGATTCGTGGGAGTACTAACTTCCACTATTTTTTTATAAAGGTGTTTTGGAAGGATAACTGATGAGGATATCAAATAGAACTGGATTTATGGGACCTAATTTAAGAGCCCCTATTAACGAAGCTCTTCAAATAGCGACTAATAGATACTTCTGATCTAATATCATCAGAAATATAACGTTAAATATGTAAGGAGTGGTAGAATATGGCAAATTTAATAGGACTAGCTATTATATTCCTGGTACTGGCTTTTATTGCCTATGTATTGGGTGCACGTGGGGTTGCCGGATTTTCGATGGGTATCGCAAAGTGGCTTGTGGTAATCTTTGTAATACTGGCGATAGTAACGTTCATCCTGTGATGGGATCCTATGGCTGATAGCCACTACGGATCAACTATTTTTTAATGAGTAGCAACATGAGGTAACAACATGAAAGAAGAACAGTTGAACAAGATCACTTCGAGCGATCTGAAGAAGATCACTTCGAATGATCTGAAGAAGGTCACTTCGAATGATCTGAAGAATGTCACTTTAGAACCAAAGAAAAAATAAGAGATTTATGTATCTCATTGAGGATTTATGTATCTCATTGAGAGATGTAACATCAAGCGCTTTAAGTTGTTAGATTCGTAGAAGGAATAACCTTCTGAAAATCTTATTGTAAATCACTTATTGGAATATATGGAATATAAAGAAACTTTATAAAAAGGCGAGTATCATGAAAACAAGCAGAACGGATAAAGTGGAAGGAACGATTCACAAAGTGAAGGGAGGGGTCAAAGAGACTGTAGGTGAACTCACAAATAATCCCCACCTGGAAGCCGAAGGTAAGGTTGAAAAGGCCAAAGGCAAAGCACAAGAAAAGGTAGGTCATATCAAGAAGGTATTGGGGAAGTAAAACAGCGGCGTATTATGCGCCTGCAGCCAGTTGCCTAATTCTGTATCATGTGTCATCGGTTAAGAAGATAATTACACATATCATCTTAACTTCTTTAACAGTTTGCAAGAATTCGAACCAATTATATGCTGGAACTTGGCGTTGATTTCATGAAAATTGACCATAATTTACACCAGGTATTTGGTATAGGTATAAAATCGATAGCAAACAGGCAAAAAAATCTCCTTGACCGATGACCAATGAATTCCTTATACGTTTGAGCGCCCGGGTTGTTAATTTGGTAGATATCTTCTGGAGAACACACTGATTGAGAAATCGGCCGCACTGACTCTGCGTAACTGATTGTTAGGGATTAATATGAAAGAACAACAATCATTCAACCTCGATGGACATAAAGAAATTGGAAAATTAGAAGTGTCAAAAGAAGTTGTAGTTACACTACTTGGCATGGGGACATTATCTTTATTTGCATTTGGATTTATTTTCATTTCACTATCTACATTATTTACTGGAAGAAGCGATTTTAACTTTGAATTCACAAGTGGCACAATTCTGATTTCAGTAGCTCTCTTCCTTGGTACATTGATACTGCACGAACTCATACATGGCATATTTATATCAAGATATGGTGGCAAGCCGCATTATGGTGTGGGCATTGCTCACTTCATTCTCCCCTATTTCTACACTACTACAAAAACTGTTTTTCCACGCAACCAGTTCATTGTGATCTCTATTGCTCCGTTGATATTGATCTCCCTTGTTGGGATTGGTTTAATGGCTGCTTTCCCATTGATCGCGCACTGGATTTTCATCCCTTTTGTAGTAAATGCTTCCGGGGCAGTGGGCGATTTGTGGGTGACACGCAATCTATTGAGATATCCGAAACATGTATTTCTGGAAGATCAAAAAACCGGGCTGATAATTTATGGCAAAGAAACTGATAAACCCATTAATCTATCTACAGCAGGATTTGGCTCCAGATTTTTCAAAGTCTTCATACTCTGTTTTTTTGCGCTGGGTATTTTAATGAGTATAGCGCCAATAGTTCTGGATATTTTAGGAGTGGGATCTTTTGCAATTGGACCCACGAATAGTCTTTACACGATATTTGAATTTCATAGCTCGCAGGACAGTTTCGGTTTCAGTTTCTTCCCCCTGTCAATATTAGCAATAAGTGTTATTGCCGGATTGGTTTACGCGATTATCAAAACATGTGAGCTGGAAACACCTGGCATGAGTGGATAATGATGAACCTGTTTCAAAATGTCTCCATTTCCTTTTTTGGCTGATCTCGGCTCTGTAGAAATCCTCGAAATTCAAGAGATAGTAAAGTTAACAATACTTGCAAATATGCTTCTAGATATTGAGAATATTTGCTTACTTTAGTTACTTGATGTCTATTTTGATAGGTTTTCTATAGCCGATACGTCATATACCACCTTAGTTCCCAAATTTTAAGCGTATATGAGGAAGTACTCATAATTTGGTTGGATACTTGACGGCCAGAGCTCTTATTATACCTAATGAGAACAACAATATCGAGAGGCCTAGAACAAATGGATAATCAAATCTTTGGGCATATACCCCTACCGCAATTTCACGCATGACTATCAAAATCGTAGCATCGGTTACATATGTAATTCTAATCTCTTGATGTTCACGATAATCAATAAAAGTCTTGAAAAGATCAATCAGAACAAAAATTGTGAGGACACTGGATACTATCTGACCAAAACCACCCCCAAGAGTCCCAAATAGTATTGAGTTGATATCCTGGAGGATATGTATGACCCCCACAAATAGGGCCAGTAGCAGTATATAAAGGATGACTATAGTGACTAAATCAATAACTATCTTAAATATTTTATCCTGACTTATCATATATGTTTTGTAATGAACTCGTATTTCACTCCCCCCATTATAATTTGTTCAATTAAAGCTTCTTTAACGCTTTTGTCCTATTCTTTTTTTGTATAGCAGGAAACCGAACCTCCAGAAACCTGAAATACCCCCTTTCCGAGTTCATCAATAACTACTTCTGCAGGATTATCGCCCAGACGGTCAATCCATATCTCACCTGAATGGATCTTCCCTACATACATCTCCTTTTCTCCGTCTGATCCGTTAGTTAATACTACGGCGCAGCCGTCAGGATGCTCTTTGGTTCCAAGCCTTGTCCATCCGATCGTATTTTCATGGTCAAGGTAGTCCTCTTGTGTTCCGTAGGCATTCTCTTTTCTGATCCGGATCAGATTGTCAATAACGTTTCGAATTGGCATGTACTCTTCCACATTAGCAATTCCATAGTAATCCCCGAAAAATATCGCAGGGAAGCCATCCTTCCTTAACAAGATCAATGCATATGCCAACGGCTTGAACCAATCCTCCACAAAGGATTCTAATGCCTGCATCGGTTGTGAGTCGTGGTTGTCTACAAAGGTTACTGCAAGCTGGGGATGGGTCTGGACTAATGAATTGTCGAAAATTGTCCTCATATCAAACTTGTTACTCTCTTTAGACGCCCTGTAGAAGTTAAAATGCAGTGAAACATCGAACATATCCAGAAGATGTTCTTCTATATCCAGATAATCGTCTAATACTTCATGGTTTGATTGCCAATACTCGCCTACAACATAGAACTCTTCACCCTGCTCATTTTTAATGAACTTTAAGAAGCCTCTGATAAAATCCTGATTTATATGCTTGAGCGCATCAATTCTTACACCATCGATCCGTGTTTCATTTACAAACCACTTAAACCATTTGTATATTTCATTTTTAACGTCCGGGTGATTAAAATCAATATCTGCAAACATTAAATAATCAAAGTTGCCGAGGTCTTTATCAACATTCTCTGCCCAATCCTTGTTGTCTCCGAGAATTTTATAGACGGCAGTCTTCCCGTTTGCGTTATTGTAATCAATACCGGTAAAATGTTCAAAGGACCATTTAAAATCAGAATATTTATTATTTCTTCCCGGGAAGGTGAATTTAGTCCAGCCTTTAACATCATAAGGCTCTGAAATAACTTTGGTTCTATTGTTAATTTCAACTTCCATTACTTTAAAGGTCTGGGTTTCATCGCTTCCAGCTTTATGGTTAAGCACTATGTCAGCATATACCTGTATTCCGTTTTCATGCAGTGCATTAATAGCTTCGATCAGCTCATCTTTAGTTCCATACTTCGTTCTTACGGTACCCTTCTGGTCAAATTCTCCCAAATCATATAGATCATAAACAGCATAACCTGTATCACTGGAAGAAGTACCTTTGAAACAAGGTGGTATCCAAACAGCCGTAATCCCCAGTTCACTTAAATGAGGGGCGTCAGCTTTTAAGTTTTTCCAATGTTGACCATCATTTGCCATTGCATATTCAAAATATTGCATCAGTATACCGTTTCTCATAAGTTACCACCATTACTCCATAAGCCTTCTTTTTGTAATTCTGCGAGTAGAGAATGTTGGACATGCATTTTAGAACCAACAAATGTTGACATTTCAAGTACAACATACCGTTTTAAAGCAGCCATAATTCTCTTGCTCTTTCATTACATTCTTTTGAATATACAAGTCCGTAAGCAAGCTGCCTAATGATATATAACTAAAAAAGTAACATGTTGCTGGCCAAAATCACGCAACATTTCAATAAGTTAATTGTATTGATCAGGTCTTATTCTGCACTTTTCTGCTGGTTCTTCATCTTTTCAAGCGCAGCTTCAAGTTCCTTGATTTTGAGTTCCTTGATCCTGTCCTCAAGGTCTGAGAGTTCCTTATCAGTTTTCAGGACTATCGTATGTATCTTTTCAACAACGTTCTTCTCCAGGCTAAGTCTCTGTTTATTGATTTCGCTAACCAGATCTTCTGCCAAAGCCTTACCCTCTTCCATGCTCAGAGTACCTGCATCAACCTTTTCTTTAACGAAATCCCTTATTCTTTCTTCAGACAAAGCTGCTAATCCTACACCTATCAGTGCAGCTGCTCCAAGAATACCTACTTTTGTCATTTTGTCCATATAAAAACCCCCATTAATAAATCAAAAACTCTAACCGAGTTAGCAATGTTTAATTAACAATACCATTTATATATCTCATATAGAACGATAGAAGGATGGGCAAGAGCCATCCTCCCCTTTGTGGTCCACCATTGATTGCAGCTTCCATTCCCCTATGAAAATGACATCTTCTTAATGAATAAACCATTCTCTCTACGCTTATTTCAAAAATCCTACGTTAATCTTATGAATAACAGATAATGACTTTTGAAATAAGCTTTAGAACCCACAATTGCTTTAGAACTCCCCAGTCCCCAATCCGCACGCATGTTCGATTGAGACAGAATTTCTTTCTCAACATTATATAAGTATGATCGTTTATTTATTTAACATAATTTGAATAAAACATTAAACGTGCTATCAAATTATAATGGCCTTATAATTTTCAACAACGTTATCATATGTTTTGCAGATGTCCAGTACTAAAAAAATATCTTCTTTCAGGTTGGATGCATACTAATATCGATCAATTTGTAATCTATGAAATCGTCGTAACACTGTAGACTGACAAATCTCTGAAATTCTGACAACTAGCTCACATTCCGCAGGTACTAATTCATTTTGAATAATTTTGCTTGCTAACGTTTTTCTAGTCCGATTCTTATTGATTTATTTGTATTTATTTTATAATGCCCCGTTTTGATAGCATTCCCCGAGGAAGTATAACATATAATTATTACAATATATTATAAAAACAGCATCAAGCAAAATTATGAACTTTTGTTATCAACCTGCGGAATGTGAGTTAAATAAAATAGAAAATAGGTTTTCTACAGATTCTTTCAACTACTGACGTATAAATGCTCTGGATCTAATATTATTTCTGCCTTTTCTGCAGATGCCCAGAAAAAACTGATAATTATCTTTTTTGCGGGTGTCTGCATATCATTATAGATATGAGGCTTAAATTTTATTATATTATTATTACTATTATTATATTATGATATTATTATTATTTAGCGTTAAGAACCATTTTTTTGAAACTGATGGTATTGATCTCACGACATATTGAATGCTATTTTAGCACTCATAAGTTACAAACCATGAGTGTTTAACTATAATTACATCTTAGTATTATCAATTGACAAATCCATGTGATTCTGATAATTGGCAAAATTGTAAGCCATCTGCAGAAGGTCAGATGAATGGTTTTATCTGATATACTTATTTTTCTTCACTCTCATGGACCTGATTTAGAGAGTTTTTCTACAACTCCAAAAAAGCAAATAGAAACAGGTCTGAGACAGAGTAACTGCTATGTAATTCAATACTTATTTATATCAGTGTTTCCCAGTATTATAGGGAGGTGAGTTGATGGTAGATAAACTTTCATGCCACGACATGAAGAAAGGGGAGATTTACATGTGCGAAACTTGCGGAATTGAGCTGCAGGTACTCAAGGAAGGTAGAGAATCCCTTAAACCCGGAGAAACCGATTCCGAACATCCAGGATTCGAATGCTGCGGCAAACCACTTACTTTAAAAAAGTAAATTAATTTCCTGCTATTGAATATTAAGACGTTTGCAGGTGAAAAACGTTTTTATTTTTTCCAGACGTAAGCCGCAAGATAAATAACTATTAATGTGTGGCATTGAGTACATGGATGATACTAAGACTTATATAAAGTACAAGGGTCGCAGTAAGCTTGAAGTGTGCAAACTGGTAGCGTAAGGGTTTGTTGATATCTGTGAGTATAAACAGTAGGTTTCAACGTGGCATCTTAGACGGATCAACTGTTAAATAGCAAATGTGATCAAATTATAAGTGGGGGTAAGTAGTGTATGGTTAATAATTTATTTGATCTAACTGGCAAAGTTGCGATTGTAACTGGTGCCTCCAGTGGATTAGGGGTACAGTTCGCTAAAGCATTAGCCAGTGCCGGAGCAAATATTACTATTGCAGCAAGAAGAGTTGAGAAGTTAGAAACACTTAAGGTAGAACTGGAGAAAATGGGCATAAAGTGTCTCACAGTAAAGTGTGATGTTTTAAACGAAGATGATATTATAAATGTAGTCCAACGTACATTTGAAGAATTTGGGAAAATCGATATACTGGTAAATAACGCAGGAACCGCTTCTTTTGCACAGGCAGAAGATGTAACTAGGGAAGAATGGGATACAGTAATTAATACAAATCTTAGAGGTGTGTTTTTCTTCGCAAAACATGTTGCCAGAAAGATGAAAGAACGCAATCATGGAAGAATAATTAACATAACTTCAATGTATGGTGTAATTGGAAATACACAAAATCCACTCTCTTCCTATCATGCATCAAAAGGAGGAGTAACCAATCTTACTCGAGCACTAGCGGGTGAGTGGGCAAAATATGGAATTACTGTAAATGCCATAGGACCTGGATTCTTTGAATCTGAAATGACAAAGGAAATGGTTTCTGATGATAGTTTTAAGGATTTCATTGAGTCAAGATGTCCTATGAAACGAATTGGTAAACCGGGTGAGATGGATGGTTTGCTAATATACCTTGCATCTGACAATTCTAGCTATTTGACAGGACAGGATATCTGTGTTGATGGTGGATGGACTGCTGTATAATAATCAGTTCTGTCGAGATCCTATTAGAATAACTAAAATGACCTTGACATACCTGTCAAGGTTATGGACCAATAAATTAAATTTAACTTCTTTTGTTTGATTACTATACTTTTGTCGGCAGGTAAAGTGGTGAAAGTGTGCAGATGGCTTTCAGAGAAGAAGGATTTGTCGTTATACAGCCATACGAGGAAATACCTTATGTCACTCCGGTGGCATAATCTTTCTTTATATCCTCTTTCTTCTTTCGTTACCCTTTTGTGATACACTCATACCTTACATCAGCCCTTTGGAGTTCAGGCACATCGCCCCAGAAGCCCATATATTCGTCTTGAATGACAATTGCACCTTTTATTCCTGCAACATCCTTTACAGCATCAAATGAAAGTTCTACAGCCTCTTTTCCAATACCTGTGGCATTTCCAAGAGCAGTTGCCGCGGCGTCTGCAAGTGAAACATTATCGGAAAATACGACGGCTGCATCTGCCATCCCGAAACTGATGGAAGGTCCGACATTGCCTGAAGAAGTACAGACGCCGGTAATCGAATCCCTGGGCTCCATAACAAAGCCAATGTTCTTCAGGGGAGAATTACCGGCGTAGATTCCCATAAGCACTGGGCGGTCGTTGATGAGGGCTATATCCCCGCCATTATCCACCATTGCAAAACTCGCACCTGCATCCACCATAGCTTCAACGGCAAGGGCAGAGATCGTACCTGCAACGGCACTCATGGGACCGATACCCATCGTATTTCCGGCATCAACCATCCTCCTTACAACCTCGGGGAAGTCGCCATTAATGTCGTAGGGCTCCAGGGTGCTCTGGAAGAACGGGTCCGAAGTAATGTAAGATTCCAGCTCCCTGCGATGTATCCTTATAGACCCGCGAGCCAATTCTATGTAAAAAGGAATATCGGCCTGGATAGTTACAATGGTTTCTTTCAACCTGAAATGTTCTTTCATGGTACAATGAAAAAAGGAAGTATTATTTGTTGTTATTTCCAAGTGACAGGGCTTTGTGAGGGCACATATCAACACAGGTTCCGCACTGGATGCATTTTGCTTCATCCACAAGCAAACTGAAATCAGCGTCCAGGGAGAATACCTTAGTAGGGCATACTGAAATACAGGCACCACATTCTACACACTCGTTCTCGTCCCATTTTATGGGAGTATCCAGTTTCGAGACCCTGGCACCTTTATTTGTTAGTGATTTACACATCAGGTCAAATTTATCATCGGCCACATCAGCAACGACCTCACCACGTGAGCGGTCAAAATGAGCCTGGGATATATTTAGCAGGACGCCGGTTTCAAGTATTGATTCTGCTATAATTGGCTTTATGAGTATATCACTTGAAATATTGATCTTTATTTTCAAAATTATGACCTCCTGGCAAATAGTTTGCTGATATCATCACTTGTGATCATACCTATGACATGCCTTTCCTTATTGATCACAGGCATTGCAGAAACGGAATTCTGGTCCAGCCTTCTCGCAACAACAGCCACTCTTTCATCTGCAGTGGCTGTTATGACCTTACGGGTCATGATACCTTCCACAAGATCAAATTTATTCTGTGAGACTGCCTTTGAAATATCCCAGGCAGTTACAATCCCAACAAGTGTATTATCATCATTGACAACAGGAAGATGGTTAAAAGCGGTGTCCATTATAGTCTTTGCAGCATCATAAACACTGGCATTCTTGGCAATTGTTACAACACTGACTGCCATGATATCGGAAACAAGGGCAATACCTTCTGTCTGCTTCATCGGTTTGGCAGATATATCCTTTGGAAGCCTTTCAGCAGGTAGTGACACAAAGAACTCACCTCTAAATATCCATTCCTTAAGCTCGGATGCTATAATTCTTGATTTTTTGAAGCTTGAAAGGGAAGATGTCGGGACATCGCGTCCATCGATATCAACATAACCACTGCGCAGTTCCTCATATGTCACATCACGTAATGAAGGCCTGTCCCGGCTGGGGATTCCATAATCCAGGATCTTTGTAGTAACCCCGGCATCCGTCACAGCAGTGGCCTGTGCCATCTGCTCGTTGAGTATGGGGATCGGAACACCCATTCCAACATAAAGGGAAGTGCCATAACCTGTGAAGTTTGCCGCTCTTATATAATCAGGATTCATTTTCTTAAGGTCTCCCTGAACCATAAGAGTTCCAAATCCACCTCCAGAAGAATGTTGAGTCCCCTGGCCTGTTATGTAGCCCTGGGCACCACCCAGAAATATTCTTGTTCCGGTACCAATTGTCATGTAATCAGGATCGTTGGAAAGCGGTGAAAGGACACCGGCACCTGAATAGGTCACATTGCCAAACGAAGGGAGTAAAGAACCCATGTAAGTATGTATGGTGCTCTTGGTGCTGTTAGTTGCAGCATTGTATTTCTGGTATGCATTACGAGGATTCATCATTATGACCTGATTCATATCCTCAAGTGTCAGGTTAGTATCGAGCACTTTTCGCGGATAACAGTCAGTTCCGTGAGATACCGCATGCAGGTGAATGGATTTTCCCCGGATTAGATCTTCTATTACATGGGCACCGCCGTAATCCATACCAAGAGACTCGGATAACTGTGTAGCCCCGATGAAAGCATCAACAGCAGCAACACCTGTGTAAGCTTCAACATCATTCAAAAACACTTTTTGCATCTTGATCGGAGGTTCCGAATGACCAAAGTTTAACCAGACACCTGATGAGCACATCGCACCGAAAGTCCCGGTAGTTACTACATCAACTTCCTTTGCAGCATCTTCGGCACCAAGTTCACCTACGATGTGAACCATTTCTTCGGCAGTAACTACGTTGACACTCCCATCCCTAATCCTACCGTTGATTTCATGAATTGTTTTTTTGACCATTCGACATACCTCTGGAACACAAAAGTAATTTTTTAGCAACTATATATTACTTATGGTTATTTCGTATTGAAAGAACATACGCAGGAATAATGGACAGAGGTTATATTTGCAATTCTTAATTAAAGTTGTCATTCAAAATTTTCAAGCCCATCAGCCATTCTGACAGTGAACCAGAAAGTACTACCCTTACCAGTCTCATTATCAATAACATGCAGTTCTTCTCCGTGACACTTAATTGCCATTTTAGATATTGCAAGTCCAAGGCCTTTTCCCTCAATTTTGGAAGAAACTGCCCTTCTGAACCTGCCAAATATTTGCCGCTTGTCTTCATCAGATATGCCCGGACCAGAATCTGATACGCTGACCTTCCATTTGCCGCCTGCCTCAGTTATGTTCACAATTACCTCAGCGCCACTTGGAGAGTATTTCAAGGCATTGGAGATCAGGTTGAAAAAGACCTCCTCTACAATTGGATTGACATAGGCAGGACATGACTCGGGAGCATTTAGTATAATGTCATTATTCAGAACTTTATCGCCAAGTCTTACGATCGAATTATAAAAAACAAACCGAAGATCAAGTGTCTCAAGTTCCAGGTCTGCTGAACTGTTCAGTCTTGTAAAAACCGAAGCTGCATCAATTGTTTTTCTTAGTTTATCAGTACTGTTCCTTATATGGACAATAATGCTCTTTTTCTCTTCATTATCCTCAATACCAGAAAGATATTCTGCAAACCCTTCTATCAACGCGACTGAGCTTATAAGATCATGACTTGTAACATCAGCAAACATGTCTTTGATCTCATTGGAGTACTGAAGTCTATCGGCATGTTCCCGGATTGCTTTTTCCAGTATCCTTCGTTCATTTATGTCGCGACCTATAGAAAGAAGATGCTTTTTACCATTGTATTCGATCAACTGGGCATTAAACTCCATGGGAATACAATCGCCCTTCTTTGTAAGAATATCAATTTCCACAGTAATTATTTCTCTATCCTTTATCTCGTTCAGAAGTTCAGGCACTTTAAAACGAATATCTTGAGCAGTTATATCTGCAATTGACATTCCGACTAATTCGCTTTTCGGATAAAACAGACGTTTTTCCATTGTCCTGTTAACTTCTATAATAGTACCATCAATCTCTGAAAGGCATATCAGGTCACTGGCATTATCAAATATCGCACTCAATTTATTTTCAGATTCTTTTAGCATCTGGTGGGCCTTCTTTCTTTCAGTTATATCACGCCCTATCAACACCATGTAAATATTGCCGTCATTCTTTACAAATGAAAAACTTATATCCACCGGGAAAGAAGTACCGTTTTTTCGCATGAATTCGGCTTCTGCCAATAAGAAGCCTTCAGCAGCCACTTTCCGGATCGCACCGAACATATCAAGGCCTTTCATAAAACAATCAGGTTCTAAGATACTCTGATCCATTATTTCAGATTCAGAATAACCAAGGTCCTGAATTATCTTCTCACTCGCATAGATGAACTTCTTAGATACCATATCCAAGACCAAGATATAATCATTGGACTGGGTCATCAGGGTCCGATACAGTTCTAATGAATTAAATGTCTCACGCAACCCGATAGTTTCTGCCAGTATGGCCGAAACGGATTGAAGGAAATTAATTTCGTGCTCTGTAAACTTTCTTTTTTTGTTTGTCTGCACGCATAATGTTCCAAAAGCCCTTTCTTTGCACCCGATAATGACGCTGATCCCACTTACAATTCCGTGCTCATGTAAAAAATTAGGGACTTTAAAACGATTTTCATTGCCAAGATCTGTGATTATAAGTGGTCTGCCGGAAAATATAGTATAGCCTGCCTGAGATCCTTCATTTTTGTCTACAACAACCGAACCGATGCACATGTCGCTTATTCCGTATCCGTACCTGAGAAGAAAACGTTCATCTGGGAGCTGTTCCATGATCGTGCAATACTGCATATCAAGGGTATTGGCTACAAGCTTCACTGTGTAGTTCATAATGGCATGTACATCATTGCAGGAAATAGCTTTTTTACACAGTTTTGAAAGGGATCTTTCCTGATGGTTCACACTTTCCAGTTCCTTTTCATATTTTTTCCTGTCATCAATATCGAGAATAGCACCGTGAAAATGGGTTATTTTAGTGTATTCATCATGAACAGCATATGACCTTTCAAGAACCCAGCGAGATTCCCCTTTTGAGGTTAAGAGCATATATTCTTTCGAGAAATGATCCCCGGTGCACAAATCAACTGCATTTCTGACACTTTCCAGATGTTCAGGGTGTATAATATCTGCATATGAAAATTTTCCGGATATGAAGTCTTCAGGATTATAACCGAACTGAACTACATTTTCTGATACATATTCTACAGACCACATATCATCCTTTTTCCGCAGAAATGACACAAATGGAAGATGAGAAGTGTCAAGTTCAACATCAGCAAACAAACATTTATTTGAACAAATTGTTTTTATAGTTTCATCTTTCAATAGAAATAACGTGCCATTATAGTAACCTCCATCCTCTGTATATGGAATGAACTCACATGATAAATATTTCAGACAGCCATCATGCGCTACTATTTTCACAGAACCTTGTTCATTGGGATTACCTGTCTGCTTCATTAAAAGCAGGTAATCGAACAACCCGGAATATTCCTGCAACATGGTTGAAGTCAGATTTTGTAGGTACTTACCGATAACCTCCTCAGCCATAGTTCCTGTAAGGGCCTGAAATACTTTGTTATAACAGAGAACTTTATCACTTTTATCCAGACACATGACTCCTATTTCCAGCCTGGAAAATATATCTGGATCAGCAAACTGTAACATTTCTGGCATAATACTGGATTTGACATTCATTCCCCCTGAATGAGCAGACATTATTACTCCCAATGACCTATTCTAAAAATCCAAATATTGATTATATGTAGAACATATATACATTTCGGTAACAAATTAATACGAAAATATAAAAGAAGAATAAATAAAGAAAAATGTGAAGAAAACTATTCAATGTTAATTGAACGAGCCACGCCCAGCTCTTTAATATCCATAACAACCTCAAGGACACCGTTGTGATATGTTGCTTTTGCAGTATCGGGATCAACACTTGAAGGAAGCTCGATGCTTTCAGAGTAAGACATATCATCAGCCTGTGCCTTCAGCTTAAGCAATGTTTCAGTAACATCCAGATCAATATGATCTTTTTTCACATCTGGAAGCTCTACCATTACGTGAATCTTATCGTCTATTTCAAATACATCCATCAAAGGTTTTCTTTCGTTAACCCTGAAATGCTGTTTTCCAGACTCGAAATCATCCTCATCCTCATCGTCCGGGAAAATATTTCCAAATTCCCTGATCTCAGGTTCCTCTCCGGGATGTCTGGTTACGGAAAAGCCATAGAAAAATGGTTGCTTCTCAAAATCATCGAGGTTAAGGCCAAATCGTTCCATCATATGTTCTATAATATCATCGATATCATTAAAGTTACCTTCATCAAAGATATCATCAAAAAAACCTCGCTTTTTCTTTTTATCAGCCATTGGTAAACACCGCTTTGGTAGGTAGATGGAATTTGCACTATTTATCTTTTGGCAACTATTTCATCCTTTTGGAACATGTTAAAATTAATATCCGGATACTTAATACATCCAATCAACACATATATTAAAAATTAATCAGATGGTATTAATAATTGGCAGTTATTGGCAGGGAGCAAAATGCAATCGTTTATTCTTAAAAATTTCATGGGAAAAGATGTTTCCGTTTATTGTGGAGGAATACTTACATTCCGCGGAAAGGTAAAAGCATGTAATGACGGGGTTTTGACACTTGAGATTACAAACCAGCGTTATTCACACATATCCCTCAGCAAGATAATAAGCATCCAGCCGGGTGAACAGACAGGTGTGAACTGATTACTGGTTTTTATTTGATTACTGGTTTTTATTTTTTTTCCATTTTCTTGCCTGATCTATTCAGGAGCATGCTCATTCATTGAAACGTCATAAGAACGAAGACGCAGAGAGAGCGCAAATACAAGATATATAATAAGTGCAGACACTATGAATGCCCCTCTTCCCATGAGTTCATATATAAAACCGCCACCAATAAGTCCCAGAATGCTGGCAATGCTCACAAAACTGCCTGAAACTCCCTGGACAAGTCCCTGATTATCTTTTCCTGCAAGTTTTGATAACATGGACTGAATAGATGGCCACATGAAACCATTGCCAATTGCGAAAAGTACCGCTGCAGCATATGTTAGAAGCGTATTACCAAATGCCAGCAGTACAAAGTTGCTTCCAAGTATAAGGCTTCCTGATATTATCAAAAAAGTGTCAGAGTACCTTTTGGAAACGTATGATAGTACCGGGCCTTCAACTATCACAAGCAGGATGCTCAGGAAAGAGAAATAGAAACCAAGCTCGGCAATGCTCCATTGCAGATCATTTGCTGCGTGCACGGGAAAAGCCGTATAGAAGGTATTAAAACCAAGGAAGATGAGGAAATAGATAAGGAACAAGTAAGGTATGTGCTTCAAACCCATTACATCCCTGAACTTCTGTTTTTGCATGGTCGTGGTATTAGCACATCCTCCTGGCTTATCAGCCAACATTGGTAATTCCTCTGGGGGCTTGTGCTTTGAAACACACCTGAGCGATTCCGGGACATAGAGAGCTATCAGGATGGTACCGGTAAGGGATATGAGAATGGCTGCAAGCACTGGCAGAGCTTCTCCATATATTGTCACACTGAGAATTCCGGCAATTGCAGGCCCTACTATAAAACCAAGGTTTGTGGAAACAGACATTTTTCCGAAGTTCTTACTCCTGTCCTTGTCCTCAGTAATATCGGCAATATATGCATTTGAAACGGAAACGTTACCTCCGGTAAGTCCGTCAAATCCTCTTGCAATGAAAAGAAGAATTAGTGGTACAGTAATTACAAAACTACCCAGGATGCCGGAACTTACATCTGCCAGCACAACTACCGGTACAAAGAGAGCAATGAAGAAAATTATCCATGAGAGAAGCGTACCTGCCTGGCTGAGAAAAAGCACCTTTTTCCTCCCGTAGATGTCGGACCATCGCCCCAATAACGGTGAGCCTATCAACTGGAAGAAAGGATACATTGAGGAAATAATGCCATATATCAGCGCGTTGCCCCCGAACCGTTCAACAAGAAAAATGAGGAAAGGGAGGACTAAACTGATCCCCATGGTGCCTATAAAGTTCACCAGAAGAAGAGGGTAGATAGGTACTTTTTTTTCTCCTTTGTCGGTCATTTTCCCTATATTTTTAGGGTACGGCTATTATATGATGTTTTTGTGACTTTGCAGAATACGCAAAGGATAGTTATCTGGAGATCAGCTTTCATTCTCCCAGACTGATAATTCTTTTGTTCCTTTAGATTCTGTTCGAATATATGGCTCTGGTTGTAATAGGTTTTCTGTGACTGTTCCCACGACTAAAGTACGTGGGCTTCTACGAATTTGATACCGACAGATTGCAATCCCAATCTGAGAATGTTGATAGCCACATTGTGGTCACGGTCTAAGACCAGACCACAGCTATTACATTTGTGTGTTCTATCTGATAATGTTTTTCCAACCAACAGACCACACCTTGAGCACATCTTAGAAGTATTCGCAGGGTTAACAAATGCAACTAAAGAACCAGCACTTTCAGCCTTGTACTTTGTTGCGGCGATTAACATGTTCCATGAGGCATCTGATATACTCTTTGCAAGACAATGATTTTTAAGCATGTTTTTGATGCTCAGGTCCTCAAAGGCAATGAAGGAATATTCATCTACCAATTGTCTGCTTAATTGATGAATGAGATCATAACGCTTGTTTGTGATTCTTTCATGCACTCTTTGTACTACCCTTATAGCTTTTTTACGTTCAGAAGAACCTTTTGCGGCTTTGGATAACTTTCGTTGAGCCTTTGCGAGTTCTTTTTCTTCCAGACGGAAAAAGCGAGGATTTGGTATTGCTGTACCATCGGACAATGTAGCGAAATTCGATAACCCGACGTCAATGCCTACAACGTGTTCTATAGTTTGTTCTGGGATTTCTATATCTTCACATTCTGTTATTATGGAAACGTACCACTTTTTGCATGCGGAGCGTCTGACAATGATCCTTTTAATGTCACCTTCGACTTTTCGATGTACTTTTACACGGACATTTCCGATTTTAGAAAGGTATAACAGGTTTCCATCGAGTTTAAATCCCATTTGAGGATAAGTGAAGCTGTCGTACCAACCGTTGCCTTTGAATCGAGGGTATCCGGGCTTTTCTCTGTTCCTTACACGTCTGAAAAAGTGCTTAAAGGCAAGGTCTACTCTTTCCTGTACTTCCTGAAGGGTTTGAGAGAACACTTCTTTATACTCAGGATTCTCTTTTTTCCATTCAGGAAGTAGTTTATTGAGAGTATATTTCGATAATGTTTCTCCCCTTTCTTCATAAGCAGTTTTTCGTTCCGCTAAAGTACGATTGTACACTTGTCTGCATATCTCTAAGCTCCGCACCATCTGCTTTTGTTGTGATTTATTCAGATAGATACGGAACTTGTATGTCTTACGCATTATACTTTCTTATGCTTTAATTGCTTAAGAAATTTGTGATAACATTAGATTAATTAAAGAGTTGGGTACGATTCATCCCACAGCTAAAGCAGTGGGCCTTCTCTACCCCTACACCCCGTTAATCGTAAAAACCAAAAAATTAATCTGATAAGGACATTTACCTGTATCTATGAAAGAATTATACCTTACTGACTGTTACCTGAAAGAGTTCGATGCAACTGTTGAAAGTGTCAAGGAAGATAAATTCGTAGTACTTGACAGAACAGCATTCTATCCAAATTCCGGTGGCCAGCCCAATGATACAGGAATGCTCGTCAGAGAAGACGGAGCTGAATTCCCTGTGACCGGTGTAGCAAAATTCGATGGCGATATCAGCCATGAAGTCACAGTGCCGGGACTGAAAACCGGTGATAAGGTAAAGGGCATTATTAACTGGGACAGGAGGTATCTGTTCATGCAATATCACACAGCATGCCATATACTGAGTGCCATAATACACAACGAGACCGGAGCAAAGATATCAGGCAACCAGCTTGGCGAGGATAAGACCCGTGTGGATTTCAATCTTGAGGACTTTGACCGGGAGCAGATCAGATCCTATGAGGATAAAGTCAATGAGATAATAGACCGTAAGATGCCCGTGAGAATTGATATTATGCCGCGGGAGGAAGCGTTCAGGATACCTTCTGTAGTGAAACTCAAGGACGCGTTCCCTCCCGAGATCGAGGATATCAGAGTCATAATCATCCCCGAAGTCGACACACAGGCATGCGGTGGCACTCACATGGCAAATACCGGGGATATACCCCATATAGAAATAATCAAAGCCGAAAATAAGGGAAAGAACAACAGGAGAATATACTTCCAATTCAGAAGTAACTAACATTAGTTCCCTATTTGTGAATATCAGGGTTAAACAGAGGAATGGACACGTGTACGACTGTACCAGCGCCTTCCTCACTTTCAATCTTAATTGTCCCAGAATGCAGTTCTACTATATTCTTTGAAAGATAGAGACCAAGTCCGTTACCTCCGTATATGCGGGTAGCTGAACCATCCACCTGATAGAACCTGTCAAATATCCGGTCCATGCAATTTTGAGGAATGCCTATTCCCTTGTCAATGACGGTGATGTGTATATTCTCGTCATCTTCCTGGGCAGATACAGATACTTCAGAACCTCTTGGTGAGAATTTTATTGCGTTGTCCAGTATATATACGAAGAGGTATTTCAGAAATTCGCAGTTACCGTATACAAGGTTCATATCAAAGGTATATTCTTCATTCACATGAATGTCCTTTTCCTCTATCCTCATGGAAAGACTGGTAATAGCATTGTCAAGAACATCTTTCAGGTGAATGGGCGAGAAAACATGGTATTTTTCAAAATAAAGGGAATTCATGTTAAGCAGAGATTCTATCAATCGCTCCAGGCGTTCAGAATTAGAAACAACGACTTTCATGCACTGCTTTTGTTTCTCATTCAATTCACCAAGAAGCCCTTCATAAATTACCTCACTATATCCTTTTATGGAAATGAGGGGTGTTTTAAGTTCGTGAGTTATATTGGCTACGAATTCATCTTTCATCCTGTCAAGAGATTTTAGTTCTTCATAGGCTTTCCGGGTTTCATCAAGAAGGCGGATATTTTCCACTGTTATTCCAACCTGGTGACCTACATTACCAAGTATTTCCAGGTCATTGTCTGAGATAATAGCTCCAGGCTCAGGGAATAGTAATATTATGCCAACAAGATCTTCCCTGGAGATTACAGGAACAAAAACAAATCTCTCAACATTTTCTTTTAAGATCAGCTTTTTCAAACTGCCTGAAATATCATTTACTTTTTCTGCAACCCATGTATGTTTCGTATGGGGTACTATCCGGAATAAAGGATCATCCGGGAGGATACATTGAACTTCATCTTTTAATGCATCATCTTTGAATCCGTTTGAAGAACAAAGTCTGAAACTCTGGTCTGGAGAATTAAACTGGTAAATTAAACCGTGATCACATCCTACATAAGAAATGATCTCTTTAAGGATATCCTCCAGAAAATCTCTGAGTTCAAGTGAACTGGCGGCTATCATAGCTGTGGATTGCAGAATGAGAAGATTGCGGTTCTTTCTCTGAAGGTCTTCCTGAGCAAGAGATATGTCAGTAATATCTTGGGTTGTTCCCTGAAAGAGCATTTTTTTGCCTTTGTTATCCCATGTTACTTCACCAAGGGAATGCAGGATGCATATTGAGCCACTTTTCTTTATAACCCTGGTTTTCACATTGAATCTATAACCCGGAATGGAAAGAGCTTTGTTAACACAGGAATTGAATAAAACCTGGTCATCTGGATGGATGAGGTTTAAATAAGTATCTCTGTTTATAGCTATTTCGTAAGGGGAAAAACCCATTATGCGGTACATTTCCTCAGACCAGAAATGCTTTTTTGTCCGCAGGTCTATTTCCCAGCTTCCTGTGTGCGATATTTCCTGTGCCCTTGCAAGTCTTTCCTTGTGCTTCAGAACGGACTCTTCCACGTTTTTTCTTTCTATAGTGTCTACAAAAATATCGCCAACGATTCTCATTAGTTTAATATAGTTTGGAGGCCAGGATTTATTCCGGGTGAAAGAATCAAAACCCAGAACACCAATTAACCGGGAATTAGATATCAGAGGAAGTGAAAGTGTGGACCTGATGCCTGCTTTTTGCAAAGCTTCCTTTTCCATGCTTGCTGAAGGTGGTAGTTTTGATACATCAGATACGTGGACGATCTCCGGATTCTCAAGTTTTTCCATCCACCAGGGAAAATTCCTGCCAGGAAGATTATCAGTATGGCTATTTTCAACGTGCTCTGCATGCCATTCGTAGACGGTATCATTTTCGGACCGGTATAATGGGAAAAGTATAAGGTAACTGCGATCAACATCTGCAAACTCAGCTATTTTTTTAAGGGAAAGGTATATGCCATTGTCAATATGCTCTGATTTCTTTCCAATGAAATGTGAAGATATCTCTGCTACAATATTTTCAAATTTCAACTGTGAGAGCAGTTCACTTTCAGCAGACTGACATTTGTTAGCCATTTTTGAAATTGTCATGCCAAATAAAAGGAAGCCAAGGAAGACAAAGGACCTTCCATAAACATCGTGGAAAAGTTCTTTTTGTGCTATAGAAAAAGGCAGGAATTTTG
>NZ_MBKP01000042.1 GCF_002243045.1 Methanolobus psychrotolerans
TCATTTCAGGATGTGTCGTCTGGCGGGCATATTTCCTCACTGTTTTCCTGTCTTTACCTGTTCTTTCTGAGATCTTACTGATGCTCAGACCTTGTGAATACAAATCTCTAATCAATAGCCAATCCTCCGCTTTCAGCATTATTCACAATCCTTGAACTTTTGTCAGGAATTGTGAACTGGGGAATTTTAAACCGCCGAAAGTGGGGAATTATTCACCGCCGATGACAGCTATCAACTTGTTTTCATTTGAAACCGTATTTTCACATAAATCTAAGCTTGAATTCATGGAACGTGCTAAGCAGAAAGGATGGGAGCTGTATCTTTATTTCATAGGTACATCAGATAGCACCGTTAACCAGGGAAGAGTAAAAGAACGTGTTGAAAAAGGGCAACATAATGTTCCTGATGATAAAATATCAGATCGATATATACGTTCTAATAGTTTTTTGTATGATGCAGTAAAGTTATGCAGAAGAGCATACGTATTTGATAATTCGGATGAGGCTTCAATTTTAATTGTCGAGAAAGATATCGATGGAACAATTCAAATCAAAGATGAAAATCAGGTGCCTCAATGGGTTGACACATATCTTTTATCCAAACTCGAGTAAATTTGCAATAATCTAATTTTGGCATTATTAACTAAACATAGCGTCTCCACTTCTGAAGACTGTACCTATATACTTCGTCCATATCTTCATCTGGGTTGCGAATCTCATGGGGCCCACCACAATTCTTCTTTTCTACAGATATTGATTCTTGTAAAAGTGAGAGCTGTTTTTCGTTGTTATTACAATGCGGAATAGAGTGAAGGTGCTCGATTTACGTGTCTAGATGAGGCAAGGGTCAAAATCAGAGTTTTTCTGTAAAAGTGGTTAATTATTTCTTGAATCAATTGGTATTGTAATTGTGAAAGTGCTTCCCTTGCCAACTTCACTTTCAACATCGATTTTACCAGAATGCATCTCTACATAATAGTTAACAATTGCAAGTCCTAATCCAGTTCCATCATGGCTGCGGTTTGCAAATGAACTAACCTGCTTGAATGGTTCAAATATAGATTTTTTCTGGTCCGCAGGAATACCAATGCCATTGTCAGATACGGAGATCTCAAAATTGTTGTCCACGATTTTTGAATTAAGCAACACTTTACCGTTCTTAGGTGTGAATTTGATAGCATTGCTAAGAAGATTAAGTATGATCTGTTTGATTTTCATCTTGTCAACATTTACTTCTGGTTTTTCGAATTCTCTGTTGACTTCAAAATCAATATTTTTCTCTTTGATCAGAGGTTCAATTAGTACTACTAATTCATCCATTATTTCTTTGATATTTGTTATTTCAGGTGTATATTCCATATTACCTGATTCAATTTTAGAAATATCAAGAATATCATTGATCAGTTCTAACAAATGGTTGCCACTTTTCTGTATATTAGATACATAATTCGTTTGTTTTTCATTTAAATCTCCGAATATTTTTTCATTTAAGATCTGGGAAAAACCAATAACTGAATTGAGTGGTGTACGAAGTTCATGACTCATATTTGCAATGAACTCAGATTTAATTTGATTTGATTCTTCAGCCAGGAATTTAGCCTGAAGAAGTGCCATTTCAGCTTGTTTACGTTCAGTGATGTCAGTCATGAACAGAGTAAGTCCGATAACATTTCCTTTATCACCTTCAAGAGGACTGTATACATTCTCATACCATTTTCTTTCGAGTAAAGAATCACCGTGTTCTTCAACAACCGTGAAGGCTTCTCCTGCAAGTACTCTGTCAAACTTCACTTTTGCTTTTTCTGTATCTGCGGAATCTTTGATGTAATCAAGCATATTGACACCAATCTCTACTTTTGCATCCCATATATGTTCCATTGTCACCTGGTGATTTTTATTGAAGGCAATGTAACGATAATCTTCGTCAAGAGCAAATATGACAACATCTCTAGGACTTTCAATGACCTTTTGCAGTATATTGTGTGCCTGTCTATATTTCAATTCAGTTTTTTTCAGTGCTTCTTCTGCTTTTTTACGTTCTGTAATATCAAGGACAAAACCATCTATTAAAAACGGATTATCATCTGTTTTTGATTTTACATTTATCCTCGCATTGAGCATTAACCAGGCATGTTTACCATCTGCACGTAGAGCCGCAAATTCAAAATTCTCAACATGACCCTGTTTTGCAAGGAAATTGATAAGCTCCCCACGACGTTCCTGATCAACATATAATTGTTCTCCTACATTCTGCATGTGTTCGAGAGCTTGCTCTTCACCCTCTCTGCCTATGATCCGTAACATCTCAGGATTTGCCTGAAGAGCTTTTCCATCAGAATTAGTACGGAAGATCCCAACAGGAACATTGTCTATGAATGCCTGAAGCTTTTCTTCATTCTCTTTCACAGCATCCAGTACTTGATTGAAACCCCTGGGTATCGCCTCTAGATCAATACCGACATCAATATTTGCTCTCTTGTCCAGTTTACCCTGAAGAGTAGCATTGGTTATGTCATCAAAGTCAGTAACTATTCTTTGAATTCCATCTGAAATAGATTTACTTAGAAGGAATGCAGCTAAAACACCAAGAATCACAAAGACTAAAACAGCCATTATTAAACTGTTCCTGATTGCCAGTAGAGGACCTGCAAACTCTTCATAATAAGTAGTTGATACTATATACCAATCATTTGGCTCATAGTACGTGTAGCCTGCAATTTTTTCGCGACCCTCCCACTCATAAGCAATAATACCTTCCTTGTTGTTGATTATCTCTTTTGCAAAGTCATGCTCGTAGATATTCTCACTTTCTATACTAGGGTGAATTACAAGATTTCCTTCTGAGTCCATTATATAGATATATCCAGTCTCACCTACAACAATTCCACCCATATGATCCCTTATCGTATCGATAAATGGCTCTTCAAGAACACCAACGTAAAGAATACCTATGATCTCACCAGTACTATTTCTGATCGGTTCGTATGCGGTCAGATGCCAGGCATTGACCACCCATGCCCTTCCGTAGAACGTTTCACCTTTGTTGACAACTGTATCATACACTGGTTGCGACACTGTGGTTCCGACTGCTCTTTTTCCTTCATCGGTGATAACGTTAGTAGAGATTCTTACAGCCTCTCCATCCAGTACCTGAAATACAGTAGCAGTCCCTCCTACCATATTCTTGACATTATCGACGATCTCAAAATAATTGTTGACAACGTAATCTTCCCCCAGTACCATTTGTCCATCAACGATTTCAGGATTACCTTTTGAGTAAAAAACGGCCCTTGCAACTCCAAGGTCACTATTTACTTTGTCCTGTGCAAGGGAAAAAGTAGACTCTATATATACCTTTTCAAGGAACACCTGGTCATTTATATACTCTTCTAATTGGGACCAGGTACCTGCTTCTGTTTGGTCGTAAGCATAAAAACCAACAATAATTACAGGTAATATAGTTAATAACAAAGATACTATCAATATTTTATGACGAATAGTTACTTTTTTAAAATCCATCTAGCATACCCCAGTATCTATGAAACAATTTCACCTGAATATACGCACCAAATCTGTTGCTTCAATGTGCAACAGCATGTATCTAGTATCCCATATAATTGAAAACTGATTAAGTGCAAGAATTGCAAAACGTATTGAAGTAACGGTACTAAATGCCTTTTTTGAACATTCAGGACCATTGGAATGTTATTATTCCATATACGCGAATTCAATTTTTTTGAAAAACATGTAGTATAGTTAACAATCAGAGATATTACCAATCTTAATTCATTCCATATCTGTAAAGTATACCACTGGGGAGGATACATGTCCTCATAGGTTGTATAAGGGATAATATATAAATCCATCTAATAATAATACAAATAATACTATATGCGGAATTATATCGGTCGTGGGTTAATTACAATCCTTGGCAAAACACACAAGCAATTTTACAACGATGTTTCAGACTGACTTTTTATCATATTAATATATAATGGTGTTTATTAATGTAAAGTGATTTTTATTTTAATAGCTGTTAATATTTTAATTAGCACTATACTTAACAAGGGTGATTATTTTAGTATTACAATTCTTCTATACTCTTCAATAATGTGTGGTATATATAATGTTTATTTTAGAACACTGTGTAATTATATATGTCCATAAATACCCCCACGTTTCCAGTGCAAATTATACTATCTATAATATTTAATTATGTGTTGGTTGCAGGAGAATGTGCTACCTCTCCGTCTACAATGACGTTACGTTAATCAAAGTTTTTCATCATCTTGTGAACATGGGAGCGCCGCTTTCCAGGCTGTAGAAAACTTATTTCCTATTTTGTATATGTAATAATTTAGAAAAGGTAAAACTCAAAAGAGATTTCAATAGAGTCGAATGATTATTTATTTATATATATTGATTGTGTATACTATTTATGTCAACCTCATTACGATATACGTATCTCTTCCTTAGTATAGTGCTTACTGGTGCTCTGATCATAGCTTCAGGATGCCTGTCAGAACGTGAAATTGAATCTGCAGATATGGACAGTGTCTCTGAATTGGCCAGTTTGACATATTACACTGAACAACTTCCCCCCTATAATTATCAGGAAAATGGAACCATACAGGGAATTTCTGTTGATCTGCTAGAGGCAATAACTGACAAAATGGGGAATAAAGTATATCGAGAGGAGATAAACCTCGTCTCCTGGACAGAAGGATATCAGGCGGCTCTCACCCGGAACAATACAGTTCTATTCAGCATGGCAAGAACTCCTGACAGGGAGGAACTATTCAAGTGGGCCGGGCCTATCTATACTAATCGCAAGGTCCTGTTTGCCAGGCCAGACCGTGGAATCACAATAGAAGGTCCTGAAGACCTGAATGGTTATCTTATAGGAGTTATCACCGATGATATTGCGATCCAGTACCTGCTCGATATTGGTGTAGACCAGAGCCAGATAGTGACCGAAAATAACGTATCCACACTTATTGCTTTACTGGATAACAGTGAGATCGACCTCTGGGCATACCCTGAGAACTCAGGCAGGTACTTCGCTGAACAGGCGACAGGGAACTACAACAGCTACATGGTCGTATATCAATTACATACTCAGGATACTTACTATGCATTTAGTAAAGATGTCCCTGACTCTGTTGTCCAGTCCTTCCAGCAGGCTCTTGATGCAGTGCGGGATCAGAAAGATGAGCATGGGATCAGTGACTACGAACAGATCGTCTATCAGAATATCGGTGTCAGCTGTGCCCGGCAGACGTTCATGGATGAAGCAGTGATAGCACTTGTGGATACGACCGCCACGGCAATTGAGAAAAATGCTACTGACACGTTCCAGCGCATCAACGCAGGTGAAGCATCGTATCGTGATCTTGAGAACCCGGCCCTCTATACCTTCGTGTATGATGTGAATGTGACGATGGTCGCCCATGCAGACAATATTCTGTTGGTCGGTACCAATTTTAAAGGGAAGACAGATGTCACTGGCAAACCTTTCCGTGATGAAATTGTTAGCGGAGCTCTGAAAAATGGCACAGGATGGGTGGAATATGTGTATACGAATCCTGTACATGCGAATTTGTACTACAAGACCACGTACTACCGGTTAGCCAGAGGAAGTGATGGAAACTCCTACATTGTATGCAGTGGCAATTTTAAGAGTTGTGATATATGATCGATAATTCTCTTTCTGAATGACCAGACAGTTGTACTGTCTGGAACATATTCTTGAAAATTAAAAAAAGGTCTAATCAGAATTCTCTACATTTTTCTCAGGTTGATAGAAGAGCAGATTGCAGATAAGGAAACTTTTTATTGGGAAGGATATTCACCAAATTCCATACCTTTTCACATGTTTTTTGTATAAGAACGAACTCTATTACCGCTGTTAAAAATTACAATGGCATTATAATTTGATAGCGTATGTTATGTTTTATTCAAATTATGTTAAGTATATAAAGAACATGTGTAAAAGTGTGAGATTGAGAACGAAATGTGAGTCTCAATTGGACATATATCCGGTTTTGGGAGTGGGGATTCTCAAGCGGTGATACAACGATTGTTGTAGATCTAAGCGGGGTCGGCGTAGGTCTAGAGCGTGTTTCAAAAATCAGTACCTCAACGACTGTAGTCAAAATAGGAAAGTAGGATTTTTGAGACAACTTAATCTTAATCAAAATCTGTTCTCACAAAGAATTTAGGACTCATGATGAAAATCGAAATTTAAATTAATAATTAAAATTAGGGAGTGTTAAATATGGAAGTATTAAAAGTTTTGTCTGCAAGTACAATTAGAAAAGATTCAGTAGAAAATCCACAAGGTGAAGATTTAGGGAATATAGAAGATATAGTGGTTGACCTGGATAGTGGAATGGTGGCATATACCGTACTTTCCTTTGGAGGAATCCTGGGAATTGGAGATAAATACTTTGCAGTACCCTGGGACGCATTGAGGAAAAAAACAGGTGAACATAAATTTATTGTAGATATTGATAAGGAAAAACTGGAAAATGCTCCTGGATTTGACAAAGAAAACTGGCCAGGAATTGAAGAAAAAGATTACAGAGAACATGTAAATATGATATCTGAGTACTATGGTTATAAACCATACTGGGAGAGAGTACGTGAAACTCCTGCTGAAAAAGAAACTTCTACGCGGAGAACACATAGAACAGCCTTGGCTGCAAGTGATATTAAAGGTATATCCATAGAAAATCCACAAGGTGAAGATTTAGGGAATATAGAAGATATAATGATTGACCTGGATAGTGGAATGGTGGCATATACCGTACTTTCCTTTGGAGGATTCCTAGGAATTGGGGAAAAATACTTTGCAATACCATGGGAAGCATTGGGGAAAAAATCAGGTGAGAACAAATTTATTATAAATGTTGATAAGGAAAAACTGAAAAATGCCCCTGGATTTGACAAAGATAACTGGCCAAGAAATGAAGAAAAAGCTCACAGAGAATATGTAAATAAGATATCTGAGTACTATGGTTATAAACCATACTGGGACACTGCATAATCTCCATTAAATAAAAAGTAAGTTAACCCAGTAACCTTATTTTAATAATGGATTAAAGATAGAAGAAGGGCCTGATTCAAAACAGTCCCTCACTTTTCAATTTTTTAGCCAACTAACTGGATTTCTTGTCTTTCAGGATTCTCTGTGTCTCTACTTCTAAATCCGGGAGGTAGTTCTCGATTATGTCCCATACTATGTCCATGTCGATGCCAAAATATTCATGTATCAGGATGTTTCTCAATCCCACTATCCTTTTCCAGGGGATATGGGAATATTTATATCTGGTTTCAGGAGGGATTTTGCCTGCAGCTTCACCAATTATCTCAAGGTTGCGGACAACAGCATCAACCCGCATCTCATCTTCCAAAAACTCCTCAAAAGTGATATTCTCCACATACCTTTGGATTTTCTCAATTGCTGCAAGCATGTCTGCAAAGAAAACCAGTTGGTCTCTAGGCATAAACAGCCTCTTTCAGGATATGCTCTCTCAGCCGTGGCTTTATGGCAGTCTCAATGACAAGGTCCACTTCTCTTCCAAAGAGTTCTTCGAGATAGAACTTGAGTTCCATATAATTACCAAAGGTCTTTTGACCTTCTTTAAATTCCACAAGGATATCAACATCACTATCTCCGTGTTCCTCTCCCCTTGCAAAAGAACCGAAAACGCCCACTTTTTTGACACCAAAACGCTCCATCATCACGTTCTCATGTTCTCTTAATATCCCAAGGGCATCCATAATTATTACTCACCGACAAAGTTTAAATCGTTAACCCTGAACATGACAGAAACCTGTTGATTTTTACTTTCAGTTAGAATTAAGGTAGACTTCTGTTGCTCCCCTGCGACAATGGTGTTGATTAAGAGGACTTCCGGGGTGACTTATTGTGGAAATGGCTGCCTGAAGTATCTATCTCTTATTTTTTGCTTTTAATATCTGACCTTTTTCAGTAAGTTTATACTTTTGTTTTCGACTTGTGGGTTTATCTGGAATTGTCATTTCGATGATTCCAGATTCCAGTGCAGGCAAAAGATAATGTTTTCTGAAGTGCTCACTATTTTTCAAGCTTAGAGCATCTTGAAGTTCTTTTCTAGTCATTTCACCAATAATAGTATTAGCCAGAATAACTTCCGTGGTGACTTCCGTGGTGACTTCCGTGGTGACTTTTCTAGCTTTGCTCTTTCTTCGAAGGACAAGCACGAAAGAACCATCATCCAATATGAATTCTGGTTCGTTAAGGTCATGCTTTCTGCAGAGCTGGATCATATCCAGAGTACCGGTCCCTGCTTTTTCGATATATTTTGCCAGAAACAGGGGTTCAGCAATAAGAGGATTGGCAGGGTGAGATGCATGTGGCTTACGCAGACTTTCCAGGGATAAAGATGGTGGCAGTCTTCCGGGATTCCATATTTCAAGGCGGTCGGCAAAAAGCATAATCTGCACACTGGCATTGCTTGTATAGTCCCTATGGGCAATTGAATTGACAATCCCTTCAGCTACAACTGCTTGTGGGATATCGTATTCCACAGGAGCTTCTGGTCCCTGATCTCTTGTGCCTACAGAACGTGCAAGCTTTGACATAACGAAATCTACGGATTGGTCTACCAGATCAAAGACTGTTCCTTTATAAATTTGATAGGATGGGATAGGTTTCTGAATTTCCTTACCGTGAAAATGCAGACATTTTACTTCAGATGTTATAAGGAATCTTTGAGGTGATTTTCCAAACAGAAGTATTGCAGCATTTGATGGTATTTCCCTATCCATTAGGTTGAGATGTTTCAGAGCATCTGAAACGGAGATATTTTCATGGAGTGCATATTCTCTGGCACTCCGTTCTCTTGCAATGAACCAGTTAATCTTTTCCGGAGAAATGTCTTCAAGTGTTGCACCGGGACATGCAGACGCATCGAAGGGCCCGGTACGTATTAATCCGGTGTATTCAAGATACTGTACCAATGCTGCATAGACTGCGGTATTCAGTTCAGGTTGGCTTGAAAATCGCCGGCGTACAAGCTGTTCACCTGCTTTGGTTATCAGTTTCTCCATTTTTGGATGCCTTGCAACGGAATCGCCACCTTTTATGAATACAAGTCTTGGTTTACACAACTGTGTGGCTTCTTCAAATTCTCTCTGGGTTGCTGAAACGCCCTCGTTGTCTTCCCATCCATATTGCTCACCAAACAGAGAAAGGTAGATATCGCAGTGTTTCACTTCATTCAGATATACTTCGTCTGCCTTCCTGTCAATCGCCGGTAGATTCTCAAACATGAAAACATCAAAGAAGCGCCGGAGCAAAGCGTCACCACTAATAAAATCAAATAGAGATTTGCGCTCGGCTGCAAACTCTTTCTGAACACTGCTGATGAAGATGGTGAGCCTTTTCATTTGAATTTACTCCGCATGATTGGAAGTTGATCAATGATTCTTTGATAACAATAGCATTCATGAATAATAAAGATATTTTGAAGCCGGAAGGCTTTGAGAACATTAAATGGTTTGATGATGTGTTGCCGGAGATCGATATGTGGAACGGGGAGAATGTGCTGTTCTGTAGGGAGAGGAAGGTTTTTGGGGAAATGAATGCCTGAGAGGCATTGTTTCTTATTTTTTCAGAGTATGTTTCTATAAATAAGTGTTTGATATTTTCACCAGATTTGTTTCAACAACAGTTCCTTGAGTTATACATATATTCTGGAAAATTTAGACGAGTTTTCTTATTTCTGCTAAACTATATACGTCCGCATTAAGACCACTAATCATTCGATGAATTGTTTTTTTATTTGAATTACATTTACAACAATCTAAATCACTAATTTTTTCAACTATCAATGCTGATAGAGCAGCGGGTACACTTATGTAAGGCTGTGGGACTGTACATATAGAAAGAACCCCTAGCGAAAACGAAACAAATTTCATACACTTATGAAGCGTTAAGTTTTTTATGTCATTAACCTGTGATTCAAATTCATCTGTTATTTCCTCTATTTTAGCACTTAAATAAGAAGCATCTGGAATATCATTCAAATTATGTATATTATTAAGATCAGTAACACCTTGTTGAAACAATAATCGAATATCTGCGTATTCATCGCGAAGGTCCATAAAATCTTCCACTGCTAAATTATTAATTTTATCTGGAATCGAACAACTTATAAGTGAGCGAATAAGCATGTTTTTTGGTGAATCTAATGAATTGTAGTTTATAGAATTAAGTGAATTCAGGCCAAATTCTAAATTTTGATCAGTAGTTGTATGCCAACTTTTATTGCTAGCAATGTTGGGTAAATAGAAGTTGGGTTACTGGGCAAAAAAGGTCATCATACTGCTGTAATTCTGTTATTTCTTCAGAAATCAAATACTCTGAATTTTTTGGAACTATGGAATTCACTTTATCAAAAAATAATAAATTGCTTCGAAGCCAAGTTCCTGATGGTTCATAATACGGATAATATAGAACTTCAAAATTAGGCATACTTTTAAAAATCATTCTATTGCATAAATAAATTACTCTAATTTAAGTCCAATTTCTACTGTATCCCCCAAACCCTTAAATACCACCTCCTCCAATCCTAACTTAATGTCAAATCCTACCACAACTCACACCTTACCCAACGTGTCTGTAGTAGTGGTAGTGCTAAACGCTTGAGCAAGATAACGGAAACTTTTCTGGCTCAAGTGCGCTGTTTTTGGTTAATTACTGATTAGTGTATCCTGTGCCGGGATCGTTTCTTTCACGGAGAATCAAAATGGAAGAAATGAATGGAGCAGAGATTTTAGTTAAATGCCTGGAGGATCTCGGGGTCAGACACATCTTCGGTTACACCGGAGCGGCAATACTTCCGGTATTCCATGCCCTTGAGAAGAGTGATATCGAGATAATTATTAACTCGAACGAGCAGTCGGCGGCTTTCAGCGCGGCGGGGTACTCGCGGTCGAGCGGACAGGTCGGTGTAGCCATAGTCACATCCGGACCTGCCATCACCAATACACTCACCAGTGTAGCTGATGCCTATGGTGACAGCATCCCGCTGCTTGTATTTGCAGGGCAGGTCCCTGAGCATAAGATAGGGACCGACTCGTTCCAGCATATCAACGTCAAAGGGGTCTTCGGGGAAGCTGCCAAGAAGGTCATCCAGGTATCAAATGACGATGACCTCGAGTCGATAATCAAGGATGCCTACTACTATGCGATGTCTGGAAAACCAGGGCCTGTAGTCATAGATGTTCCTCTGGACAAACAGCAGAAGATGCATGAATACCAGGACATGAATGTTCTGAGGTTTGAGGAGAGTTATCACGATGACAGACACCTGTGGGAGGATCAGTGTGCAGAATTCTTCCAGTTGCTGCTCAACTCCAGAAGACCGCTCCTTTATCTGGGCGGCGGCCTGAACTCAGAAACAGGAAGTCAGGCAATCAGGGAATTCAATGTGTATTTTGGAATACCTTCTGTCAACACCCTCATGGCAAAGGGTGTCGTTGATGAACGGAAAGACCTTAACCTCGGGATGCTGGGAATGTTCGGCACACCCTATGCAAACATGCTCATCCAGGAGAACGACTTCTTCTTCGCCATCGGTGTCCGCTGGGATGACAGGGTCGCGGAGAAGGTCGGGTTTGCAATAGGTACCGACATAGCCTACATTGACATCAATCCCGAGAAGATGCATCAGATAAAGATAGAACGAGGACCTAAATTCTCATTTATCGGGGATGCTGCCACAGCGATCCGGGACCTGCTAAACTATGCTAAAAAGCATAAAATCACATTGAATATCCATGAATGGCAGCAGCGTGCCAGATTCCTGAAGAGGTCCTGGCCTCTGGATTACAACCGGGCATCCGAATACATCCAATCTGCTGAGGTCATGTCTCTGCTCTCAACTTATGTTGATGGTAACACGAAGATAACCACAGGTGTTGGTAATCACCAGATGCTTGCAGCTCAGTACCTGCCCATGCAGAACGCAAAATCATTCATGACGTCAGGTTCCTTTGGTACAATGGGTTTTTCCATACCAACATCTATCGGTGTCCATTATGCAAACCCTGACGCAAGGGCCATAGCAATCGATGGTGACGGTAGCCTGCGGATGAACCTGGGAGAGCTGCACACCATCGCATCCCTTAATCTGCCTGTCAAGATACTCATGCTGAATAACAGAAGTGACGGCATGGTCCAGAATCTTCAGGATGTAGCATACGAGGGAATCAGGACAGGAACACAAAGGCCAAAGGATGTTCACTTTGCAGAGATCGCAAGGTCATTTGGTTTCAGTTATGCAGAAAGGATAACCGATAGAAGAGATTTGAAAGACAGCATGGAAGCATTTCTGAATGCAGATGGACCTTGTTTCCTTGAAGTTTGCACAGACAGGGAAGAGATACTCTATCCGAAGGTTCCGGCAGGTGGAGCTTATAAGGATATGATACTTGGCCCATATATAAAGGATATATCTAATGATCTGGTGAGTAATCCCGAAAATCGGATAAATACAGTTTCGCAAATGCACATTTATACATGAAAGGACACTTAATTAGTGTATATAATTTATATTTAGGCGTTATTTATGAGAAAAGTTATAATAGGAACCATATTACTGGCAGTCGTTCTGGCTGCCGGATGTGCCGGAATTGGAAGCAGCCCATCAAAAACAGTGGAGAAATTCGTTTCACAGTTCAATGAAGGGAACTATGATACATGTTATGACTTGATGTCATCAGGCTACAGGCAACAAACCAGTCTTCCAGATTTTGTAGACATCTGCAAAGATGTAAATCCTGACAAGTATGAATTCATAGAAGTAACAAAAGAATACGTAGATGAAGACAATGCTGTAGTTGATGTACTGGTAAACGAATCCTCCATTGCTATCAAGTTCTCACTTAAGAACTTCATAGAGGTCGAGCCGGAATTCGAAGTAACAACAAAACAAATTGAGCTGGTAAAACAGGAAGATGAATGGAAGATAACAGACTTTCCGTATGTATTGACATAATACGCAAAAGAGACAACTAACAAATAGGGGTGGAACAGAACAGGAGGATTAATTTGGATCGCAGGCGGTGCTTCCATTATTTCCCAACTCTCAACAAAGGCCTCATCCATGAGCTCAGGGTAGTTATTCAGCCAATCGTGCTAGTGAAAGGTATACCACTTTTCAGGGACATACAAAAAAGCATAAGGCTTAAGCTCAAAGGGACACAGGAGTATAGCTCCGGGCTTGTTGAACTTATATACCGGATAGTGTAAGACAATGAATGGGATACAGAATTGGTTAAATAGTAATCTGCAGTAAATAACACCATTTAAAACCACAACAGGGTATTCAGACGGTTCCTGTATCATAATGAGATGGAAAAATCATGACAGAAGACTTAATCAATGAGTATGTAAGGTGGATTGTAAGCGTTGACCGCCGACTCATTATAATGGAATACATGAAAAAACACATAATGGTCAATGCTTCCGAAATAGCGCATGAAACCCAGAGGTCTACACAGAACATTAGCCGTGCCTTAAAGGAATTTGAAGACAGGGGACTTATTGAATGCCTCACGCCTTCAAAGACCACATGGAAAAAATACGTCCTGACCGATATGGGAAAAACGGTCATGGAAAAAATGGATGGGAAATTCATCTGAATTTATTTCTTCATTTAAACTTTTTATTCTCAGTTTTTAATCATGCTTCCTGAGCGAGGTTTTTGTAACCGTCAACAAGTTTGATATTTGCATTAATTACAGAGCTCTTGAATTTTGCAAGATCAGCAGTAATATCCTCAAGATCTTCAACAATATCCTGCTTTGTTACGACCTGTCCGTCGTAGACGACCTTTCCAGAAGGTATCTCCACTGCGCGAACTGTAGCATTGTGCAGGACAAGAACGTCGTTTCCGATGCTGCAGTCAAATACCACAGCTCCGAATCCTACAAAACATCCCTGGCCTAGTATGCAGGGTCCGTGGACAATGCAGCCGTGCGCAAGTGATGTATCATTGGAAATGATGACTTCAGAATTGGACAATGCATGTATTATTACATTATCCTGCACGTTGCAGTTGTCACCGATCACAATAGAAGAGCCCGGTTCATCTGCCCGGATGATGGCGTTATGGGCCACAAATACATTATCCCCTATTTTGACATCTCCTACAATGATAGCAGTTTCAGATATCCATGCAGTTTCACTAATTTCAGGATGCTTATTTTGGGGATTTGGACTGAGCATTTTGATTACCACCTTTAATTATGAGCTTTATTCCCTAGGAATTAGCTCATAGAATATCATATATGAGAAGTTATTACAATTTATTTAAACTTATTGATGAGAATGCCCAATTATCCATTTCTTTTCTGATAGTGCTAATAAATATCAGTCTGATGCGCAGGAAACTTTAATTCCTGAAAATCATAGAAGCATCAGAAATATCCGTATACATGGGATGATCATATGATCGGCTACATTGCAGGAACTTTAACCACCATTGCTTTTGCACCCCAGTTGCTCAAAGCACTTAAAACCAAATCCACAAAGGATGTCTCACTTCTGATGCTGATATGTTCCACTTCAGGAATGACACTGTGGTTGTTACATGGACTGATCCAGCAGGATAATGCATTGGTGATCGCCAATACCATCTCATTGGCACTGGCAGGCTCACTGTTGGTATTTAAATTGAAAAATGAGTGGCACAACGGTAAAAAAGTAGTGTGATTTATATTCTAAATTACAGGTCTTTGTCTAGTCCCAGATGCCGCAAGTGAAGATCCGCTGCTGCTTGCTCAGCTTTTCTTTTACTGTTGCCTGATCCTGTGGCAAGTAACTTGTCACCAAGATAAAGTCCGACAGTAAAATATTTATCGTGATCCGGTCCTTCTTCATCAATGATCTTATAAAATGGATTTCCAATTCTATTCTTATGGAACCTTTCCTGTAGAAGTCCTTTTGGGTTTGAGACCGAGATATTTTTCAGGGCATTGTCTATATCAAAGAACCTGTAAACAAAATCCCTTGCAATTGAGTAATTACTATTTACAAAACTGCAGTTGCCGGTATTTGTTGTTTTTCCATTGTATCCGCCATCAAGATATATCGCACCGATGAGCGCCTCTATTATATCTGACAGCTTTCCTTCAATGTTTACATGCTCTTCAGCTAATACAAATCTTGAGAGTCTTATTTTTTGGGCTACAGGCTTCAGGTTCTTATTTGAAGCAAGTATTTCCTTGATCTTCGTGGAAACGCCTTCTATTGTAAGGCCATTTGAATGTGCATATTTGTCAATCTCTTTGTCATGGTATGCAAATTCAGCAATTATCAGGCCCAATACAGAGTCGCCCAGATACTCCAGTTTTTCATAATCTTTGTTCTCAAGGTTATTGGCTTTCCTGAAGTTACCAAGTTTTTCCTTATCTCCGCTAAACAGTGAGCCATGCAATAATGCCTGAATCAGGTAGCTTTTATCTTTAAATCTGAATCCGATAATTTCCTCAAATTCTTCCAGATTACTTGCATTTACGCTCAGGTCTTCATTAACTCTCACTTTTTTCCCTCGTGATCATCAAGACACTGTATGTAATGACAGCTCATTCCAGAAGTAGTATTCCCACACATTTGACTCTGTCAAAGTTACAATATTCCATTTCCAGTCCGTTCTTTTCCATGAGCTTGGACAGGTTCACTCCAACAGCTTCAGGAGGAAAACGTCTCATTTCAGGCTTGTTGCATTTATCTCCGCAGGTTTCGCATTCATTGCATGCACCTGGCCTGAGTAATTGCGCATATGTAAAACCCTTTCTGAAAACATCATGCTCAAGTTCCAGCATCTTGTGAAATGTTGCCTTACGCAGCCTTGACCAGGCTTTTAATATATCTTTTTCAGCAAAAGTATCATGTTCTTCGATAAGCAGGATAGCAGTATTATATTCTTTCAAGATCTTTCTGAACTCATCAATGGAAATGATGTGTGGTGGGCAGCTCAGACGTTTTCCATACCCTCTGCAATCATAGGCACACTTTAGTTTTACCCTGTTCTCTACATATATATCAGATGCATTCAGCATGTAAGCTGCAAGGCCAAGTTCTTCTGCTTTGGTAATAATTAAATGGGCGTCTTTTGTCATCTGATTCATTAATTGCACCGATCACTTAAAAATCAGTCTAATTGCAGATAGTCTGGACTATTTATTTATCTTATAATGAGCAGAAATGTCATTTTCCGAAGACCTTTTATAATTATATGTTAGACAATTAGTTAACGTACAGGGTGATATTAGTGAAAGAAGAATGCTGCCCGAAGTTTAATCTCACGCCTTGGATGGGAAACTAATTGAGTGGGAGAACAAGAAATTCATAAAGGACAAGGTCCTGCTACATCGGCACTTACCAGGGATAAGGCTATGAAAATAATATAATTAACTCACATGCCAAAGAGAATACGTTCTCTATGTTTGGGAAAAATGTTTAGAGATTCTTATGCTTACGATTTTCAGTAACTCTTCCCGCGACCAGATCTCATATGCCAAATTTATTGGTCGTAGTGAAATCGATAGCATCGATTGGTATAACTATATAATCTGACAAAGTCGGGTTACTTAAAGTTACCTTTTTCTATTTCCAACAATTTGCTAATCTCATTGGAAAGCCTCTGTACTTCTCCACGCAGTTCTGCAATTTCATTTGAAGATGCTTCCTTCTCTTTTCCTACAAGAAGGCTTGCAAGGGCTGCAGTTATGTATCCGAAAATTGCAAAAGCATAAACAGATAATAAAAAAGCCAGTATCCTCCCTTCGGCGGTTTTTGGCCAGTAGTCGCTTCCTAGTGTCGTTATAATCATAGCTGTCCACCAGAAAGCATCCCCATAGGAATTGAGACCCGGGCGTTCAAAACCATACATGCCTGCTGCCCCTACAAAAGTCACCAAAGCAGTAAGGAGCAGAACGTATTCCAGGCCTCGCTGTCTCATTGCCTGCCTAACAGTTCTTATACTTCTGTTAAAAGAAGAGAGAATTCGAGCAAGATTAAGAGACCGGACAAAACTCGTAACTTTAAGTACTCTGAATCCGCTAAATAACCTTAAAATCCGCAACGCGGGCAAAAATAGAGAAAGAGCAACAAGCCAGTTTTCCTTAACATAAACCTTTTTTTTCGGAGCAATATACAGCTCAATAAAAAAATCAGCTATAAAAACACTCCAGATAACCATACTTGCTGTTTGCAAAAGCAGGGAGAGCCCGTAGACAAAATCAAGAACAATAAGGACCAACCATACGATCGACAACAGGATCAGAGGAAAATCTAAAAGCTTGTTAATCTGGTAAAGTAAATCTATTCGTTCCTGTTGTAATTCTTCTTTATCCATGTGTTTATTTCTCACCCAAGTTTATTATCGAGTTCAGATGAGTTTTTGACCTGTTATCAATCCAAGGTACGGTTTATAGATATATGAAATAATCGGCTCTGTAGAAAACCTACTTCATATTTTATTTTAACACCATAATTTAAAAATGATAAATCCTCTGTGCATTATCTGCTACCGAAAAAAGATGGTTAGTCATTTACATCAGAATGAAGAACAAATGTTATTTAATTAATTATGAGAAATAAAACTAATGAACTTTCTGAACAAAATATAATATATAAATAAATAGAGAGGTAAGTGGTAAGAAAGATACCACTTATTTTTTTATTCACTCAGTAAAGACAACGTTGACCTCTTTAACATCCCACAGGGATTCTATCTTTTCGATGAGGTCCTCTTTAATGGCTGCTGCAAACTGGTGATTGGAGGGCAGGTCAAGAAGTACCCTGACAACTCCGTCATTGACCTCTATTTTTGTAACAATCTCTGTCCTTACAATATCAAGTCCTGCCATTGGGTTCATGACATGCTTCAGCCTGCTCCTTACAATATCAACTGTAGTTGGTTCCTTTTCGCTTACAAGACCATGCTTTTCTTCATAATCACGGATAGCAGATCTAAGACCTTCAACTGCGAGCACTGAACAATGTGCTTTTACAGGAGGAAGTCCTCCCAGTTCTTCTGTGGCTTCCTGCCATGTGATCTTCTTTGCTTCTGCAATGGTCTTGCCTTTTGCAAGTTCCGTGATGATAGAAGCAGTGGCAATATTAGAAGCACAACCGTATGATTCGAATTTGATATCCTCAATTACCTGTGTATCCGGGTTGACCTGCAGGTAAACAGCAACCATGTCCCCACAAGCAGGACTTCCTTCAAGTCCTTTTCCATCAGGATTTTCGATTTTCCCTACGTTTCGGGGATTCTTAAAGTGCTCAAGCACCTTCTCAGTATACGGGAATTTCATATTCACACCTCATTTATCATTATTTGTTATACAGGGGACTGATAGCCCTGAGCTGGCTTACTACTTCTTTGATAGCATCCACGACTGCATCCACATCTTCCATGCTGTTATAACGTCCGAATGTGAATCTGATGGAGCCATGGGCTCGTTCGTGGTCACCACCAATGCCGAGTATCACGTGGCTTGCTTCAAGAGAGCGACTGAAGCAGGCCGAGCCGGTACTCACTGCAAAGCCTCTCATATCCAGGTGTAGTGTCATTGATTCACCTTCAACATAGTGGAAAGTTATGTTTGCATTCTGTGGGGTTCTTTGTGTTTTGTTTCCATTGAGGGTTACGTGGGGAATCTCATCAAAGACTCTTTTGATGGTATAATCCCTTAGTGATGACAGGAATTCATTCTCTTTAGGAGTAACAAGTTCAACAGCTTTTGCAAAACCAACTGCACCAGGTATATTCTCAAGTCCGCCACGGCGGTTTGTTTCCTGGTATCCTCCATCCATCCATTTTTCAATGGGTGTGCCTTTGCGGATGTATAACGCTCCGACACCTCTTGGTCCGTGAATAGTATGAGCTGATATGGATATCATGTCTACAGGTGTTTTTACGACATCAATTGGAACTCTGGTGTAACTGTGTGTGGCATCAGTATGAAGAAGCACGTCTTTTTCCTTGCATATTTTTGCAATTGTATTAAGGTCTTGGAGGGTTCCTATTTCCTGATTGGCGTGCTGGATAGAGACAAGGACAGTGTCACTGCGTATCTTGCTTTTGAGTTCTTCAAGGTTCACATTTCCTTCAGCATCAACACTGATATAATCAACAGTATAGCCTTTTTTCTCAAGGCTCTTTGCAGTGTTCAGGACAGGGAAATCCTCTATCTTTGATACAATTATGTGTTCTCCTTTCTTTTTCTTTAAGGCTGCACAGACCCCTTTGATTGCCATATTGCTTGATTCTGTTTCTCCGGATGTGAACACAATTTCCTCTGCTGAAGCTCCCAGTGAGGAGGCAATTGATTCCCTGGCCTGCTCCAATCCTTCTTTTGCTTCTATACCCATTGAGTATCCGAATTCAGACGTGGCTACTGCATAGGTCTCAAAGTAGTAAGGTTTCATTGCATCCATTACCCTTTCATCTAACCGGGTACTGGCGGAATTATCAATATATATCATTTTATCGAACATATGTTTCTCCTCTAAAAAGGTCATTGCTTTTGAATGTCGCTTGTAAGTTATATGAAAAGTGTTATACTAGCGTCTTTTGCTTCCATTATATAAGTGCCCACTGCACCATATTCATCTATCCATTCTCTATGCAGCTGTTCTTGTTTTATTCCCATTATTTCCATTGTCATCTCACAGGCAATGACCTTTCCGCCAAGTTCCTTGAAATCTGTCATCAGTTTTTCAAGCGAAACAACATTGGCTTTTTTCATCCTGTTTTTAACCATCCATTTCCCCAACCCAAGGAAATTCATCTTGGAAAGCGGACCTTTATCAAGCCCATTTTTTTTCAGGCGCTGCAGGCCCCAGAATGTAAAGAAAAGAGAAGCATCCATACCCATTGAAAGTGCACCATTTGCAACTATCATGGCACTGTAGATCTTATCAAGATCCCCGCTGTGAACTATTATTACAGCTTTTTCAGCCATACAATTCCCCCTAACGTTTGATGCGTATTTTCCATTCGTTGTCTTTCTCTTCTACTCCCATAACTTCAAGCCCCATTGCTTCACATGCCATGGGTATCTCTTTTTTGGAAGCAGGGTGGGTGCCCACTATGACAATCTCATCACCCGGAGCGGCTTTTTTGAGAGCTTTGCGGCATTCCACAAGAGGAACAGGACATGTTTGTCCCCTAACATCAATGTTTGTTTCTGTCATTTAATCTCCCCTTATCCTGATTTGTTTCCGGATAACTTAAATGTTCCCTAACACTACTATTATGAATTTTTAGATATTTAACAATTGTGAATCAAAAATTATTGCAAATCAATGAGTAACTATCGTTTTCAGATCTCCCAAATTTATGGATGGAAAGTTCCCTGCTTATGAGGGTGGAAAATGCAGCGACATTGTTTTTTCCTGTGTATTCCGGGGTGGAGAAAAGAGACAGCAGTCTTTTGTCAAACCACCATGCATATCCTTCAAAAAGGGCAGTGTGGGCTCGTATCATCAATGAAAGATGATTTCTTTCCATAAACTCATTAAATACATCCTTTCCGAAGCACTGTGGGCGCAGCCCTCTGGATGAAGGTGTCATTCCATTGGAATTCGATGGATCGTTCCACAGGTACGGGAACGAGTCATCTTTGCTTATCTCTTCAATTTCCGCTTGTTCTGGAATGCCACCATGCACGCAGAATATGCTATTATTTATCAGTGCTGCTATTGGCATTTCCTGGAATGTCCGGTTTGCAGCAAGGAACAGATCATAATCCCGAACCTCTTCATAAAATCCGTATCTATTGTTCATTTCCAGGGTTTCATGGTTTCCCCGCAGAAGAATAATGTTTTGTGTTTCTCTCAGTTTTAGCTCAAGTAACTGGCTGAGAACAGCTACTGAATTTTTGCCCCTGTCAACATAATCTCCCAGGAACACAATGTCGTTACATTCCAATTTCCTACGCATCTGCAAAATGAACTCAAGTGCCCTGAGGTTTCCATGAATATCACCAACTATCATGACATTAGCTGATGTTATGCGAACAAGAGCTGCCTCTTTTTTAAAAAGGCCTGATGTTTTCTCCAAAAGTGCAAATAAGATCGTATGGTCAATTCCATTGCCCTCATTGTTCATTCCAGATCCGCCTGATTTTTCCTATTCTTTCAGGACTTTACGTATAAGTAAAAGTCCTGCAAGATTTACAACCCCTATAAGTCCTCCTCCTGCAATATAAAGTGGGTTCTGGTAGGATTTATCATTTGTGGACTGTTTTGAGGGGGCATGCATGTTAATGATCGTACTTGATCCGGTGTTAACTAGCATTTCAATATCTTTGTTTGGGTTTGCTGTGGAACTATATTTAAGTATATAATCTCGGTCCGGCACCAAGCCCAGCAATGAAATGCTTTCATAGGTAGTGGTTTCAAAAAGTACAGCTTCATTTTCCATCAGGGCCAGTTCACCCTTTTCAGGAACGATGACCTTAAGGTTCACATAGTCTTTTACAGGGATAGCTACACCGTCAGATGCTCTCAGTTTTCCTGGCATGTTCAGAATCTCAAGGATGGTAGGGGCGATATCCTCTTGCCCGAATTGTCCTTCTATTACTTCAATCTTAACGTCCTTTGCTGCAATGACAAAAGGTACTTTCTGGGATTCAGGCATCACGGAGTATTTATCTGCCTGATGTCCTCCTTTAGAATCCTTTGTGGAAAAACTCATTCCATGATCTCCAGTAAATATGAAGGCTATGTTGTTCTCCATGCATGTTTTGTACAGTTCCATGGTAACATTGTCGATCCCTTCAATACTTGCAATATACCCGCTGTCTTTTTTGTAATGGCCAGCACTATCCACAGCTCCTGCATTTATTGTGAGGATGTAGTTTTGTCCGGGATACTCCGTGCCCATGAGATCAACGATATGCATGCCGGTTTCAATAGCCCATATGTTGTATATATCATATCTTCCCTGGGACCCTTCCGGATATGTATCTAAACGCGCCTGCAATTTCGCGGAGTTCTTCTGCATCAGCTCTGCAATGTCAAGGGATATGCCTTTGCCTGCACCTGAGATCCGGTTTGTCGCTATGATCATTTCAGGCTCTGTAATTGAGTTCTCTGCATCATGGATTATCACATTCTGCTTGCTGCAGAATCCAGAAGAATCTCCTTTTTCCATAATTCCAAATGTCAAATATCCATTATCATGAGCTATATCATAGATGGTTGTACCAGAAGAACCTACAAGAACTCCGTCGGCTTTCGAATATCCGGTTGCTATCACCGAATGACCGCCTTCTGTGAATGTCTGAGGGGCGATTACATCTAGTACCCTGCAGCTATTATCAAATATCTGCAGCATTTTTTCAGGCATGGCTTTGTCCAGCACACTGCCATCAATTGCATAAGGCGTATACTCTGGATAGACATAGCAGGAACTGAGCCCGTCGATAATGAGAATAACGGCACCTTGTGGTGTATCAACGGGATTTATTTCAATAATATTATTTGCACTGCATGTCGGAATCAGGAACAAGAGTAAAAAGAATAGTATCGAAAACTTAGAAGTAGTGTGTTTGTACGTGTTATGCCTTTCATTGCCGGGGCATTTATGCTTCTTAATTCTGTTTTTACTGGCTGTCATTATTTTATGAAACAGGCGTTTCGCATAATAAAGTTTCTATTTGAATCTACTTTTTGTAAAATGAAAAGGGTCTCATCTATATTTTATTGAGGACAGTTTTAATTCTCACTTTTAAAAAAATAGTATGTAACTATTATTAGTCACGTATTTTTTAATTTTAAAGATACTATACTATATATAAATATGTATTAATATTTGATTACGTTTAATTATTTAACAGATATAAAAATAATAAATTATTGTATTATATTTATAAAAATATACTAGTATATATTAATTTTCGTAACCATGCGAACGAAACTAGATATTTCGGAGTCGTTTTCTGCACGAAATTGAAGTTAATAAATGATTAAATTATTATTACTTATAGTAATTTGATCTTATTTTATTTGACAGTGTGTATTTTGGAGGGTATTTTATTTGAATATATTTATATTACATTTTTTAATTTGTTTAGTTAAATAGTGTGAAATGTAAAATAGTACGAAAAAACTACCTGCAATAATTAGTAATGTCGATGCAAAAAGTAGGTCCATTATTATTTTGTTAGGTATGTATATGCCCTATATCCATTACAAAATTCTGTGTATAATTTTACTGAAAAATGTGAAAGAAGTATTCTCTTTTTTAGCTTATATTCATCTGATGATGATTATAAAAGTCAGATAAAAACGTTTTAATGAATCTGAATTTGCATCCGAACACCCAGAAATAGAAATGTGGTTTTGAAATACTTTCGCCCCGCTAACCAAACTTTAACTTATAGAAATAGCATAAAGTGTGGGCTGTGGCAAGGTCTGCGCTCTCACAAAAAGGCAGTAATAGTAAAAAACAAAAAGCATCTCCGAAATTTCACTCTTCATTTTTCACTCCATCTTTTAGGAAAAGGGATAGAACCATAAAAACAGCACTTAAGATAAACACTGCCGGGTAACCCATATTAACGAACAACCCTGTGATAATTGGCATGAATGCGAGTCCTGCATAAGTGTATGTATTGAAGATCCCCATGGCAAGACCTTTATCAAAAGGCATGTGTGAAACAGCTATGGGGAGGCCTATCATTCCTGTTCCGGAGCCAATGCCTATTAATGCAAAACCTATAAAAGGGGATTTGATGGCGATTATTACACCAGCTGCTGCCAGCAGGATCCCTGAGACGATCATCTTTTTGAAACGAAGGTTCATTCTTCCAACGATGATATTGGTGACCATGGAACTCGCATAAAGGATAGCAATAGCAATGCCAAGTTCAGGTTTGCTAAGCATGTCCTTGCTGTATTCTGAATAAAATGCAAGCATTACTCCAGTGATCCCAAAAATCAGGAATGCAGTTATCCAGATACGGATAAATTTGATATTAAACAATTTACTGAATACGTTCCTGGCTTCCCGGGAAGGTGATATTTTCTTAACTCTTACTTTTGTTGGTTCTTTCCCTGTAAACATGATAGATGCACTGATAGCCAGTATTATTATGGACAGGCCAGTGAACAGGATAATTGCTCCCCTTATCGACCAGGCAGCCAGGAAACCGGATGAAAGTACTCCGACAGCAAGTCCGGCATTTAGTAGAAAATTAAATTCTCCTATATACTGGTTCTTTTCATGGAAACCAGCCAGTATTGAATAAGCGGGAGGAAAAAATGCACCACAGGCAATGCCTTCTATGAGTCTGGCAGTGATCAGTAGATAGATATTTCCGGTGAGTGTCAATATCATTCCTGCAAAGAATGTAAGTGCAATGGCAAGAACGATAATCTTCATGTTATCATATAGGTCTGCCATGAAACCAAAGGGAATCATGGTGAGTAATGCTCCTATGAAGTATCCGGAAAAGAGTAATGTGTATGAAAGGGTCCCTGATGATACAAAGCTGCCTGCTGCAATCTCCGGCAGGACTGGAATAACAGAGTTTGAAAGTCCCATGATGAGAAAAACTGTAGAATATATCAAAAGTCGTTTCTTATCCATGAGTGCCACCTGTCATAGATACTTACATATACGGCATATCATATTAGGTTTAGGAACTATTATAAGTGATACAATATGCATTTTCAGCAATAATAGATTGAGTTCAGCTAATATACACTTAAGTGCATATTAGCTGAGGAGTTGTGTGCTAAGATTTGCAACGCTGCAAAAGTCTACAGTTATACATATATAACTTGCAATCTATTAAAAAATATACATTTTTATTAATTATTTGTTACTATACTTTTAAAATATGTAAGGAGTATTATTTTTATTAACCTATTTTTATTTAATAGTTTATACTACTCATGTGGTAGCCTTGGTGCATTATAATATTATATATAAATATAGGTATATAAAATTATAACTTAGCTAATTAATTTATTAGTTAGTATTATAAGTTTACATAAACTGTGTAATTAAACGTGTGTGTAATGGATAATTATGTGTTCTGTTCTGGGAACTTCTGTACTTCGTAATTATTTGAAATTTGTGTGTAATTATAGCTGAAGTTTGTTCACTCAAAGAAAAATTCATCATGTTTGTGGTACTAACTCTTCAATTATGCAATCAAAATGCAATCTACTAGATTACAGTAACTATGAGAATAAGGGTGTTTGATTATAGGGTATGATGATTTGCACCATTTTCATGCAAATCATGGTGATGGTGAAGGTTAGAACATATGTATTCCTACATACTATGGAATGGTCACTTTTAGAAAAACATACCCATTTTGCCATTTTTGCATGATCGCTAATTTCGTACACATAGACTATAAGAATATGGGGTTTTTGGATTTTTGGGTTTTTGAAGTTCTGAGATAAAGATAATATTTTTTGATAAGTTCTTTTTAGTCTTTCATAATTATCTTGTTAAGTACTGGGTTTTTTTACTCACTTTGAACACTATTAGCGCTAGTTTTATTTTATACTTTTCAGCACCCAACCTATAGACTAAACACATCAAAAACTATTATATAAATATAGCTTAATATAATATATTTTCAGTCAAGCAAACTCCATTAATTTTAATACTCAACTTATAAATAAATTATTAAACATTACTAATAGTAATATTTACATGCATTTATTATTAAAATTCCCGGGACTTGTTGAGTAAATCGTAAAAATAGCCTGTTTTGTTCGTATGGGTGCGAAAACAACGGTTTAATTAAGTATATTTTTATAAATATATGTTAATAATAAGTTATTTTCATCACATTGTAATAATTAAAAGTAACTAAATATTGTTACATAATACTATACACAAAAGCATATAGTAAAAATAGACAAAATGTAACTAAAAATAGTTACATTGGTTTATTTTGGAGACACTTATACCAGACACTTGCATTGATCTAAAGACTTGCACATGAAATTAAAGATGGGATTCTAATATTTTCCTGCATTATCTACGCTTGCGGTTCAAAATAGTAAGACAGCACGGATTTGGTAAGAGTTAGTAATTCCGTACAAGGTGTTTGAAACGCTGTCAAAGATAAAATCATCTGTTAGAAATATTAAAATTTATGGTAAAATACATTAGAAAGTAATTAGAAAAGAGAGATTAGCACTGAAAATCTCTATCCTCAGTGCCTTACTAGCTATAAACCCCACTCATAGAATCAATCTACAATAGTACTTTTGTTTCTAACTTATTTAGAATCATAAGAAACAATGCTTCAGAATTTATTATGAAAACATATACATATCTGGCTTTCCGCACGTACAATGAATAATTAAATAAGTTTAATGATATTGATTTTATATGTATAAAAAAGAATGTTATTTATATATGTCATAGCACTTTTTATGCTCATAATTTAACCATCTTCAACAAAAGGATCGTTTTTAAAATAACCTGCGGAATATCACTTTAATTGTTTAAAGAAAGGAACCAGTATCTCCGAATGATATACGGCTTTTTGATAGTTCCACCCAAAGCAAATAAAAAAAGTGTTTTTGTTTCCGTATTTTGCAGGGTTACTATCAATGACTCCCTGTTGATCCATTGACCTGCACCTCCACGTAACTGATTCAATGGAGGTGGCTGCTTATTCACATATTTTTATACCTTTTCAGACATTCTTCATACATATCTATCATAAATACTTTGAAGCTCTCCTCG
>NZ_MBKP01000043.1 GCF_002243045.1 Methanolobus psychrotolerans
CAATCATTTTCATTAATCATTACTACAAAACCAAAAGTAGAGATCTACTCAGACAAGGAAGGAGCAAATGTTTATGTCAACAATGAAGATGGTTTTGGAATAGCTGATGCGGTAATTGAAAATGGAGTTGCAGAGTTATGTGCTTATGAAGGAGAGAATATCATTACAGTTGGCGATGACAATTGGTTATCATGGTTAATACCTTCAAAGCAGAGTATTGACTGTTCTGTAACAAAAGGAAATCTGCAAAGAGGGTATGTTTACTTTGGATCATATGACTTGGAACTTACCAGTGGTTATCAATTCATATCCTTGCCATTTAATGCATCTGCATCTACATTATTTAGTTCATCTTACGTGGAAAAGATAATAGGTTTCAATGATCTGGTTCCTGTGGAGTTAGATTCTTCCTGCACGTTAGAAAAAGGTCATTCTTACCTAATAGAAACATCTCAGGCAACAACTATAGAAATAGATACTATTGCAAATGAATTTGGAACTGTAACTATTGATGGTTGTGGCCTGATAGGTGCACCTTCTGCAAGTACAAACCTGTCTGATATGTTAATAAACATGGATTATGATATTAATTCAAGTATTTTTTACAAGTATAACACTACAGGCAATATTTTTGAAGTTTTGTATACTGATACTCAGATAGATCCAGGGGAAACTCTTTTTGCAATTTCAACTGAAACGTTCGGGGTGAACATATGAGATCTATCTCTAATTGTTTGTGCATAACTTTCACAGCAATATTGCTATTCAGTTCATTAATTACAATCGGATCGGCATCTTTAGACGGAACATATGTTCCAGTATCCACGTCATTTGACTATTCACCTTACGGTGATTATTTAGGATTCTACGATGAGGACAATGATCCTTATTTGATAGCTTATTATGACAATGGGCCTTCAGGTGTGAGCAGCAGCGACAGCTTACTTTCAGAATCATGGGCAGTTCCTGTTCTGATAGATGATGACTCAATAGAGATTGTATCCTGGTCTGGTACAGCTTTGGAAGATGGATATTCTTTAGATGTGGTAACTAATACAGAACATACAAGTACAATTAATATACGAAAAGATGGAACTGTTATTGACACTGAGGGAATGTACGTTGGTGATACTTATATTTATAGGAAGGATATTACTTTAAACGGCAATGAAGTTGAGGATTTTCCTATTTTAATTTTTACTTTAGATTCAATTTACACTGGAGAATCTTATTGGGCCGGAATAACTGGAATATTCCAATTATCAGAAACTGCATATGAAGTAGAGCTCGATAGATCAGTCGATGTCAGTTCATGGAGTATGAACATCACAGCACCGGATTCCATTCAGGACCTAACCATTGGTATTGACCAGAGCGCTACTGATAAACTGGACACAGGCGATAAATGGAGTCTGCCTCCATATCCGATCAACAAGACCTTCTTAATGCTTGACAGAGCTTACGCTAAGAATATAAAACCAGGAGTTGATGGAACAACCTGGGACCTTATGGTAATAGTGCCAGAAGGTGAAACCACTTCACTTAGTTGGGACTCAGATGCTGTAGATGGTGTCTATGTGCACATAATGGCTGGTACATCTGAACTAAGTTCAGGGCAAATAATTGGAGAGGGTAAGCATACATATACTATCTACGCTACATATGGTGAATCATTTGATCCTATTCCATCAATAAATATAGATTCACCATCACGCACAATATTGAGGGATTTCACATTATCAGGTACTATTGTAGATGATAATCTTGAAAGTGCACAGTACAGCGTAAACGGTCAGGAATATACTCTTTCATATTCAACAAGTAGTGGAGTCGTTTCTTTCAATCAGGAACTTAATCTGGTTGATGATGATTATGTAGTTGAGGTCATAGCTTTTGATTCTGGTTCGACCAATCGATCGGTGAGCTTCGAGATTGATAACACTGCCCCTGACACAAATATGAGTATTGATGTAAGAGGTGACAATACACTGATCTCTGTCTCTGCATCTGATAGCAACGCATTGTCAGTAGTTCAATGTATTGTAACAGGTACTGATTATATTGACAGGGACAGATTGGTCATCCGTAATTCAAATAGCTTTGATGAACTGTTCAAATTCTATGGCCTGGATGTAGGTACTTATTCTGCAACAGTTTATGTGGAAGATTGTGCAGGTAACATAGCTTATATGTCTGAAGATTTTGATATAATTGATTCATATGCACCAGAGATTACAATTGATTCACCAGAGGAAGGTGTTACCTATGGTAGTTTCCCATCTATCAATGTAACAACTGATGAAGAAGCAACTTTTGCCTACTCATTAAATGGCAATAACTCCAATACAACATCTGGGCTTGAATCTTATATTGTAGAAGGTGCGAACACACTCGTGGTCTATGCCACTGATTCGGTAGGAAACACAGCATCAGAAGATGTTACATTTTACTACCTTATTGAGGAAGAAGATTGGAATCCATGGAATGATATTGATTCCGAAGATGGTGCGTTAATAGCAACATCAGAATTGCAAGAAGCCATACACTACTGGTTAATCGATTCACCTCTTAGTAACGGTGAAGTAGTAACAACTCGAAGGCTTCAATATCTGATTTCTTGCTGGCTAAATAATGAGATTTGTGAAGGAGAATCTGTAGCTGAAGCTGAGGAATCGTCATCTGGAAGTATGGCATCGATTACAGCCAACAGGACTGTTTCCAGCTACAACGTCACACTGAACAGCACCTTTACGGTAACTGTAGAAATGACTCCCGACCTGAGCATAAAAGCCCTTCTTCTGGATGAAGACTATCCAGATGACTGGAATATAACTAATATAGACGATGATGAACGTTCATTCAAGAACCTGACGAATGAATGGATATGGCCGTCTACTATCTCAGGCGGTGAGAACTGTACGGTCGTATACAATGTCACAGTGCCTGCTAACCTCACAGGAGGCATGTATAACATTTCAGGCAATGTCTCTGCTTATGGAGTAAATGTTACTGAAGTTAGTGGAGATACTGAGGTTTACTTGATGGACGACTGGAATCCGTGGAACGACTGGGATTCCGAGGATGGCAGGTATATTTCACTCAGTGAAATCCGGGAGGCTACGGTATATTGGAAATTCAGCGCACCTATTCCAAGAACAGGGCATATTATCTCATTGAGTGAAATGCGGACTATGATTGTGTACTGGAAATACAGCCAACCAATGT
>NZ_MBKP01000044.1 GCF_002243045.1 Methanolobus psychrotolerans
GAATGACGAAAGTACAACAGAAGATATCCGGTACCTTCCGTAGTGAACAAGGTGCGAGAAATTTCTGCCGGATAAGAGGATACGTTTCTACTGTTAGCAAGAATTCCATGTCTGTTATAGACTCGATTAATGCAATATTCTATGAGGGTTCACTTATTCCAATATTGCAGAATTGATCGTAGAGAGAGAAATCAGCTTGGTGGAAGGGAGCTAGGCTGAATAGTTACGAATTACTGAAGAATGCGCCGATAATATACTATGTTTTCAGAGCTTTATGTTTCGCCGGTAGTCAAACGCATCATTCATGATTGTTTATGAGGTGCAAATTTGAAAAATACAAATCCCAACAGGCATGACAGATCTATGAAAAAACATGAGATCGAGTTCCAGAAAGAGATTAAAAGACAGCAAAAAAGAAGAGCATGATCGTATCACATTTTCAGATTGCTTATCAGTGAAATTATTAACTGGCAGGAGGATCCTGCCAATTCCTATTCTCATTTGTTCTGTAATTTTATTCGCTGGCCAAGTATGCATTTTCCTCCCCGGTGACCGCCCAGCGGATTGAAAGTAGTACCCAGGGAATTCATGCACCTTGCCATTACAGCGGCACCACGTGCAAGACCATCGTCAACAAATACAACGTGTTCATCGATGTTATTATTAATACCGAGATCGTGCAGGTATTTCAGTATGAGCTTTGGCTTGTTGCCGGTTATACCTGCCCTGCCGGTCACACCTATTGCAGTATCCTCAAAGACAAGACCTTCGTCCTGTGCCACTTTAACAAGGCGCTGTACCACACGTGCCATGACTTCATCGATAACAGCAAACAGGACCTTCATATTGTGTTTCTCATATATCTCAGCACCAAGTGCAGACAGGTTATCCATATCAGACCCATTATCGCCGACATCACAACCGATAAGTACCACCTTTATCAAGTCTGCTGCTTCAGAATTGACAGGAACACTACCATATCGTTTGCGTCCTTTGGGTACTTTCTCGATGACAATGTAGTTCAATATCTTTTCAGCATATTCTTTAATGACCTTACCTTTCAGTTTCAGCGCAAGCCCGTCCAGTGACCTGTTATCAAAAACGTCAAGTGCAGTACCTTTTTTGGAATCAACCTGACCAGTACCCTTAATCATCGCATCTGGGATCGCACCTGCATAACCACAGAAGTTTCCTATGGTCTTTGCATAAGGAAGATCTGGACTGATTATCCTTCCGTCAAGGGTTGTACCGAAGTCCATGGAAATGCATGGATTACGGAAATCCACATCAACCCATTTAGCACCTTCCTTGATCCCAGCTGTTGCAAGTTCCCCTTCCATTTCATTAGCAACTATCTCAACACCTGTTGCACCGGTCGGGGGAGTTACACTTGCAACTGCACCGTCAAATATAACTTTTTCAAGCTTGGAGTATTTCTGGAACCTATCCGGAATATTTGAAATAGACATTGGGGGAGTCATACGGTTTGGAGGGACACCTGCCATAAGGCACCCGTCTGCAAGTGCCTTAATGAACTCACCTACCTCATCAGGAGAGTCAAAACCTGCCACAACACCTGTAGACCTGACAACAAAATGAACATCTGTCTTTATGTCAAGGTTTGCTTCTTTCACAGCTCCAAGAAGGGTGTTCTTTACAAGTTCTCCAACCGATTCCCTTGTAAGTTCGACGCCATTGAGAGTTCTTCCAAAAATCTCTTCACCAGGCTTGGGTGGACGGACATCCCTTGTCATGCTAACTGTTTTTTTGACAAGCCGGGTCTTGCCGTCTTCAAGGTTGGTTGCGGTAAGAATACATTTGGTAGTTGTATTACCCACTTCTACTGACGCTACAATGAAATATGATTTTGATTTGTCCTTAAGGTCAAGTAAACGAACTGAAGGGCTTTCTGCTATTCTGGGTTTATGTGTCATTTTATCCCTCAATATAAGGCTGAAGTTTTTGTATAATATTCTGCTTTGGCAGAGCACCTATTAGCTTGTCAACGAATTTTCCTTCCCTGAAGATAAGCATTGCAGGGATGCTGGTAATCCCAAAGGTTACAGCTGTCATTTTCTCATCATCTACATTCAATTTGCCAAAAACCACTTTCCCCTGCATCTCAATTGCCAGCTCATCAAGAACCGGGGAGAGCATCCTGCAAGGCCCACACCATGGGGCCCAGCAGTCCACAAGAACAAGCGGATATTTCAATACGAACTCATCAAATGAAGCATCGGTAATTGTCACCGGACTTGAAGGAAAATGTTTTTGCTCCAGAGATTGCTGCAATTCCTGCAGCCTTTTGTGTCGGATAGATTCTAACTCATCCATAAAATTCACCCTTTTGAATAATATTATGTTTACAGATATTTAACTGTGAACACGATTTGATATAAACATAGGATTTCTTATTACTATCTGATTTAACACATTTAAGAGTTTGCATGGTTGTGTAATAACTGTCCAATACCGATGATATCCGGTTAATTACGGGATAAAAAAGATAAACACCAAAACAATAGATTTAACCGGATAAAATTGCAAAATGGACACTTGAGAATCTGCGTGGGATTGAAACGCAGGAGTTTGAAATATTGCTCTCAAAGCTTTTTTCAACTAGGGGATACAAAACAGAGCTTACCCAATACTCCAGGGACAGAGGAATTGATATCGTAATTAAGATAGAGAACTTCGGACTTACGCACACATGGCTGGTCCAGGCAAAACGAGATTCATCTCCTGCTGGTGTAAAAGAATTAAGGGAATATAGCAGCCTCAGATACAGGGACAGGGTGGATGGCGTAATTAAAGCTGCAACCTCTTCTTTCACAAAAGAAGTCATGGAAGAGGCAGCAGATCATAACCTAAAACTCATAGACGGAAACCTGCTTGCAGGAATGCTCAATCACTATTTACCGGAGGGATGTACAGAAATAAATGATGTTCAGGCAAAGCATGCCAGAGGACTTTCCGAAGAAATAGGCAGTGGAGCCATTCTTAAAAGAGGAGAAGAAATCCTTGCAAACGAAGTGGTGACCATAGGAAAAGAAAAATTCATGGTGAGCATTACAAACAGGAACATATTCCTGAAAACAGAAAGTTCAGGGTTCTTTTCAAAGAGTTCTCAGATAGAAGAGAGGATAGAAGTAAAAGAAGTACTAGGAATTCATAACGAACTAAATACAAGCATACTCATAACAGGAAATAAGAATCTCAAAATGTATCCGATAAGCTCCAGAAAGTTTCCTGAACTGGTTGAGATATTTGAGAGTTTGCGCCCCGAGTACCTTAAAGGGGAATATCTGATGTTATCTTCCAGAAACGGAACAATTCTTACGATGCTTACCAACAAGCGCCTGATAGCAGCCGATATTTCAGAAGGCATCCAGAAACAGATATTTCACAAGAGAATAGTTGGCCTTGAAGTAAAAAGCGGTTTCCTTCAAAATGACCAATTAGTCGTATCAGAAGATTCATGAATTGTTACCAAACTTTACTTTGATGTTGATAATCCCTGTCACTGGAAAGAGATGATCGGACAGTGCGTGAGAACTAGTTAAAATTGTGCAGATACTTCACATGCGTGAAACCTATATAATTGAGATTTATAAATAAGTAACAGGAGATTTTAGATCATGGTTACTGAAACAATAAAAATCGAAGGCATGATGTGCGGACACTGTCAGGCAACTGTAGAGAAAGCCATTGGCACAATCGCCGGAGTCAGTGAATTAAAGGTTGACCTTGCAACAAAGCAGGCGACTGTTACTTTTGATCCAGCCGTTACAAAGCTTGATGTTATAAAGGCGGCAGTAACAGATGCAGGTTACACAGTGAAAAATTGAATAAAGACTCCGTTACTACCTTTTTTTCCAATAATATGAAATCAGATATCCAAATTTATGGCATGACATGCATGCACTGTCACAAGCGTGTTACTGATGCCATATCAGCTCTTGACGGAGTTGTCTCTGTTGAAGTCAGCCTTGAGAATGAGAAAGCATCCGTGGAATTCGATGCTGACAGGATTGACCTTGAGGAGATAAAAAAAGCAGTCACTGGTGTAGGATACGAAGTTGGGGAGGGTGCGTGTACAATCCCGGTTGCGGATGAAGAAGAGGCTGCATGCCCAATAATAATCGATGACGTGGAGCCTGACGAAAGCAAACCAGAACCGGGTTCTGTGAAGAACATCGTATTCAAGGTGTCAGGCATGCAATGCTCTGCCTGCGCACAGAACATTGAGAAAGCCCTGGGGAAACTGAATGGAGTAATATCTGCTTCGGTGAACCTGCCTATGGAAAGGGCATCTGTCAGTTATGAACCTGCACTCATAAAGCCAGAAGAGATGGAAAATTCGATTGATGCCATAGGTTACCATGTTGTAAAGGACAGGATTACTCTTGATATAGGCGGAATGAAGTGCGCTGCTTGTTCCCAGAACGTTGAAAAGGTGCTCAAGCGACTTACAGGTGTCAGCTCGGCAAGTGTGAACATCACAACCGGAAAGGCGCATGTGGAGTATAATTATTCCCTTGTCTCAGTGGACGAGATGAGGAAAGCCGTGGAAGGCATCGGATATTCAGCCTCACTTCCGGCAGACAGGAAGGATGCGGAAGACCGGGAAAGGAAAGAACGTGAACAAGAGATCAGACAGCAGAGAAATAACCTGCTCATCTCCGTTGCAGTCCTGATCCCTATAATGCTCGGAAATATGAGAATGATGTTTCCGGGCCCGTTCGGATTTGTGCCAACCCTGTTTTCCGACAGGAACCTGTTGTTCCTCCTGGCAACCATTGTTATGGTATTCCCGGGAAGACAGTTCTTCGTTGGAACCTATCGTGGCCTGAAACATGGTGTCACCGACATGAACCTGCTGATTGCCACCGGTACAGGATCGGCTTACGTCATCAGCATTGCGGCAAGTTATCTGAATCTGGGGCCTGGCTACGAGCATGTGTATTATGATACTGCCGTGATGCTTATCACTTTCATTGTTTTTGGAAGATACCTGGAAGCAAGGGCAAAGGGAAGGACATCCGAGTCGATTAAGAAACTCATAGGCCTGCAGGCAAAGACTGCACGCATCATCGTTGCTGGCAAAGAAAAGGAAGTGCTTGTGGAAGATGTACAGGTGGACGACATTGTCTTTGTAAGGCCAGGAGAAAAGGCACCTGTAGATGGTGTTGTTATTGAGGGTTCTTCTGCAATGGATGAGTCTATGATCACAGGCGAGAGCATACCTGTGGAAAAGAATATTGGAGACATGGTTATCGGTTCCACACTCAATAAATCAGGAGCATTGAAATTCAAGGCCACCAATGTCGGTGCTGATACAGCCCTTGCAAGAATTATCGAGCTTGTGGAAAATGCCCAGAATTCCAAGGCGCCTATACAGCGAATAGCCGATGTGGTTGCCGGTCACTTCATTCTTATAGTACATGTTATTGCACTGGCAGCATTCTTTTTCTGGTATTTCATCGGATACGAGAGATTCAACGTTGCAATGCATTCAGGAATAGCAAGTCCGTTCCTGTTCTCTTTGCTTATTTCCATCACGGTGCTTGTAATATCATGCCCCTGTGCAGTGGGACTTGCAACACCAGCCGCGATCATGGTGGGTACCGGCAAGGGAGCTGAGAATGGGATCCTGATCAAGGGTGGGGAAGCCCTTGAGAGGACACTGAAGATAGACACTATCGTGTTTGACAAGACGGGAACTCTCACAAAAGGCAAGCCTGAACTTACCGATATAATAGTAACCGGCGAACATGATAAAGATGAGATACTTGCAATCGCTGCAAGCGCTGAGAAAGGCTCCGAACATCCCCTCGGTGAAGCTATTGTGAAGGCCGCAGAGGATAGAAAACTGGAAATCAGGAACGTAGAAAAATTCAACTCCATTGCAGGACACGGTGTTGAAGCCACTCTTAACGGCAGCATGATATTGCTTGGAACCCGTAAGCTCATGGAAGACAATGAGATTGACATCTCCGATGTCAATGAGAATATGGAAAAGCTTGAGGTAGAAGGCAAGACCGCAATGATAATCGCAAAGGACAGGCAGGCTATTGGCCTGGTTGCTGTTGCGGATACACTCAAGGAGAACTCAAAAGAAGCTGTGGAAAAACTGCAACAGATGGGCATCGAAGTTGTGATGATAACCGGAGACAACCGCAGGACAGCAGATGCGATCGCATCCCAGCTTGGTATTAAAAGAGTGCTCACAGAAGTACTTCCGGGAGACAAGGCTTCAGAGGTAAAGAAACTCCAGGAAGAGGGCAGGATCGTGGCAATGGTGGGAGATGGTATCAATGATGCACCTGCACTTACGCAATCCGACATAGGTATCGCAATGGGAGCAGGAACTGATGTTGCCATGGAATCAGCACAGATCGTGCTTATTAAGAACGACCTGAGGGATGTGCTCGCTTCTATAAGACTGAGCCGCCTGACTATGAACAAGATCAAGCAGAACCTGTTCTGGGCATTCGGATACAACAGTATTGGCATACCTCTTGCTGCCGGGATACTTTATCCTTTTATCATGAAGATAGTAATCAGCCCTGAACTCGCGGCGGCTTTCATGGCTATGAGCTCTGTATCGGTCACGACGAATTCCCTGCTTATGAAACGCAGCAGGATAAAATAAGGAGGGATGATAGCATGGATAAAGTTTCAGGGAAAAATACAGGAAAATATGCGCTTATAGCAAGCATTGTTTCTTCACTTTTGCTTGTCATCATTTTTGCAGTACTTTCTTTCAGTGTGAACAATTCCAGAGCTGTGTCACTGTATAGTCAGGTCGATATCATTGCAGGCATGGTCTTTGTGTTCATCCTGAGTATGATAGTATCGGCTTCGTTGTGGCCGGGAATTATTGAGAATAAAGCAAAGAAGAACTCAAAATAAAAAAGAGATTTGGAAAAATCATTCCTCTAGATCCACATGCGGATTGATGTCACATCCCGTACACGGAAGACACATCGTCTCAAACGTATCTGCACGCAGTCCATATTCATCGAGTTTTTGTTTCAGGAAACGATTGAGATGCAGTAACCTTTCTGCAGATGGCCTCTCTATTGTCACCTCACCCTCACGCAACGGATGTCTGGCAGCTGCCCTCAGAATCGGAACAACACCGATGGATACGAGCTCTTCGATACCTTTCTCTGCAGACTTGTCTGTTTCCCCAAGACCGATTATGAAATTGGAACAAACTTTGTTCTTCCCAAATATCTCAACGCCTTCCTTCAGTGCATCAAGCAGGAGTTCAAGATCCTGTCCGGGACAGACCTTTGCATATATATCCCGGTCCATGGTCTCAACGTTATATTTTAGCTCAGTGGCTCCTGCATTCTTGAGCCTGCCGGTCGAATCTTCAGTGGGATAAACAGAAACACCTATTGGAACATTGTATATTTCCCTTAGCCTGCGGATGAGTTCTTCAGCCCTGTCAACCTCTTTTTCTGCAGACAGCTCAACACCTGATGTAATGGAAATAGCTTTCATCCTGCCAGTACCGTAAGCATCTTCGATCATCTTCAGCATCTGATCCATTGTCTTGACCTTGCCGCCAAGCTTTGGAACCGGACAGAACTTACAGTCAAAAATGCATTGCTCACACATGGTAATGAAAGCCTGGTCCGGGCAGTGGATGAGTTCCTCTTCAATGCTACCCCTTGCTATCTCAACACCGTCTTTTCTTATCACGAGTTTCCCCTCTTCCATTTCTGCTTTCAGAGGAGAACCTTTTTTGACAGCCAGACGGACACGGTGTCCTTCTGAATTGAAGAAGAAGGCTACATTTCCGGCTCCAGGACCGGCTGTGGGAATGGTTGACCTGTGGATAAGGGAAGGGTCCATGTTTACGGAACCTGTTGAGATAAGTTGTGCTTTGGTTTCTGGTTTCATGAATTCTCCGATACCATAAATATGGTCGTTTTCAATAAATATGCGCATATAACTTATTTTTGTCTGGAATACTTTATTGTTTCCTCAAATAAAGCATTTTGTAACGAAATTTACGGAAGGATTTCAGAAGAATCATGGCACAGGCAATCTTCATTATTATATGCTTCAATTTTTCTTTTATATAAGAAAATACATGATTATGGCAAATTCATTTCATGTCACCTAAAGGGTGGAAGTAAGTATGCCATTTGATCCAATATGCAAGACAAAAGTGCAGGAAGATACCCCATATGTTACAGAATATGGGGGGAAAAGATATAGATTCTGCTCGCCCGAATGTAAAAGCAAGTTCGACCTCCTTGAGAAGAGAGTTATCCGCCTTAAAAGGTCCATTGCCGAACAGGAAAAAATATCTTTCGGAAAGCTCAGGAAAGATATAATCATACCCGGCATATGCACTCTCTGCGGAGCCTGTGCCGCATCTTGCGAATCCATTGTCATAAAGGACGAACAACCCACAATTATTGGTAAGTGTACAGCTTGTGGCGTCTGCTACAATCAGTGCCCAAGAACGATAACCACAGAAGAAGGGCTTGTGGGTAAGATACGCAACGCCTATTGTGCAAAGACAGCTATACCCGAGCTGAAAGGACAGGACGGAGGCGTGGTGACCTCAATGCTGGCCTATGCCCTTGAAGAAGGACTTATCGACTGTGCCATAGTAACGACTAAATCTGAGGAAGAGCCCTGGAAGCCTGTACCTATTGTGGCAACAACGTACGATGAGATATTAGAAGGCGCAGGAAGTATTTACAGCCACAGCATGACGCTGGGAGCTTTGATGAGTGCAGTGAAACAGGGTATGAGAAGCATTGCTTTTGTGGGCCCAAGCTGCAATATCGATGCCGTTACCAAGATGCAGAAAAGCCCGCATGGCTTTTTGCACCTGTTCATGAGGGCTAACATCCTGAAAATGGGACTGTTCTGCATGGACACTTTCTATTACGAAGGTATCAAGGAATTCGTTGAAAAAAAAGATATGAATCTCGCAGATGTCGAATGGATGAAGATCCGCAAGGGAAAGTTCGAGTTCCAGACCCAGGATGAGCTTAGGGTCTTCCCGCTGGAAGAACTTGACAAGTACAGGAGCAGTTCATGTAAGTACTGCACAGACATGGCCTCTGAGAGCGCAGACCTCTCCTTTGGAGGCGTAGGCACGCCCAAGGAATGGACCACGGTACTTGCACGTTCGGGCATCGGCTATGAGATATTCAACGAGGCAGCAGATAACGGATACATCGAATCCCGCCTGCTTGAGGAAAAGGAAATGAAGAATGTCATGAACCTCGCCAAGATGAAAAAGATCCAGATGTACTCGCTAAACCGCAGGCAGATTATTTGAGAGAGAAAATAAGATGAGTAGACAAACTTTGTTATGTTTTCATACATGTATCCAATCTCCCCACTAAAGCACCAGCAGATATCGCTAAAGTAATGAACCTGAATGGTACCCTTAATGTCAATTCCCTTTGTTCCTAATAAATGAGAGAGAGGTGAGACTAATAGATTTGAATTCAATGCTTATGTTTCCTACATCTTTAACAAGACTTTTTGACATATATCCTGCTTCCAGTCTGCATAAATGCAGAACCGCACAAGGAACAAGGCATGTATCACAACATGGGGCATGACTTGCCTTTTCAAGAACATAGTTATCTTTTATCCCAAGTATTCCTTCAAGAGGAACTTCCATGCGGGATATGTTCTTGACAACGTTGCATAGAGTGTCAATTTCTATTATTACTTTATTTCCATCAATCTTCCCACTTACTTCGTGAACATAACCACATCTTCTTGAATTGATTGTTATACCTGTCATTTATAGTTGAAAACATTTGGTTTGTAACATATGAGTTTTGAAAACATGCCTTATTGACAGTAATGATAATCTAATAAGTTTTAAACAATCGGTTCTTAACTATAATATCTCCTTTAGTTGAAGGGAAAGAATGCTTAAGGCCATTTTATTGGTATTCAGTTAAGGTGAACTTTTGCCTGAAAACTATCGATTTTTTACTTGATGTCTAACTCAAGTTATGACTAATTTTCATGAAAACATGACCATGTTCCTGTTTATAACACATTCGAATTATTGGTGACAGTTGAATAAATTAAGACAGCTAATATCATTCCCTTCTTAACCAATGACACATGAACTAAATTCAAATACACTATAATTAGTAGGGATGACGAAAATAATATATACGTATAAACCATTATAGTTATTGCTATCATGCAACAAACACCTGCTTAATAGATACAATCGGCTTCCTATTGCAGCTACATAGGTCACTTACTCTAGCAGAACGGTCTTCTCCAAGTGTTGCATGATAGCCTCCGCACTTGCAATATAACTATTCTAGTAGCAAGCTTTCCCTGAAGACCAGATGATACTTTTTATTTTTATTAAGCATCGCTACTTACAGAACATAAATAATAGATTACACAATAAAGTTAAATACTATCGAATATAATTAGGGTATACTACCAGACAACACGCGTCTTCCTAGAAACACTACTGATCCTGATATAGCTAGAAGAACTGAGTCGCTCCTGCGTGTTGTCTGTTAGGGTTCCTTTTTTAGACAGGTATATTCTGTTGAAATTATTATTCAATCCATTAGAATAATTTAGAATAGTATCACAACCAAATTACCTCCTCCGGGAATGCAGAAGATGCGACCTGGACAAAAAATAGCTTTGAATACGATCAGTATGCTGCTATACATGATGACGATGATGCAGATTACTAGTCTTTTCTGCAAGGAGCGATTAATATCCGTTGCACATATGACGGTTCCAAGATCGAAGGTACGTTGGATGCTTGAATGAACCACACCTTATAAGCAGGGTAGCAGTTGACTAAAAAAGTAGTTCACATTGCATAGGCAAGACTAAAAAATATAGGTATACAAAAACAATATATACTATTAATCCATTGTAGTATATGCTATTATGTGACTTTGCTCTTTACTACATTGTCATTGAGTAGATAATTTCACCTTCCGGCTCTTAACTTAGTTGCATAATGGCCTTCATAGATAGTGAGAGAATCTATGAAGAATGCACAAATCTCTTCTCAGAGGTGGTGCATAGGATGCGAGGGCAAATCAGGTACCGTTTGTCCTCACTACACTTTTTTCTTGACTATTAGACTGGTTGGTTTATTGTTAGTCTAAACTTTTTTTTGTTGGTAACCATATAAAAAATCCATTATGAAAAGATATACCGTTAAACAAAAAGTTACAAAGATAGCATATATACGATTGTTGCTTTTTGTTATTTGAGGAGAATTAATAGGTACATAATTACAGAAACATGTCTTAGTTGTGGCGTCTGTGTTTCAGAATGCCCTGTCGATGCAATAAGCGAAGGAACACCATGCACAGTCGATGTTGCAAAGTGTGTCGATTGTGGTGCTTTTGATGAGGCCTGCCCGGTTGATGCAATCTATTGTAAGATGTAAAAAGAATGCATTATATACTCCGGCTACAATGGTAGCATTCTTTTTTATTCATTTTTTTTGGCTCATTAACCCGGAATAATTAGATTCTTTTGTGTCGTTCCCTTTTTTCCATGTATTCATACATCAGACGAATTATTCCCTGTTCGGTGTATTCACGATGCTGATAATTATTCTTGTCCTGTTATAATACATTCGGGCCACTTACGCTATTACAGGTAGTTTTTAAAATCATGGGACCCCAGCTGAAATGTCATGTGTAACTGGAAGGATATGGCACATGCACCGAGGTATGTTATCGAGAAAAAACCGAAGGTTTTGGCCCAGGCCATGGAAAAAGGAAGCTGCAGAACAGCAACTTTGTTAACTGCTGGCTTTTGACTGAAATATCAGTAGCTTGTAGTGAACACAAACAAATATATAGCACTAAAATACTATTAGCCATAGCTAATAATATTCCTATACAGAAATCAATAGGAATATCCGGGGTGAAGAATAATTGTCACAAGGTGGTTTTCGAGCCTACCGGGAGCACTATGGAACTGCACGATTTACCTTGTTCCTTTTCTCTGCCGGATTGAATAGCAGCCACCTGATGGCTTTTCCGAGGTAGTTATATAATGGTCAGTCATAATTTGAAAGATGTTTCAGAGACCCTTTTGATCCCCCTGTGGGCAAGGGCGGAAGAATGGGATAAAGCAGACCCTGTAATCATGGACGAACATGCACTGAATCTTGTAAAGAAGATTGATTATGATTTTTCGAAATTCAAAGGAGCCTGGATGTCCCAGCTAGGCTGTGCGGTCAGGGCGAATATACTGGACAGGGAAACGAAACGATTCGTGCGGGCACATCCCGATGCGACGATCATCAATCTTGGTTGCGGGCTTGATACCAGGTTTTTCAGGGTGGATAACGGGTCTATCAACTGGTATGATCTTGACCTGCCCCCGGTGATCGAGGTAAGGAAACAGTTCTTCGAAGAGACTGTCAGGTACAGAATGCTTGGCAGGTCCATCTTTGATTATTACTGGATGGATGATATAGAACATGCCGACCAGCCTGTGCTTTTTATTTCGGAAGGGGTTTTCATGTACTTCGAACCCGATCAAGTCCAGGACATATTAACCCGGCTGATCGAAAGTTTCCCGAATGCAAGGATGCTTCTGGAAGTTTTTCCAAAATTTGCCTTACGATTCAGCAGAAAACATGAGACTCTGAAAATGATGGATGAGCATCTTGTATTCAAATGGGGAGTCAAAAAGCCGGCTGATCTTGAAACTGTTGACAGCAGGCTCAGGGTCAGGGAGTCATTCAATCTTTTCGACATTCGTAAGGACAGGTGGAGATGGCTGGGCAAGCTTGCTTACATTCCCTGGTTCAGGAATAACATGAGTAACAGGATACTGAGGATCGAGTTCGTATGACGACTGCCAGGCAGATGACACAATTCGGACGTGGTCCCTGGCTGACGAGGGATGCGGTACTGACTGCCGTGATTCTCTACGGACCCCGGTATTTGCTTTTTCCTGATTACATGATTCCCAGATTCGGGTAAACAGTGTTCGTACTGGCAGGCTGATGCAGGGATTTTGTTCTCCGAGGCATCGTGATTGGTTCTAATGAATATGCCAAGGACGGGCATACTTAAAATAGACAAAAAGGGCTAAACATGATAAACCAACCTCTACTTGCAATCTTTCTTTCGATTCCGTTAATAGTTATGCTGTTTCCCAGTATCAGATACTGGTCTGATTATAAAAATGAAAAAAGCAAGGGAAATAATGGAAAAAAAGCAACATACAACAAACCTTTTTTTGTTCTGCTGGTGATAGGGGTTCTATTTATGTGGATCTTTTGGGTTGAAGGGATCTTTTCTCTGGCCTTGAACGAATATGCTGGTTTTTTGCAAACCATGACGTTTTCATCACCCAATGAACCGGCGATAGAAATCATTGGTTTAATCGTATTTTATATTGGGGCGATCATGTACAATGCAAATATCATCGTTGCCGGAAAATATCTGCGTCCTGCACCGTCCGGAACACTTGCAGATCAGAAGTTGATCAGAAAAGGTCCTTTTTCACTAATAAGACATCCTTTATATGCTTCCTATTTCCTGATTCTTGCAGGATTGAGTTTTGTTCTGCTTAATCTGTGGATATTGATTCCCGCTTTTTTTATACTTCTTGGGATCTACCCAACTGCCAAAACCGAAGAAGAGGTTTTGATAGAACAATTCGGCGATGAATATATTGAATATAAAAATCAGGTGGGTATGTTTTTCCCGAAACTGAAAAAATAATCCACAAATTTGAAAGGACATGAGAAAATGACAGAAAAAGAAACTCATTGGTCGAGATTTGCAGCGGATTTCGAAGAACGCAATGAGTACGTTGTCGGGAAAGCTGAGATCGAGTTGATACTCCGGAAAGTTGCAGAGCAGAAATCTCTCGGGCGGACCCTTGAGCTGGCATGTGGTGCAGGCACTTACACCCAGGTGCTCGCAAAGGAAGCAGAGTTGCTTTATGCAACCGATCTGTCCGATGAGATGCTGGTGGTTGCCCGGAAAAAGTTGCCATCGTTTTCCAATGTCCGTCTGGAGAAAGCCGACTGTTTTAACCTGCCCTATGAGAACAACAGCTTCGACACGGTTTTCATGGCGAATCTGCTGCATATCATCCCGGAACCGGAAAATGCAGTGACTGAAGCCACCCGGGTCCTGAAGGACAACGGCAGGCTGATCGCTCTCAGCTTCACCACAGAAGGGATGACGTTTCTCAATAAACTGAAGATGGGCTACCGCTACCTGAGAACATACGGGAAGCCACCTGCCGACGGGCAGCAGCTCACTGTGGAAGGTGCCCGCATGATGATGGAATCACGGAGCCTTACGGTTATAACGGCAGAACTGATCGGGCACAATGTAAAAGCTGTCTTCGTCATTGCCAGAGGAAACGGAGAAGTCTGACTTATGCTAAAATTTACTTGTTCGTCATAGGGCATACTAATAATAATAGGTAATACAATAATTTTATATACTACATACTAATTATAGTATATGCTATCCCCCATCCGAAATGTGCAAAGAGCCTGCAACTGACTCTTGCATTAAATTGTACACAAGTGGAACCAGCATCAGCTTCATGGTACATGAAGCGAGGTGAATAACAGTAGAGCGCAGTTTTTAGGATAATTCACCGTTCTGAAACTATGATTTATTTTAACATCCCATGCCTGTCGCATC